>JAFYHY010000141.1 GCA_017538895.1 Aeriscardovia sp. | reverse complement strand
TACCTGACGAGCGAGCAGAACGTGCTCACGAGTCTGAGGCATAGGACCGTCAGTTGCAGCAACAACGAGGATAGCACCGTCCATCTGAGCAGCACCAGTTACCATGTTCTTCACATAGTCAGCGTGTCCCGGGCAGTCAACGTGAGCGTAGTGACGAATCTTTGTCTCATACTCAACGTGAGCGGTGTTAATAGTGATACCACGCTCCTTCTCCTCAGGAGCGTTGTCAATCTGATCGAATGACTTAACCTCAGAGAGTCCAGCCTTTGCCAGCACAGTTGTGATAGCAGCTGTCAGAGTTGTCTTACCGTGGTCAACGTGACCGATAGTACCGATGTTTACGTGCGGTTTGGTGCGCACAAAATTCTCTTTTGCCATTTTACTTGTTATTAAATGTTTATAAATTCTGAATTTTCAGTTTCCTCCTTCAAAGTACAAGAGAGCTGTAACTGAGAGTTGAACTCAGGACCTCTTCCTTACCAAGGAAGTGCTCTACCACTGAGCTATTACAGCAAGTGGAGCGGAAAACGGGGCTCAAACCCGCGACCCCCAGCTTGGAAGGCTAGTGCTCTATCAACTGAGCTATTTCCGCATTGTCTTTTGGAAGAAAAAACGCGAGAATAAGCAATCCTATACTCGCGTTTATCAACTTGAGTGGGTGGTGATGGATTCGAACCACCGAAGGTAAAAACCAGCAGATTTACAGTCTGCCCCATTTGGCCACTCTGGTAACCACCCTCAAAATATATGCGTCCCTTTGCTTCTGAAACAACCTCCTATCTCTTATAGGAGAGCCTCTTGTCGGATTCGAACCAACGACCCCGAGATTACAAATCACGTGCTCTGGCCAACTGAGCTAAAGAGGCAGGTTTGCACCTTTTTGAGACCCCCAAAAGGGCTCATTTTTCGATTTCGGATGCAAAGGTACGCATATTTTTTTAAATCACCAAACTTTTCTGGAAGTTTTTTAATGATTTCTAGCTTTTTCCTTGATTTTTGCCAATTTTACCTTCAGAGCGTCTACACAGAGGTCAATGCCCTCTTCAAATGTATCACATGTCTTCTCTACGAAAACAGGAACTCCAGGTATGCCTACGTTCATGCTCACATTTTTATTCAGAGCAGTAGCAGGCTTGACAACCTTAAGTTGCACCTCAACTTTCTTTATATCATCGTAAGACTTTGAGAGTTTCTCTACCTTCTTGTTGACAAACTCCTGTAATTTCTCCTGTGCGTCAAAATTGACTGCCTGAATCTTAATTTCCATGGTTAACTTGTTTTTAAAAGTTAGACATCTGCCCGGGGATGGGCTTTTTTGTAAATTCTCTTAAGATCCTCGAACGTCACATGTGTGTAAACTTCAGTCGTTGCTATGCTCTCATGACCGAGCAGCTTCTGGACGCTACCCAACTGAGCCTCATGGTTAAGCATTGAAGTGGCAAATGAATGTCGGAGTACGTGCGGAGAGCGCTTCTTCATCGAAGTTACCAGGGAAAGCTTTTCACGAACGGTGGAATATACCCACCCGTCTGTAACTCTTTCGCCCTTGTCATTCACAAGGAGAGCCTCATTTCCACATCGGGCTACGCAGTCATCCCGCATTCCAATATAATAATGCAGGACATCCGCAAGTTCATCAGTCATTGGTATCAGGCGTTGCTTACGTCTCTTGCCCGTTACCTTAATCTCGCTGTTCACGAAATTAACGTCGGTATCATCTATGCCAACGGCTTCTGCCCTTC
>JAFYHY010000140.1 GCA_017538895.1 Aeriscardovia sp. | reverse complement strand
CTTTCAGTGGCCTGATGCCAAAGATTCGGTTCGAACGGAGCGGAACATTAGGAAAAGGTGCGAATTGCTGTGATTTCCATTTCATAAAGAACGGATGAATGCGGTAATATACATACATGGCAAAGGCGGCAGTGCAACAGAGAGCGTGCATTACATACCGCTGTTTCCTGATTGCGAAGTAATAGGTTTGGACTATCAGACGTTCAGTCCTTGGGACACGGGTAAGGAGATATATGATGCCGTGAAAGAGTTGCAGAGCAAATACGATGACATCATCGTAATTGCCAACAGCATCGGGGCTTTCTTCTGCATGAATGCAGGCATAGACAACATGATTCAGAAGGCCTACTTCATTTCGCCAGTGGTCGACATGGAAAAGTTGAATGGCTACGAACTGACTGGAGAATGGCTTCGCTATGTGAAAAGCCATCCTGTCAAGTGGAGCGTGCCGACCTACATTCTTTATGGAAGCAAAGACGATTTGGTTTCATTGGATACCATCAGCGACTTTGCAAAAACGCACAATGTTCCGCTGACTGTCATGGAAGGAGGCGAGCATTGGTTCCACACTGAAGAACAGATGGCGTTCTTGGATAATTGGATAAAAAATGAAATGAAAAGAGAAATATGAATACAAAAGCACTAATCGTTATTGACATCCAAAATGACATCACGAAGTACTACCGTGACATCATCGACAATATCAACAAAGCGATTGACTGGGCCGTATCGGAAGGGATGCACGTCGTCTATATCAAGCACAACAATATTACCGCAGGTACCCGTACATTCAAGCCTGGCACTCGTGGTGAAGAATTAGTACCGGAACTAAAGGTCGTTTCGGATAATATCTTTGTGAAGACAAAGAGCAACGCTTTGACGAACGAGGCGTTTTGCTCATTCATTGCCGAAAACGGAATCACTGAGTTCTATGTCGCCGGCGCCGATGCTACCGGCTGCGTCAAGTCCACCTGTTTCAACTTGCGGAAATCAGGCTATACGGTACACGTTTTCTCTGACTGTGTCACCAGCTACGACCTGAAGAAGTTGCCTGAGATGCTCGCCTATTACGCTAAACAAGGTTGCGAATTGATTACTATACAATAATAAATATGGATTATAGAAAAGAGGCTATAGAATGCGTTAAGGATCATGTCCTCCCATTACATAAGCAAATCTATGCCAAGTATGATGGGGATTTCGACAGGATCTACTCGGAAGGGTACAACAGCAAGTCGTATCAGGGTAGGGTTATTGAGCCTGGGAAGGTTTATGAACTGAGTTATTTGGAGTGTTCGTGCCCCAAGGTAAAATGTGGACTCAGGAACAATCCAAACCAATGCGAGTGCTCCAGACAAAGCATTTTATATATTTTGTCGCAACTTGAACCTGACAGCCGGTTCGATGTCAGGATTGAGAATACGATTCTCAGAGGAGGCGATCGTTGTACTTTCAGGATAATGAGAAAAGTATGAAGAGAGAAATTTTTCCAAAAAACACTTGACTCGTCCCTAAGGTCATGCTTTAATTTTGCACCCGCTAGCAAAACATCGTACGATAATGGGTAACAAAACAAAGTTAAAAATCGGAGAGTTCTCCAAG
>JAFYHY010000139.1 GCA_017538895.1 Aeriscardovia sp. | reverse complement strand
TAAGATTCAAGCCCCTGTACCCTGGTAAGCCGGGGTACAGGGGCTTGGCAAGTTAAAGTCGCATTGACCATTAGGAATCTCTAATATATAATGTTATTTGGAATAAAATTTTGGTTTTATTAACGATGACAAACCGAAATTTGTGTAAGGAGGCGTAGAAATGGATGCGGTTTTTAGCGTACGAGACAGACAGGTTGCTTTCGATTATATCCTTTCGACTGCCAGGCAGTGCGGTAAAATAATATCGTTGGTCCAGGTGGGTTCCGGAGCAAAAGGGTATCACGACGATCGATCGGATCTGGATTTTGTGATTGCGCTGGATTCTGATGATTCCATGACGGAGGTCATGGAATATATGCACCGGAGGATCTCAGATAAATATGAACTTCTGTTTTTTAAACAAGATAAATCCCGGCATCTCCAGTGTTACATATTATCAAATCTTCTGGAAATTGATCTCGGATATGGCGCGTATGATCATGCGGCAGCTTGGAAACCGGCGTTTAAGGTTCTGTATGATCATTCCGGTACAGTGGAAGAAAAGATGACACAATCTTTGGAGGGGATGAATGACAGGATATACGGCAGGAAACAGAAGGAAGACATAGACACAGCCTGCCAGTCAGTATGGGCTCGATTGATGCATGCGGCAGTGGCGATTCATCGTGGAGAATACTTCCGAGTGATAGGTGAGCTGGAATATGTCAGAAAGCTGTATATCGATCTGCTTGGAGATCGATACCGGCTGGAGAGTAACCTGAACCGCGAAATTGACAGGCTGCCGGAAGCTGAAAAAGCTGCGATCCGGAGCACATTTATCACCAATGAAAACCCTTCGGAATTATGGGAAAGGCTTATGAATCTGACAGATTTAGTATACAAGGAACTTGAAGGATACAGTATACCTGTGACAAAGGAATTACTGCATGCGTATTTCAAGGGACTCATGTAAGGCAGCTTATCGCTGCCAAATTCAAGTTTGTCGAGCTGCCTGCTAAGGAAAAGAGCGCGATAACTTCCAAATTGTCGGGATGAGGGCATAGCCTTTTATCTTTCAGTTTTATTGATGATGGGGGGGAAGAATAGAAATGATAGATTTACGAGAAGCAAAAAAAGAAGATTTGGAATTACTGTACTCCATGCAATTGAAAGCTTTTGCTGCTTTGTACGAAAAGTATCAGGATAAGGAGACAAGTCCCGCTACGGAACCATTTGAGCGAACGCTTCAACGGTTTTCTAATAAGAACGTAACATACTATCTGATTTTGGAAGATGAGAGCGTTATTGGCTCAATTCGTATTCGCAAACAAGATAAGATATATGTTTTGGTACAAATTTTAATCTTGCCGGAATATCAGAATAAAGGGCTTGCTCAACAGGCAATCAAAAAGGTTGAATCTCTGTATCCGGATGCAGAATACTGGCGCCTCGATACCATAGCTCAGGAAGATAAGCTTTGCCATTTATACTCAAAAATGGGTTATCAGAAGACTGGAGAGATTGAGCATATTAAAGATGGCATGGACATAGTGTTTTTCGAAAAACAAGTGGTGCATTAAATTGGAATTCTTTTTAGAAAAAGAAAAGGAAAAATAGATGGCTTCGTCAATGATTCATTACATAGTATCACACCTGATAGCAGATAGAATCGGTATTAAGAACCTTAATTTGTTTCTTATTGGTGCGGTGCTAGCTCCTGATACGGGCAATAAAGAAGACGGCAGTTACTGTAAGTTGCATTTTATGGAAACATGTAATGATACCTCGAAAAAAGGAATTAATTGGAATACATTTTCAGGTATGCATATGGAGGAGATGGACAAAGATTATTATCTGGGTTACTTCTGCCATATCATAATGGATGCATTGTGGTATCACGATGTATATGACAAATATATCAGGCACCTTCCAAATGATATCAAGAATGAAAAGATACAGGCAATGTATAGGGATTACTGGAGGCTTAACCATTTGCTGATAAAAAAATACAATATCCCAAGGGATCATATTAGTGCTGTTGATATACCCGATGTTAGTATTGACAGAGGAAGTTTGTTAAGTATGGCTGATCGTTTTGGTAAACAGTTGCAGGCACCTGAATTTGACACGGATGAGTTGGAAGTGTTGACATGGGATATTGTGGTTGATTACATAGATAAGGCTAAAAAACTTTGCATGCAAGAGGTATCGGCAGTGGTAAATGGGCGTAGTGGGAGGAATCCATTAGACCTGTTTGTTTCGACAATCAGCTAACCATATGGGCGTTGTTAAAAAAACACCAAACTATGATCATCGTCGCGGAAGGAAATCTGAATAATGAATCATGCCATAGCTGATGGTTATTTGGTTGCAAATGTATTCCGGCTCCTTAGAAGGAGATCAAAGCATTTACATGCGTTTAGAGAAATGAATTAAGTTTATGAAGCGTTTATATTACAGTTAAAAGCGATATAGGAGAGAATGTATATGTCAAAGGCTTTATTAATACTTGATATGCAGGAAGTTACTGTTGGAAAGAATCATGCGGAAATGTTCAAATATCCTGCTGATATGATTCAAAGGGTAAATTCTGTTATAGAGGATAATTCAGAAAGCATTATTGTTTATATAAGAAATCTGATGAAAAATAATCTGATAAACAAACTTGCACCTGTGAAATGTTTTGACGGTACTAAAGAAGCAGAAATTGTGGAAGGATTATCAATTAAATCATCTCATGTGTTAGATAAGTATAAAGGCGATGCATTTTCAAATCCGGAACTGGTTGATTTATTGAAAATGAAATCCGTTGATGAAGTAGAGATCATTGGAGTTGACGGTGGAGGATGTGTAGCACTTACTGCTCTTGGAGCTATTGAAAACGGATATAAGGTTAAACTGAATACATCTGCGATAGGAACGATTTTTACAGATAAGAGAGATAAATACTATGCAAAGCTAAAAGAAAAAGGTGCGCAGATATAATAACAGTCATTGGATACGGATAGAACGTGTTGGAAGCACATCTGTGGAATGTCTCTCAGCTAACATGTTATTGGTATCGATTTTCTTTCCCAATGAACTCTTTTTTGAATTTTGTAGTATAATGGTTTAAGAAATTAAACCAAAGGAGGTTATACAATGCATAACAAGCAAGAGTTTATGAAGCTGGCATCTGATTTCAAGGATTGCAGGGCGGTACTGGTGGCATTGGGTGACGAAAACAGACTGCACATTCTGTATCAGATGATGATAACGGTAAAGCCGATGGGAATGAGGGTTGGAGATATTGTGAAGATGTCAAGCCTCTCGAGACCGGCCGTTTCCCATCATATGAAGATTCTTAAGGATGCTGGAGTTGTAAATGTAAGAAGGGAAGGAACAAAGAATTACTATTATCTTGATCCTGACATGAAGTCCTTTAAGGCGTTAATATCGGTATTACAGAGATCTGTTGATTACTCCTTGGAATTGCCGTATAGAGGGGAGGAATGATCATGGAATTTGATAAGTATGCCGAAAACTATGACGAAGGCTTCATGGGGAAAGGAAGCGCCAGGTTTTATATAGATCTGATTAAAGAACTGGAGATAAACGACGAAGATAAAATCCTTGATGTGGGATGCGGGACGGGAAC
>JAFYHY010000138.1 GCA_017538895.1 Aeriscardovia sp. | reverse complement strand
GGTTGATACTCATTGAAGCAACTACATATTACAGTAATAATATAATTCAAATCCTTGGAGTTGCTTATGATTATTGCGGAAGTACAGAACCTTGTGAAAGAATATCAGTCCTTTAAACTGAACGATGTTTCTTTTAGTTTAGAAAACGGAAGAATTGCAGGATTTATTGGCAGGAACGGTGCCGGGAAAACGACAACAATCAAATCAATGCTGAATCTGGTTCATCCTGACAGTGGTTGTGTGAGATTCTTTGGCAAGCCCATTGCAGACAACGAAACTGAGATCAAGAGACGTATAGGGTATTCTACCGGGACAATCAGCTGGTATCCAAGGAAAAAAATTTGTGATGTTGTCAGTATTGTCAAAAGATTCTATAAGACATGGGATGAAGCTACTTATCGAAAATATTTGGAGCTGTTCTCTATAGACGAGACAAAAACGCCATCAGAGCTGTCGGAAGGCATGAAAGTTAAGCTGAATCTTCTGCTTGCACTGTCTCATAAGTCGGAGATGCTGATTCTGGACGAGCCTACAAGCGGTCTGGATCCGTTTTCTAGAAATGAGATTTGTGAGATATTCACTAATCTGAAAAATGATGGCGTCGCAGTATTTTTCTCGACCCACATTATTTCCGATATTGAGAAATGCGCGGATGATATCATATACATTTCACAAGGAAAAATAATAGCAACGATGCCAAAAAAAGACTTTATATCTGACTATTCCAGAACAGGAGAAACGATTGAGGACACAATCCTTCGAATGGAAGGAGACATGTCTCATGTATAATCTTCTTTTAAAGGAAATGAGATTAAGCGCATCAATCCTGTCCTATCTGTTCATTCTGTTCGGGCTCATGTTTCTGCTGCCAGGGTATCCTATCCTTTGCGGAGCCTTTTTTGCATCACTGGGATTATTCCACAGTTTTCAGACAACAAGAGAGACAAACGATATTGTATTTTCAGCCCTGTTGCCTATAGCAAAAAGGAATGTGGTAAAAGGAAAATATCTATTTGTCTGTATGATCGAAATCTGCACACTTTTGCTAATGTTATTAACTGTCTGCCTTCGCATGACACTATTTTTGCAGTCCAGCGTCTATCGCAACAACACACTGATGAATGCAAACTTTTTTGCACTAGGAACAGCATGCGTCATATTCGGCCTGTTCAATTATATATTTGTCAGAGGATTCTTTAAAACAACCTACAAATTAGCCAAACCATTTATAACCTTTATCATTGCCTGTTTTGTAACCATACTGGCAGCAGAAACAGCACATCATATTCCCGGTCTCAAATGGGTAAACGCTTTTGGCACAGAACAGATAACATCACAACTAATTATGCTCGCGACAGGAATCCTCATATACCTACTGCTGACATTAGTATCATACAGAAAAGCATGCAATTCTTTCGAAAAAATAGACCTATAAGGAAAAGCAAACAATGCTAAAAGATAATCTGATCATGCTGCGCAACATTCACGGTTATTCACAAGAAGCAATTTCGCAAAAAATAGGTATTTCAAGGCAAGCCTATGCCAAATGGGAAACCGGCATGACCATTCCTAATATCGAAAAATGCGCTCTCCTGGCTAAAGTATACGGAATAAGCATAGATAGTTTAATCAGAACAAAATCTATAGAAGACATAGGCTTAATACCACCAGCTCCAAAAGACAAGAACATCTGGGGTTCTGTAACAATCAATAATAGAGGTCAGATCATCATACCAAAAGGCGCAAGAGATCTATTTGGATTAAAAGAAGGACAACGCCTCATAGTTCTCAGCAACAAACAGGGTATCGCATTAATCCCAAATGAAACATTTATAACAAATATGAGAAAAGCAATGGAATATATGAGCAGAAAAAACGAGGAAATATAAAAGTTGACCTCATCTTTCCATCACCAACAACAGAGAACAGCATAATAACAAAAACATCTCTGCTTCACACCAACTCAGAAACATTGCCACATCTATAAGTTTATCAATTGAGATCACAGACTGAGAGAACATCACAAAAAACAATTTGAAAAAATACATAGCAACAAATTTTTCTCAGTTCCACTAAAAATAATTAAAATATTAAGACAATGAAATCCCATGTACTCGCAATAATCAACGGTTGAGACGATGGAATATGCCACTCCAGGAAAAGTCTGCATTCTATGCGGATTTCCGAAAACAGTGGATTCGTTTCCGCTAACGAACAGAGGCTCTGACATCAAAATGGGCGTATCAAACTATGTTGAAACCATTGCTCTTTTTAAGAGATAAGTCTCATAACAGAGAAAACACGAAAAGACATCGAAAGTAATCTATGGTTATACGTTGAATGCCATCATTGAACTAGAAGAATACAAAGAAGACGTATTACAAGCAGTTCTTTGAGATAACGATCCAATGAGATATTACTTCTACAGCTCGTTTATTTGGAGTATTATTCATAGTATTTTGTTGATTTTATCTTTTATGAGGGTAGGTGTGAGTTGAGATAAGTTTGGTGTTTTACATTCTGCTCGTTATATCACTATTATTTAGTGTATTTTATAGTAAATTATTAAGAGAAATATCTTTGAGTAGCTTGGAATATACATGGCAGTAAAGAATGAAAAGCGACGGAGTGTTTTTGCGTGTGCTCTAATTGTACTGATTTTTGTTATCAGTTTTGCTGGGTTGGCTGGTTATAAATCTTTAACTGTCTCAAAGAATAGCTCGACGCCTTCTATCGGTTTTGTTGGTGCTGGGTCTACTCAAGGTGATGCGATTCATGCGATGGAGCAGAATACTGTTGGTGGTTTAGAGAAGGCTGGCCTCTCAGTAGATTATGTTCCGTCATCATTAGCATTAAACCAGGCTAAAACGATTGATCAGTTTTTAGATCGTAATATTCCTATCCTTGTGATTAGTCCTGAATCATTACCAACGTTGGGTAATTATTTGGAAGAGGCTGAATCTCAAGGAAAAAAAGTTATTCTCTTAGATCGTATTCCAAATTCAGTGAGTTTACGTGATTACACGACCTATATTGGTCCTAATTATGAGCAATTAGGGTCTCAAATGGTGCAATGGTTACAGGCGCATGGTTTTTCTGACCAGACATTGCATGATGAGTCTATGGTGGTTCGCTCATCGTTAGATACGTTAACAGGTGTTGATGCTACACAAGGCTGGTATTCGTCACTTCTTCATGATCGTAATATTAATACAGATGCTTCAGTAACGGCACGTACGCCAGCATTAGGATGGAATCCGTCAGAAGCAATGGATAGTTTTACAGCGAATTGGTCTGCGTACCATCATTGGTATCATGGGGAACCAACTGTTATTTTCACGACAACACAATCAGCCACACAAATAGCGTCGCGTTTCTTAACACAACACCATATTCCAATTGTTCATGCTGCTAATTCTCAACAGGTGACTCCAATGAATACAAAGAATCATGTGTGGTTAGTATCCTTGTGTTCTCAACAGAATTGTGGTGTTACTGATCCACTGTCAGTCCCAACGCATGTGATTACATTGCCAACGAATTATTCTCATGTTGTTGCGCAGGTGAGTCAACGCCTATTAAAAAATCTTCCTGTTCATAAGAATATTATTATTAATTCTCAAGAGCAGGAAGATCGCTACTAATTCTTTTTACTGTGAGAATAATTGCTATTCAATATGCGAGGTAATAGCTTGTTGCTTTTTTTCTGTGCGAGAGGGGATTTCTGCAACGAAACTGCCAATCAGCATGAGTAAGCATCCAATATACCCATTCCAATTCATCATTTCATGAAGAAGAATAGCGCCTGCAATCACAGAGAATAAGGATTGTAAGCACATAATAATCGTTGCTGGCGCAGGATCAACAGTTTTCTGCCCAATAATTTGTAACGTGTACGCAACACCCGTTGACAAAATACCTGTATACAGTAATTGTCCAACTGCATAATGAATACCAGCAACTGTTGGTAAGCCACCAAGAAACGGTGCACCAATCCAACTCAGTAAGGCAACCATCACAATTTGTCCAAATGATAATTGCATAGGATCCACTGAGCCAGCAACACGAGCAATCACAATACTTTGAATAGCCATCGCGAATGCGGCAATAAGAAGTAACGCATCACCCATATCCCATGTTCCAGTACCTCCAATAAACACCAGAAGGTATAAACCAAGAACACTCAGAACAACAGCAATAATAATTGGCAACCGTAATCGTTTCCCTAGGAAAATACCAATTAACGGAACAAAAATAATGGATAAACTAGCCAGAAATCCAGATTCACCAGCATTACGTGACAATATGCATCCATATTGCTGACACGTCATTGCAATAAACAGGACAAAACCACAGATAGCAGACGCTTTAATAGCACGTTTTGTATCATGCAGATGCTGTTTTTTCGTTGTGATGATAGCAACTGGAAGCAGGATGATCGCACCAATAGTAAAACGAATGGCATTAAAACTTAATGGGGGGAGTGAGGAGCCAGATACCTGCGCCACAAATGCTAATCCCCAAATAATAGCTGCTAAAAGAAGGATTAATGCTCCTTTTATTTCATTTTTTCGCTGATGTTGTTGCATTTTTCGCCTAATAGTATGTTATTTTCCTAATATCGTTGTTCGTTAACGCCGTGAATTATTGAATAATTGCAAGACACTCAAGAATAGATTAATAAAGTCAAGATACAGATTTAATGCAGCAAGAATAGAAATCCTGTTTAACATATCTGGATTATTACCATACTGATTAAACAGTTGACGTGTCCATTGCGCATCATAGATCGTTAACCCTGCGAAAAGAACAAGACTAATCGCAGTAACAAGCATGACCAATGCTGATGAATGAATGAGCATTAACAGTAATTCAGCCACAATCAAAACAATAAAACCAACAACAAAGATCATACGAGCATTCAGAATATTTTTCTTTGTAGTGAGTCCGATCATAGTGAGGCAGAGGAAGAAGCCTGCCGTCATGAACAAGGACAGAGAAATATCCGTAGCAGAGAACTCAAAGAAGATCGTTGAGAGTGTTAATCCCATTAACACGGCGTACAAGTAGAAGCAGAATCGAGCGCTGCTCACACGCATACGGAAAATACGAGCGCTTAGGGACACTGCTAACGCAATTTGAATGATACTTAAGATAATCCACCCAATATTGCCAGCAGTAACCAGAAGATCATACGTGAAACCAGTGAGATAACTCAAGCAGGCGACAACAGCAGTCACAAAAAGACCAATGGTCATCTCACCATAGGCTTTTGTTGCAGACGTATGTATTAACTTTTCACTCAGAACAGTACTTTGACTATCAACATAAGGATTCTGATGCGGATAGTTTGGATTCGGGGTTTGATTAAACATAAAAACTCCTTTTAACCATAAGTGGTAATTCACCTACTGTTATTTAGTTTAATCAGAAAAAGACAAGAAGATGTACGCTAGTTTTGCTCGTTGAGATCATCATGCACACTTTGCATCATGCGTTCAATCTCATCCAACTGTGAGGCACAATTAATTAAGGTACGAGAATGCTGCTCATAATGATGATCAGAAGTCTGATTCTTGTATCGCAGTTCATGCTCAAGACTAGCCCAATAATCCATCGCAATCGTTCGGAACTGTACTTCCACAGGGGTCACATGTGGTCCATCAGTTAAAAATACGGGGACAGTATAAATCAGATGGAGACTACGATACCCATTCGGTTTCGGATGCGCTACATAATCTTTTGTGCGAAGAACATTCACATCCGGTTGTTTTGACAGCATATCAGCGACTGAATAAATATCATTCCGATAATTACAAATAACTCGAATTCCTGCGATATCATACAGATTATGTTGAATCGATCGGAGGGTAATAGGAAGATTATTCTTTTTGAGTTTCCCCAGAATAGACTCGAATGTTTTTAAACGAGATTCCATATGATGAATAGGATTTGGAATCCGTCGACATTGAAACTCTTCATCAAGATTCTCTAATTTCGTTCCTATTTCACGCATTGCACCGGAGTAGATTTGCATGAGAATATTAAAATCATTGATATTCCCGAACTCGTTTTCGATGCCATATTCTGTAATGATCCTATAATATTCAGATTCAATCTGATATTGCGATTTTTTTCTTTCGAGAATCATGAAAGGAATCATACAACCGTGTATCTACGTTATAACTATTTTTTGTAGAATGACGCATATAACAACTTCTCTGATGACAGGTTAAAGATGAACAATAAGACATATATGATCCACACTTTGGGATGCCAGATGAATATCGCTGATTCCGAGCATATTGCTGGTTTACTTGAAGCACAAGGCTATCAGAAAGCAACAGATCAGCAGATACACGATAAGGATGTTGATCTCGTTGTCATGAATACCTGTGCTGTCCGTCAAAATGCGACAGAACGTATGTATGGGACTCTCGGACAATGGCATCGGTATAAATTAAAGAATCCTCAGATGCAAATCGCCGTGGGTGGTTGCATGGCACAAAAAGATAAAGATTTAATCCTGAAAAAAGCACCATGGGTGGACGCTATTTTTGGAACACATACCATTGATCAATTACCACAATTATTAAACTCAGCGCGTGAAACCCATCAATCACAAACCTCTATTCAGGAAGCACTCTCTGTTTTCCCAAGCGATTTGCCTATCAAACGCGGTCAAAAAGCATCAGCCTGGGTATCTATCTCTATGGGATGCAATAATACGTGCACCTTCTGTATTGTTCCAGCTGTTCGCGGTCGCGAACGTGACCGAAGCGAAGAAGACGTCCTCCAAGAAATTCGTAGAGTTGTCCAGAATGGTGCGAAAGAAGTAACCCTCTTAGGACAGAACGTGAATTCCTATGGGTACTCTACAGGAAACCGTCATGCGTTTGCTCATCTTCTTCACGAATGTGGCACCATTGATGGATTAGAACGTGTACGATTCACCTCACCGCATCCAGCTGCCTTCACTGATGATGTGATCGAGACCATGGCTGCAACACCAAATATCATGCACCAATTGCATATGCCATTACAATCAGGATCGGATCGTATCCTCCGCGCCATGCACCGATCATATCGAACAAAACGCTATATGGATATCCTCCACAAGGTACGTGAAGCCATGCCAGACGCCTGCATTACTACAGATATCATTGTTGGATTCCCTGGAGAAACAGAAGAAGATTTCCAAGATACGCTTAATATTGTGCAGCAAGCACGTTTTACATCCGCCTACATTTTTGAATACTCACCACGCCCAGGAACCGTTGCTGCCACCATGGAACAAGTGCCTTCTGACATTCTGACCGATCGTTTCAACCGCTTGCTCGCAGTACAAGAAAAAATTACTGAAGAAGAAATGCATCGTTTCCTTGGTAAAACGGTTGAAGTTCTTGTCTCTGCAGTTGGTGGTCGTAAGGATCAAGAAACACATCGTGTTACTGGTCGTGAACGTGGTGGACTACTCGTACATATCACCATCCCCGAAGGACAAACAATGCCACGCGTTGGTCAATTTGTACGATGCACGATTACACAATCAGGTAGCCATTATCTGATTTCAGATCCTTCTCAATTAGAATCAGATAATGAGCATTGCGTGTATCAGTTGAGTGATACGTCCTGGGAGTAATATGACGTTATTAGAAGACCACTGGTTTATTGAGACAGAACCGCGTGTTATTTCCATTGTTGGTCCAACAGCATCAGGGAAAACAGCATTAGCAATTCATCTTGCTCAACAGTTAGAGGCAGCAGGACAGCATTGTGAAATTGTAAATCAAGATGCGTATCAGATGTACCGACAGATGACAATCGGGACAGCAAAACCGTCTGCAGAGGAGCTATCCCAAGTCCCACATCATTTAATTGATGTGATCAATCCTGATGAAGTTATGTCTGTCGCTCGTTTTCAGACCATGGCTCGTGCATGTATTCATGATTTACAGGTAAAACATATTCGCCCTATTCTCGTTGGCGGATCTGGATTATATGCTCGAGCTGCTATCGATCAGCTTGATTTCACGGAACAGAATCTTGATTTACGATCCCAATTAGAAGAACGCGCTCACCGTGAGGGGACCGGTGTCCTATTCCAGGAGCTCTCTCTGAAAGATCCTCTCGCAGCAGAGAAAATTGGTCCTTCAAACACCAGACGTATTATTCGCGCATTGGAAGTGATCATCACAACAGGCCACTCGTATAGTGCCTCACTACCAACCTACCAGTATGCTCTTCCCTGTGTGCAAATTGGTTTAGATATCGATCGTACCGTTCTTGATCAGATCATTGACCGTAGAACGCACCTCATGCGAGACCTTGGTTTTGTTCAAGAAGCAGAAAAACTACGCCCAATTCTTTCTGTCACCGCAATCAAAGCAATTGGATATCAACAGATTTTTGATTATCTCGATGGTAAAATGTCTGAAGATGATGCTTTTGCTGTGATTAGTCAAAAGACAAAACGCTTGGCACGCAAGCAAATGGGATGGTTCGGTCGTGATCCTCGTATTCATTGGATTAATGGCGAATCATCAACCGTTCATGAACAAGCATATCGTATTGTGCAGCTTGCTGATGCTGGGTCTTATGATAAGAGTGATTTAGGTGTGGTTTCACCAACAGTTCGACATCTTGGGTCTTTCACACATGAAGACGAGGTAAACGATTAATAAAATGGCACGTGAAGGCAAGAAACAGAATCAACGTTCATCAACAACACGGAAGAAGAAAACACCCTCATCCTCTCAGCGTCAGAATACATCAGTAAAAGATCTTTTGCTGATTTTCCCTCATTTTATTGGCAACATGATCCGCATGATTTTTGGTGTGAATGATGAGGAATATGATCAAAAGTATCAGCGCGATGGATTATGCTTCACTTTCCTTGTTCTCGCTATCTTTTTCATCGCCAGTGAATGGTTCCGTGTCGAATCGCCATTCTCATCATTCCTTCATGATGTTGCCGCAGGAACCTTAGGCATCTTATCGTTTATTGTTCCGATTATCTTGCTCTATGTGGCGATTCGCTTAATGCGTCATTCTGGCCATAAATCAGGTAATGGTCATATTCTTGGCGGCTTATTCATTTTATTATGGTCACTCTGTTCCATTATTGATGTTGTCAAGCTTGGTAATGCAAACGGATTTAGTTTCGATAATATTTGTCAAGCAGGTGGTATTCTTGGTTTTCTACTTGGTTCACCATTAAGCTGGGGATTAAGTCCTTCTTTTGCAACGATTATTTTTTCCCTTCTTGGTGTGTACTCACTCTTTTTAATCACTGGTTTTCATGTTGAACAAATTCCAGCAATGATGCGCGAACGTCACCAGCGATATCAAGAAGAGGATCGGAAAGCTTTATCACGCGATACCATACAGGCGTATCAACAGCAGGGGAATGAGTTACTTCATAATTTGGTGAGTAAATTACATCCGCATGCCAGTGAAGATACGGAAACACAATTAATTCCTGTATCTCACCCGCAATCACCATCTCAATCTCAGAGTGAGATACAGAAGTTTATCCGTCAACCGTATACTCCTGCACCTGCAACGCAACCAAGCTCATTCCGTGGAACTGAACGTTCAGTAGCACAATTTTATAATCTTGATCACTCTACCGAACCCATTTACCCATCTGTACCTCTTGAAGAGGATTACTTCCTTACCCCTCAAGAAACAATGGTGATCCCAACCTTCATGGGGGGTAGTGGTTTTACTACATCACAACAGGAGGCTAGTAAGCACACATCAATGCCAGAGGCTTCTGCTACGGATGATATTCCTCAAGGACCAGTCTTCACTTCATTCCTACCTCAGCATGATGATTATCTTGATGAGCAGCATGATCATGACGGAATCAACCGACAACACAATGAGGAACAAGCACAACACCCCACTCCAATTGATCAGACGCGTCATAATACGGTGGATTCTCAGCAGGATAAACCATTAGACCGTGATATGAGGATAGAAGAAGAACCGTCAGTTTATTCTCAAAATGATGCTGATAATAATGCTGATGATCAAGAGACATATCATCGGGAAGTAGACCCAACTCCAGTAGCCTCATCACCAGTATCATCTCCAGAAGAAGAGGATACAGAAGATACGGGTCCAGCATCGTCCACTAGCGGATCCATGATGTTGCAGCAATCATCAGCTGCAGCATCACTCCCATCTGTACTGACACCAACAACACCTGCTGTAACGCACACTCTACAAAAACCAATAGAACAGCAATCATCCTATGTCCTACCATCAATGGATTTACTGTCTCATGGCGAACCACATGCTGAAAAAACAGCAGAAAACGAGCGTATTATTCACGCTCTCCAAAGTACCTTCATGCAATTTGGTGTCGATGCACAAGTCACAGGATTCTTACGTGGCCCGACTGTCACACAATATGAGATAGCTGTCGGTCAAGGAATCAAAGTCAGTAAAGTCACAAGCCTTCATGATGAAATCGCGTATGCAGTAGCGAATTCTGATGTACGTATTCTGGCACCAATACCTGGAAAATCTGCTATCGGTATCGAAATACCAAATACCGATAGGGAAATTGTTCATTTAGGTGATGTTCTTCGCTCTGATGTTGCACGCCAGAATACAAAACCACTTATTATCGCTGTCGGTCAAGATGTGGAAGGTAAACCAGTTATTACTGATTTAACAAAGATGCCTCATTTACTGATTGCTGGTGCAACTGGTTCTGGTAAATCTGCGTTCGTGAATTCCTTACTCATGAGTTTAGTCATGCGTTCCACACCGGAACAGGTTCGTCTCATTCTTGTGGATCCTAAACGTGTTGAATTAACAGCATATGCGGGTATCCCTCATCTTTTAACACCAATTATTACAGACGCGAAAAAAGCGTCACAAGTATTGCAATGGGTGTGTAAAGAAATGGACGCGCGATACGATGATCTTGCTTTCTTCGGATTTAACCATATTAAAGATTTCAATCAGGCTGTTTGTGAGGGAAGCATTCATGTTCCTGAAGGATCAAAACGTAAATTAGCTCCATACCCATATCTTCTTGTCGTAATTGATGAGATGGCAGATTTAATGATGGTTGCTAAATCAGATGTGGAAGATTCGATTCAACGTATTACACAGTTAGCTCGCGCAGCAGGTATTCATCTTGTCATCGCAACACAGCGCCCATCAGTTGACGTGATTACCGGTTTAATTAAGGCAAATATTCCATCACGTTTAGCGTTTGCTACCTCATCTGCTACAGATTCGCGTGTTATTTTAGACACCACAGGTGCGGAAACTCTGATTGGTCAAGGTGATGGCCTATTCCTCCCAATTGGACAATCAAAACCATTACGATTCCAAGGATCCTGGGTAACCGAACAAGAAATTCATCAAGCATGCGATTTTATCCGTACGCAACAAAAACCTGTGTACCGTAAAGATATCGACGAGTTAATTCAAAAGAAGAAGGTTGCTGAAGATACTGCTGACGATATTGGTAATGATATGGATGATTTATTAAAAGCAGCAGAATTAGTGATCCAAACAAAATTAGGATCTACCTCTATGTTACAACGTAAACTTCGTATTGGTTTTGCTCGCGCGGGACGATTAATGGATTTGCTTGAATCTCGTGGGATTGTTGGACAGTCTGAGGGATCAAAAGCACGACAAGTATTAGTTCATCCTGATCATCTATCACAAGCGTTAGATTTTATTCGTGGTGAACGATCCTCTATCATGGATAATGATTCTTCATCTGAGGAAGAATAATTCGGTATGATAGAGACGGGGAGAGGGAGAGCACGACATAAAGGTGGATCTAGAGTGAACGATCATCGTGAAAATCAAACAGATCAAATGCCATTAACAAAGCAATTGAGTACCCTAGCGAATATCGTGACAAATATTCGTATCGCACTTGTCATTATCGTTATGATAATGACAATCATGGGAGGACCTAGTGGTCGCAATAATATCGTTGATCGTTGGATTGCGGTGATTATTTTCATTATTGCAGCAAGCACCGATAAACTCGATGGATATTTAGCACGTTCTCGTAATGAAATTACAAACCTTGGTAAATTACTTGATCCAATCGCAGATAAGCTTCTTATTTGCTCAATACTTGTTATTCTCTCGTGCTTTAATGAACTCTGGTGGTGGGCTACTCTTCTCTTCCTTATTCGAGAAATTGGTATCACCATTATGCGATTCGTTCTCGTTGACACATATCATCTTGTCGTTCCAGCCAATCAAATGGGAAAAATTAAAACAGTTTTAGAATGCGTCTCTCTGGCACTTCTTCTTTCCCCGATATGGTCACTTAATTTCATTCCACTGAATATCGAATTGGGATACTATTACGTCACTTACATTTTAATCGGTATTGCTCTCGGCATCTGCCTCCTCTCTGGAGGAATCTATCTCAACGCAGCATTAGAAGTCTATAAAACAGCCAATAAACATGGAAAACATGCGGCTCGTCATTCCAAATAACAAGTAAGAATAACGCTCATGAGAGAACGGCACATTATTAATAGCTTAGCGTACCAGGTCATCACACACTGCATACATCATCACTTCACTATTGCCACTGCTGAATCCCTCACGGGAGGTCTCCTTGCCAGCAGCCTCGTCTCCATTCCAGGAGCCTCAGCAGTCTTCCTCGGATCCTTTATCACCTACAACCTCCATGCAAAAGAACACATCCTCCATGTCAACCATCATCTCCTCGAACATGCAGGAGCAGTCAATAAAGACACAGCACAACAAATGACATGGGGAACACGATCCTACTATCAACACATCACACCCAACAAAGCAAACCTTATCTGCATATCAACCACAGGAGTCGCAGGACCCGACAGTGACGGATACCAGCCCGTCGGACTCGTCTACATCGCCCTCAACTACAACAAACACACCATCATCAGAGAATACCATTTCGACGGCATTCGCCAAGAAATACGCGAAAAAACAGTAGCCGCCGCACTCTCCATGCTAGCCCATATTCCTTATTCATACGAAAAAGAGTAAAATAAACCTAACCAATCGTCTTCTTCAAAGCAAACAATGCTTCATGAAGGAAAATCATGCAAGAAGGGATGTGCATGACTACGAACAAACCTGACAATAACGACCAAAAGAACACAAGTAATAGACCAACACACACACCATCAAACCTACTCACCACAGCACAAAAAAACGCAATCAGTCTCCTCAAAAATCAGGTTCTTTCAGTCCGACAACAACGAACTGTCAACGATCTCTCACACGTCACTTGCCAACTCAATGCCGCATGCCCACTACCACAAACAGAAAACATCTCCTTCCGAAAAATCCTCGGAACAGTTTTCCGCAACATTCGTGTTGAAAGCCACCGCACCTTACGCGAAGTATCCGAACAAGCAGGAGTATCACTTGGATACTTATCTGAAATCGAACGAGGCCAAAAAGAAGCAAGCTCCGAACTCCTCGTCTCTATCTCATCAGCACTAGGATTCCGACTCAGCCAAATCCTCCGACTTGTCGCCAATGAAGTAGAACAAATCGAAAATAAAAAAATCCTACAATCTGTCGCCTAAGAGCACAGCACCAATACAACAATCAATAAATTTTATAGCATATAGAAAAAATACATATAGAAAGCTATTTTTGCTATGGCACAACAAAAAAACGCATCTGCAAATGATGATAAACAGTATCAACAACGTGAAGCTGTTTTAAAAACTGCACTCGCACAAATTGAAAAAAGTTTCGGTAAAGGCGCTGCAATGCGTCTCGGTGACCGACCACAACAAGATATTCCTGTGATTCCATCCGGATCTCTCGCTCTTGATCTTGCGTTAGGTATTGGTGGATATCCAAAAGGACGTATTGTTGAGATCTATGGTCCAGAATCATCGGGTAAAACAACTCTTGCTTTACATGCAGTTGCTAATGCTCAAAAAGATGGTGGAGTAGCAGCCTACATTGATGCAGAGCACGCTTTAGACCCATCATATGCAAAAGCATTAGGCGTTGATACTGATAATTTGATTATTTCTCAGCCAGATTCAGGAGAACAAGCTCTTGAAATTGCGGATATGCTTGTTCGCTCTGGTGCGCTTGACATCATTGTGATTGATTCTGTCGCTGCGTTAGTTCCACAAGCAGAAATTGCTGGCGAAATGGGTGACAATCATGTTGGTTTACAAGCTCGTTTAATGAGCCAAGCGCTTCGCAAGATGACTGGCGCTTTAGACCAAGCACATACTACCGCTATTTTTATCAATCAGCTGCGTGAAAAAATCGGTGTCTTCTATGGGAATCCTGAAACCACTACTGGTGGTAAAGCATTGAAATTCTATGCATCTATTCGACTTGATGTACGTCGAGTAAAGACATTAACACAGGGTAGTGCAAAGGATATTATCGGCAATCATACGCGTGTGAAGGTTGTCAAGAATAAAATGGCACCGCCTTTCAAGTCTGCTGAGTTTGACATTATCTACGGTGAAGGTATTTCTCGTGAAAGTTCAATTCTTTCTATGGGTATTGAGTCAGGTATTGTCAAACAATCTGGATCCTGGTTCTATTATCAAGGTGATCAGCTTGGACATGGTGCTGAAGACGTGAAGAAATTCCTTCGTGATAATCCAGAATTGACCGCAGAGATTGAACAAAAAATCCGTGCTGTTTATAAAGGTGGTCCTGCTATCAGTTCTGATGAAACCTCTGATGCTACAGACGAATGATTACTGCTGAAGATTTCTTACACCAGCATCCTATATCATTACCTTCTCAGTCTCTTCCACGTCAGTCAGAAGGTGTAGAAGAGACTGAGATGTATGATCAGTGTTTTCGTTCTGCAGTACAATCGTTAACTTCTGCAGGTGCAAGTACTAAAATGCTGATTGATCGTTTATATCGGAAGCATTATCCTCATGAGGTTATTACTCGTGTGATTCATCGTTTAGAGGATGATGGGTATCTGAATGATTATGAGTATGCTGAATCCGCATGTAGGAAAATGATCAAGAAAAATTTTGGTCCTTTTCGTATTCAGTATGAATTAACACAGAAGGGGATTGATGGCTCTTGTATTCATTCTTTACTACAGCAGGCAGAAGATCGTGGTGATTTTGATACAGTAGCGCAAGCTATTGCGCACGATGTGTATCAAAAAAATCAGTCATTAGATTTATATCATTTGCATATAAAAGTTGCTCGTATTGCGCAGCAAAAAGGTATAGATGTCTCTACTGTTCTCTCATATATAAGTGAGTATGAACAATAAGACATAAGAAAGTAGAAGAGAGAGACCTTCTATACCCCGGGTTCTGTTATATAGATAAATCTATATAGATGATCATCCATCTAGATTAATCGTTACCGATTAATTCAAGCGATCTACCCGAATGCGGAGCGAGTAACCCCATAGCATTCTGCTTGATCTTGCTCCCGATGAGGCTTGCCAAACAATCGATTGTTACCAACGATCTGGTGGTCTCTTACACCGCCGTTTCACCCTTACTTCCGAAGAAGCGGTTTGTTTTCTGTTGCGCTATCTCTCAGGTTGCCCTGGGCGGACGTTATCCGCCATCGTACTCTGTGGAGCCCGGAAGTTCCTCGATATCATATATCGCGATCATCCGAAGATCTCTCATCGTGAGAGTCTAGGAGTATTTGTTGTCTTTTTCAAGAAAAAAAGAAAATTTCTGACTTTTTCTTTACAATTAGTAGGATAATACAGCAGTTTCTCATGAGTGCTTTTTCTTATAAAATGATTGATTAGGTACGCTAGAGATATTAATAGATATCAATGTAATGTGTTGATGACAGTTGGAACAGGAGTTTAGTAAATGGCATCACTTCTTGATAAAGCACTTCGCATGGGTGAGGGTCATCAGTTAAAAAAGCTTACAGATATCGTTCATCGTGTTAATTCTTTTGAAGATAAGATTTCTGCTCTTTCTGATGATGATTTAAAACATCAGACTGTTCTGTTTAAACAACGTATCGATCGTGGTGAATCCTTAGATTCTTTGTTACCTGAAGTGTTTGCAACCGAACGTGAAGCAGCAAAACGTGTTCTTGGCATGCGCCCATTTGATGTCCAGTTAATGGGTGGGGCTGCTTTACATTATGGCAATATTGCAGAAATGAAAACCGGTGAAGGTAAAACCTTAGTTGCTACATTGCCAAGCTACTTGAATGGTTTAAGTGGTAAAGGTGTTCATGTTGTTACTGTCAATGATTATCTAGCGAACTATCAATCAGACTTAATGGGACGTGTTTATCGTTTCCTTGGCCTATCTGTCGGATGTATTCTTACAAATCAGAGTCCTTCTGAACGTCACAAACAATACAATTGTGATATTACCTACGGTACAAATAATGAATTTGGCTTCGATTACCTGCGCGATAACATGGCATTAGATACGCAAAGCTTAGTGCAACGCGGCCATAATTTCGCTATCGTCGATGAGGTCGATTCCATTCTTATTGATGAAGCACGTACACCATTAATCATCTCAGGACCATCTGAAGGAGATGTTACCCGCTGGTACCGTGAGTTCGCAAAACTCGTTAAACTCTTAAAAATTGATACCGATTATGAAATCGATGAAAAGAAAAAGGTTGTTGGTGTTCTCGAACCTGGCATTGATAAGGTTGAAGATTACCTCGGTATTGAAAATCTCTACGAACCTGAGAACACTGCTTTAATTGGATATTTGAACAATGCTATTAAAGCAAAAGAGCTTTTCCTCCGTGATAAAGATTATGTTGTCTCTAACAACGAGGTCCTCATCGTTGATGAGCATACTGGTCGTGTCTTACCAGGACGTCGTTATAACGAAGGTCTCCATCAAGCGCTTGAAGCAAAAGAAAATGTGCCTATTCAAGCGGAAAACCAGACTTTTGCAACCATTACCTTACAGAATTACTTCCGCATGTACGATAAGCTAGCAGGTATGACTGGTACTGCTGAAACAGAAGCAGCAGAGTTTATGAATACCTATAAGCTAGGTGTTATTCCAATTCCTACGAATAAGCCAGTCATTCGTCAAGATCAAAACGATCTGATCTATCGTACGAAGAAAGAAAAACTGTCTGCCATTGTTCGTGATGTTGCTGAACGTCACCAAACAGGTCAACCAGTTTTGTTAGGTACTGCTTCTGTTGAATCATCAGAAATTATTTCTTCTTTGTTAACAGCGGCTCGTATTCCTCATACTGTTTTAAATGCAAAACATCATGAGCAAGAAGCCTCCGTGGTTGCTGTTGCAGGTCGTAAAGGAATGGTTACTGTCGCAACCAATATGGCAGGCCGTGGTACGGATATTATGCTCGGCGGTAACGTGGAATTCCTTGCTGATCAAGAACTGAAACGTCAAGGATACTCTCCAGAGGACACTCCTGAAGACTATGAAAAGTTATGGGGACCAACGTTAGAGCAAGTAAAGAAACAAGTATCTGCTGAGCATGATGAAGTCGCACGTTTAGGTGGCTTATATGTTCTCGGAACAGAACGTCACGAATCACGCCGTATTGATGATCAGTTACGTGGACGCTCTGGTCGACAGGGAGATCCAGGAGAATCACGATTCTACTTATCTCTTGAAGATGATTTAATGCGTCTGTTCAATACACAGCTTGTTGCTAAAGTCATGACACGTGGTTTACCTGAAGGTGAACCAATTCAATCTAAACAGGTCAGCAAGGGCGTGCGTAACGCACAGCATGCTGTTGAATCACGTAATTATGAGATTCGTAAGAATGTTTTAAAGTATGATGACGTAATGAATAAGCAGCGTACGGTTATTTATCAAGAACGTCAACGTATTCTTTCAGGTGCTGACCTCTCTAACGATATTCATGACTTCATAAAGCAAACCTTAGAATCTTATATTAATGCTGCTACACGTACTGTTGATAAGCCAACAGCATGGGATATGACTGCCTTATGGGATGCATGCGCTAACTTATATCCAATTACTCTCGATAAAGATGACATCACTGAGAAAATTCATGCCATGAAGACTGATCAGGCACGTCGCTTCTTAATCAAAGAGATTATTGATGATGCAACAGCACAATATCAGGAGCGTGAGGAGAGTATCTCATCAGACATCATGAGAGCTCTCGAACGCCAGACCACCTTAAGCATTTTAGATCAGAAGTGGAGGGAACACCTCTACGAAATGGATTATCTTAAAGATGGTATCGGTCTCCGTGGTATGGGCCAGCGAGATCCACTTGTTGAATACCAGCGTGAGGGATACCAAATGTATAACTCAATGATTGAATCCATTAAAGAAGATGTTGCTCAGACGCTCTTTAGTTTTAACCTCAGTTCCTTGACACCAGCAATGCAACAAATGCTGATGACATCAAAGACAACGCAGACTGAAGTCACCATGAACACATCATTACCAGAGACTCCTTTGACACTCAACAAGACAGATGATGTTCCTCCCGTTGGAGCAATTCCTTTAACTCATGAGGATAAGAAAGTCGCTATCAAGAAACCAGAAGATACTCATCCTTGGTCTGACGGACGTACCTTCCCAGGAACACCAAAGAATGCACAATGCCCATGCGGTTCCGGACGAAAATACAAGATGTGTCACGGGCAAAACGAACAATAATGTAATAAAACAGTCCTGATAATGTGGGGTTGAAATAGAGTTTCAACCCCACATTTTGTTTTCTACAATAGGGAAGTGACAGAATATTCATTCTTGTAAGGAGATACTATGTGCACATCAGCAACATTCTCAACTGCTACCGCACATTATGTTGGTAGAAATCTTGACTTTGAGATGAGCTATAACCAAACAGTTGTCATTACACCTCGCAATTATGGTTTTACTTTCCGACACGAGCCGCAGCAAAATCATCATTATGCCATGATCGGTATGGCCTCTGTAGTCAATAATTACCCGCTGTACTTTGATGCTACGAACGAATATGGTCTCAGTATGGAAGGCCTCATGTATCAAGGAAACGCTACCTACTTCCCACAACGTGACGGCATGTATAACGTGTGTTCCTTTGAATTAATCCCATGGCTTTTAGGACAATGTCGAACTGTTGATGAGGCTATTACTTATTTGAAGAAAACAAATGTGTGCGATGATAATTTTGCTCCGGAATTACCACATTCGCCAATGCATTTCTTGATGGCAGATCAACAAAAATGCATTGTCATTGAACCTGATCGTGATGGGCTTCACTATTATGACAATCCTTTTGGCGTGTTAACAAATAACCCGCAATTTCCTCTTCAACAGTTCAATATGAATAATTACGTGGATCTTCATACAAAGAATTCGGATCAGAGCTTCCACCAGTCATTAGATTTAACGTATAGCCGTGGTATGGGTACCCGTTCTTTACCTGGTGGTATGGATTCGATGTCTCGTTTTGTTAAGGTCGCGTTTACTCGCGCTCAAGCTACTGATGAAGAGGATGATCTGAAGAATGTCAGCCAGTTTTTGCATATTCTGCATTCTGTTGAGCAGCCTAAAGGGTTAGATGAAGTTGCTGACCATGTGTATGAATATACGATTTATTCCTCATGCTGCAATATGGATACAGGTGTTTACTATTACACAACGTATTACGGTAATCAATTAAATGCTGTCGCATTGCATAACGTTGATCTTGATGTAACAACGTTATATAGTTATCCGTTTATTGATCAGCAAATGGTAAATTGGCAGAATTAAAATATTGTTATAGATAGTATTTGGGGGGATCCAGATGATCTGGATCCCCCCAAATACTATCTATAAAGATAACAGTTGATATCAGATTGATCAGAGGATGTCAGCTTTTTGAACAGTCTCGGAAGCATTGATAACATTTTCGATCTTCTTCATTGGACGGTGGTGGAAGACGAAGAGGCCAACGATTGCGGAGAGTGCGAAGCAAAGGATAACAATAACAAGAACTGGGTGGTAGTTCTTTCCGCACCAGTCATAAATGTATCCGTACAAACCGGTTGTGAAGGATACGGTTAAGTAAGCGAAAACATTGATTCGGGAAAGAATCTTGCTGTAATCCTTACCGCCGAAGGATTGACGAATAATCCAAGGAACGATGATACCCAATGTACCTGTACCAGAACCTGCCCAGAAGGCGAAGAATCGGGCAAGTATAACATTGTGGGTGCAGAAGAGGCCGATCCAACCGATGACGCCCGGGACAGCGAGAAGAGCAACAGCGAGGTTAGTGTTTAACTTATCGAGTAAAGCACCAGCGTAGGTCTTACCGATGAAGGAACCGAAGGTAGCGCAGGAGCAAACAGTTGCTGCAACGATTGGTGACAAGCCACCAGAAACCTGGTATGGCTGCATGTAGGAATCGAAACCGCGAACGCCTTCGAAGAGGATCATCATAATGACAGCGAAAACGAAGATTGCGCTAGCAAATGCCTTCTTTGCATCCACACCAATTTGTGGAGAGGTCTGGACACGTGCTTTCTTCGTGTTAGGGTTAATGTTACCTTCACCCCATGCGTATTCACCCTTGCTGTGATCAGGCTTGAACTTCATAACAAAGAGAGTAAATGGAAGAATGCAGACTGCGAAGGAAATGCCAATTGCAACGTAACCACCACGCCAGGTCCATGCTTTAATCATTTCGACAGCGAGTGGCTGGAAGATGGTTCCACCAAGAGCAGTGAAAGCAAACATCAAACTGAGTACCAGACCGAACTTATCTTCAAACCAGTTTGACAGTAAGACTGTTGGAGCAAGAAGTAATGGGACTGTGTAGAAGAATCCAATGATGCCCATGATGATGTACATCTGCCATAACTGTGTTGCGAAGTAGCAGCTGATGTAACCGAGAGCAGTACCGGCAACAGAGATAGACAAAACAACACGGGAATCGAACTTTTCAAGTAAATGTCCACCGAAGATAAGAACAATTGCTGAGGTTAAGAGCTGAATTGTAATCATCAAAGAAACTTTATCTTGTGGGACATGGAATGCAGTACGCAATGCCTTGTAGAACTGGCCTCGAGTATCGCCTTCCAAACCTAACCCGATAAAGCTAATCATGCAGCATCCTGCAAAGATCCACCATGGCTTATATTTATGCTTATTTGGAACCATTTGCATATTTCCAGAATTGCTGCTATCATTGAAGCTTCCGTTGTTAGGAAGCTCTAGTGGAGAGCTAGTTGTGGTCGTCGTGGATTCATCCATGATATCGTCCAACTCCATTCATTAGAATACCGCTTCCAGCAACGGAAGCATAGGGACATGGTCATACGTAAACTCATGCAAAGTTAACTCTATATATATTTCGTTCATTTGACTTAAAATAAAAGTCTAAAATATACAATATTCATACAAAATTATTTTTTACTTCTTTTAACATCTCTATCAGCCAGTATTCATAACAGTGAAAGAGTAGACTAAAAGCCATGTCACTATATGGGATGTATGTCAAAGTCTTAGGACCATTAGCTACAAAATGGTTCACCCCTGACGTTATCGGACTTGAAAATGTACCAAAATTCGGAGCAGCCATCATCGCATCAAACCATCTCGCTGTGATCGATGACGCAGTAATCCCACTCGAAACTCCACGCATGGTCCATTTCATGGGAAAAAAAGAATACTTCAATGGCAAAGGACTAAAGGGAAAATTCAAAAAATTCTTCTTTACCACAGCCGGAGTCTTTCCTGTAGACCGATCAGGAGGAGACAAAGCCAACGGCGGATTAACCGAAGCACGGAAAATCCTCGAACAAGGAGAACTCTTCGGTATCCACCCAGAAGGCACTCGCAGTCCAGATGGAAAACTCTATAAAGGACATACCGGAGTAGCACGATTAGCATTAGAAACAGGAACACCAATCATTCCTGTTGCCTTAATCGGAACAAACATTGCCCAACCAGCAGGTACCGTCTGGCCACATAAACATCACACCGTCATTAAATACGGTAAACCAATTATTGTTCCACAAGTCCATGAATCTGAAATCACCCATAAGATGATCCGTCAACTCACCGACACCATGATGCACAAGATTCAAGAACTCAGCGGACAAGAATATGTTGACATGTATGCACAAGACCGCAAAAAAGAGCTGACAGCAGCTAAAAATGCAACCACTCTGCAACACCCACAAAAATCAAAGTAAGCACAACAATCAGAATAATCGTCATCACAATAATCTGAGTACGACTGAGATGCTTCATCTGACGTTCCAAAAACGAGGTTGTGAGCAGATCATCATCAAACCCACCAACCGTTTCCTGATGAGGCATCTCAGAAACATGCTGATGTGTCACACTCACTGATTCCACAGCATGAGGATGAGGAACATAACAGAAATGCTTCTCCTCATCTGACAACGATGCTTCCATCACTGAAAGAAGTTGTACAACTGTTTGCACATTCGGTGGACGTAAATGCGGATCTGTTTCCGTCAACGCTGACACCAAAGCACTCGCTTGAGTTGGAAAATGAGTATCAATCTGCGTTAATGATGGAATTGATTCTGTTGCTGATTTATATAATGAGGCAATCTGACTATCCATCATAAAAGGTGACTGACCGCATAACAGTTCAAACCATAGAATTCCTGTTGAATATAAATCAGTTTGTGGTGTTGCAATATTATATTTCAATGTTTCTGGAGCACTATAATCAACTGTTCCAGAAACCTGTTTTTTATCTTCTAATGAGTAGGAGATAGGGCATGCTGACCCGAAATCAATTAATTTCATTCCCTGAGAAGTCAGCATAATATTCTCAGGTTTAATATCACCATGAATCAATCCAGCATTATGAAGAACTATTAATCCAGATAAGAGATCCGATATGATCATGATGCTCTTATCTACAGAGAGTGGACCATGCTGATCAAGGTACTCACGTAATGTGTTTCCCTCAATATATTCCATGACCACATATGCAACATGTTGGAAACAATAAAACTGGTAAAAATGAGGAAAAGTAGGATGATGTAATGATCTGAGAATGGTTGCTTTCATTTGTATAGCATCACGATCATTATCCGTAAGCGGAATAATTTTAACGGCAACATGCTGATGTATGTGATGATCTTCAGCATGATAGACCGTTGCTGATCCACCCTCACCAATAGGATCACCCAAAATGTATCGGTGTTGAAGGACTTTCCCTCGTAAGGACATCATAACCCGTCAACGCTTTCTGTATTATCGATCAACAGAAGGAATAAATAATGCCATTGTTGTGATGAAATCATCACGAGTAGCATCGTCAAGAGGATAATACTGTTGGAACTCTGCCAGTTGCTTCTGTGTCTCTTCCCAATAAAAACGAATCCGCTGATGCAAATAGTCAACTGCACCACTCGTCATAAATAAGGTAGCAATCTCATCAATAATCTGAGGAGTTAATGGACGTATCGTATACAGTTGCTTTAATCGTTCTTGACAGGACTGATCAACCATTTGTAGGGCTGTTGCAAGAAGAATACTCCGTTTCCCACTTGTAATATCCTTATAACTTGGCTTACCTGTCTCTGATGAATCAATATCCAAGAGATCATCAGCGATCTGAAACGCTAAACCAAGAGGCAAACCAATTTTTTTACCCCAATACAAGGCATCCTGTCGTGGAATATCACTCATAAGAAAACCAAGTTGAAGAGGCGCAATAGTCGTATAACTAGCTGTTTTCTTTTCAAAAATACTGAAACAGTTGTCAGTCATACGTTGTGGATCATCAAGACTAATGAACTCATTCGCCGCATCAAGAACCTGACCGATCTCAACTTCTTTCTGCATCATTAAGAACGTAAACAGTAAATCGGATCCGAGCGTACTGTTCTGTTCTTCAGCAATAATGAGCGCACTCAGTGTAGCAAGGTAATCACCAAGAAGAAGAGCAAGATCATTTCCTATTTTATGATCGGCTTGCTGACTCATGTCATAGTGTGCGAGTGCGCAGTGTGCTGCTGGCATGCCGCGTCGGAGGTTGGAGTTGTCAATGAGGTCGTCGTGGATGAGGGCGCCTGTTTGGAAGATTTCGATGGCGCATCCGAGGTCGAGGACGTGTTGTTTCCATGTGGTGGTGGGGTGTGGGTTGGTAGCGGTGGCTGCTTGTATTTCGAGGAGTGCGCGGAGTCGTTTTCCACCTTTGCTGGAGTGTTGTGCTTGTTGGTAGACGGCTGTCATCATGAGGGAGCTGGTGGTGTTGGTGGGTGTGGGTTCTTGTTGGTGGGTGAGGAGGGTGGTGATGCGGTTATCAATATGGTGTCGTACACTTTGTATATCGAAGCTCATAGTTATGAGGATATAGTATTCTTTTGTTTTGTATGCTTTTTGGGGAAGAATATTTTCATATTATTGTTATTCTTTATATGGTGTATAACAGAGCATTATAATATTGCGCGTGTTCTGTCTCTTTTTCTGTGATGGAAGATGGAGAGGTATGTGCGTGCGTATGTTTTTTGCTTGTGAAGTGCGAGATTAGATTGAGAGTGGTTGCATGAGAATGAATAGTGATAATGGTGGGTCTTCGTCATCACTTACTGATGCTCATTATATTCAGGGTCGAACGATTTCACTAGAGACAACTAATCATGCGTCGAAGTCTGATAATCAGGGTGGTATTAAGCGTAAGGTCGTTGCTACTGGTGCGACAGCGGATCCTGTGAAGGATTATTTAAAGCAGATTGGTCGTGTTCCTTTATTAACTGCGGAACAAGAGGTTGATTTATCGGAGCGTATTGAGGCTGGTTTGTATGCGCAGCATTTGCTTGATACTGCAGATGAGACGATGGATTTTAAGCGTCGTCGTCAGTTGAAGTGGGCTGCTACAGATGGTAAGAAGGCGAAGGATCATCTTCTTGAGGCGAATTTACGTTTGGTAGTGTCGTTAGCGAAGCGTTATACGGGCCGTGGCATGCTGTTCCTTGATTTAATTCAGGAAGGTAATCTTGGTCTGATTCGTGCTGTAGAGAAATTCGATTGGAAGAAAGGCTTTAAGTTCTCTACTTATGCAACATGGTGGATTCGTCAGGCTATTACTCGCGCTATGGCTGATCAGGCGCGTACCATTCGTGTTCCAGTGCATATGGTGGAAGTAATTAATAAACTGTCACGCGTACAACGTCAAATGTTACAGGATCTTGGTCGTGAACCAACACCTGATGAGTTAGCTCGCGAATTGGATATGCCAGTCGAAAAAGTAGAAGAAGTACAGAAATATGGTCGTGAACCAATTTCTTTGCATACCCCATTAGGTGAAGACGGTGACTCAGAATTCGGTGATCTCATCGAAGACACTGATGCTATCGCACCACAAGATGCCGTTGCCTTCTCCTTACTACAAGAACAATTCCGACAAGTCCTAGAAACCCTCAGCCCACGTGAAGCTGGCGTCATCAAAATGAGGTACGGTCTCGAAGACGGACAACCAAAAACACTAGACGACATTGGTCGCGTCTACGGCGTTACCCGTGAACGTATTCGCCAAATCGAATCAAAGACCATGTCCAAGTTACGTCACCCATCACGCGCACAAACCCTCAAAGACTTCCTTGACGCGTAAACAAAACTACGTCAATAAAACTAAAAAACGAGAACTGCAATGAACGATGCTACCCAATACAATGCAACCAACCTCTCTATCCTCGAGGGACTCGATGCTGTCCGTAAACGACCAGGAATGTACATCGGAACCACAGGAACACTGGGACTCATGCACTGTCTTTGGGAAATCATCGACAACTCTGTCGATGAAGCACTCGCAGGTTTCTGCACAGCTATTACAGTAACTCTCTATCCAGATGGGTCTATTGAAGTAGCTGATAATGGGCGTGGTATACCTGTTGATATTGAGCCTAAAACCAAGCTATCCGGCGTGGAGTTAGTACTCACACGACTCCATGCCGGCGCTAAATTCGGTAATAATACCTATCAATCCACTGGCGGTTTACATGGTGTCGGCTTATCCGTCGTGAACGCACTCAGCTCACGACTCCATGTTGAAGTTGACCGTAACGGTAACACATACAGCATGGATTTTCATAACGGTCAGCCAGGCACCTACACAGATGCTAATGACCTCACACCAACAACACACTTTAAAAAAACACGTAAAGGGCAACCAACTGCCCTCCATGTCGTTCCATTACCTGCTAACCACGTAGACCAGACAGGAACACGTATCCACTACTGGTTAGATCACGATATTTTTGATCGTCACGCGCATTTCGATACAGAACTACTTCTCAAACACATTCAACAAACCGCATTCCTCGTCAAAAATCTCACCATCACTCTCCGAGACCTGCGTGACAACACCCTACAAGAAACCTGCTTCCATTATGATGGGGGAACACAAGACTTCGTTCGCCATCTCGCACAAACAGACACACCACTCACCGACATCTGGCATATCGAAGACACCGGCACCTATAGTGAAGAAGAACAAATCCTCGATCCCACTACCAACACACTCATCACCCAAGAAGTAGAATGCTCCTGCACCGTTGATGTCTCTCTCTGCTGGGTCAAAGGATACACCAGCAAAATCCGTAGCTTCGTCAACGCAATTGAAACACCAAACGGTGGTACACACGTCGATGGATTCCTCTCCTCACTCACCAAACAAATACGCAAAACCCTCAATGACCACAAAAAACTTTTCAAAAACGCGTTCAAAAACAGTGACCAAAAAATCGAACGCACCGATATCACCTCAGGACTTATCGCCGTCATTTCCCTATACATGCAAGAACCACAATTCCAGGGACAAACAAAAGATGCACTCGGCACCCCACAAATACGTCACGTCATGGCCGACCTCACCGACCACTCCATGAGCAGCATCCTCAACACCGACAAGAAAAAAGACCTTGACCATCTCATGCCACTCCTCGAAAAAATCGTTAATGAGATGCAAGCACGACTCAAAGCCCACCAAGCAAAAGAAATCACACGACGCAAAAACATCATTGAAACCTCAGCAATGCCAGCAAAACTCTCCGACTGCTTACCAGGCAACGATGACATCTCCGAACTCTTTATTGTCGAAGGCGACTCCGCACTCGGCACTGCAAAAGCTGCACGCAACTCCACCTTCCAAGCACTCCTCCCAATCAGAGGAAAAATCCTCAACGTACGTAAAGCCTCACAAACACAAATCCTCAACAACGCAGAATGCTCCGCCATCATACAAGTCATTGGAGGAGGAGCAGGCACTGACTTCGATCTCAGCAAAGCCCGCTACGACAAAATCATCATGATGACCGATGCAGACGTTGACGGTGCTCACATCCGCATCCTCCTCCTCACCCTCTTCTACCGATACATGAAACCACTCATCGAAGAGGGACACGTCTACGCCGCAGTACCACCACTACACCGCATCACACTCGCAGGCTCGCATAAAGGAGAAGTCCTCTACACGTATTCTGAAGAGGAATTAGGTGATAAATTATCATCTTTAGATCAGCAGAAAATTACATATAATCCGGACATCCAACGGTATAAAGGTTTAGGAGAAATGGATGCTTCTCAATTAGCGGAAACAACGATGGATCCTCGAACCCGTTTACTACGTCGTATTCGGTTAACTGATGCGGAACGTGCTGAAGAAATCTTTGAACTGCTCATGGGTAATAAGGTTCCGCCACGCAAACAATATATTATCGATAATGCTGATGCGTTTGATCGCGCAAAAATCGACTACTAAATTTTTTTCACGAAATATACGACATATGGTTGTGGTGGAAGATACAAGTTTGTATCTTCCACCACAACCATATCAACTCTTCTTCAGGGACCTTTTATCAGATTTGAATACGTAATGGATGATCAATCAGGATGGTATGATGCTGATCCTCCGTCAGATCCTCCCAAACAATTGGATTATCCTGCTCATCAGTCACAACAGTACTGTCTAGCTGAATAATATATGAACACTGACATACTGTATTCGCTTTCACACACGCTCCATAAGTTGCACGAGTTGAATGCAAATTCAACGAATCTAAACGACGAATAATCCAATGATCCAAATCAACTTGTACCGCGAGTGCGGTGTTGTGGCTGTTGTGTTGTGTGGTGGTGAGGAGGTGTGCGTTGGTGACGTGTTGGTTGTCTTTGAGTTTGATGCCGATGATTCCTTTGTTTGTGGTGGTGTTTTGGGTTTGGTAGGTGGTGAGGGTGGTGAGTTGTGTGTGGTTATCGCTGGTGGTGAGGAGGAGGTTGTCGGTGGAGTTTTCTGGGCAGAGGATGCCGGTGCAGAGGTGGTCGTGTGGGGTAAGTGGGAGGAGTGGTGTTCCGTATTCGTGTTGAAGGAGGGTGGTGAGGTGAATGCGTTTGATGATTCCTTGTGTGGTGATGAGGAGGAGTGTGGTGGTGTGTGGTTGGGTGATGTCGAGGAGGGTGGTGATTGGTTTTTTGTTGGTGAATGGTGGGTTGGTAAGGGTGTTTTCGGTGTATGTGGGGATGTTGGTGGTGGTGGCGGTGAGGAGGTGTGCGTCGGTGGTGAGGAGTCCGAGGGTGTGTGTGGTGGGGAGGGTGAGGTGGAGGGTGTAGTGGTGTGTGGTGAGGGTTGGTTTTATTTTTTGGTAGGTTTTGGTGGGTAGTTGGAGGAGGTGGGTGCCGTCGGAGATGATGGTGGTGGTGTTTTGTTGTGGTGATTGGGTGATTGTTTTTCCTTGTGTGGTGATGATGGTGGTGCGTCGGTTGTCACCCCATTTTTTTGTTGCTTTGTCCATTTCTTTGGTGACTGCGGTGTCGATGTTTTCTTGTGTGGAGAGGAGGTGGGTGAGGGTGTTGATTTCTGTGGTGAGGTGATTGTATTCTGTTGTGATTTCTTGGTAGCTGAGTTTGGTGAGTTTTCGGAGTGGGAGGTCGAGGAGATATTTGGTTTGGGTTTCGTCGAGGTTGTACTCTTTCATGATTGTTTTTTTGGCGTGGGTTTGGTTATCTGCGTGGCGGATGAGATGGATGAGGTGATCGAGGTTGTCGAAGGTGTGGAGGAGTCCTTCGAGGAGATGTACTCGGTCTTCGTATTGATGTTTTTCGTAGAGTGATTTGTTGGTGATGATGGTACGGCGGTGGTTGATCCAGATGCGGAGTAGTTGTTTGAGGCTGAGAGTGTGTGGTCGTCCGTCGACGAGTGCAACGTTGTTGATAGTGAAGGTGCTTTCCATGGGGGTGAGTTTGTATAACTCGGTGAGGATGTTATCGGGATCGTATCCTTGTTTGAGTGTGATGAGGAGTCGCAGGCCGTTTTTTCGGTCGGATAGGTCGACTGCGTTACTGATACCGGTGATTTTCTTGTCTTTGATGGCCGTACCGATGCTGCTTAATACTTTTTCAGGTCCTACCATGTAGGGTAATTCGGTGACGGTGATAGTGGATCGTTTTCCTGTGCTGGTGGTGTCGATGGTGACTTTTGCTCGTGTAGTGAAGGATCCTTTACCGGTTTCATAGGCTTGTCGGATTCCGTCGGTACCGATGATGATACCGCCTCCTGGGAGATCTGGTCCGGGGATATATTTCATGAGATCGTCAACGGTAGCATCTGGGTTTTTTAAGAGGTATTTTGCTGCTTTAATGACTTCTCGTACGTTATGTGTTGGCATGTTGGTTGCCATGCCGACTGCAATACCAGTTGACCCATTAACAAGGAGGTTAGGGACAGCGCTTGGAAGGACGGTTGGTTCATGTAGCTTATTATCATAATTCGCGATAAATGGAACGGTATCCTCATCAATGTATTCGTTCATTCCTAACGCGGCTGATGATAATCGTGCTTCTGTATAACGGGAGGCTGCTGGACCATCATCCAAAGACCCGAAGTTACCATGACCATCTATCAGAGGAAGTCGCTGAGAGAAAGGTTGTGCAAGATGTACCATCGCTTCATAAATGGATGAATCACCATGTGGATGTAATTTACCCATGACTTCACCCACTGCGCGCGCTGATTTCATGTACGGTTTGTCAGGGGTTAAATGCATCTGACCCATCTGATAAATAATACGTCGTTGTACAGGTTTTAACCCATCACGCGCATCAGGAAGAGCACGCGAATAAATCACAGAATACGCGTACGCCAAAAAAGATTTCGTCATTTCAGACTCTAATGGGGTATCAATAATATTCTGTTCTATCTGTCGTGGATCGTAATCAATGATTAAATCAGGAATCTTCTGTTTACTCATTTTCTTGCTGTTTTCTCCTATGAAATTACGTGACTCTTAGAATAGACTTGATCGATGCGATTATTCCATTACTATAAAGTATTCTCTGTTTGTTTATAAAAATAGATCAAGTGATATGGACAATAGGACAATATAGTTATCAGCTCTCAATTTTCATGAAGAGAATATATAGATGTTAGGATGCAAGATCATTTTGAATGATAGATAAAAATCTTTATGTGGATTGATTTAAAACTCTTTTGATGTTTATAACGGTGCTGATGAGAAATGATAAGAACTCAGTTTGGTTTTGTATGTCATTAGTGAGATCAATAACGCTCATCATGCTTTATTATTTTTCTACTCTTACGAGAACGTTTTTCTATAAAGGTTTTTGTGTAACTTGGCGAATTTCCTTGTTCATTATTCTACGAAGTACAGGAATATAATTAGGTTTCCTTTCTGATTAATTATTATTCTATTATTCTCATTGCAAATGATTTTTTGAAACAATCGGGAAGGTTCATGGATGCAATAATCTCAACAGATCATACTATAGCTGATGACATGCTAAAAGTTATAGCAGAAAAGGGAGCATACCACCTTTAATACACCAGCACAATAAAAACGTTCAGCAGATAATGAAATATCCTTCTCGCTCGACTTCTGTGTTATCTGTTCTTGTATCCTGTAACAATCTTTCGATGTTCTTTCGAGATTATCACCCATCCAAGAATAGAGCCGGATTTTGTGAGCTTTATAGAGAACTAGATTAGCTCCTTGTTTATTTATTTTAGTGGGAAGAGAATGCTTTTATTTTCATCATACCTGAGACAGGAACGCATGCTAATTTTTTGGCTTGAAGGATCTTCTTTTCTTTTTATTTTCTTTTTTGTGATTGTTTGCCGTTCTAGAAAACATACAAGATCAGTAAAACAGAGTCAGTAATACTAAGTGAAGTTATTCCCTACAATAAAGAGAAGATCATCATAACACCCTTCATGAGGGTTAACTCTGAAAGAAGAACATCATGCCATCCCTCACACACAACACGCCTGCACTACGTTTTCCTGGTTACACTGGCGTTTGGGAACAACAACGGTTTAATGAATTAGCTTTGGTAAGACGTG
>JAFYHY010000137.1 GCA_017538895.1 Aeriscardovia sp. | reverse complement strand
TATACTTTCTGCCGTATGAATCACAAACGGTTGGAAGTACTGAGGAAGGACGGTGGTAAATGGCAACGGACAGGCTGTATTCCTTCGGATAACTTGAATTACCATAATCTGAAGATAGAGGAAGAATATAAGGCTTATTTCTTCGATACGGCAATAGATGATGCCTTGAAACATCTGACAGAGCAGTTGGGCGATGATAAAGAGAAAATAGAACAAGTCACCAAAAATGCTGAGAAGGGAAAAGAAGCCTTAAAGGCAGAAGAAGACGAGAAGCGGTATTCTTCGGTTGTGATTCTTCGTGAAGCCGATCTTGCCTTTGATGCAGTCATAAAAGCCGGAGCGAGCCTGTCTTGGCATGGACAAGAGTTGCTCTTAGCCGCAATTGATGCGGAGGAATTCCTTACGAAAAAGCTGGCCGACGATGTTTTGGCAGGTAGAATCATTCCGTGTGCCTTTGGTCAGATGCCAGAGGATTATACCTATCTTGCTGATAAGACAAACGAACTGAAGGCATTTGCCGATGATGACTATGAAGCCAACAATAACCCAGATCGTAGCCGTTGTATGGGGCCATTCATCCTTTATGACAATTGGGACAGCGTTGGATATGGCTGGCGGGCGACTTACGATGACAAGTTCTGGCGATGGGAAAGTGTTGAACACAGTAATGTTAGTGGCTTTCCCAAATCAGGAGGCGACACCTCTGAAGAAAACGACAGCAAAATAAGCTATTGGCAATTAGTCATTAATCGCGACGAGGATGAAAATGGAATCGTTCATCCAGAAGCGTTCTGATGTTTAAATCGTTTATTTCAGAAAATCTTCGCGCATAGGAGTGAAGGTATCGATGAGAATACCAGCTTCATGGCAGACGCAACCATGCGGCAGATTGGGAGCCACATAATAACCATCGCCAGCTCTGAGAACCTTCTTCTCCTCGCCAATAGTCACCTCAAAGCATCCACTGGCTACGTAGGTACTCTGGGTGTGAGGGTGCTGATGGAGGGTGCCGATGGCTCCTTGCTCGAACTTCACTTTCACCATCATCAGGTGTTCATCGTAGCCCATTATTTGACGGACAATGCCCTCACCGGCATCTTCCCATTGGATGTCGGTGGCAATTTGGTAGGTGTTGCTTTTCTTTTCCATCATCAGAACTTTACCGTAAACTCATCATTGATGTCGTTGTTTTCAATCTCGTAGGTCAGTTCTTGACTTAATGATTTCTTATCTTTGTTTTCGGGCATTTCTACTGATACCCTTGCATATTCTTGTTTCATAATTGATCTTCATTTGTACATTGATACTGCAAAAGTACTCATTTCCGATGGGATTTCTGCCTGTTTTACCTAAAAATAGATAAAAGAATCGAGGATTTTTGACGTATCTTGACGAATATCGGGTTTATTATCGTATATTTGTGGCTGAAAAAAATATCGCGACTATGATAAAGATGTATGTAATGCAAACCTGTCCAGACTGTGAATATGTAGAAAAGCAGGTGGAGGGGAACCCGAATTTCGAGGTGATTGACATTGGCAAACACGTCAGGAACTTGAAGCAGTTTATCAAGCTCCGTGACAGCCACCCTGCTTTTGATGAAGCAAAGGCAGTGGATGACCTGGGAATCCCATGTTATGTGCTGGAGGATGGAACGGTCACGCTCTATTCGAAGGATGTTGGACTGGAGCCAAGACCACAAGAGGAAGGTGCTTCATGCAGCCTTGATGGAAGAGGGTGCTAACCCCAAAGAGGTTACAATAATTACTAAGAAGCATAAAAATAAAACCAAGTCGTGAGACTTTATGAGTATAGGCGTATCCTAACTCCAAGAGGTTCGTGCAATTAAGTTTGGCCGGACTTTGAAACCTTATCAGATTTAGATACTATATCTAAATGCCACAATGTCACCGCATTATCTGTGAGGATGGTGCGGTTTTGCTGTAATACAACAATATGAAAATATAGAAATATAGTAATACGATAATACATCAATACAAATATGTCTCAATATGGAAATACGTCTATATTGGGGCGTTTTTGCTTTATATACTATATATTATATGTACACGCGCATATGTGTTGTCTTGCAACGGGTGTATTTGAATAATTAGATTTAAGGTTTAAATAATCTTAATTATATTAGAAATATTGTGCAATATTTCAAATATTTCTATAACTTTGCATATCAAAATACGCAAATACAGTAATAAAGTAATAAGTATTCAAATATTTAAAGTATGAAAACTAAGATTATTTCGGTTGCCAACCACAAGGGAGGCGTTGGTAAAACAACAACTGTTGCGAGTGTAGGCTCTATTCTCGCATCGAAGGGACATAGTGTGTTACTGGTTGATCTGGATGCCCAGTCGAACCTAACCAGTAGTCTGATGAAGGGAGAGCCTGACACTTCCATCTATTCGGCATTGTTGGGTAAAAGTGAAATGCCGATAATTCCGTTAAGTGAAAATCTATTCTTGGTTCCTGCTACGCTTCAGTTAGCGATGGCAGACTTGGAACTGGCTTCAGCTATGGCCAGGGAAAGACTTCTTGCAGAGCTTCTGGAGAAGGTGTCAGGTAAGTTCGAGTATATCTTGATAGATTGTCCTCCATCATTGGGCCTTCTGACACTGAATGCCTTTACTGCAAGTACAGACATCATCATCCCATTGGTGGCCGAAGTGCTTCCGTTCAAAGGACTGGCCATGATCAACAACTTCATTGTGATGGTGCGTCGTCGGCTTAATCCCAATGCTCATGTCTCAGGCATTCTGATAACGAGATGGGAATCAACGAAGCTGGGTAAGGGGGTAGAAAAGCAGTTGCGTGACTCACTGGGCAAGACTGTGTATCAGACTAAGATTCGCAAGAATGTGAGCCTGGCAGAAGCACCTTACGAGGCTCAGGACATCGTGACGTATTCGCCAAAGAGCAATGGTGCACAGGACTATCTGGCATTTACTGAGGAACTGATTGAGAGTATGAACCACTAAATCCAAGAACAAGATGAAGAAAGAGTTTGATATGAGTGACCTCCTGAATAACCTGACGAGTGAGCCGGAGGTGGAAACTGGACGCAGGACGAGAACTGGCTCCAAGGAAAAGAAGCAGATGGAGCATGTGTGTACGCTGATTGAAACGAGCCAGATGGCTAAGGTGAGGGCTATCGCAGATCGTGAGGGAATCGCTCTGAAGGACATTTTCGCTGTAGGGCTGAACATGGCCATCGCAAGCTATGAGTCGAAAAATGGCGAAGTAAGGGTGAAGAAGGCCAAGCGTGGCAATGCCAGTGAGGTGTTTGGCGTGGAGGACGAGGCATGAGCAGAAAGGAACTGACGAATATTCCGACGAAGAACAAGGACATTGTGACTTCGTTTGTCTATACCTGGGCGCGGCAAAAGGAAATGAGCATTCTGGAGCAGAGGGTGGTGCTGCGCATCATTGAGTATGCCTCGAATAATCTGAAGGGCGTTAAACTGAAGGATCACTTGCACAAGATTGACTTGGGACTGTTCAACGTGACCATCACCATGCCTGCCTCAGATGTGCTCTTCAACACGAAGATGAAGCACCACGACATCGAGAAAGCTCTGTATGCGCTGCGTAGCCGGTCGTTTGAGTACAAGGACGAGAACCGATATACGGTGTGCGGATTC
>JAFYHY010000136.1 GCA_017538895.1 Aeriscardovia sp. | reverse complement strand
TAAGACTGCTGACTCATAACGAGCCGGCAGTTTTCTTTTATACCTACCTACGGTCTACCACTTTCTATAATCGTTTGTTCGCCCTGACTAAACAGCTGCGTCCTACACTCTACCTTGCCGGTGGCTGCAACTACCTCCGGTAGGTGACTACAGCCCTTTGCTGTACCGGCTGCATATACACCCTGCGGGCGTCCGGCTTTGCAGGGGTTCACACGTTCCTCATTATTGCATAATACCGTAGCCCTTTCAATCCCTAACGCGAGGAAGAAAAACTATATAAAACGATAGTTTTTATTACCTTCTGCCGCAATTTGGCACACAAATATGCTATTTTTGCGACAAATTTGTTAGAAAAATTTGCATTTATCAAAAAAAAATTGTAATTTTGCAGCGTTTTTTTGATAGAAAAATGTCATTATTTTGCTCAAGGGTCAGTACATATGATTTTTTTGTTGTACTTTTGCAGCGAAATTTGATTTTGATTTATCATGAAACGTGTATTTGCAAGTATTATCTTTGTCTTATTGCAATCTATGCTTTATGCCGCAACATTAACTTATGAAGAGGCATTAGCGCAAGTGATGAGTGGCAATGTGAACTGGGACAAGAAGGTCTTTTTGAAAGATTTCACTGCGGAGAACTACTCACAGATGGATAGCGTAAAGGGGACTAACATAGCAGCGCCTTGTTACGATTTTCGCTTGTTTTCTAATTGCAACACTAAGATAAGTGAAAAATCTGACACGGCAAAATCCTGGGCAACTTTTTGTTGCTCAGGAACTTATAAATAAAGTTAAATTATAGTGTTGCGGAATTAAGGAATGTAAGTCTTATGCTCAACAGATTTTCAAGACTCGTTCTCATGGGTATTGCTCTCATGACCGTTTTTGCTGCGAAGGCTCAGAACCCAGCCATCAGCGCAATCTACACACCCGATCCAGCTCCTTACGTTCATGGCGACAAGGTGTATCTTTTCGTTGACCATGACGAGGATGATGCAGTTTACTTCAAAATGAAGGATTGGTTAGTGTTCAGTACAGAAGACATGGTAAACTGGACCTATCTGGGTGCTCCCGTATCCACAGAAACATTCGCATGGGCGAAGCAAGGCGACAGAGCATGGGCAGCTCAGGCAGTTGAACACAAGGGAAAATGGTATTGGTATCTCTGTTGCAACACAGCTGACGGAAAGGAGGCATTATGTGTGGCAGTTGCCGATAATCCTCAAGGACCATGGAAAGATGCGATAGGAAAACCGTTGGCAACAGGATTCGGATTCATCGACCCTACAGTGTTCATCGATGACGATGGTACTCCTTATTTGTTTTGGGGAAACAAAGGATTCTGGTATGGAAAGTTGAACGACGACATGATTTCGTTTGCTGACGGATATAAAGAAGTACCAGGATATACTGATCCAAAGAGTTTCGGCGCATTGCAATCAAAGATGGACTGGAGCATAGGACGTAACCGCGAGATGACTCAGTACGAGGAGGGTCCGTGGGTCACTAAGCAGAACGGCATGTATTATGCAGTCTATCCTGCCGGAGGTGTTCCTGAATATATGGCATACTCAACAGCCCCAACAGTGAATGGACCATGGACATTCCGTGGCCGTATCATGAACGAGGCAGAAAACAGCTTTACGATCCATGGCGGTAATATCACATTCAAAGGACACAACTACATGTTCTACCACAACGGAGCCCTGCCTAACGGAGGAGGATTCCGTCGTTCAACAGCCATTGAGGAATTCAAGTTCAACAATGACGGTACAATCCCATTCATTCCATTCACAAAAGAAGGAGTGAAACCGGTTGGAAAACTTGATCCGACCAAGAGAGTGGAAGCAGAAACCATGGCAAGTAGCTGGGGAGTGAAACTCGACAGAAAAGGCGGTAAAGACCACTATGTGACCTCTGTTCATAACGGCGACTGGATAAAGTTGCGCAATGTAGATTTCGGCGAAGGAAACGCAACTGCAGTAAGTGCAACCATTGGTCAGTTGAAGAATGCCGGTTCAATTGAGTTCTTTATCGACAAACTGGATGGTTCTTCATTTGCTAAGATTGACTTCGGAAAGGCCAACGAGACCAAAGAAGGAAGAATCACGGGCAGAGACAAACCAAAAGGTACTCATGACGTGTATATACTGTTCAGGGGCGGCGATGAAGAGCTATTTGACCTAGATTGGTGGAAGATACAGTAACAGACAACAATTATATACCTCAAATCCGCAACTATCATCCAATACACGATTAAGGGTAGATTTATGAGTCGTTAGTAGCAGCTTTCAGTAAAAAGCAACAGCACAACATCAATATGTAGCCACCATCCCCTTACCCCACGATGCGACTTGAGGTAAT
>JAFYHY010000135.1 GCA_017538895.1 Aeriscardovia sp. | reverse complement strand
TTGGGTTCGTTACGTCTATAAGCAAACTGGCGTAAAGCCTCTCTTTTATTGTTCAGCATGGTATACAATAAAGCTTGACCCTATTTTAGCAGAAGGGTGCGGGCTTTGGGTAGCACACCATACAAAACTATCAAAACCATTCATCGGAAAATATCCATTCTGGGCAATATGGCAATACGATTCAAAAGGATACGATCATGATTACTTCAATGGAACAACCCAGCAGTTCCGCAAATATATGAAAGTCAATAATTGACAGAAAGGAGCTACAATGTTACCAAATTGGTTACTCGGAAAGTCAAAATCAAAATTGATAGAGGAACTCGGCGGTGGAGGCGGAGGCACTTCCTATACAGCAGGCGATGGTATCGACATATCATCTGGAGTCATATCATTCGATCCATCAACGACACCAGTTATCGACCCATCTAAAATATATGGGCTTGATGATGACCTCGAAGCTCTCGCTCCGAAGACAGCAATATCCAACCCAAATATCTTGCATAATCCCTGGTTTACTGTTAACCAGAGAAGTGCATTATCAGTAACAGCAAATGGCTTATTCATAGCTGATAGATGGCTTTGTTATAGCCCAGTATCATTTGAAATAACTAGAAACGCTGATGGAAATATTGTAATAGACAACACATCTATTGCAAATTATTCAGCAATAATTCAGAAAAGAACAACTACGTATATCAATTCACTAAACGGTGCGAAATTAACAGCATCAATAATGTTATCTGATGGTACTATAAAAAGTGGAACTATAACATTTGACTCCTCAGGAAACACTCAGAAGTATTATGAAGATGATGATATCGTGGCATACGTATTACCATCAGCCAATCAGCTGTTCGGCTTAAATGTTAAGGCTGGTAAGTCTATCACCATCAAAGCCCTCAAGGTTGAGGTCGGTGAAATCTCAACACTCCATCTCGACCCTCGCCCAGAGTATGCTACCGAGCTTGCGAAGTGCCAGAGATATTTCATAAGAATATTTAATGAACAAACAGATGCAGCTTTGCTAGGAAGCGGAGTGGCTAAAAACACTCAATCAATAACAATAGTATTTCCATACCCCTCCGGTATGCGTACTAAATCTCCCGCGATTACAAGTAGTCAAGATGCAATTATTTATAGTATAAGCGATTCAGCCTCGGGAGCGCTCGCGGTTTCCATATCCGGCTCTTACTGCACTTCTCATTCCAGAGCAGTCAATATTAACGCGAATGGATTAACAACCTCTGTGGCTTACAATATATATTTAAAGCCTGCAGCCTATATCGACTTTTCCGCAGAACTCTAACGGGATTGGCAAAGGCTACACTTCACCATGTCAATTATTGACCCTATCATAAATTGACCAACTCCCTGTAGCCTCTGTTAACTATAAACACAGTAATATATCAACACAATTTCAAATCAAAAGGAGAACAAAACAATGGAAGAAATCAGAACAGAATTATTCACAGCAAAGGACATGTTCAATTCAACAACAGCGCAGGCACTCAAGACTGTCGCTGGTCAGACAATCGACGTCATCGCCGTTTGGGTAACCGAGCGTCCCGATGCAGATGGAGTAGTACAGCCAGTAGCGAATTTTAAGACAGCAGATGGCACGATCTACGGTTCCATTTCTCAGCCTGTTATTCGCTCAGCAGTAGCAATTCCAGAGCTTCTTAAAGAAAGCAGAACTGTAGCAATTCGTGTCGAGTCAAGACAGGGAAAAGGTAACAGAGAGTACCTTGTAATACAGTTAGCATAATTAAGAAGGAGATTCACAATGCAGAACACACAACAAACTAACCCAACTCTAAATGAGAACTTTTTCTTTGACATAACCAACAGGTCAAAGATGCCAATCCAAGTTTACATCGGAGGTCGAGGAATCGGTAAAACGTATTCTGCGTTGCGCTTTCTAACCAAGTTGCCCTCTAATGAGAAGTGGATTTACATGCGTCGTACAGGTAAAGAGATTGAAGCCTGTGGTACAGAATTCGGTAATCCATTTAAGACTATTAACAGGGACACTGGCTCAGCGATTCTGCCCGAGTCTGGAGGTGGCGGAGCTTGCCAATTCTTCTATAATGAAAGTGACCCCGACAATCCCTACCTAGTAGGTTATGGAGTTGCACTTTCAACATTTGCAGGACTGCGTTCCATGGATTTGTCCGACGTCACTTACGTAGTATTTGACGAGTTCATTCCAGAACGCCAAGTCAAACGTATCAAAGGAGAAGGCGATGCTTTACTAAACTTCTATGAAACGGTTAACAGAAACAGGGAGCTTCAGGGACGCCCTCCTCTCATACTCATATTACTTTCCAATGCGATAAATCTCGCAAATCCTATACTGGAAGTATTAGGAATAATTGGGGAATTGGAGAATATGATTGAGAATCATGAGCACCGCAGGACGATACCTAAACGCTCTCTCTACATCGAACGTGTAGGACGTGTTGGAGTATCCGACGCAAAGCGTGACACAGTGTTGTACCGACTAGCAAACTCAGACTTCACAGAAGATGCTTTGTCAGCGCAATTCTTGTCAGCCGACTTGTCAACAATTGACAAGAATCCTAATCTGAGAGAATTTACGCCTTTCTTCAGATATGGTAAATGGGTGATATTCCGAAAGGATAGAACATTCCACATTACAGAATCAACAGTAACTTGTGCAAAGCAGTTCCCAGAATCAGCAGGAACTAGAGTTAGAGCATTCTTTGCACCGATGTATCGTAACGCACGTGCTTATGGAGATGTAACATTTGATAAGTACGTGACGCAGGTCTTCTTCGATAATGTAACTGGCTACGAGGAGATCGGCGAAAAGATTTAGCCAAATAGGGGCAGGGAGGTTCAGGCGAAACCAGCTCCCAGAAGGAGTGCCTTGGTGTGGTACACTACATTCCCTGCCTTTATTTCCTTTAATTGTTATTACCACACCTTGGTTTATATCACGGACAATACAAGTCATGTCAATTATTGACATAGAAGGAGGGGCTTATGCCAGATGGCGAAAATAAACAAGAAACCCAAGATGCTAATGAAAATAAAGAAGCCCAGCAGAAAGGCTCTGCTAACCAGCATACAGAACAGGTCACACTGGCTGGGAACGGGAACACGTCTGGGCAAGCGAACACAGAACAGATAGACCTTGCACAAATCCATGACATGCTCAAAGAAAAAGACAGCAAAGTAGATGCGCTCACACAGCAAGTAGAAGAACTCAAGAAAGCAAATACAGAATTGTTACTGAAGGTAAACTCTGGAGCAAATAAGCCACCAGAAGATCCCTTTAAAGTATTATATGATGAGGTAGTCAACCACTTATAAAGGAGGAAGTTATGGAAACTAATCAGATTTACGAATTAATTAACGATGTCAATGCACAGACAATTGGTATAGAAAATCTCACAGTCCTTAACACAGAACAGCTTGTCGCTCTAGGCGATTTCCTGTTCAACTCAGGTTCAGTTGACCTTTGGACAAACACACTCCTATCAAGAATCGCAAGCACAAAAGTATCTTATCGTGCATACCAGTCCAAGCTTGGTATCTATGCAGTTTCAGATATTACTATGGGACTTATCATGCAGAAGATCAAAGTAGACATGCCTAATGCAGTTGAAGATGTTACAACTCAGCTCCAGGACGGCGAGTCTATTGATATGTATATCGTATCAAAACCAACAACACATCAGAAGCTGTTCGCTAAGAGAACACCAGCAACATTCTTCAGAACAACACAGCGTAAATGGTTACGTGAAGCATTCACATCAGAGTCAGCAATGGGTTCATTCCTTGCAGCAGTCCAGGGAGAAGTTAACAATAAGATTGAATTAACCCAGGAAAATCTGGCTAGACTTACCATGGCTAACTTTATGGCTATCATATCACAGACATCATCACGTGTAGTTGACCTCGTTACAGAGTACAATGCACTTACAGATAATGACGTTCCAACAGGCGAAGGCGCACTTCTCGACGAAGGTTTCTGCCGTTATGCCCTTGGACGTATGAACAAGATTGCTAAGTACATGGAAACTATGTCCAGACTTTACAACGACGGTTTAGTAGATCGCCACTCACCAATTGGTTCACAGCGCTTCGTGTCACTTATTGACTTCCGTACAGCACTTGAAACTCAGGTACAGTGGGCTGCATTTAATGAACGCTACGTTGCTACAAAGAACGGAATAGAAGTTCCATACTGGCAGTCAGCTAAGTCACCATTCGATATCAAGCTTCGTATCCATGAAGGTACAGAAGATGACACCGACGATGATGAAGATGTTGATATCACACTCTCAAACGTTGTTGGTATGATTCATGACGTAGATGCATTCGGTACATACCGTAAGGAAATGGACGTAATTACAACACCAGTAAACGCACGTGGCGCTTATTACAACACATTCTGGCACCTCAACGATCTTTACTTCAACGACGTATCCGAAAACGGTATCCTGTTCACATTGAACTGATACATATATCTTGCCATTGTCAATTATTGACACTGCTTTAGAGCCCATTGACTACCACTCGGTTAATGGGCTCTTGCCCTAAAAGGAGATAATTATGACAGATGAACAGTTGAAACAATTATATGCTGAAATATTTGAAACCAAGGAGAGCGAGAAGAAGAAGCTCGCAATGCTCAATGTGTCACGTTTCGGCTACTATACTGATTACTTAGTTAGACTCCTCAAGGCTCAGTTTGAGGACGAGGTGGAAGATTATTGGGACGATGAGTTCATGCTCAATACTCTGATATTTGATGGTGTCTTTGTAATATTTGATTACAAAAACTCCAAACCACTCATGATGAACTGCCAGCCTTATGGCGTCAACATGTACTACAAACCTACTAACGTTAACGTAGCTAATCCAGTTCTCGGAACTCTTGACCTCACAATAGGTAAAGATTGCGAGATAGTATACCTGGAAGAAACACCACGTAATATGCCTGTCGATTACCCATCGCCAATGTCCATCATACATTTCTATGCACGTAAACTTGTCAATATTGACCAGTGCATAGATGCATCACTTAACAACTCTATGGTTACTGCTATCTTTCAGGCTCCAAACAAGAAATCAGCAGAGTCCTTCAAGCAGATGCACAAGGACATACGATCAGGTGCGCCAGCCGTATTCATTGATGATTCACTCGATCTATCACTTGGTAAGAACCTACTATACACACCAGCTAAGGACAACTTCATATGTGACCTTGCACAGATAGAAAAGCGTAAAGTCATCGAGGAATTCCTAACAGCCATTGGTATCAACAATGCCAACACTGACAAGCGTGAACGTCTTAATCAAGATGAAGTAAATTCAAACAATGATGAGTGTGTGTCTGGAGTGGAGGTGTGGCGCCGTAACTTACGCACATGCACACGCCGTGTCAAGAAAATGTTCCCAGACCTCAAGTTTTCACTCACGATCCCAGAAAAGTCAATTATTGACACTTCCCCACGCAACTCGACAGGCGAAGCGAGAGAGGAAAGTAAAGACAAGAAAATGAAAGGAGGGTGGAGAAAATGAAACTCATTGAGGTCATGAAGGAATATAGGGAAAGTAAGGGGAGTGAAGATATATTCGAGATTTTCAAAGACTATGAGCTGGATGAGAGGCTGGATAAAGATGCGCTGAATGTTTTTATATTAGATGAGTTGGGTGCTATGGATGTGTGGTATGAGGACCCTGAAGTATATAAGGTGTTCTCGGATAACTTCTTTGAAATCTGGAAGGACAATATTAAGAAGTTGACAGATACTATTGTAGCTGAATATAATCTGTTGCAGAATACAAATATGACGGAAACGACATCAGTCGAAATTGACCAGGATATGGATACAACAACCAGTGGAAGTAATACGGATGACTATACAAGGACTTCGGAGGATGGCGATGAAGAAACTCGTAAAGTTAGTGCATTCGATGAAAGTGACTTTCAGAACGATTCACAGAGAATTACTTCTGGTACAGGAAGTATATCACATAGCGGAACTAAAACGAATGAAGGCTCGAAGAATGAAGACCTTGAATGGAGAGAAACGGACGTAACAACTAGGGTAGGATATAAGGATAAGGATATACAGGATGCTCTGGAGAAAGAAAGAAAACTGAATAGATTTAACGTATATGTATGGATCGTGAAGAAGTATAAAGAAGATATGATGGTGCTAATGTATTAGTCAATTATTGACAAAGGAGAGTAATATGGTTGATGTAATACTCTATAATAATTCATCTGACAATAACGTATTGGCTAAAACAATAACTCAAGTAGCGAGTATACAATGCGCACTCAAGCGGGAAACTGAGCTTATCAACCCAACTCTGATAGTTGCTGGAGATAACATAATAAGCACAGTTAATTACGTATATATACAGGATTTCGGACGTTACTATTTCGTAAGGAACAAACGTCAATTGTCAGATGGCGTCATGGAACTTGAGTTACATGTTGATGTACTTATGTCATTCTCAACAGAAATAGGTAACAGCCAGGGTTATGTGCTTAACAGTGCAAGTAAACCATGGGAATATGTAGATGGTCCGAACTGGGTACGTGACTTGCGACAGAGAACGGATACAATTGAATTCGCAAATGGATTTAATACATCGCCAGAATATATTTTAATGACAGTGGGAGGAGGTGGAATTGGTCTATGAGCTTAGCCAGTGAAATTATCCAAGAACTTACAGATAAATCTGGAATGGATTTTACTGGTGGCGTATATCTATCTGACTCTACTGCAGATGGAATTATACAGGAATATGCAGATAGAGATATTATTGGAGTATTGGTAAATACAGCTGGTAATATTTTAATTGGCTTCATAGAATACACAATCAATTATAACGATCAAGAATATGACTATCCACTGCCAGTAACAGCCATAAAAGATGGTAATGACTATAAAATTAAAATATTGGACACAGTAAACTCATTAGCTGATGTTTACAAAACTGCTGACACCTTATTAGCTTTCTTACCAGGACAATTAGTCGGCGTACTAGTAGGTGCTGATTTAGGAATTACTCTTAATGATTTAGCGTATGAATGGTATGACGAAGATCAAATGTTTTGGTACTGGGATAAAGAAAGATATAAGGAAATATCAATGGATGACTTAGTAACACTATTCTATAACGTTACTACCAACAGTTGGTACGTTCCTAAAGATGTTTACAATGAAGTAATTGACAGTTTTTGGGCGAGAGGTATTGTTCAGCATAATGCCGAACAACCTATGGCTAAAGGTATAAGGCACTATACTAACTCTTATAGTGGATTAGATACTATAAATGGCTCTATAGAGCCAAGACAGCTCACTCATAATTCAAATGAGATAAGGTCATGGACAAAATCGGCAAGAGGTAACGTAGCTTTTAAAATCAACAATACTATTTACTTTGGAGCTCCTACAATAAATAATCTATATCTAAGCAATAGTGTAACATATAATAATGATGAATTTGTTTGTAGGTGGCAAGGGTCTAGTGCTTTACCCAGAGATACTTATAGAGGTAGTGTTACGTTAACAGCATCTTCTCAATTACTAAATGGAAGAAATGTAGTGTCGTCTTCTGGATCACTAACAATAACTGGTGATAGTAGCGGAACTACATATTCTTATTCACTTGGAAGCAGTGGCAATTACCAGTCATACAACTATGGTACAACAACATACAATGGACATAGTGTATACTACATATCTTCTTCAACTGGAATTAACACGAGCGAATTTACCGACGATGCTAATAACATTATTAGGTTAGCATTAACAATAGCAAATGGCGGAGATGCATCAAATTACATAAACACATCTGGAGTATTGTCAAACTTGACATCTATGGACTTCGGAAGAAAAATAAGCGATTTACGAAAACAAGGCATTTCTAATTTAGTAGGTAGTTGTAATGTTGCTAATGCAATTATTAGTGCTACACCAGTACCCACAGCAGGTAAAATTGTATGGGATTGGTTCCATTCTATTTTTGATTCAGAAGAAGAATCGACAGTAGAATCTTCTGGCATAGTACCATCAATTGACACTCCAGATTATCCGCCATATAGCGATGATGATATTGTGCCAATTCCAAATCCACCAATAAACCCATATATTCCAGAGCCTACAACTGACACAATAACAATTCCAGACGATCCCACTATACCTATACCTAGTATTGTGAATAAATGGAGAGATATAGATCCTACTCCACCACCAGAACCAGGAGGTGATCCCGTGATAGTAACACCAGGAAGTGGTAGCGTACCAGTGCCACCAGCTAATGAACCAAATGAAGATTTAGGTTTTTGTGCGATATGGAGAATGACTCCTTCATATCTAGAATCATTCTGCCAATGGCTATGGTCAACTAATTTCATAGACCAAGTACTAGCATACTTTACAAGTCCTAACGATGCCATTGTTGGAGTTCATAAAATTTATTGGACGCCGACATATAGCTCAGTCCTAAAAGAAATACAATGCGGTTATCTAAACTCAAACTGCAATGGCTGGCCAGTAACTCAGAGATACAATACAATAGATTGCGGTAGCGTGACTTTAAATGAGGAATATGGTAATGTATATGACTATGCAGATACTGAGGTCATTATATATCTGCCATATATAGGATTTATTCCACTCGATTTATCGCTATGTATGCGTGGCAGTATTGGAGTCAAGTATGTTCTTGACGTTGTTTCTGGCGCTGGTGTATGCCAAATATCAGTTACTAGAGATGGATTAGAAAACCATATAGCATCTTATGGCTGTTCATGCGCTAGCCCAATACCAATATCCAGCGGTAATTACATAGCAATTGTACAAAGTGTAGCTACAGCAGCAGCTCAAGCAATACAAGGTGTAGGAGGTCTAGTAAATAGTAAAGCATTTGCTAAGATGAATGACCTTGGTAAAGCTGGGCAGATTACTGGAGTTGCTGAAGGAGCATTGGGTGCACTAGATGGAGCTAAAACTAATGTCCAATTGTCTGGGCGCTTTTCTTCTCAAGTAGGTGACATGGATAATAAGAAGCCATATATAATCATTAAGAGGCCTAATGCAGTGCCGGCACAGCGAAATTATGATTTTATTGGCAAACCATCAAGACAAGTAGCTACATTATCTGAATTAAGTGGCTTCAATCAAGTAGTAAAAATACACCCAGCTGATACTGGTGCTATGACTGAAGAAGAAATAGCTGAAATGGAAGAGATATTTAGCTCAGGTGTAATAATGTAATGCCAATTATTGACAGGGTGATCACTATATAAAGGTGGTCACCCTCTTTTTCTTGTCAATTATTGACATGTATTACAAATGTCAATTAATTGACATCTGCTATACACGTGTAATGCCTTGTTATATATGTAACGAGTACTGG
>JAFYHY010000134.1 GCA_017538895.1 Aeriscardovia sp. | reverse complement strand
TCCTGTTTTTGGCAAGTGAGCAGGCACGGATGCTTACAGGACAAGTCATAAAGGTATCTGGTGGGCATGCACTTTAAATTAAACAATGCTTAGAGACTTCATCGCCATTGACTTCGAGACGGCCAATCAGGAACCGTCGAGTGTCTGCTCCATAGGAGTAGTCATGGTACGCGACGGGCAGATTGCTGACTCGTTCTACAGTCTGATCCAGCCTGAGCCAAACTACTATAATTATTGGTGTCAGCGGGTACATGGCATCTCGGAAAGCGACACTGAGGATGCGCCAGTGTTTTCCAAAGTATGGCAGCAGTTGGAAGAACGTATTGTCGAGGTGTACTTCTCTGATCAAGAGTTTGATGATGTAAGATACCAGATAGCTACCCTGCCCTTAGTCGCTCATAATGCCCGCTTTGACGAAGGTTGTCTGAAGGCCGTATTCAAAGTCTATCAGATGGACTATCCCGACTACCGTTTCTACGATACGCTGACAGCTTCCCGCAGACAGTTCGGGCAGTCGCTGCCCAATCACCAACTGCAAACCGTTGCTGCTGCCTGTGGCTACGATTTGCAGAACCATCACCATGCCCTGGCAGATGCCGAAGCCTGTGCCGCAATAGCATTATATCTGTTATAAGAAATGAAAGCCTATACGATTCTATCCATCAAGTTTCTCGTAGTTGGTGATGGCCTGGCGCCACTCGTCAGGAAGAGGAATGGTTTGATGGTGTTCCAAATCGTATAGTACCATGATCGATGTGCATTGGCTTTTGACTTCCTGCGTATCGGTATCTATGATATCCTGTTCAAGATGGAAACTCTTATTTCCTATCTTGGTTATACGAGTACGTCCGGCAATATGGTTATTGCCTTTAATCTGAGAAACAAAATCAGCCTCAATCTTCACAACTACAATAGCCAGCCGTTCCCAATCCACATCCTTGCACACGGTGGCGATATAGTCTGTTTTTGCTGTGTCGTAGAACTGAAAATAGATCGTATTATTGACATGACCGAACTTGTCTACATCGTTAAATCTTATCTGTAATGGTACGATGTGTCTATACCCATTATTTGTTTCTTCTGCCATTTTTTTACCCAAGTCTTAATCAGTTGGCTGCAAAGGTAAGCATTTAAATGGATATATCGACAATCTCATCCTCTAAAAAGACAAATTAACCATTATAAATTGACATAAGTCTAATAAGCAATTATTCAAATCTTTCTTGTGTTTGAACACCACCTCAAATGCCTTTGATATATCCAAAAACTTAATAAATCTCAAAATACTTCGCAAAGATAGCAATAATTCAGCATTTCTTGCTACTTTTGTGCTCAGATATAAGTGAATTTATGCCACCATGGTTGGACTTTGGGAGCAAATAATGTTTAATAACAAATTTAAACCAACACGATTATGGATTTCATTGAATTAGCAAGAAGCAGGTATTCCTGCAAGAAGTTTGACTCGCGTCAGATTAGTAAAGAACAACTCGACAGCATCCTGGAGGCAGGACGCTTGGCTCCAACTGCAAAGAACCTGCAGGAGCAGCATGTATACGTGGTACAATC
>JAFYHY010000133.1 GCA_017538895.1 Aeriscardovia sp. | reverse complement strand
TTGTAAGAATTTTTCCGGCAAATAGATGTTTAGCTGTACTCCCAAAAATGAACCAAGTATAGAAACTATCCCAATAAGTACTGCGGCCTTTATGTCCACTAATCCCTTTTTTAAATATCTTAAGGATGCTGTGACGGAACCAAACACTATGGATGACTGATTTGTTCCGGATACCATGTGAATCGGAAATCCTATAAGCAAAAATGTCGGAACGGTAAAAAGGCCTCCCCCACCTGCAGCTGCATCGACTATACCTGCAAAAAAGAATGCAGCAGCAAGAATCAAATATTGTGAAATTGTAAGCATTCCAAAATACATATACATCCCGCCTTCCAAATTGATCCAATATAATCGAGTAGGAGGGAAAATTAAATAAATTTTCCCGACCTCTCACACCACCGTACGTACGGTTCCGTATACGGCGGTTCAATCAACTTAACAAGTAACACATCTTTCGGTGTAGTAATCTAACATTGAGACTAATCCAAAGCGGGTTAGTCTTTCTTTGTTTATCGCAAAGTTCATTACTCTTCGTTGACATACGTAGGCTATCCTCTTACCCGTATAGGCTGTAATCCAAGCCGTGTCTTTATCAACTCCAAGCTTCATCAAATTCTTTATACGATTCTGTGGAGTTTTCCAATGTTTCCAAATACACATACGCAATCTAAAACGAATTCTTGAGTCCATTTCCTTGCAAAGTGTTTTCATACTACCTATCTTGAAGTAGTTTATCCAACCTCTGATGAGCTGATTGAGCTTTTCCACCTTGTAACTGTTGCTGACGCCCCAACTACGGCTAGTGAGTTCTTTCATTCTCTTCTTAAACTTTGCTACTGATTTTGCATGCGGCTTTGCCTTAAACTGATGTGCCCTTGAATCAAAGTAGAATCCAAATCCAAGATATTTAAGTCCTTGTGGTTTGTCCACTTTACTCTTGGTCATGTTGACCTTGAGACCTAGTTTCTCCTCAATGAATCGCGAGATATTTCTCATGACTCTATTAGCAGACATTTCACTTCCAACCATGATGATACAATCATCTGCGTATCTTACAAAGTTAAGCCCTCGCTTTTCCATCTCCTTATCAAGTTCATTCAACATGATATTCGCCAGTAATGGCGAGAGATTTCCTCCTTGTGGTGTTCCCACAATGGAGTCCTCGTACTCATCATCAATCATGATTCCACTGACTAGGTATTTTCTAACGATAGAAATAACATCTCCATCTTTTATGGTTCTACCTATGATAGTCATAAGTTTATCGTGATTAACTGTGTCGAAGAACTTTTCCAAGTCAATATCTACAATCCAGTCATTACCATCATTCATCATATCGAGCGCTGTTAGGATTGCTTGCTGTGCACATCTATTAGGTCTGAATCCATAACTGTGGTCATGGAATTGTTCCTCATAGATTGGTGTTAATACCTGTGCTATGGCTTGTTGTATGAATCTGTCTGTTACTGTTGGTACTCCTAGGTTTCTGACACCACCATCAGGCTTTGGTATCTCCACTCTTCGAACCGGCTGAGGTTTATACTTTCTTGTTCTCAACTGTTCCTTGATGATATCGCCGTTCTTTTCAAGATGTTCTTTGAGTTCTGTGTACTTCATTCCGTCCACTCCCTCTGCACCTTTGTTTCGTACGACTTGCAGATATGCTCTGTTGAGATTATCGCTAGATAGTATCTGCTCCATTAGACTACTTGTGTCCATGCGTTCTTTCCTTTCCGCCTCGCTTGATTTGACCACCCTTTTCCCGATTGATTACGGCAGATGTTGTCATTTCTGCAACACGAGACATACTCAAACTTATTGATTGTTCACCCCTTCGCTCCATCTCCATTACAGAGACTTCTTCACTACTATGGGTTCGGCTGACTTCTCACAGTTCGTTGTTACTAGGCTAATGGAACCTCTGTGAGACCTCCACGCTTAAGGTGCACGCTCTTTCTCTCCATATATCCGCCACATTTACTCTGCTACTACAAAAGTGATAGTTATTAGACTTTGTTGCTTTCGGCCAACTTATCTCTCGTAGCCTAGCCTTATATGTGATTCCTGTCCGTCGGACCAGAGATTTGCTTACAGCTTCCTTCAGATTCCACCTCACGATGGACACCCTTGCTGTTCGGCTATACACTTCCCACTATCTGGGCGTGTTCGGGACTTACACCCGTTAGAGCGCGCCCATGGCGCGCAAACACAAAAAAGGACACCTGGATACATCCGTCATCCAAGTGTCCTCATGATTACCTATTTAATTTAAGCCCACATTCCCCCTGTAAACCGAAATTCAATGTTTTCCGGAGGTCGTATCGTTTATACTCTTTCCATCTTTCCCCTTTGCTTGTAAAGTACCTCATACCATACCCCCTGCACAAGAACAGTAGTTTGGGAAGTAGTATGTCCTAATTCTGCTATACCTTTATTGTCGGAAAAGCCATTAAGACTTCTCATTCCTTTCGACCTGTTAACATCAGCCTCCCTGCTTTTTAAAAGTTTTCTTAACCACTCCATAGCTTTCACCCCATTTCCTTTTCTTCATATTATAAAGGTCAACTTCCACCCCTTG
>JAFYHY010000132.1 GCA_017538895.1 Aeriscardovia sp. | reverse complement strand
CTATACATGGGGAAACGGCTTGTCGCATTGATGCCACTCTCAGTTCCGCCTTTTTTAACATAGGCGCCAAGTACCTCATTCTGAGCATCCACAGAAATAAAGGATGCAAGGGCCAAGAAAAAAATAACAATCTTCTTTGTCATTACTTACAATTTATTTCCATTTCTTTTTCCGTCCATTCTTCTCCATCTATGAAGTAAGAGTCAGTACCGACAACCCTGAACCCAACGGACTCATAGCAGTGGAAGGCAGAAGGATTATTGTCGAATACGCCGAGAGTTATCTTCTTTGCCCCAAACTCGTGTGTCGCTTTCTGAATGGCCAGTTGTAACATTTGTTTGCCATAGCCCTTGCCTCGCAGATTGTTATCAACAATTACAAATCCAAAACGAATAACGCTTTTGGATGGATCAGGATAGCGAAGCATGATATGCCCCACAACTTTCCCTTCATCGTCGATGGCGGTAAATGGGAAGATAACGTCTGATTCGTATTGTGCAACCATATCCTCTGGCTTTGGAGGATAAACTGGGTATCTGTCTGCGCTCCACTTTCGGAATGCGGTCTTGTCCTTTATCCATGAAAGGATAATAGGAGCATCATCAATGGTGAATGGTCTTAATGTCATACATCTCGATTCCTTAATCCAATTATCCAAGAACTTCATCTGTTTTTCTGTGTGGAACCAGTGTTCACCTCCTTCCATAATGGTCAGAATAGCATTGTGCTTATTTGCAAAGTCGGTGATAGTCTCTAATGATGTCAGGTGATCATTGCTTCCATACAGAATCTGCGTTGGTACATGCCATTCTATAGGGTGGCTTCTGACGTAGTTCAGGTATTTCCATGACAAATCTTCACCAAAGTCTGTGTGAATAACACCTCTTGATTCCAACTCCTGTTCTGTGACATTCGCCCACTTCATCATGTCAGTAATCAGTTTCTCCATGTTTACTATTGGAGAGATGAAATAGGCTTTCTGAATCATGTCATCAATGCCTGCATTCTTTGACCCGTGGTCAAAGTGTGGCGTTGCAATCATGCTGAAGAATGCCCCGATGCTGTTGGCAATCAGGATAACGTTCTCGAATCTGCTTTTCAGATCTTCTACGGCTATGCGTATCTCCTGGCCTGTTTCCCAAGGAGTGATTGCAACGCCACACTCTGTACCTTTTAGGTCAGAGAACGTCTGATAATCCAAGCCTATTACTTTGCAATCAGGAAAAAGCGGCTTGTAGTGCTCACTTTCCGCAGCATTGCCGCCTTTGCCATGTATGTATAATATTGCGTTCATTTTACTGTAATACCAATCATTTTCGTCACGCCATCGATGTTGTTCCAGCAGGAGTGCGGAATACGACCTTCAACAAGGAAGGCTTCATCCTTATGGATAATCACCTCTTTATCACCCAGCAATATCTTTGCCTCGCCCTCGGTTACGATAAACAAATGATTATGATCGTGGGTGTGCAGTTCAGTTGGGCCACCACCATTAAGGTCGATATAGGCTACTGCGCCGTCAACGATATTGCCGAGAGCTCCAAACAGTTTCTTTGCACGAAAGTTCACGTGCTTCGGGGGTGTCATGAATTCACTCATATCTTGTTGTTTATTAGTTCGCAGCCCTGCTTTTCATAATAAGCGAGCATCTCTGGCAACTTTTTCAGGTCGTAGCTGGTGACACAGTCAGAGAGAACGTGCACCGTGTAGCCTGCTTTACGCATGTTGAAGCAGGTGGACTTCACACAGGCGGTAGCATCGGCACCAACGATATAGAACTCCGTGATGCTGTTTTCCGCAATGAATGCAGTAAACGCTTCGCTCGTCAATGCATTGCTCTTTGTCTTCACAAAAATGTTATCCGATACAACCTTCAGTTCTGGTGCCAACTCTTCGCCACGAGTACCAGGCTTGAAGGTACGTGTAGCTGCGGTGATGTTGTTGTGCTTGATATAGACAACATGCATCCCTTCAGACACAGCCCAGTCAATAGCAGCGTTGATATTGCTGACAATGTCGCGATAGTGCTTGGTGATGTCGTTCTGAATGTCGATAACGACAAGTGCTTTTGCGTTCATAATCTTTTCATTGTTATTGTTCCTACTTTCAAATATAGTATGTCCCTTCTATTTTTTTTGTAGCTTTGCCACCGAATAATACCTTAGCATCCTGGCATTT
>JAFYHY010000131.1 GCA_017538895.1 Aeriscardovia sp. | reverse complement strand
TTATCGTGAATCAGGCGTAATTCTTTAAGGTTAAAGTAAAACCAAATTTTTATTCTTTAAGTCTGGGTATAGACGAATGGATGAAAAGCGGGATGCAAGAACCACCGGATGAGTTAGCATTTCTAATGAAAAGGGGCAGTCGCACTAAGTACTTAGTGCGACTGCCCCTATTTATAGCATATCGTGTATTTTAAATACAATCTTCTTCAAGATATTGATCAGTTTGATACCACAGCATCATGTTCATGGATTCATTATAGCATGATGCGACAGTTCGTACCAACGGACTTGAAGAAGTCCTTCGCCTTGAAAAGGAAATTGAAGTACAGGAAACACAGATTCAAAATATCGAAACATTCATTCATAAAGCAAGTCAGTATGTTGGTATTGAGGAACTTACCTCATATGCTCTTCATGAACTGATCAAAGCTGTCTACGTTGACGCCCCAGCATTTGTCCGCCTTCGTTTTATTTACATTAAATCTTAGTGAAGATTGCTGTTTCATCATCCAGCTCACCAGCAATACGCTGGTTTTCATCCATTCTCTTTGTAATAGTATCCATGTCGCTTACAAGGGTCTGAGTACTCTCGGCTGCGGAGGAAACACCGCGTACACCTTCGTCAATAGCAGTAGTGATGCTGCTTATGGATTCAGCTATCTCATCAAAGGTTTCCTTGAAACCTTCAGTCTTATTAGTGAAATCAGCCATTACAGATTCAATGTAATTGGCATTTTCTCTGTATTTTTCTCCATCCTCTACGAATCTTTCAAACTCGGGAAGAATAGAGTTCTGCAAGTAATTAACAAGGTCATTAGCATTGTCAGAGAGGTTATGAACTGCATTAACAACGACTGAGTTGATCTGCTGGATGTTTCCTGCAGTCTGACGGCTGTTTTCAGCAAGAGCACCGATTTCTCCTGCAACAACGGCAAAGCCTTTTCCTGCTTCTCCGGCACGTGCAGCTTCGATTGAAGCGTTAAGAGACAACAGGTTGGTCTGGCTGGCTATATTCATAATGTCATCTGTCAGGGAGTTAACCTGATCTACGCTCTGACTGTCTGTAATAGCCTGATTCAAAGCAGATAGAATCTGTTCAACCTTTGCGTTTGTCTCATCCATGTTGGCTCTGGCAGTTTGCTCCATGGTATCAGCGTGGTCCTTCATAGTCTTGGAGTATTCATTGATTTCACGGCTCTTTTCGGCCATCTGGTCAACTTCAACTCTGACAGATTCAGTGTTGCTGTTTATTGCACCGGCACTATTTGCAACCTCCTGCATGGTAGCAGATAGCTCCTCTGTGAGAGCGGAAAGGTCGGAAGCACTGCTGTTGGAGGTCTGAACACTTCCCAAAACGTCGCTGACAACCTTATCCATAGCTTCAGAGTTATCTGTAATGATTACAAAGATATTCTGCAGAAGTTCAATAAATGCATTGATACCCTGGCTTAAAGCGCCAATCTCATCATCTGATTCTACTGTAACTCTCTTGGTAAGATCGCCCTCGCGCCTGTTAATTCCATCAATGATATCTCTAAGCTCCGCTGCAGCTCTGATAACAGGACGGATAACATGTCTGGATACCATGAAAATAGCAATAATAACGGCGATAACGCTTATAATAATTACAACTACACTTGAAATCATAGCCATTGAGAAGCCGGAATTAAGCAATTCTCTCTCTGATGAGGCGTTGGCCTGGAATGAAGCGATAATATCGTTAATATCTGTGTTCAATTGTTTTGAATTATCAGCGACAAGTCCATTGGCTGTCTCGTAGGCATCCTTTGTTTTCTGATTTGCGCTTTGCGCAAGCAGGATTTTAACAGAATCTTTAAAACTCTGATAATCGGATACCAGCTTCTCATAGCTTGATGTGGAGTCACTGGTGACATATTTCTGATAATCAGCAATATATTCATCAAGTACAGCTTCTTCGTTTTCTATTTCTGTAATGATGGAGGTCATCGTTTCAAAATCTGTAGCTACGATATGAGAGAGCGCTAAGGTGTGCACATCCTTGGATGTCTGTCCGATTGTATCCAGCTCTGTAATTGCAGTCAGGTAGTCATCTGCAATAATGGAAGCCGTCTGATTAACCTTTCGAAGATTAACAACAGCCATTACATTTGACAGAATGGATACCAATCCAAGAAGGAGTACAGGAACCATGATCATTACGCGAATACTGCTTTTTTTCTTCATAATCCCACCTCCTTAGTTTGAAGTAGATGCGTCAGCATCTGTGGTAGTGGATTCTTCAGTAGCATCTTCCGTAGCTTCATCAACTACCTCTTCAGCAGCCTCTTCAGTCATTTCTTCAACAGCTTCCTCAGAGGTCTCTTCCGTAGCTTCATCAACTACTTCTTCAGCAGCATCTTCAACAACTTCTGCACCTTCCGGATCACCGGTGGTTTCTTCTCCTGTAATACCGGTTACCATCTCGTTTAGAAGCGCCTGAAGGCTTTTGCCGGAGGGATTACCTTCTGCCATGGCAGTTCCAAATGTGGTTGCGGCATCCCAATAGGTTCCACCAACACGCTGCAGACTTGAAAATTCAGCCTGCTGCTGTAGTGCCTTAAGTGCTTTGGATTGTGCAATATCGCCTGAACCTGCAGCATTCGTATTTGAAGGCCCCTGACCTCTCATTGTAAATCTGAGTGTCTGGTTTTCCTCATTAGTCATCCAATCTGCGAAAACAGCTGCCCATGCAGCGTTTGGAGAGTAGGAGTTAACTCCTACCAGCTTATAGCCTGCATAGCTGGACATCTGGAGCTGCTGGCCTGCAACAGTATAAGTCGGGAGCTTGACAGCAGCGTAATCATCGCCCCAAGCCTCCTTTATTCCATTCTCATCCCAGATACCGCTGACACCCGCAACGAAAGTACCATCGGCTGCACCTGCGACAAAACCATCATTACTGGTTGTCGAAAAGGCAGGATTTGTACCGATTTTCAGCATTGCTTCAGCAACATCGACACCTTTAATGTTTGTGTATTTTGCATTCCAGTTACAGAAGGTAGAGATGCCATCATCATTTAGGCCAATTTCCATATCTGTATTTCCAAAGAATGAATACATATACCATCCGGAGGTCATCTCCATGAATACCTGCTTACCGCATTTTGATGCTGCAGCAAGAAGCCCATCCATGGTCTGGACATCCTCTTCACTTAAGTATTTTTGATTGTAAAATAGGAAATATCCGTTGTCTGCGGTGAGAGGGTATGCGTAAAGCGTGCCATTTACAGAAGCAGCATCACTTGCGGCTCCAAGATTACGACTTGAGATTTCAGAATCATTGCTTACCTTTTTAAGAACGCCGGAAGCAACGAGTGCCATCAGCTGATCATCAGCAAAAGTAAAGACATCGGGAGCATTTAATACATCACTTAAAACGTCGTCTTTACAGTTTGCTTCACTATGGGGCTCAAAGGTGATCTTAAAATTCGCCTGCCCCTGATATTTTGACATGAAACTACTAATAATACTGTTAACCAGTTCTGCATCTTCCTCGGCGCCCCAGACACGAAGGCTGACATCACCGGAAGGAAG
>JAFYHY010000130.1 GCA_017538895.1 Aeriscardovia sp. | reverse complement strand
TTTTAGTGTTTCTCGTCTGGATCAAGTTGACAAGGAACAATGTTACGAACGAGGCGACAAGCATCACGAGCGCAATTGTTGTAGCGCTGGAGTAATCGTATTCCTGCAATTCTGACATGATGATGAGCGGGACGATTTCTGTTTCGAACGGCTTGTTGCCTGCGATAAACACGACGCTGCCGTATTCGCCCAAGCAACGGCCGAATGCAAGTCCAAAACCTGTCAATGCAGCGGGAACAATTTCCGGGAAAATGATCTTCCAAAAAATGCGGCTTCGTGATGCGCCCAAGACGCCAGCGGCTTCTTCATAAGCGGGGTCCAGTTTTTCAAGCACCGGTTGTACCGCACGAACGACGAACGGGATGCCGATAAACACGAGCGCGACCGTAATGCCAATTTGCGTAAATGCAATCTTGATGCCGAATTTGGCGAAGAAGCCACCGATAAGCCCCGTATCTGCGGTAAGTGCCGTGAGTGCGATACCCGCCACTGCTGTCGGCAAAGCAAACGGAAGTTCAATCATTCCGTCAACCAAGCGCTTGAGCGGGAATGTGTATTTTACAAGCACCCATGCAAGCACAACGCCCATCACGGCATTGATAAGCGACGCTATAAATGCCGTCACAAAGCTTACCTTAAAGCTTGACAAGACTCTGTCGCGAGTAATCGTTTCAATGATTTCACTGAAACTCATTTGCGCCGAAAACACCACAAGCGACGCAAGCGGAATCAGCACCACGACACTTAAGATAGTGAGCGTGATGCCGGTTGTAAGGCCGAAGCCTGGAATGACACTTCTATTTGTTCTCTTCATAATTGAAGCCAAATATAGAACGCGTCATTCGCTATGTCCAATACTAAATAAGTATCACGTTTTATAGAATTTTTGTATTAAAACAAAGTAATTGCTAATGATGGTGGTGGTGCGTTTCCATCGTTGTCGTTGCCTTTGGCGAGTACCCAGCAATTCCCGGATCTACCATGCCGAAAATCATCGCAACATGCGAAAGGACTAGGAATGCGGCGAGCAAAAGAATGGCGCAATTCGTGCGTTTGCCTTCGCCTGCCTTACGGAGCAAAAGTTTCAAGTTCAACAATGCAAGCAATATCATTGGAATGCCTGCAAGAATATAAGAGCCAATCGCCACAACATCAATCCATGTTCTAAATTCCCCTGCGGATGCAAGCGGGATAACGACATTCGGAATGAAGTAGGCTATAATCCCGACGAATGAAAGCCCTGCAAGGATTCCGGCGATGCGGTTGACTTTTGAAAGAGTCGGATGTACATTCGGTTCCCGCAATAGGAATAAATCTGTAATGGCAATCGTTTCGGCAAGAATGACAGGAATTGCCATAAAGATGATGAGGTTCCAGGGAGAGTTTTGCATCAGCAAATCCATGTAATGGGTAGAGTACATATTGTATCCTTTTTGTTGTTGTGTTTGACTGGCTCCTTCTTTTGCTATTGAATCTACAAAATCGATTCTGCAAAATTGTTATTGAAAATTTTGATAGCGCATGATTAGAAAAATGTATTGGACGCTTGAAAAAAGCGGTTTTATATTTGCGACAAATTATTTTTAGAACTTAAAAAGCAAGGTGTTTCAATGTCCGAAGTCAAGACCTTTTCTGCAAAAGATTTTCATAAGATTGATATAAAAAATTCAACACTTCTTGATGTGCGCGAACCAAGCGAGGCTATCGTTCATCCTGTAAACGGTACGATTCAGATACCTTTTTTTGAACTTTCAAAAAAGATTGATTTCATCCCTAAAGACAAACCTGTTTATGTGTTCTGCACAACCGGAGACCGCTCGGAACAAGTTGCAGAAATTCTTGCTGATAGGGATTTTGAAGTGTATAATATCGAAGGTGGCCTTGACGCTGTTCCTAAAGCTCATTTTGTCGATGCCAAGGGCTTAAAATGCCCGGGCCCAATCGTAAAAGTCGATGAAACCGTTAAAAATGCTCTGATTGGTGAGGAAATTCAAGTCGAAGCTGATGAAAAAGCGTTTTTCTCGGATGTC
>JAFYHY010000129.1 GCA_017538895.1 Aeriscardovia sp. | reverse complement strand
TCCATCTGTTCCTGACTCGCAGGATATATCCTTATGCGTTCATTTTTGATCATATCAAACTCTTCCCCTTTCCAATCAGCAATCCCTTCACGACCAGAATAGCCAGACAAATGATGCCTGCATAGGGCTGTCTTGTCAGGATAAACACCGCTGCACATGATACTGACAACACCATTCCCGTCACGAGCCGATGACGATTCCAGACCGGCTTTTCAAAATGGCAGATAATAACACCACAGATACCGTTCAGAATCGTTATACTGACCAGAACCGTAAACACTATTTTGATCCATGTACTTAAGCCCGTGATCGCATAAAGTGATACCGAAGCCGGATTATCTGTTCCGTTTCCGAATACAGGCAGGAATAACAGTAATGCCAAAAAAATATCCAGAGTATCGCAGATCAGAGATATGTACTTATCCATGCAGTCTTTCTTCTCATCTTCCGCCGCAGAAATGATCTCTTCCGAGCAGATCAGATCATCAATCGACACCGAAAAGAACTTCGATATCTCCTTTAGCGAATCAAGGCTTGGATAACCGCGACCCGATTCCCACTTCGATATCGCTGTCCGCGAAACAAACAGCGCCTCAGCCAGCTCTTCCTGTGTCAGTGATCTGGATTTTCTCAGTTCCTGCAATTTTTCATTAAACTCCATCTTCTCTCCTATCGGGCTGCTTTACTTAAATCCATATACATAACCGCTGATTGATACAGCATAAACAGCCCCGCAGATAATAATACAGAAGCAACTATATCCGTCGCCCAGTGCACCCCTGATATCAGCCTGCCTATTACCATAAATGCCGAAAAAGAGAGTGCAAATACCGCCGTCACTTTTTTGATCAGAGGATTCTCCACTCTTCTGCACACCTGAAATATCAAGGTTGGCATCACGGCGAGTACCAATAGTGTCGTTGATGACGGATAGGATGCTTCCAGTCTTCCCTCTATCAGAATCGGCCTGTAATTGATCGGGATCATTTCAAAAACCAGGTAACATGCTATGACGATCACATAATATGCACCCAACAGAAGAATGTCCGAATCAACCCTTAGCAGGCTCCGCCTCTTTATCAGCTGCACCATCCCCAGCATTCCGAAGCACAGACATACAAAAATGGGAACAAGACCCAGCCAATCCGTAATTGTATAGATTGTCATATGCACTCCGGTCAGCTGATGAAACCATACATTAAAAGCAGCAAGCCCGATCTTCGTACCATTCTGTCCCACAGCCTGCACATCAACGCATTGAATCAAAACAGTCCACAGAGCAAATGCGCTGATCAACCCAATTCCCGTCAGCAGATTTCTTTTCTCTTTCATGTTCACTTTGTCCTTTCGTATCGTATTGCCTGTCGGCAATCTGAAGGTAACAAAGAACCAGGAAGAAGAAAAGAAACGTATCGTCACATCAGTGATACGATTCGTGTCATGCCCGTAAATAAAGGCTTTCAGTCATTCATTCCTACCGATATTTTTCTCTGAATCATTACCCAAACAGCATATCCGCTGCTTGCTCTAATTCCATTCTCTCCTGCGTATCATCATATCCGCGCTCTTTATCGTCAATACCCTTCACAACATCCTGACAGAATAATCCATCACGATTGCAATAAAAATACATCTTCCGCACTCCGCTGATCTTGAACCTTGCCTCAGCTTCACCTTCCGGATACAGTTTTACCATCTGCAAGCGATCCGGGGACACTGCCGCAATGAAGGAAATATAATGTGTCTTAGTCATATCGTGATCGATCCTGACATAATACTCATCTTCCACTCGTTCGATAAATACCATATGATGCTCATCCGTTTGCTCTGCCTCAGCCGGTAACAGCTGAACTCCATGACAATGAATAACCGCTTCACCCATGCCATGAATCACATTTCCGCAAATCGGACAAATATAAAACTTTGACCGCATCATATTCGCCGACACGTTGGCATTTTTGATCTGGTACCCGGAAATCAGCTCCGGCACCGATATTCCAAATGCATCCGCTATCGGCTCCAGAAGCGTGATATCCGGATAACCTTTCGCTGTCTCCCATTTGGAAATAGTTTTGTCGCTCACCTTCAGTATCTCGGCAAGCTGAAGCTGTGTCATTTTTCTCTGTTCCCGCAGTTCCTTAATGGTTGCGCCTGTAATATACTGATTCATCTTAATTCCTCCCGTAATATCATTTTCATAAACAAATGATATTTCACCGGAAGCCTCATAACAACCTACGGAAAGTAGAGTTATCCGTTCACCAGCTTCAAAAACTTCTTGTCATTCATCTGCTCGTTCGTGATATACTCCCCATCACAGAATAGCGAATACGTCGTGATCGGAGTCGGTGCATTCTGAGCATCTTCTCTGCTTTCAATTTTTACAGCCCTTAATGATATACCGTTCTTCTCAGCGGTTTCTTCCAGAACCGGTACATACTTTGCATTAAATGGGCACTGATTCGTATAGTAAAGAACATAACCGCTCTCATCTATGTGGGGATGTCTGGCACATTCCTTGAACACTGGTTTCTCGGTTCCTTTTTCAAACGGCAGATACCATAACTGTATCCCATTATCAGCTTCATCACCGACTTCAAAGCCTTTATATTTCAGGAACTTCGGATCAGCCAGGAATGGTTTTTTCTTTGCTGCAGCAAGAATACAAAGTCCTTTCTTTCCCTTCTCCTTGCTGTCTTTGATGCATTCGGAAAGCAGGTCGCTTGAATATCCATGACCTTTGAAAGAACCGGAAACCCATAGGCAGTCTATATACATATACCCAGGTGCTTCGATTGGATTCCATGCATGCTCTGCCGGAATATATTCTATGAAGCATTTCCCGCGCTCCACACTTTTTAAGAATACAAGCCCCTCATCAAATCTGTCCGCAAGCCACGCCTTCTTTGAAGATACCTGTACATCTTTATTGTTGGATATGGCACAGCAGATATGCTCCTCTTCCAGATTCTCTTTTGTAACCCTGATATACTCCATAGCCCTCTCCTCCTACTCT
>JAFYHY010000128.1 GCA_017538895.1 Aeriscardovia sp. | reverse complement strand
CTGCGCGGCTCTCTGTGACGTCAACAGGTCGGCTACTTACTCTTCATCAACGGTTTTTTATGAAGTTGTCTGCATTCTACACATAATTGAATCTGTTGTCAATACACATTCTTTCGATTTTGACTGTATTATTATGCGGAATGCCCCGATCAAAAAAACGGTTGACAAGCGTCTTGAATTCTGATATCATACACTTCGCTATTCGGAAGGCGGCATAGCTCAGCTGGCTAGAGCATGCGGTTCATACCCGCAGTGTCCCCGGTTCAAATCCAGGTGCCGCTACCACAGGCGCAGCCAATCCTGCGCCTTTACTATGGCCCGTTGGTCAAGTGGTTAAGACACCGCCCTTTCACGGCGGTAACATGGGTTCAAATCCCGTACGGGTCACCAAAGATGAAACAGTAGATTGATACAATCAGTCAATCTGCTGTTTCGTTTTTTTATGCCCGGAAAGCCTTGCAGCGTCGGGCTTTTTGAAACGCGGGTTATTCATTTGAACAATCGAGGGCACAATATGTGGTGTGTATATCGACGAAAAACATTGGCACCCACTATATATTGTGCATAGCTTTCGTTAAACTATAGAGATTCGTTAAACCATGATGGATTTCGTTAAATCATGGATGTATGCAGTTTACTGCCGTGGCACACAAAAAGGATCTTTGTCAAATGCGATCAGCCTCCTGAAAAGCCGTATTCTGCCCCGTTTTGCCGCGATTTGTCGGGCAAAAAAACTTGTGAATAATCTGTGACTCTGTCATGGAAAAAGCAAAATACGACAAAATGCGGCAAGTCAATGCCGTCAATGGGAGTCAAATGGTAGTAAAAACAGGGATTCTTTACTACCGTCGGGTGAAGAAGAAAACGGAGATCAGCGAGAGGATTTTTCGAACAAGGTCACACTATTAATCAGAATAGATGCAATCGCACACACCCAGAGCCATCTTGACATTGTCAGAACAACATCCATCAGCGCTGACCAATCTTCATGCGAAACCCATTTTGCGCTCTGACTGTAAAACGCGCAGAGCGTCAGAGCGGTAAATGACAGACTGGCAAACCGAAACCATCGCGGATCTTTACCACGTGCTGCCCAGGCAATATTGAGGATTGCCGTGACAATTGCGATAGCTCCAAATAAAAGCCACATGGCGAACCTCCACAAATCCTAACCTGCCTGAACTTCCCGTCGCACCCGTAAAATTAAGTAAGCTACCCGAATCAGCAGATCGTCTTCTCAAAGAATACGGTTCAATGAAGCGTGAGGCGGCAAAAAGATCCTCAAAGCCATTGCCGACAATCCCAAGATCACGATTGTACAAATGGCAGCGCAGTCTGGTGTAACAAGCAGAACGGTACAAAGGTATTTGAAGGTTTTTCAAATGATGGTATCTTGAAATGCCGCAGAAGCGACATCAACGTTGAATTGATTTTTCAAAAATAAAAACAACACTGGCGGGAGTATACCATTTCTGGTGCGTCTCCCGCCGGTGCGTTGTCGTCTACAAAGGCTCAGGTTTCAGCAGTAAATCGGTAGTACAGTTCAGAATAAACCGTGAATTATCGTGGGAAAACGGGGCAGAAGTTTTCTCCAGCGCTGCTCGCAGAACAGTTGATGCAGTTCAAACGAGATCGAGCAGTCGCTTCTTTTGCTTCCATGTACCGCCGCATCACGTCTTTTGTTGGATTTTCAAAATAGAGCATTCCCAGTAGCCTTTCTTGTTCAAGCGCCGAGAAGAACATCGTAAGGCACTTTTTCATATCGTTGTTCACAGTGCTTCTTCCTCCCATCCCACTTGAATGTCTGTTCCGGGCTTACACCTCTGCAAGAAAATTGAAATACTCCATATTGCTCACGCTCTCAATAACGAAGGCATGGCGGTCCCTAATCCCTGATTTTGACCTTGATATCAAGGCATAGAAAGAATTCTTGCTCTTGAAGCCCAGCTTTTTCGCGCACTGCGTGGAAGAGCCGAACGCGACGATCTCTTCATCCCGATATACGGTGTAGTACTGCACAACCGTCATCTCCCTATCAGAATCTGACTATGTGTTCGATGCCGGAAATCATGGGCCTGGCTTTTCAGCGCTTGATATCGTAGTCCATGTTCATCAACGCCCGGATACTCTTGGCGTCGTCGGTGATGTTGGCGTCGCCGTGGATGGT
>JAFYHY010000127.1 GCA_017538895.1 Aeriscardovia sp. | reverse complement strand
TAAGATTGATTCAAAGTGACTTCGTAGAGGTGCACCCCATATTTACTCTGAATCGATCGATTTTCAGATAAGTTACGTTGAATCAGTAAAAATTGGAATTATGACAAAGACTACTATCAAGGGAAATGTCCCTTACCTAAGCCCTCTAATTGGCTTTAAAAATGAAAATTCAAGAGGTTATGCTAACATGAAAATATCCTCTGGAAAAGTAACGCAGCCACCACGCTAATATGTGTGATGGCTGCATTTTTAATTCCTACCTGTTCTCATATTCTTCTATTTGAGCATCAATTATCAATTTAGGTCGTTCAATATCTTCATTAGCAAACATTATATTAATTTCATCATAAGTCGCCACTTTATCAATAATACCAAAGTAATGCTCTTTATATTGAAAAATTGAATATAGTTGAGCATCATGAAAATAATAACTAAGTTCAAATACAATGTTTTCTAAAGATTTAATCTTGTCTTTATCTATATTCTTTGGATACCTATTCAATGTTGATATATTTTTCAATATTTTAATTGCATGTTGCGTACCATCCATGTGGAAAATATCTATATCATTCTTCATTAAAGCATCTATGTTTGTTAATAAATCATACGCAAATTGGCTATTTAATACCTCTAAATCATTAATTTGATTTGAAGGAATAACAAACAATTTACTCTGATTTGCTTTCTTCTGCAATTCTTCAATAAGTTTCTTACCTTTATCACTTGCTGTCTCATGTAAATATACATCGTCAATCATTTTTATATCATTGTGAGCAGTTGCAATAATAACTATTTCTTTTGGCACACCATATTTACACATTAAAGTAATAAAAGTGTGTCTAGCTATATGCGTGTGCATCAATTCATAAAGTTGTTTTCTTTCATTTTTTACTTTATCTCCAATTTGAATAGTGTAATTGATTTCAGCAGTCAAGTCAGCTTTCTTACAAACCTTTTTTATAGATGCATTAATGGTGCGTTCAATGTTTATTACCTTTTTTTCGTCAGTCTCAAACAAGTTGAAATGTTTAAATTGTCTTTCTCTGTACTTTTGAATTATTTCTTTTGCGATAGGGAAAAGGTACAAAGTTGCTTCTTCGCCAGTTTTCTGTACATTAAATGAAATTGTTTCTAATCCACCATCGTGAACATTAGTGATGTAATCACCTTTGAATATTTTGGGCATGTCGCTAATACGTTGCCCCAATAGACTTTGACAAATAAATAAGTCTCTAGCCTCTTCTTCTCTTTCAGTTAAATCCTGTAAATGATAAATTTCTAACAATTGATTCTCGGTAAGAGGAATTTGCTTACTTTTCTTTTGGTCTCCAGTCCTTTTATCTTTTATAATTTCGAGATCAGAAATGTCTATTTTAACATTTAGTTCTTTGTCCTTATTAGCATAGTTTACTAATGTTTTAATATTTCTGAGATATGCACTGATAGTTTTGATTTGCTTTCCTTCATTAACTAAAGACTGTTGATATTTATTTAATATGTCACCATTTAATAAAGATATGTCATCATCAATACAATTAGTATCAAGAAATTTCTTGAATACTTTAACCGCAAAAATATATTGATCTGCACTTTTGTCTTGGTGCTTAGATGCCATACTGTTCAAGACATCAGTAATCTTTGTTTTTTTTGTTTTCATTGCTTTGTTTTTTTTGTTCGGATTAATAGCATTAATAATCTCTTTGACTATATCAGCTTCAATTTGAGCGCTAAGATAGCGCTTTTTTTTGGAAAAAGATGCAATAATAGATGAAATTTTATCATTTGTTATCTTATTATTATGATTATCTAAATTGGATTGGCGATTTGATAATGTAGCTGTCTGAGTTTTATTGTCCCATTGAGAAGGATATATCTTTAAAGTCGTGTTAACTTTATACTGTACTCCTCTCCAAACAAAAACTGCATAAATAATAGTTGGCTTTTCCTCTTTGGTCTGGCGCAGATTAAACCTTAATCCGAAATCCAAAAACATCTGATTTTCCATTGTTCTAAATTTTGTTCTTACTAATTGTTCTTATATTCGGTTCTTGGAGATGTGCGGAAGACCATATTTTATATTAACAACAAACTCTATTACCTTAAAACACTGCTAAAAAAACAGGCCAATTTAGATTTTTTATAAAT
>JAFYHY010000126.1 GCA_017538895.1 Aeriscardovia sp. | reverse complement strand
GGAACTCCGATCCAGTAGCCGATTTCACCTTCTGAATCAGGAAGGCCAATATTGCTGGCTTTCCCAAGCATAAGTCCAATGCTGCCAACAGGCTGGCCTGATTCTTTTAATACTACAGCATAGGTCTCCGGCGCTGAAAGGACCCCCCGGATTATTTCACGGCTATTCTCTACACTTGTATGAACCGCCCATCCTGCGATTGGTCCCACATCAGGATGACTTGCATATTTAAATAAAATCTCCGCATCGCTTTCTTCCCACGGTCGGAGGATCAATCTTTTCGTTTCAAGTATCATGGCATACCTCTCTTACCAACGGCATCTCTGCAAACTGGAAGTTGTCTAAAGCTTTGATAGATTCATTTCATAAATACCAAGCGTCTTATTCAGTCTTTCGTATCATTCTGACTTCCACAATCGGAGAACCCAGTTTTATTACTTCTTCTCGTCCATCAGTACAAAAGCCACATTTTTCATAAAACTTTATTGCACGCTTATTATCCTTAAGTACCCAAACTGCCACCGTTTGGTAATCGAGTTCACCCAAACCGGCTTGCATAAGTGCCTTGCCAACACCGGTACCACAGTATTCTTCCAATACATAAATTGCAAAAATCTCGCCAGTCTCAGTTAGTTCTTCATCATGGTATTTTCCATAACCCACAAATCCAACTACCTGATTGCCATCTTTTGCAACTATAAGATTATCAGGCCACTTGAAAGCAATTTCTTCACACTTTGCTAAAGTCATTGAATTCAGATAGCTTTGATCCACTATTCCTTTATATGCATCCTGCCATGACTTCCAATGAACATAAGCTTTCCCTTTAATCTCTTCATCAGATTCCATTTTCTTTATCTCAATGCCCATATTCAATCTCCGATGTGCCTTAGTCTATTATGCTGGAATATTATAATAATTCCATGTTGATTGACTTCTCAGTAAATCCATATTTCTTATACATTTCGTATGCAGCATGGTTCTTTGCATTTACCTGAAGTTCTATTCCGTCAGCCCCAGAAATAATCTTTAGCTCTCTTACTTTTTCAAAGAAATGATGTCCGATTCCTCTTCCTCTATAGTCTGAGTCAACAGCCATACTATCGATAAATATAATATTTCTTGTAACATGTGCAGGGCTTTCAATATGTTTGTATGTTACCTCAAGAACTCCTGCTACTGTTCCACCTACATCCGCAACATAAAGATTTCCATTACTGATCATAAGACCAAAAACATCCTCTGATATGAGGTTTTCATTTAACTTATAGATATCTGGTCTCCATGCCACATGCATTTCCTGAACCTGATTCATTATTCTACTTACAGCTTTATAATCTGTTTTTTCAGCATTTCTAATATGTATATCCATTATTCACTCTAGTCTTCTTTCGTTATTTATACTGGAAGTTAAACATCTTTATTATTCCTCTAATAGAGCAGCCCAGTAGCCATCAATTGCTGCTTTGTTATCGTATGAACTGAGTGCCATAAGCAAAAAGAATAATTTACTCACTTCCTCAAACGACGGCATCTCACAATATGTCTCATATCCCGCCTTGAATT
>JAFYHY010000018.1 GCA_017538895.1 Aeriscardovia sp. | reverse complement strand
GGGGTTAGCTCCAGGTATACCAATCGGCGCGGAACAACCGAAAAGCCTTGGAATAGTGGCAGGCGCGGAAACGAAAAGGCGCGAACCCCCATTGATTCGACATTGCGACCACCTGGCAGCGCGCAAAGTAGCGGCGATCGGAATGCCTCCGACGAACAGCTTAACAGGCAGCCGCGAAACGTTGCGGGGGGCAAGACACCCAACTAACACACCTATTTATTTTATTTGGGTCGTGGGGGTTGGGGGCCTTTTGGAATCATCCACGCAATCCCCGTACTTTATCCCGCCGCGCTTGCGCGGCCTTTTCTTTGTTCGCGGCCTTCTCTTGTCGCGGGGAATACCTGGACCCGCGGGGCCAAGACGCATTGAGGCCGCGAACGGTTCGGGGACGGGGCGCAACCATGACACCCGCGAACATTGAGCTTTGCGCGCCTCGGCCCCGTGGCTCTCTCGAAATTGATGTACACACCTTTAAAACATCCGTTACGAATCGGGCGGCGTCCGTACCCGCGCCGCGTTAACGCCGTCCGATTCCGTCCCGCCCGTCATTTGACGGGGGGACAGTAGGGGGGCTACACCGACAACACGCGCAACGAGTGAGCGCCTGGACCAGACAGCGTGGTCCGGTCAATTTCCGGACGCTACAAAAAGTTTGGGGAAACTATTGACTTTGAGTATATTATGGTATATATTTAGATATACCAACAGAAAACCGCCCGGAAGGGCAAAGGGGTAAAACATGAAAAAGAAACCATTTACTTACATAATTGAATGTGGCGATTTTTATTCATTTTCTAGCGTATTGTATGCAATGCGTGATGAAGTGAAGCACAACGCGGCAATTTTAAAAATTTATAAAAACGATTCTGAAATTTGGAACAAAAGAGAATCTAAAAAACAAATTGACAAATGCCGGGCGTTCTTTAAAGTTTATAAAAGTGTTATGAAACATTGGCGCGAAACAAATTCATTGACTGGGTTAAAAGATTAAAGGGGGGGGGTATGATACTAGAAAATATGAACAAAATAAAAATTGAGTTGGACAACGACCAGGCCAAAAGTTTACAGCAACTTTTAGAAACGGAAATTAGGCGTTACAAAAAACTAATAGGCTACTGGCACGGAATAGACCCGGCCGGGCGTGAGTTCCTGGTGTCGGATTCCATACAGCACTACACAAAAAAAACACGCGATTTGGACGCGCTTTTAAAAATGGTCTATTCCGCCCAGGGCGGTACGCTTGAACCCGTGATAAAGAAACCTTTGGGGGGAGTAGATTAAAATGCCAGCAAAATATCAATATACTATAATAGCTCCAAATCTTAGGGGCGCAACTAATTTACTTGTAGCAACAGGTCGTTATTTAATTGCATTAGCAAGAGAGGCAAGACAGTTTAAAAAAGACGGACTTATTATATGTTATCAAACATGGGTGAATAGGTGTAAAGAGTTGTATATAATTTATCAACAGATAAAAGAACAATGGAAGAAAATGGAGTATTAAAAAATGAAAAAGAAACTTTTAATTCTTGATGAAAAAATATTCATGGACGTGAAAAAGCGTTACAAAAACGGCGCGTTTGCGCTTGTTTCTGAATC
>JAFYHY010000125.1 GCA_017538895.1 Aeriscardovia sp. | reverse complement strand
TTTATAAAAATAGCAAACTTATAAACGATTATAAAATCGTAGTAATTATTTATTAACTTCTAAATTCAATTCATTATGAACGGATTAGTTTTAATGCCTACGGTGGCTGAAAACCGTACAAGTTTCTTTGCTGATGCAGAGATCGTTGAGCCAATCGTTGAAACGGTTGAAGTTCCAAATCACTTTATTGAAGCCAATACGGTAGAAGTGACAGTAGAACACCTTGCTAATGACTGTGTAACACCTGTGTTTGCAAAAGACAATGAACTGACAATTAACCACGTTAGTTTTATACACACCGTTGAGGATTGTGTAAAAGACTTCTTTCGTGGTGAACAGGTGAATGATGCACAAGTGAGAGCCAGCCACGTAATCAAGGGTCGTGTTCCGTCTGCAATTCACAAGCCTGCAAATCAGTTGTTGGAGAGTGACAAAACCATTTACTATGAGCGTTGTGCATTCTCTATTGATGTGCCTACGATTTACCAAGACATTAACGGTAATCGTCTCTACTTGTCAGTTGTGGGAGTAAGAGCCTACAATCAGCAGAATCTCTACAGTAAGAAAGTTCCTGAGTTGTTCCGTGTTGCAATAGGCTTTAAAAATTCAGTTTGTTGCAATATGTGCGTTTTCACTGATGGCTACAAGGGAGAATTAAGGGTTAGCAGTACAAGAGAACTCTACCTAAGAGTTATGGAATTGTTTAATCAGTTTAACCCTGCAAAGCAGATTCACTTGATGCAGCAACTTTGCAATAGTTCACTATCTGAGCACCAATTCAGTCAGATTCTTGGTAAAATGAGACTTTATCAGTATCTACCAATGAGACTGCAAAGGAGCATACCACGTTTGCTAATCACTGATACTATGATTAACAGTGTGGCAAAGTCCTACATTACTGATGAGAACTTTAGCAGTTATGGAACTGACATAAATATGTGGAAATTCTACAATCTGCTGACAGGTGCTAACAAATCGTCTTATATTGATACGTTCTTAGACCGTTCACTTAATGCTTCTGAGATTGCTATGGGAATTAACGGAGCATTAAACAACACTGATGAGCGTTACAAATGGTTCATTGATTAACTAACTTGGGGAATGTCTCAGAAATGAGGTGTTCCCCTTTAATTTTACGATTATGCAAACAATGAGTTTTAAATGGTGTTCCAAAGGTTGTTATATTGAAGCAATAGAGGTTTTCTTAAATCCGTACTTCTACCTTATTAATAATAAAAGCCCCAATTATAGCGGTTGGGAAACTCACAAGATTCAATATGGTCTTAAAATCATATATGTTACGTTGAGAGCAATAGAAGTGGATTATGACAAACAACTGATAGAAACAGTTAAGCAACCTTGGTACGCTTACAATTCTGTGAAATATGAGGTTAAGCCCAATCCCTACGGAATAGAACAAATTCTATATCTTAAAGATAAAGGTTGGTTCGTAGCAGGTGAAGAACTTACACTTCATAGAGTTTATCGTTAATAGTGTTCAAATAAAGAGTGTGTTCAAATAAATCTATAATGGTTGGTTTGAATGCACTCTTAATGTGTTTACTTAATACTTTGATTAAAATGAATGCAGTTATTTACGCACGTGTTTCTTCTATCGGTGATAGGCAGAACACAGACAGGCAGATTTCTGACCTCTTAGATTATGTGAAATATCAGAATCTGGAAATTTCCAAGATTTTTGAAGAGCATATATCTGGAGCAAAGAGAAATGTAGAGAGACCAATCTTAATGCAAGCAATAGACTATTGCAAGCAAAATGATGTTTCTATCCTCTTAGTAAGTGAACTTAGCAGATTGGGGAGAAATGCCTTTGAAGTGTTGGCTACAGTTAAAGACCTCATTGATAATGGCATTAACCTCTATATGCAGAAAGAACAGTTAACGCTACTTGATTCTGAGGGAAAGCCCACAATGTTTGCACCTATAATGATTGCAACACTTTCCACCTGTGCACAGTTAGAGCGTGAAAACATTAAGTTCCGTTTAAACAGTGGTCGTAAACTCTACATTGAACGTGGTGGGAAACTTGGTCGTAAGGTTGGAAGCGTTAAGACTATTGAACAAAAGAAGGAGGAACATCACGACATTATTAGTTATCTTAAACGTGGCTATTCCATCCGTAATGTTGCTAAACTCACAGGAAAAGGAATTAGCACAGTACAACGGATAAAATCGGAGTTCA
>JAFYHY010000124.1 GCA_017538895.1 Aeriscardovia sp. | reverse complement strand
TTTATAAAAATAGCAAACTTATAAACGATTATAAAATCGTAGTAATTATTTATTAACTTCTAAATTCAATTCATTATGAACGGATTAGTTTTAATGCCTACGGTGGCTGAAAACCGTACAAGTTTCTTTGCTGATGCAGAGGTCGTTGAGCCAATCGCTGAAACGGTTGAAGTTCCAAATCACTTTATTGAAGCCAATACGGTAGAAGTGACAGTAGAACACCTTGCTAACGATTGTGTTACGCCTGTGTTTGCTAAAGACAACGAACTGACGATTAACCACGTTAGTTTTATTCACACTGTTGAGGATGCAGCGAAAGATTTCTTTCGTGGTGAAGTAGTGAATGATGCACAAGTGAGAGCAAGCCACGTTATCAAGGGTCGTGTCCCGTCTGCCATTCACAAGCCTGCAAATCAGTTGTTGGAGAGTGACAAAACCATTTACTATGAGCGTTGTGCATTCTCTATTGATGTTCCTACGATTTACCAAGACATTAACGGTAATCGTCTCTACTTATCTATTGTGGGAGTAAGAGCCTACAATCAGCAGAATCTCTACAGTAAGAAAGTTCCTGAGTTGTTCCGTGTTGCAATAGGCTTTAAGAACTTGGTTTGTTGCAATATGTGTGTGTTCACTGATGGCTACAAAGGAGAACTGAGAGCAAGCAGCACAAGAGAACTCTATCGTCAAGTGCTTGAACTGTTCCAGAACTTCAACCCTGCCAAGCAGATTCATTTGATGCAGCAACTCTGTAACAGTTCGCTAACGGAACATCAATTTTGCCAGATTATTGGCAGAATGAGACTTTATCAGTCTTTACCTACAAGACTACAGAGGGAGATACCACAACTTTTGATAACCGATACTCAGATTAACAATGTTGCTAAGTCTTACATCACTGATGAGAACTTTAGCAGTTATGGTACTGACATCAATATGTGGAAATTTTACAATCTGCTGACAGGTGCAAACAAGTCTTCTTATATAGATATGTTCTTAGACCGTTCACTTAATGCTACAGAGATTGCATTAGGAATCAATGCAGCACTACACGGAGAAGAGCGTTACAAATGGTTTATTGATTAACTAACTTGGGGAATATCTCAGAAATGAGGTGTTCCCCTAAATTATTAAAGATTATGCAAACAATGAGTTTTAAGTGGGTCACAAAAGGTGGCCTAATTGAGGGTGTAGAAGCCTTCTTAAATCCGTACTATCATTTAATTGCTAGAGACCCGAACTCTAGATGGGATGGATGGGAAAAGAAAAAGATTGAATATGGTTTGAGAGTTATATGTGTAACAATCCGAGCCATAGAAGTAGATTACGACAAAGAGCTAATTAAAACAGCAAAGTTTCCATGGTATGCCTACAATTCTGCTAAGTATGAGGTAAAACCAAACTCATACGGAATAGAGCAGATTTGGTTCATTAAAGGCAAAGGTTGGTTTGTCGTTGGTGATAAACTTGAATTGTGGAGAGTATATAGTTAAAACTATGTTCAAATAATGGGTGTGTTCATATAAATCTATATAGTTATATGGACGCGCCCATATTTTGTGTTGAATTAATACTTTGATTAAAATGAATGCAGTTATTTATGCGCGTGTTTCTTCTATCGGTGATAGGCAGAGCACAGACCGTCAGATTTCTGACCTCTTAGATTATGTAAAATATCAAAATCTGGAGATTTCCAAGATTTTTGAAGAGCATATATCTGGAGCAAAGAAGAACGTAGAGAGACCTATCTTAATGCAAGCAATAGACTATTGCAAGCAGAATGATGTTTCTATCCTCTTGGTAAGTGAACTTAGCAGATTGGGGAGAAATGCCTTTGAAGTGCTGGCTACAGTTAAAGACCTCATTGATAATGGCATTAACCTCTATATGCAGAAAGAGCAGTTAACGCTACTTGATTCTGAGGGAAAGCCCACAATGTTTGCACCTATAATGATAGCAACTCTTTCCACCTGTGCACAGTTAGAGCGTGAAAACATTAAGTTCCGCCTCAACTCTGGACGTGCCCAATATATAAGGAATGGTGGCAAACTTGGTCGTAAAGTAGGAAGTGTCAAGACACAAGAGCAAAAGAAAGAACAGTACCACGACATCATTAGTTATCTGAAACGTGGTTACTCTATCCGTAATGTTGCTAAACTCACAGGAAAAGGAATAAGCACAGTACAACGGATAAAGTCGGAGTTCAATCTTTAATAGTTAGGTAGGGCATCAGAAATGGTGCTCTACCTTTAATTTTGATGCAGTTTTTCTCCGATCCAGAATCAATTATATCAAAAATTGCTAATTATTTGTAGGTTTTGTGCTAAATGTGGATTATTTGCTATATATTTGTAACGAGTTTCAAGTGCTCCGTAGTGTTGGAGTGCGTTTTAATGGCTCAAACTTATTTAAAAGAGCGATTGGATGCTATTTAGTGTAAGAATCTGGACAATTCGGACACCTCGTTAGTGTTTTGCACTACGTCTAAAAGAATAGTTGACAATATGCTTGCATCTATTAGGATTATTGTACCCTTATGGGAATGGTATATCTTAAAGGTGTGGGCACTGTTGTCGTATTACTTTTAGACAGGTTTCGGTAAGAAATCCATTTCACAAATTATATTAAAACACACTGCAAAGGTACTCATTTCCCCTTTATTATTTGTATCTTTGCAGCCAACATTACAATACTTTAAGAGAAATATGGCACATAATTGCGAAAACTGCAAGTTCAGGGCACACTATGACAAGAAGCCCAATTCGATGTTAGGAAAGTTCTGGCGTTGGCACATTAACTTCTGTCCAGGCTGGAAAGGCTACTTCACTTCCCAAAGCGAGGAAAAGAAAACTGAGTTGAGGGAAAAGTATAACTTCACCAAGTATTAGTCTATGGCGCATTTCGGACAGTCAGATGACTTCAGACGTGATGAACTGATACGGATCATCGTGTGCACAAGGGGTCAGGAACCCTGTGTTACAGGCAATTAAATCTAAAACAAAGGACCAGTAAATTCGAATTTTATGGTAACTTGTTTTGATGTATGTGAGATTCTTGAAATGCTGTCTGAAGCATCTGTAAAGGTATTTTTGGACGGCGGTTGGGGTGTC
>JAFYHY010000123.1 GCA_017538895.1 Aeriscardovia sp. | reverse complement strand
TCTTTGCGGTCTTTGGTACCTCTTTTAACACCTCTATATCATCTATGTTCCTGAAACCAATATAATTGTCCGCTTCGGAAAGACCTTTGATGGGCGGTATGAAGGTGTGGGATCCTGTGGCGATAAGGAGCTTGTCGTACTGAATTTCTTCATTTCCATCAAGAACTAAAGTATGCTCCTTGGGGCGCAGCGAAACAGCTTCTCTTCCCTTCATCCAGTTAACATTGTAGACTTTGTCAAAATCTTTCTCTGCAAAGTTGAGCCTTTCAAGAGTTCTTTCCCCGCATAGATACTGGTGGAGGATGCATCTTGAATAAATGTGCTCATCTTTGGATACCAGGGTTACTTCACCCTTTTCGTCTATCTTTCGCAACTCTCTTATTGCATTAATTCCTGCGGCAGATGATCCAATAATTACGTATCTCATTCCTTCACCTCCTCAAGAGTTATTGCGTGCATAGGACATTTCTCAACACACATAGGCATCGGAGTTTTGCCGTCCTCGCTTCTGTGAACGCACATGTTGCACTTCATGATTTCCTTCTGGTAAATACTGTCATACTTAAGGATTCCATAAGGACAGGACATGATGCACATGTAACAGCTTGCACACTGGTTCTTGTCATACTCAACGAACCCCGTCTCAGGGTTTTTGTGCATAGCTCCTGTCATGCAGGTGTAGGTGCATTCAGGCTTGTTGCAGTGCCTGCAGAAAATAGGCGCAGGCGTGGTCTCGGAATCGATCACCACTCTGTTTCTGGCATCGCCGCTCTCTGTCTCATGGCTTACCACGCAGGCAGTAACGCAGGTAAGGCATCCAATGCATTTATCACGATCGATCTTTATTCTATACATTCATCAGCCCTCCTTTGCGATCTTTTCAAACCTGCAGGTTCCGCCCTTGTAGTTAGGCTCCCTGGAGTATTTGTCATAACTTGACGGCGTCAGCGCATTACACTCAATGTAGTGGATAGGCGCATAAAGTTCGCCATACTGAACGTTATCGGTTACCTTGACAGCAAAGACAGCATTCTGACCATTGGATGAAAATACCCTTATCTCATCCATGTCCCTGATATCGTTTTCTGCTGCAAGCTTTGTATTCATGTAGAGATATGCTCTCTTTAATGAGACATCCTCAACAAACTTTACTTCCTTTGTCCTGCTCTGAGTGTGCCACTGTCCGACCGAACCTCTTCCGGTGTTGAATACCAGCGGGAACTCGTCAGTCACAGGAATCGGATTTTCTAAAGGTTCTTCGTAAATGAACTGTGCTTTTCCTGACGGGGTAAAGAACTTGCCGTCTGCATAAAGTCTTCTCTGCTCCTCCGAAAGCTCTTTTTCCCTGCCTTCAGGATATGGCCACTGAATTCCGTGTGAATCCGTCAGGTCATCCCAGTGGATTCCGGTAAAGTCACACCCCTTTCCTCTTGAACATTCCCTGAGAAGATCAAAGCACTGTCTCGGGTTTTCCCATTTTGCAATTGCATCGCCCATGCCAAGGGCTTTGGCTACTCCAAGGATACACTCATAATCGGAGATTTCGTTCTCCCCTCTATCCAGCACCTTGCGCATTGCGGACAGACGTCTCTCCATGTTGATGTAGGTTCCTTCTTTTTTGATTCCGGGAACCACAGGGAAATAAACCGTACAGTCCTCAGCACTCTCAATGGTGTCATAAATGTCCTGAACCACAAACAACTCAAGCTTTTTAGCAGCCTCGGCGAAGGTCTCATTGTTGGTCCAGCTGTGCCTCGGGTTGGTACAGAGAATCCACAGTCCCTTTATCTCTCCGGCATTGATGCCCTCAATGATCTTGTTATATGGAATCGTCGGCTTTTTGGCTATAAGGTCCGGGGTTATTCCTACGATGTCAGCAATTCTCTTTCTTTCGTCCTCGTCAGCAAAATCACCGCCGGCAAACAGACATGTGGTATTGGAAAAGAGTCTTGAACCCATGGCATTGCACTGGCCTGTTATGGAGTTGCCGCCTGTACCGGGTTTTCCTACATTTCCGGTAAGAAAGGCCAGATTCATGATGGACTGGGCAGTCCTTACAGCCTCATATCCCTGATTCACGCCCATTGTCCACCAGAAGGAAACTGCTTTTCCATTATGTATAAGCTCAAGCAGTTCTAAAATCTGCTCTTTTGAAAGACCTGTTGCCTCACTTCCTCTCTCAAGCGTAAAGGCCTTTACAAACTCAGCAAAGCCCTCGTATCCCTCGGTATGGTTATCAACGAAATCGTGATCCACATAGTCTTTTTCAATTATCAGATTTGCAAGGGTGTACATGAGGGTTAAATCACTTCTCCACTTCAGCGGATAGTGATAGTCAGCGTTTCTTGCCGTCTCTGATTTTCTCGGATCAATGACGATTACTTTCCTGCCATCTATCTTGTTGTTTCTTACTCTCTGCCATATGATAGGATGCGCTACGACAGGGTTTGCTCCTATGAATATTATCGTGTCAGAAAGTTCAAAGTCGTTAAGAGTATATCCGGGCGCGTCATAGCCAAGTGTCCCCTTGTGGGCGACGGCTGCTGAAGCCATGCACAGACGTGTATTACCATCTACATTTGTCTGAAGAAAATTTCTCATTACATGGCCGAAAATTGCAAACTCTTCCAACGTCAACTGACCGGTACTGATACCGGCTACGCTCTCTCTGCCATATTTTTCCTGCAGCTCTTTTAACTTTGAAGCTACATGTTTAAAGCCTTCATCCCAGGACACCTCTTTAAAGCTCCCGTCATCCTGTCTGATCTTGGGAAGCGCATTTGGCTTAACTGTTGTCTGCTGTTTACTCAGGGATAAGCCTTTGATGCAGGAAAACCCGTCATTAACGGGATATCCTTTCGTTGGAACTGTCTTGATGATCCTGCCATCTTCCACATAGAAATCCAGGTTGCAGTCGATGGCGCAAAAATTGCATGTGGACTGAACTTTTTTGACCATTTACCTTCTCCTTTTAGACATATTTGTCATATCAATAACCCACCAATATAATCATACCATTTCACACAAAAATAATGTGTGTTCTGACGTATTTAATAGATTCTTAACAATTTAGTATGCTATAATCTGATTATGAAAATCTCCGAGCTTTTAAGCCTAAAAAGTGCCAGACTTCATGGCTTTCAAGACGCGAACCGCCTGGTCCGCCGGGGTGCACATGGAAACAGAAGCGCCTTCCTTATTGAAAAGGAGTACATAATGAAAAAGACAGATCTCAGAAGCCTTATTTTCATGGCTTTATGCTGCGATCTTGGTTTGTTTGCCAAAAAGCTTATATCACCCGCAGCAAATTTCATAACCGAATTTCTTCACATTCCGGGCGGCATCGCCACCAGCTTTTCCCTTATGTTTTTAGTTATAGCAGCTGCACTTATGCCCTTTCCTTTATGCGCCACTGTAATGGGTGTTGTACAGAGCCTTCTTGCTTTGTGTTTCGGAATGACCGGCAGTATGGGCGCCCTTGCACCAATAGGCTACATCCTTCCGGGAATTGTGATCGATCTGGTTTTCTTTTTGGCAGAAAAACTATCCGGGCGCCGGGAAAACGGAATCCTGATAGCATCCGTACTCGCTTCTGTCACAGCCTGTCTCACAGCAAATTTCATCGTGTTTAACTTAAGAGGAATCGTTCTTTTTGTGTATACTATCGTGGCTGCCACAAGCGGTTCTGTCTGCGGGCTTTTGGGAGAGAAGCTCGTTGAAAGACTCCATCCTGTCATTGGATTAAGGCAGGCTCAGGAGAAAATATCATACAGAAACAAGGAGACATCATGAAGAAAAACAGTATCATCATCGTCATCGTTTTATTATTTATCACCTGCATTGCATCTATATTCTATTTGAGGTCGAGAAACGATGCGCCGGAAGGAAATCTTGCCGTTGTATCCGGGGATAAAACAGTTCTCATCGATCCATTCGGTAGTAGCCTTGTTCCGGTAAAGGGCGTCACCATAAACGCAAAAGGCCAGGAAAAAGACGTAGATGAAACCGGAATATCACTAAAGGATGCTGTTTTAAAGTCCGGACTTGGCGGCTCAGAATTTACAAAAGTCAGGGTAGTATCGTCAGATGAATATGCCGCCGAGATTTCTTCTGACGAAATAAACGAAGAAGGCAGGGCCTATCTTGCAAAACAACAGGAAGACGACGGTAGTATCAGCGCAAGACTTTACGTTTTCGGTGACAGCGATTCAAAGCGTCAGGTGAAGAATGTAGTGAGGATTGAGATTTTAAATGAATGAGTTTGATGGGATTGTTTTAGCTGGGGGAAAAAGTAAAAGAATGGGAACGGACAAGTCTGAGATCATTTTAGACGGAAAGTCCTTCCTTCAGATACAGACAGAAAAGCTACGAGACCTTGGCGCCAGCAGGGTCTATGTTTCAGGTAAATCTTCTCCTATTCCATATACTCACCATGTAATGGATGTAATACCTGACATGGGTCCTCTGGGAGGTCTCTATTCCTGCTTTCTGGAATGTACTTGCAGTAATGCCCTTGTGATCAGCGTAGATATTCCGCTTATATCACAAAAAACGCTGGATTGTCTTCTACGAATGCATTTTTCCGGAAACACTGACGCAACAGTTCTGTCTCATAACGGCAAGGATGAGCCGCTTATTGCTGTTTACAGAACCGGTTCCACAGACATTCTAAAAGAGCTACTGGATGAAAAAAAACTGGCAGTCAGAGCCCTCTTGGAAAGGCTTGATTGCCAGTACTACGATTTTCATGGTGACCCAAATGAACTTTTAAACTGCAACTCCCCTGAGGATTATGCAGTAATTAAGGATGCTAAAGCTTAGTGTATCC
>JAFYHY010000017.1 GCA_017538895.1 Aeriscardovia sp. | reverse complement strand
CATGATTTTCTTCTGATCCTTCCAGTCTAGATAGTCAAAGCGTCTCTGAATTTCTTTACGGGACTCAGGGACTTTGCCACTTTTCTTGTTGATGTAGTTCTTAATCAACGTGGCTATTGGAGTATTTCGTTTTCTTTCTTTTGATTTCATATAATTCGATAATTAAAGATCTTTTCGAATCAAGCCCTCTCTCTTCTTGAATCACAAAATTTAAAAGGGCAAACACGTGATTTATTCCCTGTTCTTCCAATTGAACGTAGCTTCCTCCGATAAATATAAAAGTTGTTTATAATATTGATTGAAACCATAATGAAAAGTACTTGTATTATTTGGTCTAAGTCTACTGTTTTCTATCTTTAACCAACTCCATATAGTTCTTTTCGCATTTGTGACTCTAACCAGTTGTTATCTCTTGTAGAAGATTGGGCAAATGCCAAAGCTATCTTCGCTCTGTCCTCATCAACATTCTCTATATACCTACGTCTAAGTTCTTGGCGAGCAAGCGAAACCATGCCACCCTTCTTGTTCAACAATTCTTCTATCAGTTTTTCTGTATCCATTTCTTTTATCTTGTCGTTAAGTTTCCCTATTTTATTAGAAAAGAGGAGTTTGAATACTTCTTCTTTTAGAGTCTTATTACAAGTAATCCATCTGCTGGTATAGAGTGACACAAGTTCTGACCGGTTCAGGTCTGGCAGCATATCAATACACTTTTTCAACTCAGAGTCATCCCAATTTGTGTAATGAAACCTTTTGGCTTGCTTAATGATATAGTTCAACTCTTCCATAATGTTTATTTATGAGTTAATTATTTCTTTATGTTCCATGTTATACAATGAAGAGCACCGCCATTCCTGGCAATTTCTCTCATTCGGAAACCTCGCACGATACATCCCGGATTTGCCTCACGGATAAATTTTAAGGCTTGCTTGTCTTCAGGTATTCCAAAAGTTGGTACGATTATTTTATTTCCAACTTGGAGATAGTTGATATAGGCCCAATTGAAGTCACTATTTGGATTTGGTACGTCAAAAAGCATTTCTATTACCTCGAATCCTACAGCCTCCAGGCGGAATCTGATCTCATCGGCCTCTTCTGGAAATGAATCTCGATGATTAGACATAAAGACTCTGTTATCACCAGCCCAATGTACTAGACCGTCTGCATGTCCATAAACATCAGCATTAGGCTCCTGTGGATTATCACAATGCCAAGGCAGGAAAATAATCCTAGAATCAAGAATGTGACTTATATAATCACAAAAATCTGGATCATATTTCTCCTTCCCGTTTTCTTGGAACACCTTATCAGTGAGCACTAAATGCCCTGCACACGTTACAACGTTTCCGCCATCCAGTGTTATATCATAATGGCTCTTATTGCAATGATTAAGAATCCTATCGGCTATGGCATGTGAATCCGTGAGATAGTCTTCTCCTGATTCTTTCAAGTAGTCAGGATTGTAATTGTAAACGATGAAGCGGTCATCAGATATCTGAATGGGCATATAATCGCGAATCCAAATGTCTTTAGTTCCCTCGACCTCTCCCCATTCTATTTCCATTTCATTAAATAGCTTGGTGAGCCGTGCATAAGTTCTGGGATAGAACTCTTTCAATTTATCGGAGATATACACAAAATTAGTCATGGTGTCATTAAAGTTAGACACAGGAATAACAGACATGCTTGGCAATAGATCCTTAAGATGACGCTCCTGCTTCTTTATTTCTTGGCGCATTTTCTCTGTAGCCTCGTAGCTATGAGGAATAACAACTACATCATCATCAAGAATAGCTCCAGGTACTTGTTCTATCCAGTCAAACATAATATTAACTATGGTTACAATTTTATCAATGGGAAAGATAATTTGTTCGTTTTGCAACCAATTTGAGATAGAACTTACCGCAGAATTGAGATCTGGCCAGCCTCCATAACCAACTTCGACATTCCAATAATTGCCAAATGCATCGTCGATAGCATCCCAGATGTTTTCTGGGAGTTCAAAATCGATACCGTTTAATACAACCTTGTGCATCACTTCTGATGTAAATGCTCCTGGAGCTTTTGGGTCTAAAAGAAACTTTTCCATATGAGTACGATGTTAGATTTGTGAGTGCAAAGATAGAACGATTTTACACTCAAACCAAATTTTTGGAGCAGAAAATCGCGTTGCCCTAACAATTCTTAACTATCTGTGTATCAGTTATTTAAATATAATTTTAATACAAAAATATACAGGGGTATACCCCTGTTAAAATTATAATTAAATATAAGCCAAAAATGGGCATTTTACATTTTTTAAGAGTTTGCAAAAGAAAGTTGTGACACCACAAAAAAGGGAACCTCATTTGCTGAGATTCCCCGAAGATTAGGAAAGGTCAAAGACCTTGGAAACATCGCCACCCTTTTTGACTTTCGGAAGCCTAACTACACCATACTTCTTTTCATACTCATTGATGATCTT
>JAFYHY010000016.1 GCA_017538895.1 Aeriscardovia sp. | reverse complement strand
TGAGGAATCTGAAATCAAATAAAAGGAGATGAAATGAAAGCATTTATAGTTTACTGTCATCCGTCAGAGGATTCATTTACAAGGAATATTCGAGATGCATTTATCAATGGAATCATTGATTCGGGAAATGAATATATTCTATCGGATCTATACAAGATGAATTTTTCTTCCAATATGACGGAAAAGGAATACCAAAGAGATGCAAATTATCTTGATACAGATGATATTGCGGAAGATGTTCTGGCGGAACATGAGAAGATTAACTCATCGGATGTTATAGTATTCATTTATCCTGTTTTCTGGACTGAAGCTCCCGCAAAGCTTGTCGGGTGGTTTGACAGAGTCTGGTCATATGGATTTGCTTACGGTAACAGAAAAATGAAGATGCTTGATAAGGGCCTTGTCATGTGTTCTGCTGGGAATTCTGTTGAAAGACTTGAACAATTTGGACTTCTTGACAGCATGAAAAAGGCAATGCTTGGAGACAGGCTATATAACCGTATAAAGCAATCGGAATTTGTTGTATTTGACTGTACATCAAGAGAAAAAGAACAGAGAGATAAAAACTGGGATCGGAATCTTCGTAAGGCATATGAAAAAGGAAAGAATCTCTTTGCAAAAACCGATGAGGAGTTCTCTTTGGAAAATAGATTCTTCACAGCACTTGAAAACTCTGAGTCAGGTGAGGTTTCCTCAGATACAATCTTTAGCTATCATCAAAAAGGAAATGTTATTTGGGCAGAATATTCGGGTGGCAGTATTGTCAAAGGATACCTGATCGGAACCATGGATGATAAACACGAACTTCATTTTGATTACCGTCATATCAATACCAATGGCGAGTCAAAGTCCGGGACATGTGATTCGAAACCGTTAATCATAAATGAAAAACTACGGTTTAGCGAGAACTGGAGATGGTCAACCGGACAGGAAGGTACATCGGTAATTGAAGAGATCTGAACTGAAATTATAAATCGGGATTTATAGGAGGGATTACTATGAAACAGTACATTGTAGATGCATTCTCAAGTGAGTTATTCCATGGAAATCAGGCAGCAGTATGCGTCCTTGATGAATGGCTGCCAGAAAAAATGATGATGGATATTGCTGCAGAGAACAACTTCTCGGAAACTGCATTTACCGTTAAAGCAAGCGAAGGATACGATCTGAGATGGTTTACTCCGGGTGGTGAGATTGACTTGTGCGGACATGCAACGCTGGCGACCGCATATGTGTTATTCAACTATTATGAGAAAGAAAACAATAAAATTGTGTTTCACACGCTGAGTGGAGACTTGTTTTGTGGGAGACGTGGGGAATATATAGAGATGGATTTCCCTGTTTACAGCCTTAACGAGGTGCCTGTTACGGATGAGATGGCAGATGCTATGGGAGCGGCTCCAAAAGAGGCATACTTAGACAGAGATCTGCTTCTAGTATATGAAGATGAAGATATCATCCGAAATATGAAACCTGACATCGACAAAGTAAAACGGCTCGATGGCATGGGGGTAGGTGTTACCGCGCGTGGGAAAGACTATGACTGCGTTTCACGTTTCTTTGTACCTGAACTAAGTATTCCTGAGGATCCGGTCACAGGTTCTGTTCACTGTATGATAACACCGTATTGGACAGAGCGGCTTGGCAAAAGCAGTCTCAAAGCGTACCAGGCATCAAAACGTGGAGGCGAGCTGATCTGCGAGTTAAGAGAAAACAGGGTGATTATTTCAGGAAAAGTTGTAGTTTTCGCTGTTAGCGAACTTATGATTTGATTAGAAAATGGAATTATAGCGATAAATTCAAGTTTAACTGTGAAAGGGTGTTGCATATGAAAACGAAAATAAATAAGAAGAGGGATTGATGAAACGGGCAACAAGAAAACAATTGGCAGAGATTGCAAAGAACAAAGCGAAGATTCCGTTCCACGGATTTGGAGAAGGAGAGGAGTCCAATC
>JAFYHY010000122.1 GCA_017538895.1 Aeriscardovia sp. | reverse complement strand
ATACTTTACCTGCGCTTGTGCACTTATGGCAGTCATTATGGCGACTGTGAGCAAAATTAAATACTTTTTCATTGTTGCTATATTTGTATTCATGCTGCAAAGGTACGCATAATCGAGGAAAGTACAAAATAATAATTCTTTTATTTTGTGTGATAGTTACACAGCGGAACCGACCCGCTGTGTATTCGAGAAAGCCGCCCTCACATATTATTTTCGTGCTTATTATACCAAATTGAGTTTCCGACGCTCTTGGCTTAACGCGAAATAATAGTTAATGCTTTTATTAGTCCGGATTTCTCCCCGAACCAGCTGCAAAGATACAAAATTAATTTGGATTAACATGATTCCACATAAAAAAGTTGCATAAAACTTGGAAGATTCATAAAAAAACTGTACCTTTGCGGCTGGAAAGGGGTGCAAGTTAATCCGGGGAGGGGCCTGATGGCTACCCCCCCGTTTTTTAGGATCATGGGGTCGGTTCTACTTCTATGTTGCAAACCAAATAATTGGTCCATCTTTTAGCATTGTTTAATCGTTTTATTATCGTTTTTACTTTATTTTACACATATACAGCCAAGAAATCCCCCTCCAGACACGTTCTTGCTGCGTCTGGAAATTGCATAAGCAACAGGAATGCCGGATCAAACTTCTATCAGATGTAGTGAGCCGTAGCCACTCATCAGATTACTTCTTCAGATCTTGGAGTATAATGCCACATTCTGATCAGAGATGTAGTTACATGGACTCATCAAGAACCGCTAGTGGTCATTGTGTAATATGAGAAGTCTGTCCGACTTGAATCCCTGTTGTTATGCAAATCTGTATTATTACCCTTATGACAGTTCATACTTGGTCTTTGTCTTCAAAACTGCGTATGTCCTGCAGGCGAGTTTCCTTGCGACCTTGATAATGGCCTTATGGGGTTTCATGATCTGACAACAGCTTGAGTAATATGCCCCCAACTGGTAGTCTCTATAGATTGCCACCCAGCTTGCCTCTACGATGAGCGGACCGAGGTGCTTATTGCCTCTGTTTGTTTTCTCTCCGCTGACCTTCTTCTCGCCAGAGTCATGGCAGGTAGGAATAAGTCCGAGCATAGACACAAAGCTTCGCTCGTTGGGGAATCGCATGATGTCGTTATCCAGTTCCGTCAGCATCGACATGGAGGTTATAAGGCCAAACCCTGGCACAGTGAAAAGAAGGTCGTAATTCTCCTTGTACCTGTCTGTGGTGCTCAAACGACGAATCTCGCGAGTAACCTTAAGGATGGCCTTCCTCGTATTCTCCACTTGATCGCAGAGCATCAATAGAGAAAGTTTCTGCTCAGACAGCAGTTCCACTTCCTCGCGGAGCCATTTCATGAAGTTGCGAGACCAATGCGTCTTGCTGTTACGGAAACGCTCAGGATATGTCACCCCCTGAGTATACAGCAGATGTTTCGTTCTGTTCTTCTGACGGGAGAGATCCATGATGAAACGCTGACGCAGGCGAATCAGATTTGTGTCGTCCATGTACCGCTTGTCCTTGATGTAGATGCCTGTCAGCTCATTACGCTTCAGCGCCCAGGCAATCTTCTCTGAATCCACGGCATCCGTCTTCATCGTCTTTTCCTTACCTGTCGTAGGAATATCGGCAGCGTTAACCACGATATTCTCTATGCCCTGCTCCGTCAGAGCATAGTGAGCAGAGAAACCGCAGAAGCCTGCCTCATAGGCTGATTTGAAGTGAGCTTCAGGGAATTTCTTGTTCAATCTGTCAAAGAGCTCCTTTGCATCTGCATGCTGAGCGAATGAATACTTGTAGCTGCTCTCCGTGAGCGTTGTCACATGCCACGTTTTTAAATGTACGTCAATTCCGACGTAAATGTTTTGTCCTTTGAAGGAAACTTTGTACTTTTGCATACTGGTACGGTTTTAAATTGTGAATGTATTTTGTTTTTAGCACTTACAAAGATACAAACCAATTATTATCGTACCAACTTTTTCCTTCAATTTTATACGTTCTACCGCGAAGCCCTTTCATCGTTCTGATGGCAAGGAGGGTTCTCGGAGCGTAGCGGAGAGGTTCGTCGTTGTCAGCAGAACGAAACCTTCTCTAGCGCATGTTCAGCGCTCAGTGGTAACTTTTCCAGTTGCAAACATAGTAACTGATCACTTATCAAGGCAAATAATATGAGAATTAAGACAGTAATGAATCATAATCAAAATGACGGACTCCTGAAAATGATCAAAAGAACCGACCCCATGATCCATGCATAGTCAACCCACTCATGGTTCAAAGCCTTGAGAAGACGAGACGGAACGGAGTGCTAAGGTCTGCCCTCTCCATCGGAGCAGGAATCAGACAACTCTCAAGAGTAACGGGTGTATCTTTTGGCATTATTCAGAAACTGAAAAATGATCACTAGAACCGACCCCATGATTTATAGCACAAAATACGATTATAACAATGAGTATGGTATGGAAGCTGCACT
>JAFYHY010000015.1 GCA_017538895.1 Aeriscardovia sp. | reverse complement strand
TTTTTTCTTTTGATTGAAAATGATGATTGGAGTTATGGCATACATGAATAGGTTTGCACAGTCAGATGACTATCTTCTGATACGCCAGCCTTTCATCGCCTGACAGCAGGTAGATGATACCGCAATATGTGAAGCCGTGCTTCAAGATGTTGTGCTGCATAATTTTGTTGTCGTGGTGGGTATCTATGCGGATGTTCTCGTCGTTGGAGAAACAGAACTCCATGATGCTGCTAAAGATGCCGTGAGCATCGGGGTAGCTGGCAATGCGATGGACTACATGATATGGTTGCGTGTCATTTATCCACTTACCTTCATAGATCTTGGCATAAGTCGGTTCTGGGGATGGTAGAAAAGCAAAATAGCCTACAATGCAACCATCATCCTCAATGATAAAACCGCCATTCCGTTCCATATCAGCCGTAATGACTGCCTCAGTGGGGTAGCCTTCTCCCCATTGATGCATGTTGCCAGACTGCCGCATAATCTTCTTTGCAGCATCCATGACCTGCATGATCTCAGCCACATCCGTCTGCCTTGCTTCCCTAATAATCCTGCTCATTCCATTCTGCCATATTTCATTTCCTCTCCCTGCTTGTCATACTGCTTGCGCTTGCCAACTGGAGGCTCAGTTAAGGTAATCTTAACTACTGCCGTACGTTCAAGACTGCGACTGATAGCATCATCAAAAGCATCCATATGGTGAGGAAGGAATCGCTGGCAGATGGCTCTCAGACCAGCTATCTTCTCTTCGCGGTCAGTCACAATCTCAGCCTTACCGATAGCTGTAGCAGACTTGTACTGTAACGTAAAGCTCCCGTCTTTCGGGCCAACCGTAGGCGCACATTTGGTAACTGCCGACAGGAAAACCGTCGGATTATGTGCTATGCAGTCCAACTTGTCCCCCTCCAAGGCACAATGGAAATAGAACGTTCTCACATCAGTACGTGCCAACGACAGGGGCAATCCGTATGGTATCCCGTTTGGTCTAGTCATACTAATTGTCACGTATGGAGCCTTATCCAACACCTCCAATGCGAAGGCGGCATCCATCTCTCTACTTGCTTTTCTCATAATTTATTCTTTCGTCCAAGTCATTTTAATGTGAGGAATGCCATCGAGCATGAAAGTATCGGATGATTGTTTGAATCCCATGCCTTCATAGAATCCTTTGGCATATTCCTGTGCCTCAATGTCTATAAGTGTAGCATTGAAATGTTCTATGGCTGCCTCGATGGCGCGAAGCATGATCTGTTTGCCATAGCCTTTGCCACGCTCAGTAGTGATGACTCTGCCTATCGAAATTTCCTTCATGTGAGTACCGGCAGGGCATACACGAGCCAAGGCAACGATCTTATCCGCTACGGTCAGCCACAGGTGGATGGACTTCTGGTCATCCCCGTCCATGTCCTGATAGACGCAGTTCTGCTCAACCACAAACACCTCACTACGTACCCTAAGGAGTTCGTATAGCTCGTTCACAGTCATTTCCTGGAACGTTTTTTTATGCAGAATCGGCTCAATGTTCATAAAATCATTTAAATCAGAGGGCAAATTTACGAATTATTGCCGACTTTTTACTATATTTGCAACAAAAAGTTGCGAAGATGGGCTGCATCTCAGCAAAAAGCGAGCTTTCTGCGTTCGATTTGCACCATCTTTGTGCCGTAATTTAGGATAGTTTATAAACAAACCCAACAAAACAGAGATTATGAGACTTAACAATGGCTTTGAAATGACGAACGAAGCAAGAGCAGAGTCAAGCTCGCTTGGACTTTGCCTTGC
>JAFYHY010000121.1 GCA_017538895.1 Aeriscardovia sp. | reverse complement strand
TCTCAAGTATTTGATGGTAGTTCATGTCGATTCAGATATTCAAATGTTTTCTTTTATTCATGCTTCTGGAATAATACCTTATTTATATATAGCGAAATAACACTGTTGCCAACAGAAGCAGAAAGATGGTCAGTGTCTCGGCCATCTCAACAACCTCTATATTCATCCGTCGCAACAGTTCACGCACGGCAGCTTGTTCTGCCTGGTTGTCGTATTGTCGCCAGCAGTCTTGTATCGTCATACGCTCACAACCATAGTCGGGATAGTGGAAATCAGCATCGTGTTGCAAGATGAACTCCCAAAGAGAAAGAACGTTGATGTCAGGGTGGCTCTCTTGAAAAACAGCAGTGCAGTTGTGACAGATGGAAATCATCGTGGTGTTAGGCTCGAAGGGGATATAGTGTGGCGTTGCCTTCCACTGTTCACAGACGGATGGTGCCATCACCTCCTCAAACTGCCGCACTTTGTATTTCTCGGCACAGCAGCGGATAATCTCCATTCCAAAACGCTCCTTCAGATAGTCCTGTATGCGCAAACTTAGTTCCGGGTAGTCCCTCGTAAAGACGCAACTGGCAATGTATCGGTATTTCATATTTGTTTCTGTTTGCTAAATTGGAATTTATCGTTTTCTTGCCACAATAATCGGTTGATAAAAGCCTGTCTCCTCTGGCATTTTCCAATGTACCTCTCTACAGCCATTAGCCCTAAAAAGTGCAGTCAGTTCCTCCCGGCGGACGGCCCTATACTCGCATTCAAACTTGCTTATCTGCAGTGTGCCCTCGTCCTCAATGATGTATTGCACAAGATGGTAATTATCATTGTCCCATACCCATGTCTGAAAGGAAACTCGCTGCCCCTGATCTGTTTTATGTATATAGGGAGGGGAATACGGCGGTTTCTCCACCAACAGGCTATCATAATCCCGAATGCTGGCAACAATTATGCCATTCGGCTTGGTTTGCCCTGTCATGCTCTTTATGGCTGCTTCCAAGTCCTTGTTTGAAAGCATGTGAGGCAAGGCGTTGTCCATGGCAATCACGACGTCGAATTGTTCTGAATACTTATCAGCTAAAGCACGGAAATCTGCTAGTTCAAACCGTATGTTCACACCGTTCTTCTTTGCCCTTTCCCTTGCTTCGGAAATCTCTCCAGCACTTATGTCTGATGCGGACACTTGATAGCCAAGGGAAGCCAAACCTATGGACTGAGTTCCGATACCACAAGCACAATCAAGAATTTGCGCGGTGGTATCGAAGCCGTTATCATTGAATATCCTGTTCAGTATGACCGCTTGTTCATGAATCGTGGATTGCCAATCATGAAAAAGCTTGTCATATTGAGATGCCATGTTGTTATAAAAGTCTTGCGTGATATCCATACTCGGATAGATTTTTTACATCATTAATTTGGGATTTCGTTTCTTTTTTAGTTTTAGTGATAATACTCCTGCAATGGCCAGGAACAAGCTGGCGATGACAACCATCAGCCAAGTCAGCGATTCGTCGACGAAGGTCGGATTATCGCCAGCAACAGGCAGCGCAGTCACATAAATGATTGCAAAGCCGTAAAGTGCCGAAAGTATCGGCATCAATGGTTTTATGACAGTCGCGATTCTAGACATAAATTCCGATTTAACGCTCTGTATGTAGGGGCAAAGGTAGCAAAAATCTTTACTATACACTCATTCTCTCGTGGATTTCGGGATTTATTACTTTATGAGGCTCTGGCACTTTTCACGTGTATGTTTGATAAGAATTTCAATACTTTTCTCCCCCTCTAATACTAGTCTAAAACCCTTATATATGAGAGATTTAGACAATATTTTTTATTAACAATTAAACTAACATTTACAAGCAAAACAGAGAGAAGAAAATGAACAATTTACCAAAACTCGTCATGGCCTTATTCGCTTTGAGTTCTGTGGTCGATATCGCAGAGAAAATCCACAATTGGGACCGTGACAAAGACAAGAAAGAAGAGAAGAAAGAACAAGAAGAGCCGTCACGGGTGTAGCTGTAAAGAAATCGAAGACCGGCAACGCCATAGACGGTATTGTAATCGTATGCGAGACAATCGCGACATTACTCAAAAATTCTAAAAAACTGGTTAAGATCCTGGAGAAACTTCGGGGTCCACCAAAGTAATTAACCATTTAACTAACTACAGAACAAATGGAACAAACAACAATCATTCCGCCATACCTCCCAATGGTAGTAGCGGAGCAAACAACAAACATCGGGGAGACCATTATCGACGCTGAAATCATTACCGAAGATACCCGCTCCCCTTTCATTGAGGCTAACTCCATTCCCATCACTTTGGAGAGCCTGCAGAACGACTGTGTGATACCGACCTTTGCAAAAGATAATGAGGTCGCACTATCTATGACACAAT
>JAFYHY010000120.1 GCA_017538895.1 Aeriscardovia sp. | reverse complement strand
AGGGAGGATCTTTTTGGTCAGATAACATCAATAGTGAATACATATCCGAAAGAAGCATTTTTCCAGATGCCTTTTGCCAAAGCGAAGGGGTATCACAGCAAAACCCTCGGTTATTCTCTGTGGCATATATTCCGGATTGAAGATATTGTGGCGCATACACTGATCTGTCAGGACAGTCAGGTTCTTTATTCAGAGGATTGGAACCGCGAGATAAACAGTCCGATCATCACTACCGGTAATGAGTTAAAGGGGGAGGGGATCGCAGAGTTTTCCGCAGCACTTGATGTGAGAGCATTGTATGATTATTGCAGATCTGTGATGGATTCAACAAATGAGCTGCTGAAGAATCTGCAATACAAAGACCTGAGAAAAAAATTTACAGATGATGACAGGGAAAGACTTATCGAAAGCGGCTCGGTCAGTAAAGATGAAGATGCCCTCTGGCTGATCGATTATTGGTGCGGAAAAGATGTAAAAGGACTTATCCAAATGCCATTTTCCAGACACTGGATCATGCATATCGAAGCAATGTGCCGGATTAAGAACGAGCTTTGCCGGAAAGCAAGAAAAGGCGTAGATTTCATAGCGTTCTGCGGTCTTTCCTGTAATCATTGTTTCCTTAAAGAATGGTGCGGCGGCTGCAGGACATCCTATAATACCTGCTCCTACGCAACCTGCAGTCCTGATCGTGTATGTCCAAATGCTGCATGTTGTGAGGAAAAAGGTCTCGACGGTTGCTATGATTGTGATAGTTTGGCAGGCTGTCTTACCGGATTTTATTCAGGTGGAAATGATACAAATGCTGTGAAAGCAATGGCAATGTTTATTCGAAAGCATGGTAAGAAGGAATTGGCAGCTGTTCTTGATAATCTGCATGAGAAGTATGATTTTCAGAAGATTCAGGAAATACTTGGGTTTGATCTTAATGAGGGATTAAAGATTCTGGAAGAGAATAGATAAGAATGAACATGACATACAGTTGTCCTGTTAGACATGATAGGATGTATGAAGAAGTTGATCAACAGACTAATGAAAACTAAAATAAAGACCGACTGAGGAGGGAAAGATTATGAGATTAGACGGTTTTGGATTACTCGTTGATGATATGGCAAAAATGATCCGCTTTTACAGAGATGTTCTTGGTTTTGAGATCAAAGAAGAGGAAAACACGAAAAATGTTTACCTTGTTAAAGACGGGACACTGTTTCTGCTGTATGGCAGGAAAGACTTTGAGAAAATGACCAACCGGAGATATGACTATGTTAAAGGACTTAACGGCCATTTTGAACTTGCGCTGTATGTCGACACATTTGATGAAGTAGATGAGGCATATAAGAAGGCTGTGGAAAACGGTGCTGTACCTGTCCTGCCACCGGAGCTTGAGCCATGGGGACAAAGAACCTGCTATATAGCAGATCCGGAAGGAAATCTGATCGAGATCGGATCGTGGAATAAGCCATATGAAGAGAAAGATCTAATGGAAGAATAACTATAATCCCTTTTTCCATTAATGTGGCTGAAAAAGACATATCGAGATTTTACGAGGTAATTTTTATGATAAGAGAAATGAAAGAGGAAGATTTGCAACAGTGTGGAGTGATATATGCTAAGGCATTTCCTATAGAATATTGGGGGATTGATTGGAACCCTGATAATGCAAAGGAATACTTATTGGATTATTACGAGCAGAAAAGATTTGTAGGATATGTGTATGAAGAAGATGACGTGGTAATTGGATGTATATTTGCATTATGTAAGATATCAGGAAGT
>JAFYHY010000119.1 GCA_017538895.1 Aeriscardovia sp. | reverse complement strand
GCTCGCGCAAGGCGCTCCGCCCTTGGCGCCACCACTGGCTCCAGCACTTTCGCCTACCCCGGCCCGCGCTCAAAGCTGTTGGTGGGGGCCCGTCATGGGTGGGGCGGTTGGGCGTTGGGCTTGCTCGTTGGCGGGGGTGTCGGTGGTTTCGCCAGCTTGGCACACGTTAAGCCGTGTTCGTTGCCCCGCAAGCGCTTCGCGCATGGCGTGGCCGTCGCCGCTCATGCGGGGCCCGTCGGCCCCAGGTAGCCCAGGCGCTTTGCGCCAGGGCTCCGGCCCCGGAAGGCTTCGCCCACCGGGGCGCGGACGTTCAAACGTTGCTGGGAAAACGTGCGTGGCCAGCAAAACGCCGTGGACGGTGGCAAAGCTTTTTGTCAATGACAAAAATTTTACATTTCCGTGACAAAAACATGACACTCGATAGCGTGGCTTTGTCTATTTTATGAGTACCCCAGACGAACGACAAAAGAACGTCCTTTTGTTGATTCAAGGGCCCGGCCCATGTTCCACGGCTGGGCCTTTTCCTTTTTGAGGGTGCAACAAAACCGCCATCCATACACCAAAGGGGGTTTCATGCCATTACAAACGATAAAACGTTTCGCCACCGTACCCGCTGCGCTCCAGCTCGCTTTGAAGTCTCCAGGGGACTATATAGAACTTATAAACAAAGTAAATCCCGCGTGGGGGATGAAACTAAAATCGAACGCCCTAGTTGGATCTATGGCTTGGTGCGCCTTATGGGCCGGAGCGGTTACAGTTGCGAACGCCTGTAGAATCTCCGAAACGCTGCGCGTGTGCGTCGGCCACGTATTGCCGAACGGCATGGCTTGGGCCACAGGCTCCAAGGGGAGCAACGCAAGAATGTTGTACTTGGGGCTTTCGCCGGAGCAAGTAACGCGCCTAAAAGAGCTATCTCCGACGCTGAATGTTTTTCCGGATGATTATCTCAAAGTGTACCGCGCCACAATCCAGGCGGGCTTTGCTTTGAAATTACCGAACCACAAACACCTGGCCGTGACCCACGCCGGGCGCTATGAGCTGGTGAAACAAGTTTCACGTGAAACATCAACCGAGGTTGCGGGCGAGCTCTTGGGCCACAGGAATCGGGCTTCGGTGGAATTCTACGCAAATCCCCAGAACATCAAGCCGAAGGTAAGGAAAAAGTAAGCAAGATGTAAGAACTTTGTACAAAACAAAAATCTATATTAGTAGATGTAGGTAATGGTGCCTACAATCACAAAAGGATGATTCTATGTTTGCTGAAATCTTCGAAGAAAGCTGCATTGCGGACAAACTCACGGCGCTTACGTTCTTGAAAACGAAGGACGCAAATTTGCTTAATGACTACAGGCTTTACCGCCTCGGCGCTGTTTTGCGACGTGGGCCTGTGCTTCGCTTTCATCCCGAGAGCGTAAAAAAGATTTGCGGTGTGGAAGTGAAAAACGAGTGTTTGGCGGTGCCTTACCTGTATGGGCTACAGCCTCGTGTGGCTTTTGCGTCGGATTCCGAAAGGGTCGTGATTGATTTTTCTTTTGATTCTACAGAGCGGCTTGACAGGGTTTTATCAGATTTTTGTTGTGAAGCTTTGCCCGTCACAGACCCGGAAGGCGCATATTTCCAGCGCTGTTTTGAAGTGCTGGATAGCTGGTTTAAACTCATTCCAAGCAAGGAACGACTCACGTTCTTTGGAGTTCGGCCTGGGGGTGCCCCAGTCTTTACCCCGAAAGTGTAAAGTAAAAATTACAAAAAGGCGGTGCTACGCACCCGCCTTTTTTGTATATTTTACTTAACAAACAAAGGAGGCCAACATGGCTATTATCAAAGCAGGTATTTTGTCCAAGGTTTCCGGCAAGGTTGCCGGCGTTGTCGGTGGCACCTGGAAGGGCAAAAACTATCTCCGCGAGCTCGTGAAGCCCGCTAACCCGAACACGGCTTTGCAGCAGGCCCAGCGCGGCAAAATGGGCATGGTCGTGGGCGTTGCCCGCCAGCTTGTGGGCGACATTCTCAACCCGTACCTTAACAAGTTCTGCAAGGAAATGAGCGGGTACAACTGGTTTTGCAAGGAAAACATCTCGAAGGCGAACCCCACTGCCGAAAAGTTCACAGCTCCATTCCAGCTGACTTTTGGCACTATGGCCACGGGCGCGCTCGAAGATGAAAGCCTGGCGAACTTTAACGGGTTCGACTTCACCGCTGTTCCCAGCGTTCCGGCTGGCCACAGCTTGAAGCTCATTACCTGTTACATCTCCGAAGACGGCCTCGTCCGCGGTATCAAGACCACGAACAACCCGAGCGACGGTGTGGTGTACGACGAAGACGGCTTCAAGATTGCCGAACTGAACGGCAAGAAGGTGCGCGGTTATGCGTTCTTCGCTGACTTCGACGCGAACAACGTGCTCCAGGCAATTTCGACCAGCATCTACACGGACGAAATCACGGTGAGCGTGTAAAAGCGTTGTAAAGCTTTACAACGGCAAAAGCAAAAAACCCGGCCCACAGCGGTCGGGCTTTTTGTATTTTGACCTTAACTGGTTTATTTATAGAATAATTCAACAAAAGGGAAAAACGATGTGTGAGCAATTTGTAGGCCGTGCTACAAAGGCAATGTTCCACGAGCAATTCGTAGAATTGCGTTCATTTAACTTAAACTGCAACAAATGGAGTTGCGAAAGCTGCGCCAAGCGAAAGGCCATTATTCTGGCCAATCGGGTGCGGGAGGGCTTCAAAGGTGAAAGGATTAGATTTGCAACGTTTACGGATAAAGGTGAGGGTTCTTTCAGCACGCGCCTTAAAAATCTTAAAAGTGCTTGGAACCGTCTGCGCCTGGATCTATCTCGCAAGTATGGTCTCACAAAGTTTTTTTGGGTGCTTGAGTTCGGCCACGAGCACGGACGTCCCCACTTGCATTGCTTGCTTAATTGCTATATCCCACAGCGAAAGCTTTCGGAGTTGGCTGCACGCGCTGGGTTCGGGCGCATTGTAGATATTCGCGAAGTGAAGACGGGAGGCGGTTTCGGCTATGTATTCAAATATTTACACAAAGACTGTGGTTCGACCGTTGGGGCGCGTGCGTTGGCTGCTATACGTGGCCGTCGTTTCGGTCTGTCGCGCAATATCAAGCCGCTCAAAAATGATACCGTTCCGGCTTGTTTGCTTGCACAATGCCGCCAGCCAGCGGCGGGCGGCTTTCTCAAAATCGAAGCCGAAATCTTAGCGCATTGTTTCGGCCCGCGCGTCACCTGTATAAAGTGGAATGGTTCAAGCGCTGTGGTGCGGGTGGACGGGCCAAACATTCTTTACAAAAGCCCAGAGGCGTGGCAACGAGCGTCAGGCGAACACACATCTTGGGAGCAAGTTGTGGCCCGTGTAGGCGGGTGCGTAGACCGTGCCACGTATCGCTGGGCGCTGAACTCGACCAGAAATTTAAATAGGGGAAAATGCACCACCCTACTAGGCGGGGTTACATACTCCGAGGCCCCAATTTCGGCCAGCGTAGGCCCCGCAAGCGTGGCCACCGCCTGGCCGTCGTAGCGCACGGTCAAGGGCGATCTTTGCCTGGCCCAAACGCCCCACCCATGCCACCCCACAAAAATCTTCTCGCTTGGGCCGTCCGCGTCTGCCCAAAACTGGCATTATGCAAACCTGGTTCCGGGCTTGTGGCCCCTCGGCCAAAGGCCTCGGGGTCACGGCACCCGGCCCCAGGTACGGCCCGCTGGGCCTTTACATAATGCCGTGTTTTGGTCAGCCGACGGCTTCGGGTACGGCTTCGCGCTTGCGCACAGTGGTGGCGCCGTAGCTCGCGCAAGGCGCTCCGCCCTTGGCGCCACCACTGGCTCCAGCACTTTCGCCTACCCCGGCCCGCGCTCAAAGCTTTTTGTGGGGGCCCGTCATGGGTGGGGCGTTTGGGCGTTGGGCTTGCTCGTTGGCGGGGGTGTCGGTGGTTTCGCCAGCTTGGCACACGTTAAGCCGTGTTCGTTGCCCCGCAAGCGCTTCGCGCATGGCGTGGCCGTCGCCGCTCATGCGGGGCCCGTCGGCCCCGGGTAGCCCAGGCGCTTTGCGCCAGGGCTCCGGCCCCGGAAGGCTTCGCCCACCGGGGCGCGGACGTTCAAACGTTGCTGGGGAAACGTGCGTGGCCAGCAAAACGCCGTGGACGGTGGCAAAGCTTTTTGTCAATGACAAAAATTTTACATTTCCGTGACAAAAACATGACACTCGATAGC
>JAFYHY010000118.1 GCA_017538895.1 Aeriscardovia sp. | reverse complement strand
TTACTGGAATGCAGTCTTTAAAGACAGGTCGTTATTCTCACGCCGTGGTTTCTGGCCAACAGTGATGGTAATCCTTCCATTTGTTCTCGTGTTTGTTCCGTTAATGATGTATAACGTTGCACGATTCGGCAGCCCACTCAATTTCGGAGAGAACTATAACTTAACTATTTTCAATATGACAACTGCGAAACGCCCAGGTTTAATAGGAACACTACCAATTGCTTTCTACTATTTGTTCCAACCAGTAAGCATGAGTGCTTTCTTCCCATTTATTCAGACAACAACCACACCATTGCTGGTTTATCATCCAGTTGAACCAGCAATTGGTGGTTTCTTCACGTTCGTGGCACCATTCGCACTCATCATTTTTGCATTACCATGGCTGTATTCTCGTCATCGCTATGCACTGTCGAATGCTATTTTAAAAGAGTATCAAGGAAAACGTCAATCATCACGTAATATTACAGTGCTTTTTATCGTCATGGCATTAATTTTGAGTTGTATCGTTATGCTTTTTGACTCATACATGTGCGGATATACGCAGCGATATGTTTGCGATTTTGGAACCATGATGATTATCCCAGCACTGATGGCATTATTTGCAATGGTTCCATCCCACTATTTCTCTCAAGCGTATGCTGGAGATCGCCGTCGAGCTATTCAAATTGTATGCGCTGTTCTCTGCATATTATTAGTCATTACTTTCTTGATGGAATTCTTTGAAACATTCACAATGGGTCGTTATGGTTCTTTGCTTTATAATGTCCCATCCAACTACTTCTATGTTTCAAATTGGTTCTTATGGATGTCATAATCGATTAATTATCGCAAAACTATTAATAAGGGAGCTCTTTCTTATTACTACTGATAGGAAAGAGCTTCCTTATATTGAAAAAGGATCAATTATAACGTGCCCTTGCTAGAAAAGATTCACTCATCTCAATGGCAAACATGGAAACACTTCTTGCATTATCGTTCCAAAACCATATTATGGTGCTTCCTTATTTTTCTGCTTTGTGAAGGTATCATTTTCAATCTTCCATACTGGAAAACACGGAGTATGAAGCCTGAAGTCTATACATCTACTCAGCTAACTGTAAATAGTAGTTTAGAAAAAACAAATGATGGACTCCGTGTTATTAAAACAGACCCAAAGCCAGCAATAATAATATCGACAACAGATCGATCATTACGATACGCTAACCTTCTTGTAAACAAGAATGCGGATCCGAATTATTAATCCGCATATTCCTTTTAGTATTAATCGTTCACGATCAGCTTTTTGTTTCTTCATATTTATCTTGATTATTCTTCTTGGAGTCAGCTCACCGTTATATAGAGAAAGATTAGATTTTACATTCAGCATTCCAAATATTAATCCTTTGTATTACTACACTCATGCTGATGGCGTTTTATGTTATTACATGGAAAATACCTAATAATGCGCATGAATGGATTATTAATACTCAAGTTCCACTATCATATTGGACAGATCATCAAGAATATGATCGCTTAGCTAATGCATTATTGCATGGTCATTTATGGCTCAATTTGCCTGATGCAGCTAATCTCACATCAGTAAAAAATCCCTATAGTTTATTACAACGTACTCTATTTGTGCAGCATCATCCAGATGCACGTATTTATTTAGATCATGCGTATTACAACGGTCACTACTACTGCTACTTCGGTGTTATCCCAGCCATCATCTTCTTCATGCCCTACGAAATACTCAGCGGAGGACAATGGCTACCAACAGAAGATTTGGTTTTAGCTTGTGTACTGTTGTCTTGTCTTTTATCTGTATTTTTTATAATTCGTCTTGCGAAAACATATTTTGCAGAGCCAAGTTTTGGCGCTATTCTTCTTGCAGTATGGATGTTTAGTCTGGGATCTAATTTGTTTGAGAATGTGTTTGATGCAGAATTTTATGCTGTACCAAAGGTAACAAGCTACATGTTTACATTAGCTGCTTTATGGTGCTGGTTATCCTCTATCAAACACCCAAATAAAGTAAGTATCCCATGGGTTTTCTTCGGTAGTTTATTCATGGCATGTAACCTCGGATGCCGACCACAATTCATTTTTG
>JAFYHY010000117.1 GCA_017538895.1 Aeriscardovia sp. | reverse complement strand
CCCCAATCCCCAATCCCCAATCCCCAAAAAGTTTAGTTTATAAAATAATAATTTTTCTTATTTTTCTTATTAACAACATTTTTTCTTTTTTTTCTTTTTAAGTTGCTTATCTCCTAGCTTAAATGTTTCACTTTTATTATAATTTTTATCTATAGTAGTAAGAAACCTAGCCCTTTTTATATCTAATTTTTCTTTCCCTATATTTCTTTCACTTAAATTTGTTTTTAAATTCAATTCTAAATCACATACTGAATTGTTTTTGGGTGTATTCTGTAATGCTTTATGATTTTCAAAATTCCATCTTTCTATAAGGGATTCAAAAGCTCCAACAACATTTATATTTTTTAAACAAGAACTCTCTTTAAATTCATAATTTTCTTTTAAAGCAAGATCCATTCCTTCTTCACATGATACTTGTCTTTCATTTTCTTTATCTGTTTTGTTTCCTAATAATAAAATAGGTATATCTTTTTTGCAATTATCTTTTATTTTTTGGACATAAAAACTTTTTATTTGATCAAAACTAGATTTCCTAGATATATCATAAACTAATAAAACTGCATCAGCTTTTTTATAATATGTTAAACTTAAAGATTTAAATCTTTCTTGCCCTGCTGTATCTAAAATCATACAATTAATGATGCTTCCATCACATAATTGAAATGCTCTATAAGAATGATCAGCTCCACATACAGTAGCAAGTGTATTCATTGTTTTTTCGCTTGATTCTCCTTCAAGAAAACTAATTAAAAATAAGATTAATTGATTTATGTCTTACGTATTTATTAAAGAAGTTTTTCCAACTCCTGTATCTCCTAATGTAATTACTATATAAAATTTATATTAAAATATTTTTTATTCTTACTTGTAAAATAACCATTATCTTTATTTTTATTCTTTTTTTTTAATTTAATCATTTCATCTAAATTTAAAAATTTTATCTTTGAATTAGGATCTTTTGGACCATAAACTTTATTTTTTACTTTTTCTTCGTTATTCTCTTTTTTTTCAAGACAATTAGAATCATAATGACTTTTAATATCACTAAATAATATCTCTTCCCCACAACCCTTTATACACTTAAATTTAAGTTTGGTTATTAAACGATTTTTTTCTATTTGATTTTTAAGAACAGCATCTTGATAATTGCAATTCAGAATTAAATGTTTGATGATTAAAATTCTCTTTAAGAACTGTTAATAATATTTCATTTTCCATTTTTTCAATATCATCTTTTGACATTTCATTTTCATTTTCATTTTCATTTATTTCAATAATATTATCATTTAATATATTTTCATTTTCTACTGTTTTATTAACATTTATAATTTTATCTTCTTCATTAATTGTTTGTAAAGGTTTTTTAGAAAATAAAGTTTCTTTTTTAATTTCATTTAATTTAATTATTTTTTCTCTTTGTCCACTTAATAAATATTTGAATTCTTGAGATAAAAATTTTAATTCAGTATCAAGTGAAACATTTTTTTTCAACGAATTTTTTAAGATAGTGGTTAATCTATTTGTCATAGGAGTTTTGTCTATCACTTCTATAATATTATTTATATTTTTATCATTATCAATAGTATCCTTATTATTATTATCTTTATCCTTATTATTATTATCTTTATCCTTATTATTATTATCTTTATCTTTATCTTTATTATCTGATTTTAAAGGAGTTTTTTGAGTCTCTTCAATATAACTTTGACTAAAAACAGGAAGTTTTTCCACTAAACTATTAATTAAATTATTATTATCATTTTTATCAGCATCATTTTGTTCTTTCATTAATGTATCTATGTCAACTAATCCAGTATTCCCTTGGCCCATATATGGATTATTTGTAGAAGAATTTTTAATTGTTTTTTTTTGATATTTATATAATTCTTTCGAATGATTCATTATTTTCTTTCTTATATTTATAGGTCGAACCCTTTTTTTTTCTTGATATTTTTTTTTGAGATTTAATCTAACGAAATTTCCTGATTGTACTTTAGGTTTTGATTCACTTATTGTTTTTCTTTTATTTGAATTTAAATTTATATTTTTATCTTTTTCATCTTTTTTTATTTCCGTCATTTCATTTATTATAGAATTTATTACATTTTTTACTACGGAGTTACCTTGACGTATTTTATTTTTTTTTTTGCTTAAGTTTAATGTTTTATTTATTTTTTTCCTTTTACTTTTTATTAATTCATCTTCTTCATCACTATTAAATTCATTATT
>JAFYHY010000116.1 GCA_017538895.1 Aeriscardovia sp. | reverse complement strand
GGGCAGGGCGAGAGGCGGGACACGTTACACTTTAACGGCTTTTTTTCAAAAAAAAAGCGTGCAAAAAACTGATTAGCAACAAGAAACGAAAAATAAAACTACACAGCCAAACGGCGCGGCGATTCAGACCCGCCCGCCGTTGATAAACGGAAAAACAAGCAGCAGAGCCGCCCAATTTTCACCATCAAAAAACCGAAGCAATGAACCGAACAACCATCTACAGAGAGCCGGAGACGGCGAAAGCCCCAGAAATCGAAATCCACTACAAAACCGCCGTAAGGCCGGCGCAACGCCCCCAAATCCAAAACGCGCCCGATGTTTACAACATAATGACCGAGAACGGCGAAATGTCGCGGAATATGGAGTACAAAGAATTGTTTTACGCCCTCTATCTGAACCAGGCGAACAAACTTTTAGCCCTCCACAAGATAGGCGAGGGAACGACCACCGCCGCCCCCGTAGATGTTAAATTTATAATGCAGGGCGCAATAATGACCAACGCCGCCGCGCTGATAGTGTGCCACAACCACCCGAGCGGCAGCACAAGCCCCAGCAGGAACGACAAACTACTGACGGACAAAATACGCAAAGCCGCCGAACTTTTCGACATCCGACTGACCGACAGCGTGATAATAACCGCCGACAATTATTTTTCATTCGTTGAAGAGGGCATTATTTAAAAGACAAAGAAAGGGCGGAACAGACCCCGCCCGCATTAAATAACCTTATTTATTCACCATTTAAATTTCAAAACAATGGAAAAAAACACCAAGAGCGCAACCAGCGCAACGAGAACCGCAACCGCCAACGCCAAGAGCGCAGCGAAAACCACAACCCCCAAGACCGCCGCAGCCGCGACAACGCCGACCCCCGCCGCCCCTGCAATCGGATTTCTGCCCAAGGTGGCAGTCGTTGACCCCATCAAGGGAACACCCGCAGAAGCAAAGCCCGCCGCCGCCGCGTTGAAACTCACCAAGTCGGAAATCGTCCCCCCGATTTCGGCAGCAGCCGAGGAAGCGAAACCCGCCAAGACGGAGAGCAAGCCCGCCGCCCCTGCAAAGGTGGAGACGAAACCCGCAGCGGAGACCAAGCAGGAGAAACCGACCGAGGCAACCACGGAAGCCCCCAAGACGGAGAACCCGCAGGAGCAGCCCGCCAAGGAGACCCCGAAAGAGGCAACGCCCGCACCCGCAGCGGCAGCACCCGCCGCCGAGACGGAGCAGAAGCCCACAGAACCGACACCAGCCCCCGCCCCGATGAGCGCGGAGGAAGCCGCCGCCGCCGCGATTCGCGCCGCCGAGGAAGCCGACCGCAAACGCCGCGAATCCCTCGCGGAAATGCAAAAACGACTTGACGAGGAACTGGAAAAACTCAACCACAAGCGCGAAATTGCAGAAAAGCGGGAAATGTTCATCAAATGCCGCGAGGATATAGAAAACTATATCGGCGAGCTGGAGGACGAAGAAGAATTTGAAACGAGTATCTGCCGCCTCTCCTTTGAACGCTTCACGAAAGACGGTTTAAACCGCGAGGAGTTCAAAAAGGTGATGACCGTTTCAAATACGGCAATCGTTAAAAAGTTCTGCGAGGCGATGAGCGCGGAAATTTGCGCCAAAGTCGGCGAGATTGAAAACGAACTACTTACCGCGTAAACGCACCGCCAAAAAGCAAGGGCGGCGCACAAAGTCAGACCGCGCCGCCCTATTTTCACCATCTAAATTTAATTCACAAGAACCAAATTTAAACTTTGCAAAAGTATGAAAAATATTGATACCAACACGGGCGAAGTTTTAGAGACAATCCCCGCCCGCCCGATGACCGAAAAGGAGAAGAACCGCGCCGCACAATTCGACAGACTTTTAGCGGCCAGCGCGGAGGCGCGAGCCATACGCGAAATGATGATTAGAGAAGCCAAAAGCGAGGCGCAGACGTTTTTTTTGCTCTCCCAGCCGCTGAACTACTTTATATTAAATTTCGTGTACGCACCCGCCGAGGAGGGCACAACGGAGTTTAAAAAGTTCAACGAGTGGAAAAGTGAGGGCTACACCATAAAAAAAGGGTCGAAAGCGTTCCCCGTATGGAGCCAGCCCACCAAGCGCGAGAAGAAAGAGCAGGACGGCGAGACCGCCAGCGCACCCGCGCCAACCCCCGCACTGATGGAGAACGCCGACGGCGCAGGCGAGGAGGACAGCACCCACGGCGAGCGCGAACGCTTTAATATGTGTTATTTGTTCAGCAATTTGCAAGTGACGCGCCGCGACCAGCCCGCCAGCGCGGAAGAAGCGACCGAGACGGCAGAACCTCAGGAAGAACCCGCCGCCGCGTTCCTGCAGCCCGAGCCGATAGAAGAACCCGAACCGATAGAAGTTTTTTAGAAAGGAGGCGCAAAATGTTTAATGTATTTATCCCCGCCCATCTTCTGCCGTTACTGCTTCACGGAAAACGTGACGGAATAACCGAGGAGGAAGCCAACGACACCGCCATTTTTGCGGCAAAATTCGCCTTTATCCTGCCGCTGCCGCTGGATAACTATTTCACCCCGAAAGAGGGACAAAAAACGCAGTTCTGCCCATTTTTCAACGATGTGACCGCAACGCCCGCGAAATGTTACATTTTCGCAATCCCGACAGGGGAGGAGCAAGGAAAGGAGGCGCGGCGATGATGGACAGAATAACAAAGGCACTCACGGCGGAAAAATACCACCTGCCGAAAGTCGGACAATACACGGGCGCACAACTCGCGGAAATGCTGGAGACCAGCCACGCGCCCGCCGCCACGGTGGAGGCGTTCAGAAAATATGTAGTTTACGCCACAATGAACGCCCCGAAAAGAATTGTAATACAGCCGCCCCAATAAGGGCGGAAACAAGCCCCAGCAAGGCGCAAAGATCCGAAAAACGGAACTTTTGCGCCTTTTTTAGTGCCATTTTCCAAAAAAAAAATTTTTCCGCCATCCGGCGGAAAAAATTACGGCGGCATTCCGTAAGGGTTAATGACAGCCGCTTCCCGGAGGTCAGCATTTATTTTGTG
>JAFYHY010000115.1 GCA_017538895.1 Aeriscardovia sp. | reverse complement strand
GGATGTGAAGCAAGAACGATGGCTAAGCTCCGAGGGGAATATAAGCCAGAGATTACTAATGCTTTACTTATCGGCAGCATTCTTGATGCACTTTGGGAAAACGATGATCCTGAATACATTGCAGGAAGATTTCCCGAGTGTGTAAGTACAAGAGGAGCAACCAAAGGACAACTTAAAAGTGAGTTTCAATCTGCTATTACGATGTATCAGCGGACTTTGAGGGAGAAGAAATTCTGCCAATACATGAGCGGTGATAAACAAACAATCATGACAGGAGTAATCGCGGATCTTCCTTTCAAGATAAAGATTGATTCTTACATTGAAGGAAAAGCAATAGTAGACCTTAAGACTACCAGAACGCTTGATAGGGATTTTAGAGTTTTTATTCCGGATAGTGGGGAAAAGCTTACTTGGTATAAAGCTTTCGGATATGATATACAGCTTGCGGTTTATAGAGAGATAGTAAAACAAAATACAGGTGAACCATTAAGATGTTATCTTGCTGCGGTGGACAAAGAAAAGCACCCGATGTGTGACATTATAGAGCTTCCTACAAAGATGCTTGATGAAGCACTTGAGCATGTGAAAAGGAACTGCAAAAAGATAATCATGCTTAAGAATGGGGAGATTGAACCAATTAGATGTGAACATTCATCTTGTGATTTTTGTAGGGATACACATCAATGCGAAGTCTTAAGTGCTGATGAATTTGAGACACATGAAATACAGGGGGCATGATATGGGAAAGAAATCGATTGTAACTCGGTATGAGAAATATTCAGCATTCAGTGGCAGTCCTATGGAGTGTATTCACCATTTACTTTTTGGGAAAGGAATAAGAAAGCTTGCAGATGATGATGGAATTTGGATTCCTTTGCTCGATAGGGAACATAATATGTCTCCAAATGGAATCAAATTCCAAATACACGAAAATCCCGCCGCTGAAAAACTATCAAAGATTGCAGGACAACTTGCCTGGGAGCGTAAATATCTTGCCGACAAATTAGCATCGGATGAAAACCTTGGGCATCAATCTTCAGATGATTGGATGGATGAAGCAAGAGAAGCATTTAGACAAAGGTATGGGGAGAGCTGGTTGTGATATTTGGAATAAAGACAAAAAAAGATAAAAGAATTGAAGAATTAGATAAGAAAATTGAAGAATTAGAAAGACGTAATGATGCGCTTATCTATTCGCTTACACTTAAACCACATATGGTTGAGACGGGGTTGAGAGACATACAAGTTTATGAATGCGCAACTGTTTTGAAAGATGGGGAACCTGTTGAATGGGCAAAAGAAAGAATTGCAATAGAGTTTAGATTTATGATACATGACGATATTTTCTACGACATTACTACAGATAGAAATACAGGGAAGAATATTCTGCATGGAAGAATTGGAGTTTCAAGAAGATTAGGAGGGGAGAGCAATGCCAATAAACGAGATGAGACTTAATGCAACAGTTGTTCTTAACAATATTAAAGCACACAACTACTCAATTCAGGATTATTCGTTGTCAGAGTATGAATCAAAGATAGTTATGCAGGCACTTGAGAGATACCTTGATGATCTTAAGTTTGAACAGGAATTGAAGGTTCATTGATATGTTGCAATTTGAAATACCAGAAAATTGCATAATGGCAAAAGTTATTATTTCTGGGAACTATTATGGCAGCAAGACTTTTCCCAGTCTTAATAACTTGTTGGCTGAGTATGGCAGACATCCAAAAGGCGGTGGGGCAATGAAGAGAAAATTTGAGAAGATTTGTTGCGATGAAATCCGGATGCAATTACCTGGATATACTGCAAAAAATCCTATCATACTTCATTACAGATTTTTTGAACCGCTTGATGGGCATTACAGAGACAATATGAACATATTCTCGATGGCAGATAAGTGTTTTGAAGATGCGTTACAGGTATGTAAGGTGATACCTAACGATAATCCAAAGTTCATGCTCAATACAACACATGATTTCTTTTATCTGCCTGAGAGATATGGAGAACCATATTTTGAGGTTTATATCGAGGAAATAAATGATAGCGATTAAAGGAATGACAATGCCGGAGAATTGTGCTTATTGTCCATGTCTTTATACGGATTATCAAGGATGGCATTGTGGAACAAAAGAGGGAAAGGATAAAAAGATATGCCAAGACAGTCTGTATTTTTCGCAAAGACCGAGTTGGTGTCCTTTGGTAGATATAGATAATGGGAAAACATGATATAAGTGAGCTTAGGCAGTTACAGAAGTTACCACTTGATGAAAAAGTAAAGCGAACTCAGGTAAGGATAAAACAATGGGTGGAACATTACGGTATAGATCATGTATATGTTTCGTTTTCGGGAGGAAAAGATTCGAGTGTCTTAATGGACATTGCCAGAAAGATGTATCCGGATATCAAAGCAGTTTTTCTTGATACATCATTAGAATTTCCTGAACTTAGGGATTTCGTAAAGCGGTTTGATAACGTGGAATACATAAAGCCAAAAATGAACTTTAGGCAGGTGATAGAGAAATATGGCTATCCGGTAATAAGCAAAGAAGTATCTGAGTGCGTATATGGAGCAAGAAAGTACTTGACAAGCTTGTTACAAGAAATGAACCTTGACAGAACAGAACATCCTTATTCACAATTCTATCGTAAGATATGCGGAAGTGGCGAGTATGCACGAACCACTAACCAGGGGGGTACGACAACAAGTTCAGAAGAGTCAGTGGATTGGGATGCTATAGCAAAGATTTTGGAACAGAGAGGAATGGGGAGCGGAGGTTCGGTCCGGAGATTAGCCATAATGATGGGAATACTGGACTCGAACTCACAGATAAAGGCAATTATCCCTAGCAAGGACAGAAGCAATTACTCACAGGTGCGGTACAAGTTTCTTCTGACAGCTCCTTTTGATATATCAAATGTCTGCTGCACTGTATTTAAGAAGAGCATAAGTCATTCGTACAACAGAAAGAATAAGATGCATCCGATGCTTGCAAGTATGGCCTGTGAGAGCAGACTTAGGACTCAGAAATGGCTTGATAATGGCTGCAATGGATTTGATTTAAAAGAACCTGTCAGCAATCCAATGGCATTTTGGAATGATTCAGACGTTCTTTTATACATAAAGAGGAATGGACTTGAGATTGCAAATGTATATGGAGATATTGTTCCTGATTACAAAGGCATGAATCAATGTTGCGGGCAGTGTTCACTTTTTGAAGAAACAAATCTGACTACGACAGGATGTTTAAGAACGGGATGTATCGCATGTGGGTTTGGATTGCACTTAGAGAAAAGTCCTAACAGATTAGAGCTGATTGATAGAGTAAGTAAGCCTGCGATTAGGGATTTCATCTTGAGGGGAGGAGCATTTGATGAGAATGGATTATGGAAACCAGATAATAGGGGACTAGGATTTTGGTTTGTATATTCATGGATCAATGTTCATGGTGGTTTTAATATCTATATTCCTGAAAAGGAACGTTATGAAAAAGAGTATGGAACAGAACTAACAAAGAAACTTCTTTTGGCTTGAAGGAATTATCACAGACAGACGACTGAAAGCCATTATAATCTGCGGGGGCGGGATAGGTAGACGCTGAAAGGTACAGAGATGCTTACGGTACAGGTACACCGTGTCTAAATAGCATCATGCAAGGTGCAAATCCTTGTCCGCAGAATCGTCAGAAATGACGAGCATAGATAAATCTTCTTTCATAGTTGCTAGTGCATATAGCAGGTAGTCAGTTAGCTCAATAGGCGGAGCGGTTGACCGTTAATCAATTGGTTGCAGGTTCGAGTCCTGTACTGACTATTCACCGAAAGGTGAACCCTCGTCTCATATCGCATACATGGTAGTACGTTAGCTTAAGTCGGTTAGAGCGCTTGGAAACAAGAGAATACAGGTTCAAATCCTGTGCGTACTATTTAGGAGGTACGAAAATGGCTGATGTTAAACAAGAATGTCCTTGGATGGTTGATATGTGGGGAATCCCTGTATGCAGACTGAATGTACTTCCATGTGAAAGAGTACCACAAAATCTCTGTGACCAGAAAAAGGAAGGGGATAAAAATGATAGTAAAACCTAAAAGAAATACTATTTTAAATTTTCATTGTAGAGATACAAAGTGCATGGTATCACTTACTCCACAACAGAAATATAAAGCATATGTCAGCATGGATAAGTACCAGGTTGAGCTTGTTCATCAGAATTTTTATATGACGCTTCCCTATGATGAGTACATTAAGTATTTCAGAGAGGAAAACGAGAAAGGAAATACATGATATGTGAGAACTGTCAGAAGGAAATAACCGGATTATACATTCGCTACAAAGGTCATACTTTTTGCAGGTGTGATAATGACGCTTGCATAAAAGAGTGGCTTTACGACCAAACAGACGGTGAATGCGAGTATGGGACAGTTTTTGAGGGGGAAGAGATAACACTTTCGCCAAGCTGGACGGAAGATTATCTTAATACACTTGGAATGAGCAAGAACGACTTTTAGGAGGGAATATGGATACTAAGAAGTGTAATGACAGGTTATTTGAATCAAATAAACGCCTTTCTGCTTTCAGGGGAAGATACTACACAGCAAGGCAGACTATTCTTGAAGAGATAAATAACAGACCTTATGACAGTAAGATTAGATATGGATTGACGATGGCTTTGGAAATCTTGGATGGACAGTTAGAGAATGGGAAAAATAATCAGCTTCAGGCATAGAACGTATGTTGAATATGAAGTGGCAGAGCTTATATGTCTTAAGTGTAAGCGCAGGTGGATAGGAGTATACCCTACAACTCTTTTACTAAAGGATATTGAATGTACCTGTAAAGAGAAGGGCTTTGTTATTAAAACTGGGCAATCATTAGATATCTAAAAAAGGAGATATGGAATGAATAGATGCATTGTCGATAACCAGACTAATGAGCTTATAGCGTATATTTCAGATACTCATGAGAATATTGTGAAAGAAGGGTACGAAATCTTAGAGTATGGATGTAATGAACCTGTATTTACTGATGTTGAAGGGCATATATATGTAAAAGACAATACATTTATTTTTGCTCAAAAAAGGGGGATTTAAAATGTATGGCAGAAAAAAGGATGTTCTCAAAAACAATTGTTGATAGTGATGCATTCTTGGATATGCCTTTATCAGCGCAGGCTTTATATTTTCATCTAAGCATGAGGGCGGATGACGATGGTTTTCTAAATAACGCTAAGAAGATAATGCGAACAATAAATGCAAATCAAAATGATTATGATCTGCTTATAGCTAAGGCATTTATTATTCAATTTGACGATGGAATTTGCGTTATCAAGCATTGGAGAATAAATAATTATCTTAGAAGTGATAGGTATAAACCGACAATTTATCAAGAACAAAAGAACATGCTAGAAATCAAGGATAATGGGCGGTATTCACTGATAAATCAGGATGGTATACCAGATGGATACCAATGTGAAACCCAGAATAGTATAGATAAGAATAGTATAGATAAGAATAGTATAGATATATTGCCTGATAAAAAAGAACCTGAAATATGCAAGGAGATTATTGAGTATCTAAACCTGAAAGCCAATACAAAGTTTAGAACAAATTCTTCAGCAACAAAAAGACATTTAAACGCAAGACTTGCTGAAGGTTTTACAATTGATGATTTTAAGAAAGTTATAGATGTAAAGTGTGCACAATGGCTTAATGATCCGAACATGAAAAAATATCTTAGACCAGAAACGTTATTTAAGGCATCACATTTTGAAAGTTATTTGAACGAATACGTTGAACCAACTAAAACAAAATATGCTGATGCTATTGAACGAATGAATAAACATATGGAAGAGAGAACTAAGGAAATTGGGGATGTAGATTTGGGGGACTTTTACTGATGGGATGTGAAAAGTGTGGAGGAAGAGGCTGGATACTCTACAAGAAAGATGGAATTGATTTTGCGAAACCTTGTGAGTGTCAGGAAGTAATGAAAGCTAGGAACAGGCTTGACGCAAGTGGCATATCTGATGAATTTCATAAAAAAGGATTTAAAAACTTTAGCGATAGAGGGAAAGAAGTTCTAAGGAATGCCCGGCTGAAAGCAATTGAATACTGCAAGAACTATCCTGAGATCAAGAACACAAATCGTAATTCGATTATTTTCATGGGACAGGTTGGAAGTGGTAAGACACATTTATCAATGGCTATCTGTAACAACCTCATGGATTATCACAAGGTCGGTGTAATATACATGCCTTACAGGGATGAGATAACCAAGATAAAGCAGACGATTAAGGATGAAATCAATTATCAAAACGCACTGAATAGATTTAAGACTTGTCAGGCGCTAATGATTGATGACCTGCTCAAAGGAAAGAACACAGAGGCAGATGCAAATATCCTGTTTGAGATTATCAATTACCGTTATCTGAATATGCTGCCGATAATTGTAAGCACAGAAAAGACCAAGGATGAACTTCTTGATTTTGACGAAGGGGTTATGTCGAGAGTTCTTGAAATGACAAAGGACTACCAGATAGAGATAATCGGTGAAGAATATAATTATAGGCTGCTGTAGGAGGCACAATGGCTAAATGTATATATCCAAGATGTTACTCATGTACGCTTGAATACTGCATTAAAGATATACAAGCGCCAAAAAAAGAACATATACAAAAAGACAGAACAGCATATCAGAAGAATTATTACCAGAAGAACAAGGAAAAAGCCAAGGAACGATACAACTCCCAGACACAATATGTCAAATGGGTTGAGCTAAAAAAGGCAATAAATGGAGTCAAGAAGGATATTGGAATCGCTAATTATGAAATCATTATGGGGGAGGTAGAAAAATTGGAACGTGTCAAGTATTCATAGATAGATTGAAATAACGTCAGAAGTTTGTAGAATTGATTTTTTGATAAAAGACATACAAATTATCACAATGAAGAAAAAATGAAAATATGGGGCAAATTTGAAATGTTTAGGCTTAACTTTAGAGCTGCATTTTAAGGACTTGGAATACTAGGTTCTTAGATGCAGTTTTTTATTGCCCAGAAAGGAAGAAATGAAACAGGAAAAGCGAAAGGTATGCGGTACATGCAAGTTTAGCAAATCAGAAGTGCCATTTGGAGAATATTACTGCGACAACGAAGAATCAGATTGCTATCAGTGTGAATGCATGTATGACGACTATTGCATTGATTATGAGGAGGAATAGTGAAACATTTTGGAGATATTACAAAAATAGATGGTCATAATGTTCCATTAGTTGACATCGTAACAGGTGGTTCTCCATGTCAGGATCTAAGTGTTGCGGGGAAAAGAGCAGGACTTGAAGGTGAGAGGTCAGGGCTTTTTATGGAGCAGATAAGAATAGTTAAGGAGATGCGCGATGAGTGTAGCAAACAGTTACAGTTGCGAGGGGCAGATGTCGATATTCGACTTCTTAAACCAAGATTCATGGTCTGGGAAAACGTCCCCGGAGCATTCAGTTCAAATCATGGAGAGGACTTTAGATGCGTACTTGAAGAAATTTGCAGAATTGCGGATAAAACCGCCATTGTACCTATTTCTAGGGGGGGAAAGTGGTCAACAAGTGGATGCATCATGGGAGATTGGTGGAGCGTTGCTTGGCGTTTACATGATGCGCAGTTTTGGGGAGTCCCCCAGCGAAGAAAGAGAATCGCACTTGTCGCAGATTTTGGAGGAAAATCCGCTCCCGAAATATTGTTTGAGCGCGAAAGCATGTCAAGGAATATTAAACAGGGCGAACAGGAGGGGAAAGAAACTACCAGAGATACTAGAGAAAGCACTCATCAATCAGCTTACACCCTTAAAATCCGAGGGGGGGCAGAGATTGATAGCTATGGAAAGAGAGCAGGCAAAGGTGCTTTAGTTCAGACAGAAAAAAGTGGAACGCTTGGAGTTAGTCAAGACCAGACACTTATCACTGTGGGGAATTGTTATAGCATTGATGAAAAAATGGGGCAGACTTACATTCACGAAGATCAAGGCAATACTTTAGGTGCTAGAGATTATAAGCAACCACAAGCTGTTGTATATGGAACATACCAAGATAAGGTTGGAACATTATCACCTGGCGCACATGCTGGAAGTTACAATGGCCAAGATGCATATAATGACATGCTTATTATTGGAGGGGGGGTACAGAACCGACAACAGCAAGTAAAGCCTCATTTTTTTTAAATGGCCGTAGCGATGGAAAATCAGATACACTTGTCGCTACGGATTATAAAGATCCACAAATTGTTGCATATGAGAATAAGTCAAGTGGCAATAATAAAACCATAGTGATTGAAGGGAATGGTCAAAGAGAAAGTCATAAAGGTGATGGTTATAAAGAAGCTGACATTATGTACACTCTTAATACTATTGAACAACACGCAGTATGTGCTTACAAGAAATCAGAGACTTCTTTAGATGCAGAAAATATTCCTTGCATTGCGATTGATAGAGCTGCATTTAACCAAGGGAAGAATGCTAAATATGACTTTTCGGTTCAGGAAGAAATAGCTCAACCACTGCTTGCTAAAGGACCAGGGGGGGTACTGACACAGTTGGAGCATTGTGCGCAAGAGATTACAAAGGAGTAGGTAATCAATATGTCGATGAGGGAAAAGTTATTGTTCAGAGTAATCGAAAATCATCCAAATGATAGCAGAGTTAAATTCAGAGGAGATGATACTTTCCAGACATTAAGTGGACGTATGGGAACTGGGGGGGGTAACGTACCGATGGTTCTTGAAGAATGGGGAGGCGAACTAATGGATAGCATAAATACAGTTGTAAGAAGGCTTACACCTCTTGAGTGTGAAAGACTTCAGGGATATCCGGATGGATGGACTGACATAGGCGAGTGGACTGACTCCAAAGGGAAAAAGCATAAAGATGCAGACAGCCCAAGATATAAAGCACTTGGCAACTCAATAGCGCTTCCTTTTTGGGAATGGATGGCAGAAAGGATGACAAAAATTCTTAAGGATGATGGGATAGAAAATCCAACAATGGCAAGTCTTTTCGATGGGATAGGCGGATTTCCATTAGTATATAGCAGATGCGGAGTCGTTCCGGTTTGGGCATCTGAGATTGAAGAATTTCCAATAGCAGTAACAAAAAAACATTTTGGAGAAGAAATATGCGAAGAAGCACAGTCCTGAATAACATTAACGCTTTGATCTCAATATGTCGCCAAAAAGAATTTTATGGCAAAGAATTTGATGAGGCATTACATGAAGCATATAAGGCAATTGAAACACTAGAAGTAGGATATTGGATTAATGTGGATAAAACCCATAGCCAATGTTCACGATGTCATGCCATCTTTGAAATAAGCTCGCCTAAAGGTGAATATGAAGGAAATTCAAATTATTGTCCTAATTGTGGAGCGAAGATGGAAATATAAATGAATGATATGGAGAAGAAATATAAATGACTAAAGATCAAAAGACCGCTATAAAAGCAATGATGTATGCATTTGATAAATATGGGGCTAAGCGATTATGTGGCTCAACCTATATACCTAATATAAAAAATGAACCTGAATATACAATGAGTTTTGGCGAAGCCTATAACATCTGTGATGAGATGGTTAATGAGGTTGAAAATGACAAATAGAGAGAAGTTTAAAGAAATTTTTGGAATAGATGTTAAATGGAGCAGTGCGTTAAGCCCTCAAATATTAGCATTACGTTCTATAGAATTAATAAATTCAGGAACGGATGCAGCAGAAGAATGGCTTAATGCCGAATATAAAGAAAAGACTGCAAATTGGATGCTTAAGCAAAGAGATAAGTTTGTTGATATATGTTGTCCTATTTGTGGACATACAAGAGTTGAAGAATATGCATATAACTACACGGTAGACCAATTAAACAAAGAGGATTTGCAAAAGCTTTACAAAGAAAGTGGCATGTATTATTGCGAGAAATGCGGCACAGAGATGCTTTTCTGACTAAAAATATGAAGGATTAACGATGGAAAAAACGAATATTGCACCACAATATAATTGGAATGCAACTTTAGAAAATCTTAAAGCAATGGCTTTTGGGGAGCAGGCTTTTGAAAGGTTTAGTGCCAAAGAAAGAGAAACGCTTAATGCAGCAATAAATGTCTATGAAAATGCATATGCTATTGAAACTTGTAATCTTGAGCTTGCACTTGAAAATGAAGATCTGGAAGAAAAACTTAAAAAGTTAACAGATGTACTTGAAGCAGTTTATAAATGCCCGGCATGTATTCTTGATAGAAACGATGCTCTTAATAAGATTATGGAAACGTATAAGGAGGTGAGAAATAAATGTATTCATCAAAAACAATATTATTAGCATTCATATTTCTTGCAACATGGATGGGATTCGTCAATCTTTTCAGGGTTATGTACAAAAATGATATTCCTTGGTTGAATAATATTTTGCTTGCAATTGGAATAGTTGGAGTGATCGCTTATTTCATATAAGAGGGGGAATAAAAGGATATTTTGGAAAACCAATAATAGAATTAATTAATGAGAGGAGATTTGTATGCAATATAGAAAATTTGAAGAAATAGTTGTTGAATATCCATCGCCTGATCTATGTACTTATCCGGAGTATAAAGGCAAACCGTATTTCGGAATCAAATATTTGGAGAATGAGAATCAGATAATCGGCTATGGTACATATAATCCCAAAGTTTTATCTGATTTTTTAGAGAAATATTTTATTCCAAGATGGATTCCAGTTAGCGAAGATTTACCTGAAGATATAAAGCCAGTTCAAATCACTTGGAAGAACAATGATCCGGAAATATATTATCAGAACATAAAAGGGAAACACTTTACCGGCACAGCACATTATAAAGATGGCAAATGGTATTGGTATTCAGACGTTACGGAAGATTTCCTTGCGGAATATGGAAGGTGCGAGATATACGAATTTGATTCCGCAATAGAAGTCGTTGCATGGATGCCATTACCCGAACCATATAAGGCAGAAAGTAAGGCAGGAAGATGGGAATGACGATTGAAGAATGCATACATAAATTAGATTTTTCTATCGGTGCGTATCAGAAGTTGATAAATGAAAACGTGGCTAATGGAGAGGTCGTTGGAACAGGTGTTAGAGGAACATGGACAGCAAATACACCACTTAATAAAGCCTATTCAGATATGATTGAAGCATTACAGACAGCCAAAGATACCATGCGCAAGTATCGACTCATGCAAGCCGACTACGAAAACCGATTAAAGGCTGATTTAGTAGCTATATTGGAAGAACTTGATTTGCAGATTGACGAGTCAGCCGCTTACAATCTTGAAGTCGCAAAGGTGCAGTGGTTAATTAGAGAGAAAATCAATGCTTTAAAGGCAGAAAGTGAGCCTCAGGAAAGTGAGGATAAGGAATGACTGAGATAATATCAAAGCCTTTTGATTGGAATGATAACTTTTCCGAAGTTGCGCAAGAGGATTTTTCGCTGATACAGAAAAGTCTGTCGTACGGAACGGCCTCTTCGATAGGAATGGCACTTGCAAAGTTGGAACTTTTGGAAAAGCAGGGGTGTAAGGTTGAGCCTCAGGAAAGTGAGGTTACGGAATGACAAGAGAAGAATTAAGAGAGTATGTTGAAGAATTAGAAAGTCAAGGCGAAATACCATATTATGTTTATTCAAATCTTATTGATTGTATAGATACTTTAGAGCAAGAACCTGTTCTTGACAAGATAAGAACCGAGATAGAAACGATAATCGGTGAACACAATTTAGATGATTATGATTTTTGTAGTGGCTTGATATGTGCAAGGAAAATTATCGACAAGTACAAGGCAGAAAGTGAGAAGTGAATGAAACGAATAATAAGAGATTTAATGTTTATCATGCTAATATTGATTATGCCGATGTGGTTAATGGAACTATTAAAAATAGATGTATATTTGATGAACATCATTACAGAAAGCGAGGACAAATAATGACAGTAGAGGAATATATTGAAGAACATAGAAAAAGAGTAGCCAACATGACGTTGGCACAGGCAAGAGATTATCCACAAATACTGTGATAAGGAGGAACAGAAGTGAAACATTTTATTTTGATTATTCATGGCAAGGGTACAAAGGAGCATGAAGATGGTAAAGCGTGAATTGATAGATAGGGAGAAAGCTGAAAATACTACATGGGAAGAACCAAGTTACACGGATGCATTGAACGTATTGACGGAAGTGCGGGATAAAATCAGAGAACTTCCTACAATCACAGAACAGGAGATAGTAAAGCCCTATCTTGAGGAACTGAAATCCAAAATGAAGGAGCGTGACGATGATAATGGTGGAGAACCATTAAACGCAGTAGATAGAGGTTATCATTTAGCTTGTGAGCATTTATGCAAGGAAATAGACAACCTATTATCAGAAAGTGAGGGAGCATGACAAAGGAAGAAGCTGAATTATACGCCAAGAATATGACGTATAGAGAAGCAGTTCACAATCTTATGCAAGCACGATCAGTGCCATACAAAAAAGCAACATTCATTAAAATTTATGAGTTGTTAGCTTTAATAGAGCAAGGGCAGGAGGAAAATAATGAGATTAGTTAAAATAGACGGTATATACATCAATGTGGACAGGGTAGACGGACTATCGGGGTCTTATATACATGGAAACACGACAAGAGACACAAATATATTCGTCGGCGGTTCAAAACAGCCTTTTATCGTCAGAAAGAACATTGATGAAGTGGTGGCGACCATAGAAGCAGATACGGCAGAAAGTGAGGAATAAATGCTAAAAGAACCTCTTTACAAATACGTTCCAACATTTCGTAATTATGAAGATTATCACGATGCAGAACAATACACAAAAGGTTGGAATGATGCTATAGACACTCTATTATCAGGGGCAGGAGACACAGATATGAAGTATGAAGACATCAAAAACCTTTTAAAAAATTTCTTGATGAATCAATACGACATTAGACCTTCTCTTGCAGAAAAAACCGTAGATAAAATGTTTATAAAAGCCGCTGAGTACATTTCTTTGGAAGAACAAAGGAGTAAGAATGAATTATAAAGAAGAAATCATAAATGCTCTTACGAATGTATGTAAGAGAGCAAGAAGAGAAGGATATGAAGAAGCTGATAGCAATCAACGTGCAAATGCTATATATGCATACGAAAGAGGATTGGATGATGCATGGGAATGTGCAAGGAAGATAATTGATTCTGCAACGTCTGTTGAAGGCTGTGAATGGTTTGAAGAAATATTCGGAAAAGGCACTATTACAAATATTTTTAAAGAGTATTCAGCATCCGAAATAATAGTCAAAATTAAGGAATATGAAGAAAAGCAGAAGGCGATAGGTGATGAAATGTGCAAATATGTATTGAGAGAAATAGATAATGGTGGTCTTGAGGGTTTTAGGTGTTGTAATGAACAGCATATCAAAAAAGCACATAGCGGATGGCAGTGAAGCATGGTGGAATGCACCTTATAAGGAGATGAGAAAATGAGAATACTTACAACTAAACAACAGTATGAAGCTATTAATCAAATAAATATCATAAAGCAAGCGATATTAAGTGGCGATGAGATTATGATACTTAATTCAATTGAAAACGTGGCACAGCTAACATACATCATTGGGGGATTGAAAGAGCTAAAAAGAAATTGCCCACCAATTTGTGAGGAGTAAAGATGTCGATTTTAAGTAAAAAAGAATATCAGATTTTCTTAGCAGCTATGAGAAGAGAAGAAAAGGTCTGTAAGATTTTGGATGACACGGATAGCTATCAGAATAAGGGGATCAAGCTTGTTCCGATATGTGAGAGCATTAAGCAGAAAATTAAATATGCAATCCCGGTCAAGTATGCGAGCTGGATTCACGATGATGAAAATGGTCGGTATATATGTAGCAACTGCGATTATGGTTCAGAAGGAGAAATGCCATACGATAAAGAGGAAACGATATTTTGTCCGAACTGTGGTTCAAGAATGAAGGGGGAATACTGATGGCTTTTTCAAAAGAGTATGTAGAACAGATACTATGGGAAAGAGACACAGCCATAGCACAGCTTGATGAAATTGGCAAAGGTCTTGGTGAAAAGATGGATGATGTCAAGACTATAGTTACTGCAAGGTGGATAGAGAAAAGGCATGGATATTTTGAGTGCTCAAACTGTCACAGAGATACAAATAGGCTTGATAAACATGGCTATCCTATAGGACAGGATGTAAATCACAGTAAACCAAAGTATTGCCCACATTGCGGGGCGGTTATGGAGGAATAAAGATGATGATTGTGTTTGGAATAGCGGGATTGATTATTGCTTATTATCTTGGATATCTTTTGGGTTTTAAAACCGGAGTTAAATCAATCATAGAGGAACTTAATAAGATATCAAAAGATTTTTTAGATAAGACAAAGGAACTCAAAAAGGAAGTTGATAGGACAAAGGAACTTGAAAAGGAACTCAAAAAAGAAAACAATATCATAGAGGAATGTGAGTGATGACAAATTATAATGATCTGAACATTTTTGAGAAAGCAAATCTTGCAAAAGACCTTAACATGGATACAGTTGACCAGGTGGCTGCAATGATTAATTCTAAGGCAACAAATAGGAGCCAGCGAAGAAGACTTGAGAAATCCTTAAAGAGAGTAAATACAATTTACAACCACGTTCAGAACAGGGTTGATAGAAGCGCTTATACGCAGTATCAGAAAGCTGTTGACAAGAACTTTTTGCACTTTTATTCAATCCTAGCTCTTACAATGAAGGAGGATTATCATTGGCGGGAAGATGAGACACACGACCAGATAAGTTCACTTCTTGAAAGAGTTGATAAGAAAATCAATAAGTACGCTGATAAAAATTATACGACAGAAGATTTAGTTAAACTCTTAAATGAAACATGTGATATCCAACTTATTTCTGACAGCCATTGATACAAATCGTATTAAATTTCAAAAAAAAAAAATGTTAATTAAAAATTGTATAGTAAATTAAACAGAAGTGTGTATAATATACTTTATGACAAATATATTATACACACTTTAATAAATATATTTTACGGGAGATAATCATGGAAGTATGCGAAGAAATGCAGAAATTGCGTGATTGGCTTGATGAGAATGGCATTAACTGGGATGATAATTCAGAAGATTTAAGTAGGTATATGCCAAGCGATTTAGTATCCGAATATAAAATGTGGACTGTAAGAACTCAGTTTAAAATAAAAAATGACTTTATCTCCGTAATCAACGGACATGGTACTTATGGTGGATATGGAATTATAAGCGAAGAAAACCAAGGGCTTTTAGAAGTGATGGGATTGTGGAATGGTATCCGAGGGTGGATGACATGCGAAGAAATAACTGAGAAAATCACGGCGAAATATTTTTAGACATCGGAGGAATGACATGCTTAGCTTAGACTATGTAAAAGAACATATCAGTGAGATTGAGTTTGATGATTTTATTGGGGACCGTAGATTCACAAAAAGATTTGTAGATTTTCTTCCAACAAGCGAATGGGGAAAGTTTGGCTATGGTTATAAAGGGGAAGAAGAATATATTCCTAAAGAGTGGACAGAAGAAAATATAATTGCCCAGCTCAAAGCGGACCTTGATTTTGCTATCGAAAAAGCAACAAACCTAAGAGGCATCTCTTCAAGCCTTATGTATGATGTTCT
>JAFYHY010000114.1 GCA_017538895.1 Aeriscardovia sp. | reverse complement strand
AGGATTGTTGATAAAAAACTCGGTACATTTCCAAAGAATAACTTGATCATGATTTATTACGTCCTCTGGACGATCCTCCTTCTACAGTGTTCCTGATACTTGCATTGATACTATCCCCAATAAGGTATAAACAGCTGATACACGAATGCTATCGGTAGTGATATCACTAACTCCAACATTGTTTCTTTCGGTTTCCTGATCAAAATGATGACACCGACCAGCCACGTTATAACCTCCGGCAGGTGAGTCACATAGAATCCCTGCGTGATCAAAAATGCCTGTGAGAATAACACTCCCAGGATACAGGCTGATATCAGGACAGCAATGATTCCATCTCCCTTCGCATACCAACAGATAAACGCCAGTATCGGTGAAACCAAAGAGAATATGACCCATACCATCATATATGTCCTTGGCAGGAAGCCCAATACATAATGGCAATACAAGTAGTATCCGGCAACCATGCAAATGAAAAACAAAAATGTATTGATTGCTGCCCTTACCGGCGTTCTGGCATATACTGATATAACCGTCCCCAACAGGATCCATATTGCAAATCTTCCAAAGTAGTTACCAATATCAATCCTCTGCAATATTACCGGCAACTCATTTACAGCACCGGAGTCAAGCCATTTCTGCAACACTCCAAGAGCAAATCCTGCCATTGCAATGCCTATGCTTACCAATATCTGAATATGCCGTGGAGTGCTCTTATCCGGCTTACGTATCCTTGTCAAAAATGATTTTACGTTTTCCATAGCCTATTTCTCATCTCCACGGTCTGGTTTTATCGATCCAACCATTACTCTTCCAATACTTATAATCCGTATACTCCGGATTGGCCTTTCCGAGTCCGGTCTGCAGCATTCTTACTGCATAGAACTTGCATTTGGTCATAAAATTTGTTCTTGCGGGCCGTGAAAAATCTATCCGTTTTACCTTAGCTGCGGTACCAGCCAGTTTTGCCGTTATCTGTCTCCTCTTTTTTTCCGGGATTTTTTCCCAGTCGATCTCGCTCATCAGTTTAAAGCTGCATACCCTGATATCGCTGACACCCCACCATGAAAGGCTGTCTTTGATATCTTTTGCTGCCGATTTTCCCCCTGCGCCTAAACACTGTGTGATTATTACAGCACGCTTTCCAAACATTTCCTTCGCAGGTCTGTGTGGCATCCATCTGTATCCGAAGTGATCCAGCATTGCCTTCATGGCACCGGTTGTATGGAAGACATATGCAGGTGATGTGAATACGAGCAGATCTGCTTCAAGTAAAGCCTTCTCGATCTTCTGAGTATATTCTGCATCCTTGCACTTATCCTCATACGTTCGAAAGCAGGCCGTACATCCGATGCAGAAACCCGGACAATCCCTGGGAAGATAAAACTCAGTGATCTCTGAGCGGTCTCTTAACTCATCCAGAAAGATCTCCTTAAGCCTGTATGTAACACCATGTTTTTCCGTACCGTTAATAACCGTTATCTTCATCAGAAATTCCTCCCATAGAGTTTATCGAATTGCCGGATGTGCTTTTCCATCAGCTTAAGCGCTTCCTGTTCTCTCTCCGGTTCTCTGTCGCAAACGGTAAGGAGCATATATATGGGAGCATAAAACTGAAGCGTCATTACCGGAACGTCATCTGCCACCAGAAATCCTTGAGCTACCAGCAGTCCAAGAAGCATCCCCTGGTAAGTTAGCGGCATATCAAAATACTGTTTAGAGTATACCTTTGCAAGGTCTTCATCCTGAAACTGTTCAAGTGTCAGCATTTTTCTAAATCGCTTGGTATAACTGTCATGAAGGTAGTACGTAAATAGATCGGTTCCCAGTTTGACCAGATGATCTTCATCCATGTTTTTATAAACTTCAGCATCTGCGGTCGGATCGGTACCGTTTATGCTTAAGGTATGCGCCTGCTGTTCAAATCTGTGATTCATTTCAGCGATGATGGCGTCAAAGATCGCCTGCTTGTTTTTGTAATGCTTATACAAAGAAGGTGCTTTGATCCCGACCTTTTCCGCATTCAGTTAGCTTAGAGCGATTAATTGCGATATAACTCGCTATCGAAACATATTTTCAATATCCTTCTCCTCATACAATTTCGAGGACAATACCGTATGCTGATCAGGAAACAGTTCTTCACAAATCCTAAGTTCAAGATCCTGTCTGTGCACCCAGTGTCTGACCAAACCATCCTCGCCCGCAAGTCCGTTTCTGACTGCATGAGGACTGTTGTCAAAATAGTCACAAAGCATTGCAAACCAAACTTCATTGCCTTTGTCGTCAACCCGGTCGTGCCGTGCAGTCTCAAGATT
>JAFYHY010000113.1 GCA_017538895.1 Aeriscardovia sp. | reverse complement strand
CTTACCATAGTCACCTCCCCATGAACCATCAGCAATATCACTACCGATAAGCCACCAGATTTCTGGATCAGCAGCCTTCAGCTCAACATAATAAGGTACTGCACTGAGCTTAACAACATTTGAATAAATGAGGTTATACTCATTGAATGAAGCATCTTTAATAACAGATTTTACACGGAAATATACATCCTGAAGTGCAGGAACTGTAGTTTCAGTCCATCCGCAGATCTGCTCCAACGAACGATTAAGTGACTGAGTGTTAACCTCAACATTAGCACCACTATTAAAAGTCTCATCGAGAGCAAAGAAATCTGCACCAGTGTTGTCTTCAGCATTGGCATCAAAAGCCTTAGTATAAGATCCTGTAGCTGATACCTCTACGGTATAGGTAGGAACCATAGCAGCATTGAAGTTATTATATGGAGTAGGCTGTGACCAAGTAAGCGTCACTGTAGATGACTTCTCCAAGTCGACGTTGCCTTTGACAGCAATCTCATTAAGCACAAACTGCGTTGGCTGAGCAATGGTTGGATTCGACTCATTGTCATCCTTACAAGAAGTAAGGAAAGTAAGTCCCAGAGCAGTCAGCAGTAATGTTGATTTGAATATTGTCTTCATAATCGTGTAATCATTTTAAATATTCACATTTGTTTCTTTATCAATAGCCAGCATTCTGCGTGAGGTTTGGATTAGCATTAATATCCTCTGCAGGAATGGCAAAGATATTACGATATGCAGCAAAACTAGCACCATTCTGCGAACCAGCTTTCCAGTCCCAAAGATACTGTCCGCTCTTATCACCACCGAAGTATCCGTAGCGGATAAGGTCTGTACGGCGGAAGCCCTCGAAATAGAGCTCGCGTGAACGCTCGTCAAGGATCTGGTCTGTAGTATAGCTACTACGTGTTACAGCATTTGCACGCTGACGCAGAGCATTGATATAACCAGTACCTGTTGTTGAGGTTGAACCACCATTGATTCGTGCATCAGCCTCGGCAGCAATGAGGTAAGCCTCAGCTGAGCGCATCAGGAAAAAGTCGGTATCCATAAATTGTGAACCATGAGCGTTGCCACCACTAGCATAAGTATTGCGATACTTTCCTACAGAGTAACCTGAAGTGAACTCTGTTGGTGTGTCTACGATGAGAGTACGATCTGCACCATGGAACAGGGCACGATCATCACCTGCAGCAGTAGCCATATCACTAATAGTAGCCTCAGGAGCATCGCCATTAGGGAAGAACTTTGCAAGCAGCTGACTTCTAGCACGGTTACCAGCCCAGAACTCACTTGTGCCATAATCTGAGTTAACGTCCATATCAGACTTCCATGTTGATGCAGCCAAAAACAGAGTAGTACACCATGCGGTAGTCTTTAAGCCATCCTGCAACAGAGGGAGAATAGCCTCCTGCGAAGCACCATTGCTACCATTGTCGCCCATAAACAGCATCTGGTAAGCGCTCCAACCGTTAGTACCTGTGGTCCAAAGCTTGTGAGGGCCATTGATAACCTTCTCTGCATACTCTTTTGCATCGTTCCAACGTGCTGTTCCTGTATAAACCTCAGCATTCAGATACAAACGAGCCAGCAACAGATTAGCTGCATCCTGATCAGCACGGCCATAATCACTGTCAGTATCCTTACGTACAGTAGGAGTCTGCATCTTGTCTTTCACATCAAGCAGTTCGCTTTCAATCCACTTGAACAAGTCTGCACGCTGAATCTGCTCTGGAGAAGTTGACATCAAAACTGTTGCAAATGGAACATTGCCAAAGCAATCCATCAAATAATAATAGAAGAGAGCACGAAGGAAGCGGATTTCGGCCACATGGGCTGCATCAGCATCTGCACAAACTTCCAGATAATGGTTACAATAAGTTATACCTGTATACAAGCGATAATAGAATCCTTGCAACATTGGATGAGATGCATCCCACTGGTTGAAATTAAATGCTGGGATACCTGGGTCACCCCATGCACAGATGGCTTCATCTGTGGTGAGTTCGTTTGCATTAAACAACTGACGTACGAAACCAGCAGTACCACCATCGAGTCCATCGATATCGCAGTCGCCGTTGGCACCTGTCTGACCCTGCAATGCCATCTGAGCATAGCACTTTGTGAAAAGAGCTGCCTCATCAGGAACCATAGTCTTACTAGGGTCGATTGGAGTCACATCCAGATCTTTTGTGCAAGAACTCAATCCTACTGCAGCAATTAAAGCTGCGGCTGGAATCATATTTTTAAAATATCTTAAGTTCATAATCTTAATCCTTTAAACATTTTTGTTTTAAAAACTCTGATTGCTCTTTAGAAATTGAGGTTCACACCCAACAGGAAGGTAATAGGACGTGGATAGACATTATTGTCGATACCAAGTTGATCGCTGCTAGGCAATACCTCAGGGTCAATACCCTTGTACTTCGTGATAGTGAATACGTTGGTTACCGAAGCATATACTCGACCACCAATACCATTATACTTACCACCCTTAAGAAGATTCTCAAAAGAGTAACCAAGAGTAATGTTGTCACACTTCAAGAATGAAGCATTGTGAACAAAGTAATCAGAAAGTGCGTGGTCATAAGTGGTCCAATTGCGATCGATAGCGCCCTGGATGGTATTCTGCAGATAGCCGTATGAAGAGTCATAACGCTTAGCTGTATTAGAATAGCCTGCCTCCTTATCCCAATATACATAGTTGTCAAAGTTTGCACGCAAACTGAATCCTAAGTCCCATTTCTTATATTGAACTCGTGAGCTCAAGCCTGCGGTATATGGAGCTGCAGGGCTCTTGTAGAAATAACGGTCAGAATCGTTAATAACGCCATCACCATTACGATCAACATAAACACCCTCAAGAGGCAAACCATTTGCATCGTAAACCTGCTGGAATACATAGAACGAATTTGCAGGGTGACCTACAGAATGAGCCTGTACATTATTTCCTGTACCTGCAGAAATACCACCAGTCAGAACAATTGAAGACTCGCCGGTAAGTTCTGTAATCTTATTCTTATTGTATGTAAAGTTAGCAGTAACCTCCCACTGCCAATCCTTAGTCATTACAGGACGAACAGTTACAGCAGCCTCAAAACCCTTATTCTCAAGAGAACCGATGTTAGAACGCACCTTATTGCGGAAGTTAGAGCCTGCAGATACGAATGCATCGTTAATCAGGTCGGTAGTCTTACGATAGTAGTAATCTACACTACCGCTCAAACGGTTGTTGAAGAAACTGAAATCAAGACCAATGTTTGAAGTTGTGGTTGTCTCCCACTTCAAATCCTGATTATAAGCATCTGGACGATACATCAAACCTTCATTATTTACACCATTGATTGGATAACGTCCATCAGCATTGGTTGTATTTACATTATAAGTAGCGAAATAGTTGTAGTCGCCAATACCATCCTGCTGACCTGTCTTACCCCATCCCAGACGGAGTTTCAACTCGTCCATCCATTTAACGTTCTTCAGGAATGCCTCCTCATTGATCTTCCAACCAAGAGCTACGGATGGGAATGTTGCCCAATGCTCCTTGAAGCGGCTAGAGCCATCACGACGAACAGTGAATGTCAACATGTATCGATCCCATGCAATATAGTTAGCACGGCCGAAGAAACTGACAAGATAATTCTCAGACTTCCAGATACTGGTAGACTCCTTATATGGCTTGCCTGCTGCAGGAGATTCTGTACCATCTTCATTTGTAATTGTCTGGTTTGTTGTAGTTGGATAGAGACCTGCATAATATGAGTCGCCCCAATACTTGTTGTGGCTCCACTCGTAACCAACCATGATGTCGAAGTGCTGAGTCTTAAGGAAGTCCTTATAGTACTGAGCATAAGCAGAGAATGTCAAATTATACTTCTTCTCGAATGAATAACCGCTGTTGCCATAGTAGAAATTAGAAGGACCCCACTTTTCGTAGTCGGTCTTCTGCTTACCATTAGCCCAGTCACCACTCAGATTTGCATGGAGGCGAAGATCCTCGAAACCATGAATCTGATAGTCAACCTCTACATTACCCATATAGTCGTAAGAATTAGCACGATCATTCTTTTCATAAAGACGTGACAATGGGTTAGCTGCAGTGTTACGGTTCCACATGGTTGGATAGGTATCATCCTTCAACGAAGCACCACTTTCAAGCCACTGCCAATACCCCCCATAGTTATTAAATTTAGCGTCTGAAGAGTAGATAGGCTGTGTAGGATCCATACGTGTAGCATCGCCAATGGCAGCCTCGTTAGCGTATCGGTTATGAGCATACATGAACTTACCATTGATATTGAACTTCAGGTGATCCTGTAAGAAAGAAGGATTCAATGTCAAGCTAGCAGTAGTACGCTGGAAGTTTGAAGTCTTAAGAATACCATTCTGGTTTGTATAACCTACGCTGAGACGATATGGCATATTCTTCAAACCGCCCTGAACAGTAACATTGTGGTCG
>JAFYHY010000112.1 GCA_017538895.1 Aeriscardovia sp. | reverse complement strand
GTAAGGACGAGAAAGTATCTTGTACCATCAACAATCGGCCTTCTGGTTTTCGGCTGGATTCTTGGCTATTACAACATGCTGATGTCTGGTGCATTTAATTCCATGAACAACGTACCGGGGCCAATCCTTTTCCTGATAATGGCAGTCAGCGGCTCAGGCCCTCTGTGGTACGTTCAGATGCTTTGGCTCTTCAGCATGATACTGGTACTGATCAGAAGGATTGAAAAAGACAGATTCTATAATATCTGTGGTAAAGCAAATCTTTTGACACTTATACTTCTTGTTATACCCGTATATGGAGCGGCGCAGATACTTAACACACCGATGATTGTGGTATACAGATTCGGTATCTACGGACTGGGCTTTATGATCGGCTACTTTGTATTGTCCCATGACGAAGTGATGGATCGACTTGGTAAAAACTGGCTGTTATTAAGCATCCTTGCCTTCGCATCCTGCATAGCCTTTGTGATTTTATATAAAGGTCAGCCTTATCCGGATCACGTAGTTCTGGACACAATCATGTGCAATGTATACGCATGGTTTGGAACTCTCGGTATACTTGCCTTCATGAAAAAATGGGGAAATTTCACGAATGCTTTCTCAAAGTGGATGTGCCGAAAATCATGGGGCCTCTACGTATTCCATTATCTGATGATAGCGGTCAGCGGATGGTATCTGCATACATTATGTCCGTTCCTTGCCCCTGTCATCGTATACCTGTTGGTTGCAATAGCAGCATTCGCAGGCTCCTACCTTCTGTATGAAATCATGAGCCGCATACCTTTCATAAGGTGGTGTGTTCTGGGAATAAAAAAGGAGAAGAAAGAATGAGTTTTGCAGACAATCTTATGGAATTAAGAAAGCTTAATAACCTGTCACAGGAGGAAATTGCTGAGAAGATAGGCGTATCCAGACAGACGCTTTCAAAATATGAGACCGGAGAGTCGCTGCCGGACATAAAGAGATGTAAGATGCTGGCTGACCTCTTTGGTGTATCCATGGACGACCTTATCTCATATGAAAAGAATGATTCGGACAACCTGGGATATGCTATACCGCCGAAAGGAAAACATATCTTTGGAATGGTCAAAGTGGGAGATAAGGGTCAGATCGTCATTCCTGCCAAAGCAAGAAAGATCTTCGATATTAAAACAGGCGACAATCTGATTGTCCTCGGAGATGAATTCCAGGGTATAGCTCTTATTAAGGAGACGGGCCTTCTCGGTCTTATCAACAGTGCGAAAGAAAGTATAACTGACTAAAAGAATGTAGGTGAAAGATGATGGAAATAAGAGTTGCTACAAAAATGATCTGACGAATCTGCAGGAAGAAGAATATGAGAGAAATAACACATAACGAAGTAAGCAAACTATATGACTGTATTCATGAGCTTTCAGAATATCACAATAAAACATCTGTAAATTTCAAGGGGTATTATCCTTTGAATCCATACGAAAATACCCTGGAATCTTTTAAAAATGCATTACGAAAAAAAGAATCCTATATTGCAGTCACTGAAATTGAAGACCGGATTATCGGCTTCTGCAAAGTCGATATTAAAGGAGAAATCGGTATACTGGACTATTTGGTGGTAAAAGAGAAATTCAGGGGAAAAGGTTTTGGAAAGGAACTCATGGACTGGGCGATGCTAGTGTTTGACCAAAACAATGTCAGACATATCGAAGTTAAAGTGGTTGATGGCAACAAGGCGATTCATTTGTATGAAAAGTATGGTTTCAAAATGAAATCTCACATATTGGGGATTGAGCGATTAATTTTTAAATAATGTGCTATGACAACGAGCAGTTTTTCTCCCAAAGTTATTGATATTTCTCCCAATATCTATTATAATTTGGGAGAATAATAAAATGCTTGGGAGAAAGGAGAAAAAGGATCGGATGAGAGAATTTGATTATTCAAAACTTGCCGATAGGACGTGGGATAACGAAATTATATCGTATATCTCAAAGATCCATGAATATAAAGGAAAACAGGAACTCTTTCTCCGGCAGAAACCTGTAGAATTGGAGCGCCTTATAGAAATAGCAAAAATACAAAGCACTGAAGCTTCCAATCGAATTGAGGGCATCATTACTACAGGGGCGCGCTTAAAACAGCTTGTGGCAGATAAAACCACCCCGAAAAACAGAGACGAAGAAGAAATATTGGGGTATAGAAATGTTCTTAATCTTGTCCATGAAAACTATGATATGTTGCCTGTTAGGAGCAATTATATTCTTCAGATGCACAGGGATCTGCTGAAATATACAAATTATTCGTATGGTGGTCAGTTTAAAACGACGCCAAACGAAATAGATATGATGCTTGGAAATGGAGAAAAGGTAGTACTTTTCAAACCACTTGAACCATATGAAACGCCTGATGCTATCAATATGATATGTGAGAATTACGAGAATGCTTTGGGTAAGGAATTAGTAGACGAGCTAATTCTAATTCCATGTTTTATTTTAGATTTCCTGTGTATTCATCCTTTTAACGATGGTAATGGAAGAATGAGCAGACTACTGACGCTTCTTTTGTTATATAGAAGCGGTTATTTTGTTGGGCAGTATATCAGTATAGAAAAAGCGATTGCCGAAACAAAAGAGTCCTACTATGATGCTTTGCAGAAAGCAGATAAAGGCTGGCACGAAGAAAAGAACGATCCGAAGCCGTTTATAAAATATATGCTTGGAGTGATACTTTCCTGCTATCGAGAGTTTGAAGATAGGATCACTGTTGTAGAAAGGGCCGGAACCAAAAGTACTTCATATGACATAGTGAAGGCGTACGTTAGCGAGAGAATTGGGAAGTTTTCCAAACAGGAGGTTTTGGTATCCTGCCCGAGTTTGGGTAGTTCTTCTGTTGAATCCGCATTAAAAAAACTTGTTGACGACGGCACGCTTATTCGTATTGGAGCCGGAAGAAAAACTTTATACGCAAGAGCTGACAGTGTAACGAAGTAATAATATTTCCTTGTTCGATAATATTACCAACATATATCAAGGAGGTACATTAAATGAACGAGGAAGCAATCAGCTACATCATGCAGAAAATGTCTAATTGTCTGGATAACAGTCAGATGATCAGCCTGGAGAAGACATTGGAGGAGGCTTTCAGAGGAGAAGATATAGTTAGTCTGAAGCCATCGGAGGAATTGTTAGAAGAATTCCTTTCTGTAAAAAGGTTGGAGGGAAGATCTGAGAAGACGCTGTTTCTGTATAAGTTTAATATCAGTAAGATCCTTAAAAAATCTGACAAAAATGTTTGTGTGATGAATACTGACGATATCCGGAAATACTTATTCGAGTATCAGCTGAGTGGTGTAAGTAAGGCGACCGTCGATAATGTGAGACGCAATCTATCAAACTTTTTCGGATGGCTAGAGGATGAAAGCTATATATAAGAGTCCTCTACACCGTATTCATAAGATAAAGACTACTTCAGTAGTTAGAGAAACATATGCTGACGAGGATTTAGAAAAATTGCGGGATGACTGCCATGAGATCAGAAACCTTGCGATAATCGATCTCCTGAACTCAACTGGCATGAGAGTCGGAGAACTGGTAAACTTTGCATCGGGGAGAAATGCAGATGACAAATGAAGAAATAATTCGGATTGCAATGAAGCAGTCCGCTGAAGATATTGGATGTAGAGTAGAAGATTTTTTCAGGGATGATAATATTGTAGTACCGTTTGTGCTTGGATCAGATGCAAAGAGGTATTATAAACTTCCTATCGGCTGCAATTTCATATCTTATGGGAATAACGTTGTGGCTGCATCTACAGATGAATGTATTAAAGAAGTTGAAGACTACATTAGTAAGTTTGAATTCTATCATTGCTTTGAAACTCCAAATATGAGATGGCTAAATGAGCATTTGGAGCCATT
>JAFYHY010000111.1 GCA_017538895.1 Aeriscardovia sp. | reverse complement strand
TCTGAGACCGAAGAGTCTATCTTTTAATTCAGCCGCCCGCAATCATAAGTAACATCTGGATTAGCCGCGGGGACAGGTATCTGAGTCATTGATAGACATTGCGAGAAAGAAGAGAATCAACAAAGACTTTGAGATAGAAGGAAAGGAGGAATATTATGACAAAACGAGAAACTTTGAAGTGGACGCTGCAGATTATAGCGTCAGTGATCACGGCAGTACTCACGGCACTGGGAACTACCAGCTGTATGGGTATTTAGCGCAAAAAGAATCCGAGGCACCAAAAACAGGTGCCTCGGATTTATGATGTGAAACGATTGTTCTGAGAATTAGAATTGGATTTTATAACCAAGTGTGAGCATGAATACGCTGTTGCGCTGCTTAACACCTTCGGTGGTAATCGTTGTGCCATCGCCAATAGAGGTCTTTTTATCATTGTAAATATTGGTCAGACCGATGTTGTAACGAGCGTCAATCACAAAGTTGCCAATCTCGTAAGACAGGCCTACGGGGATTGAGAAATCTACCTTCTTCATACTGTCCTTCATATCAACCTCAACCTTATCCATCTTCCACTTAGACTTGGTGATGAAGCCCGGCTGAATACCTGCCTTTACAGCCAGACCTGGAATGATGTAGTAATTGGCCAGGATGGGGACGTTAATATACTCGGTGTTAAACTTCTGATCAATTTTGGTACCAAGAACCGAAGTCTCACCCTTACATCCCTCCTGGGTGTAAAGCAAGCCACCAGTAACACCAAACTTGTCGCTGAACATATAGCCAAACTCAGCACCAGCCACCAAACCGAGCTTCATCTTGACATCGTCAGTATTATCACCAAGAACAGATGTGAGGGTTCCACCGACCATAGGCTTCAGGAACATCTGACCAGCCTCCTGGGCGTTTACTGTCATCGCTGCTACCAGCATGGTAGCGATCATCATTAGTTTTTTCATAATCTTTCCTTTTAAAAATTATTAATGTACTATTTATAAAAAAGCATTCTGCTTTCATTTCTGGCGGCAAATATAGAACAAAATCTTAAAAGAACAAAATTTTTAGGGAAAAATCAGCAGAAACGTTAATATCTCTTGAGAAAAATTAAGGGCATCCGATTAATTTCGGGCAAAATGTGGCCTACATTTATTTCGCAAAAAGACATTTTTATGTGAAAATTATAGGAGCGTATTGTCACGCTAAGGTGAATGGTATTCCATTCAACGGAACCTACGTTTATAACCCCCAGAACGGTGAAATCAAGCTCAAGACTGCTACAGAAACCCTAAAGGGCAACGTTATGAGGACGCAGAATGGAATGGGACTGATGTTTGACGCCAACCAGATGGTTAACCTCCTTCAGAAAGAGGGTAAGGTTAGCAACCCTGAAACTGTTCAGGCCGTTAGCAACCTTGCTAAGAGTGCCAATGGTGCTCGCGTAGGCTTCGAGCTTACATAATAAGGATGGCGAATTAGAAATGAACGAGGCACCTGGTTTCTTAATCAGATGCCTCGTATACCTAAATTCCGCAGCACTTTAGTTTAACTTTCTTTATAAGTACCTGAGCAACTTTTTGTTGCTCAGGATTTGGCCATGTCAGATTTTTCACTTACCTTAGTGCTGCAAATCAAGACAAGCAAAATCATCAATGACATGGCAAAGGTACAACAAAAATCTGAAAAAATCAGCGCTTTTGGCGGAATATTTTTCGTTTTGGAC
>JAFYHY010000110.1 GCA_017538895.1 Aeriscardovia sp. | reverse complement strand
TTTAGAGTTTGTTTAAATTTCAATTCGACAATTTGTTAAGCATGATTTTCGAGAAGGCGATTTGGATCATGGCCTCGGAGGATTCGGAGTAGAACTCGTAGTCCAAGGCGACCCTCCTGAAGTTGTACAGCCAAGCGAAAGACCTTTCGACAATCCATCTCAAAGGGATGACGTTGAACTTCTTAGGGCTTTCATCGGGACGAAGCACGACCTCAAATTGGCATCCAAGCGTCTTGCGGACCGTCTCCTTCAGTTTGTCGCCCCTGTAGCCACCGTCCGCAAGTATCTTCTTCAGCCTCGGGAACTTGTGGGCAAGTTTCCCTAATGCCGATTCTGCACCCTTGCTGTCATGTATGCTTGCTTCGTGGACGGAGACGGCCATCGGGAACCCCAGCGTGTCAACCACGACCTGGGCTTTCCTCCCTTTTATCTTCTTGTTGCCGTCAATGCCACGCTCCTTGTCCACATGCTGGGTGGTCTTGGCGCTCCTAGAGTCTATGATGCCGAGGCTCGGGCTTTCCTCTCTTCCAAGCAAAACGCGCAACTTCTCTCGCAGCGTGTCCATGATGTCCTCAAAGACGCCTTCGCGCTTCCACTTCGTAAAGTAGTAGAACACAAGGTTGTATGGCGGGAAGTCCTTGGGAATCATCCGCCATTGGCAGCCTGTCTTGTTGACGTAGAGTATGCAGTTCATGATGTCTCGGAGAGAATATTTTCTCTTTCTTGTCGATGGTTCCAGAATTTTTTGCAATATTTGCCACTGATTATCGGTAAGGTTAGTTGGGTATTCCTTTTTCATATCTAAATGATTGGAAACCACAAAGATACGAAATAATATCCAATTAACCTACTGATTATCAATTATTTATGTATTTTTTTTTGATCCACATAGAATACTTTTTGATTCATTTTTAAACAGCTTCTAAAAATGAAACAAAAGGGATTCTCCTACAAAGGAATGGAGGACGGAATGGCCATGTTTGAAGGAGAATTTGCAGCTACCAAAGGCTGCACGGTTATCGCGGTTGCTAAATCAACCAATGTGGTGCACAAAGTTGCAGTTGCTTTTCCAGATTGCGACACTTGGTCTTGTTTGTTCAACAAGTACGAATCTTTGAAAGATATGCTTACTCAAAAATATGGAGAACCCGCTTTGAATGTTGAGAGATTCGATGATAATTATATTAGAGATGATGGAGACAGATTCTATGATGTTAGAACCGACAGATGCAGATATTCAACAAGTTGGGTAACAGAAGAAGGAGAAATAGATTTAGATATAACTCATGCTGGTTATACTTCTTGTTTTGTAAGGCTAATTTATATTGATGGATTAAATACAGATAAGGTTATCAATCAAGCAATTGACGATTTATAATATATTATTATGAGAAAGATTTGGGTTTATTTACTTGGTGTTTTGTCAGGAGTTGTCCTAACAATCTTTGCGTCATATTTGATCAATAAAACCAACTTCTCTGACATTACTTTTTTTGACGAACCAGGAGAAATTGTGACGACTCAAAGCATTATAGGTGAGACTGAAATAGTTAATGGTTTTGAAGTATTTCAAGTGCTAGATGATGGAGTTGCTTTGGCAACAGGTAATGAATGGTATACAAGAGACTTGATTGTTTTGCTTTGGAATGACAAGGGAGAGCAATATTATGACAATCAAGATGTTATAGCGCCCCATGGGAAATGCTTTAGACAAATTGGTATTTACAAATACGAATCCAAAGACAAGATGCATAGAGCGATT
>JAFYHY010000109.1 GCA_017538895.1 Aeriscardovia sp. | reverse complement strand
TGACGTAATTGATGTTACCGATGACGTTATTATAGGAAAAGCTCCTGATTTTCTACTGTCAAGGATGCTTTGACAAATTCCTGTTTGATACTGGTGAAACCTTTTCATAGACAATACGGAGGTTTGAGGTACACATATGCCATATGAAGAGGAATCCGTTGTGGCCGAATGGATGGATCGTCTCAAAGATCTGAACGTCAGCACGAAAAAGATGTTCGGCTGCTATTGCCTGTATTGTGACGGGCAGGCTGTCGGCTGGATTCACGACAGTGTTCTTTCCCTGCGTGAGGTTGGACTTACGTTCCTTCCCATGGAGATAAAAAGATCGGGTCCTGAGGAAAAAGTACGGGAGCTGGTTATTCCATTTGACTATGTCAATGCTGAATGGCTTCCGAAAGCGGTTCAGAATACCGCTGATATCCGAAAGAAACAGACAAATCGGAATTTGTCGAGTACGCGAAAATTTCAGGCTTCTGGCGAGTCTGAAAACACGCATGAATTTGAATTTGACGAAAGAATTTAAAACTATATTGTTGATTGATGAATGGGGTAAAAAATCGTCATGATTGAAAAATTGTATGAAAAATATCTGATAGAATGTTCAAACAACTCAATACTAGAAGCTGTAGCATTTGAATTATTTAAAGAAAAGATATGTGATAAATTATCTGATATGAACAGCATTGCTATTGATAATGGAGTTGATGAACAAGGTGTTCTATACTATTCTTTATGGAGTAATGATGGAATTCAAACTTGCAATGTGCCCGTGTATGGGTATTATGCTTCATCAGAAAAGACCCTGTCAAAATTATTCTGTAAACTATCAGACACAGTAATAAGTAATGGTGATACAAAATTTCAAATAAATCTGTATGCTCATGATTATGAAGCATTAGCATTGTTTTCAATGATGCAATTTGGCTATATTTACGAACAAGGCAGACTTGAAATTACAGATTATCCTTACCAATTTAACGATACATATACAATTAAGACTTTGGAGAAAGATGAAATTGAAAAACGCTGGGATGAAATATGGACACTGACAGATGCAATAATAAAACATTTAAAACAGGCACCTGTTTTTTATCCAGGTCATGAATTTACAGAGCAGGTATACAAAGAATTTTTTATGGATTCAGAGACGAATCTTCATATTGCTCTTTCAAAGGATGATGAAATAATTGGAATGATAGAAAGTAATAGTGAATCAGATGTGTTTGCTTTTCATAGCACCAAATCGGTAAATGTAGGGGAAATATATGTGATGCCGAAATATAGAGGAAGTTCTCTTTCTAAAGATTTGCTTCAATTTGTCATTGAACATGAAAAACAAAAGGATGCCAGATATCTATGGGTTGGACACGGAACGGCTAATCCGAATGCACGAGGATTCTGGAATAAATATTTTAAGACATATCAATATGAACTTGTAAGAACAATCAAAAATATTAAGTTTACAAATTCAGGCTGATTAATTCAGGTTTCGTCGGGATGAACGATAGAGCGTTATCTCGCAATAAAACGTGCTAAAGGCGGTGATGATTATGGCATCAAGCAAAGAATACCTTGATTTTGTTTTAGAACAGCTTTCAGGGCTGGATGATATAACATATAAGGCGATGATG
>JAFYHY010000108.1 GCA_017538895.1 Aeriscardovia sp. | reverse complement strand
AGAACGCTGATTAAGATTGCGTAGGCGCTGGGTAGCCATTGTCCTCCGCTGAGTATTTCGTAGGGCATGAAGAAGATGATGGCTGGGATAACACCGAAGTAGCAGTAGTAGTGACCGTTGTAATACGCATGATCCCAGAAGACTGTCTGCCCTTCCTGAACTAAATGAATACGAGCTGGCCAACTATATGGATTTGGTAATGCTCGCAAGCCTTTGGAGACTGGGAGATCGAGCCAGGTATGTCCATGGAGAAGTGAATTCGCAAGATTTCCATATTGACCATAGGCAAACCATTGATGAACACTATCAATGTCATACCAGCCTCGATACACTGACTCACCATTCGATTCACGCATCATCCAGACATAGAATGCCATGATAAGAATCGTATTAAAAGCAAGCATTAATTTTTGTGACAGAAGATCAGTATGTAATTCTGTTCTCCATAGCAAGGACTGAGCACTAAAGAAGCAGCCAAGACATGCAATAAGAAGCATAATTCCTACACGCATCACACTGATATGGAAAGGAATCTTTTGATTAAGTGTAATCGACAGGAAAGGAATAAAAGAACCCACCGGTTCATTAAATTGAATTTTAATACGAGAAACAGTCGCACCAGCATTAATAATAAATGATTGCTTATCGCCTGTATAAAACGAATTGGAAGACCCAGAATAAGCTTTTTCAGTATTACCCGTATAAGTATTCAATGTATACGAGATAAGGGTTTTCTTCTCATGATGTGAAACAGTAGGAACATTAATTTGCACATAATGAATCGTTTTATGATGCGGAGCTTGAACAACGATACTGGCATGTGACGCATCAGTCACACGAAAACCATCATGAGTAGGTGTTAACCCGGAAGTGACTATTTGTTGAGTAGTCAGTGTCTCTGGTTGTGAAGAGCGTGTTTCCCAAAAAGGAAGATTAAAAATAAAAACTTCACAAATCGTAATCAGAAGAAGACCTATAAGAATCACTTTTCGCCGTTGATGAAAGAAACGATGAAAAGTAAAAGATGAAGATGTGATATGTAATTTCTTTTGTTGCATAGACACTTTCACATATTAGCGCGAGTGAAAGATTCAAAAGAGTATTAACCATATATCCTTATATTGAGTAGAGGCACTTATACCATGGAATCAGTTATATTCATCTGAACCATGTGAGGCTTAGCTATGTCAATGGTTAAATTTGCCAATATTCTTCTTGAAACAACGGAACGTGCCTTAAATTATCCAGGTTTATATTGCAAAGCAACAGCACCGTTCTTAGAAGGTGATGATAATCAATGGATCTTATGTGGTAAAGGACACTATGATTTCACCACATATTACAATGCATTATCCATTTATAAGATGAAGAAATATACTCGTGCTCGCGACTTCTTCTTCCATATTGAATTAAAAGGATCAGCAGCATCTATTACACAAACCCGTGGTGATGCATTATCTCATGAGCCAGATGAAGTACCAGCAGTTCATGTTGATGTTCCTGCATCAAAAGAATGGCAATCCATTGATCTTCATCTTGACTTCGGTAATCATGATATTTTGCTTGGATTTGTGATTGATACAGAAGGACCTGTTTATATCCGTAACGGATACTATTCGGCAGAAATCGAAGGCGAATTACGTCCTGTTAATCTTGCAATCGTAACAACAACCTTCAAGAAAGAAAGCTACGTCACCGGCAATATTGATCTCATTAAAAAACGTATTTTTGCAGATCAGGATGCTTGCAACGATATTAAACAGCATTTGCATATGTATGTCATTGATAACGGACGCACTCTTGACGCAGAATCCTTATCTGACACCAATGTAACAGTTGTACCAAATCGGAACGTTGGTGGTTCTGGCGGCTTCACTCGCGGTATGATCATGGCAATGGAACAGAATCCTGAAGCAAGCCATGTTCTCCTTATGGACGATGATGTTTTCGTTGCACCAGAATCAATCAAACGTACATACAACATCTTACGCATGCTAAATAGTGAATACAGGGACGCCTTCTTATCCGGAGCCATGTTGAATTACAACATTGGTGATATGCAAACCGAAGATATCGGATTCATGAACAAAGTTGGTAACCCACAGCCATGCAAACCACGTTTAAGAATGACTCTGTTCGAAGACCTTGTTTTCAATGAAACCTTCGAAACTTTGCCTGACATGAAAGACCATATGTACGCAGGATGGTGGTATTGCATTATCCCAATGCGTCAAATTAAACAACATCGTTTGCCATTACCATTCTTTGTCCGCTGCGATGATACCGAATATGGTATTCGCTGCAACCCAAAGTTTATGACAATGAACGGTATCGGACTCTGGCATCAACCATTCGAAACACGATACGATGCTACTGTTGAACGTTACCAAACAGTTCGAAATGATCTCATTGCACGCTTTATGACTGGATTCGCCCCACAATCAGATGTCTTTGGGCATATGAATGACATGGTTCGTCTTGAACTCAAGAAATTCGGTTATACCAATGCAGAATTAATCCTTGATGCTTTTGAAGATTTCTTAAAAGGACCAGATTTCTTCGAACAAAAGAATATCGCGGAAGAAACCTTCCTTGCAGCAAACAAACACAAAGAAAAGCTCGTACCATTCGATGAGCTTCTCAAACAAGCAGATAGTATTCCTGAATTAGGTAACTTCCATATCAGTGATTTAACCCGACAAATCATTGACACCGATAAACCACGTCATATGTATCAACGTGCACACGATTATATTACAAGCAATGAGCAACGAATCAACGCAACTGAAGGCGAAGGTTATGCCGTTATCCCATCAGGTGGATGGATTTATCCAGCAGGTATGATCCGCGGTAAACGCGTCCTCGTTCTCGTCGATTGGTATAACCACAAAGGCTGCATCCGCGTTAAAGATCAAGAACGTTTCAAAGCAATTGAGAAACGTTATACTCAAGATCTCCGCTACTACAAAGCAAACAAAAAACGTCTACAAAACGAGTATTCTGCTCGTTTCCATAAATTAACTTCAGTAAGTTATTGGAAAGATTACTTAAATATGAAGTAAATTTAAAAAAATTAGATAATATTAATAATAATTAAGTTCAGTATGGTTCCAAGTAATCTTACTGAACTTTCTTATAAAGTGCTTAAAGAAAGTGAGATGGAAATATGGCAAATCAAAAATTTGCTTCCATTGCGCTCGCCGATGGACAGCGTGCACTCAAGAATATTCCACAGCTTGATCAATTACATGACAAACGTATTCTTGTTATTGGCGCAACTGGTTTAATTGGATCAGTATTAACATACGCATTGTCTCAAATCGGTAATGGAACAACTGTTGTTGCGGCAGCACGCGATCGTGAAATGCTTGCCGAACGATTTGATGGCATGGATAACATCGAAACAAAGTGGCTTGATATTACTAATTCTGTTGCTACGCTTCCAGCCCTTGATGATATCGATATTATTATTGATTGTGCTTCAATTACTTCACATCGTAATGACGATGAAGTCGTTAACATGATGAAGACAGAATTCGATGGAATTGATTCCGTCCTATCTGATATTGCTCGTTTCTTAAAGAAAGAGCCTGTAAAGCCTATGGTACTTTATGTATCTTCAGCTAATGTCTACGGAAGCTTTAATAATGAACATTTAGTCACCGAAACCGAACGCGGATTAATTAATCCATCTGATTCCTATGCAGTCGCAAAACGTGCATCTGAACATTTATGCCGTGCTTATGTTCAACAATACGGTCTTGACGTACGCATCGCACGACCATCCCTCGTTTACGGACCAGAATTCCGTGATACCGATCAACGTGAATTTGCTGCCATTCTCAAGTGCGCAACAGGCGAAGGCGTCATGGGATCATGGGACAAGACCACATCACAACCTCGTGCCTATACCTATGTATCTGATGTCGTATCTGGCATCCTCACAATCTTGACATGCGGAAAAGCTGGAGAATCCTATAACGTTTGCAACTCAACAGAATGCAAGACTATATCCGAAGCCATCGAAATGACTGAACACTTATCAGGCACCAAGCTTCCTGTTACGGAATATGAACCAACAGAATATCAGCCATGTGTTCTCAATACCACAAAACTCGAATCACTAGGATGGAAACCATCAATGAGCCTAGAAGCAGGAATCGCCTCTAGTCTCGAATCACTGAAATTATTACGCTAAAAAATTTCAGTAACTCACTATGACATTCAATAGAGGCAACAATTTTGTTGCCTCTATTTTTTCATAAATATGCCTCAATAAATATAGAAAATGTGACTTTTATGGTATTTCATGGTGTTGCCATGTCGAAGAGAAACTGTGAACTTGATACGATATGAAACATGAAACAAGTTGAAACAGCGAAGCAAACGCAATATAGTCATCGATTCAGTCATAACTGGATCATTCTTAAAGCGTTGGTTCACACCGATTTCAAACTTCGGTATCAGGGGTCGTTTCTTGGTGTGATTTGGTCTGTCCTTGAACCATTAATGATGTTCTGCGTTATGTATGTCGTCTTTGCACGCTTCCTTCGCATGTCTGATGGCACTCGCACATATCCTGTTGTGCTTCTGCTTGGTATTAGCTCATGGCAGTTTGTCACAGATTCTACCAATGTCGGTTTACGATCAATTGTCGATCGTGGAGATATGCTGCGTAAAGTTCATTTTCCTAATTACATTGTTGTTGTTGCAGCAACAATGGGAGCTTTGATTACATACGCTATTAATATTGGTGTCGTTTTAATTTTTGCTTTTGCCTATCACGTTCATTTCACCTGGAGAGTATTGCTCGTAATCCCAAGTATCGCGATGCTATATTTCACAACACTTGGTTTAACGCTAATTATGGCAACAATGTACGCATACTATCGTGATATCGCCCATATTTGGGATGTCTTACAGCAAGTTATTATGTACGGAATGCCAATCGTATACCCATTAACTTATGTCATTCATCGTGGCGGTATTATCTCTAAATTGGCACGTCTTGAATTACTAAATCCATTCTGTGAAGCAATCCAAGAGATTCGATCTAATTTGATTGCTCCCAAAACACAGCCAACTATTTGGACACTCTTTGGTCCAGCCCATTGGTGGGTTAGCCTGATTCCATACCTTATTATGGTTCTTTTAATGTGGATTGGTGTAGGAGTCTTCAGCAAGAACAGTACGCGCTTCGCGGAGGTAATGTAATGGATAATCAGACTTCAGTGAAGAGTTCTGAAATTACAGTAGAAGAAGTAGAAGAAGTTACTTCCTCTGCACAAAAAAAGTTTCCATTTATGGATGCGCCGGTAGCCTTATCTTGCGACGATGTTTATAAAGACTTTAAATTACCAACAGAACAAGCAACAGGCCTGAAACAAGCATTCATTAATTGGACTAAAGGCATTCGTGGCTACAAGACACAACATGTTTTAAAAGGTATTTCATTTCAAGTTCATCAAGGTGAGTTCTTTGGTATCGTCGGCCGTAACGGTGGCGGTAAATCAACTTTATTAAAGATAATTTCTCAGATTTATTATCCGAATAAAGGATCAATCTCTGTTCATGGAAAATTAGTACCATTTATCGAACTAGGTGTCGGTTTCAACCCTGAATTAACCGGACGCGAAAATGTTTATTTAAATGGTGCTATGCTTGGCTTCTCTCATGCAGAGATGGACAAGATGTATGATGACATCGTTGAATTCGCTGAAATTGAAGACTTCATGGACCAAAAATTGAAGAATTATTCTTCTGGTATGCAGGTCCGATTAGCCTTCTCGGTCGCAGTTAAAGCACAAGCCGACATTCTTGTTCTTGATGAAGTTCTTGCTGTCGGAGATGAATCATTCCAACGTAAATGTAATGATTATTTCACGCAAGTTCGTAAAGATCCTCAAAAAACAGTTATTCTCGTCACCCATGATATGGGCGCTGTCAAACGCTACTGCACGCGAGCAATGCTTATTAAAGAAGGTAAAATTGCTGAAATCGGTGACAAGAATAGTGTTGCTGAAGAATACACATTATTGAACCTTCAAGCTGATCGCGAAGAAGCTGCAAAGCATCATCATGAAACAGTAACTGATGAACATTATCCGGAAGGATTGAATGCTCATTGTCCAATTCTTCGAACTTTCCCAATCTCATCCCCAGTACTCGCAAGCGACGAATACTTTGAATTTGGTGTCGAATATCAATACGATGAGCCAGGAGATTTCTACCTCGCAATCTCAGTAAACGATACACGACGCGGTGGTATCACATATGATACGGGAGCAAAAACATTCCGTATGAAAAAACATGGTCACCATATTGTCAAGTTCAGTTTCCCAGTTAATCTTTTTAACAATGGTGAATTTACGTTATATACCTCATTGCGAGTACCAGATTTTGTTGGTGGTGGCGGCACTAAAATGATTGCTGTTGCTACTGGCCCAAATGCTTGTTCATTCGTTATTCGTGATAATCGTAATGCCGATTATGCATTACTATCCGATCGAGTTATCGAAGTCACAGCGCAATCAGATGACCAAATGGTAGAAACCCTGAAATGGAATGGATGGTATCCTGGTGCGCATCAAGCTACAGAAGAAGCAAAACGTGTAGCTGCTATCAGCGATGATCCATTAGATCAGCAGCGTGTCCAACTTTTTGAACAGTTCGAAGAACGCGAGAAAGAACGTAAAGTAAAGTTAGATGCAGCCAAACTTTCCAAGCTACGTGTTCTCCAGGCGACTGGAGCTGACCGTATTCTACCTGTTGCTGTTGGTGTTCTACGACGTCTTGAAAATATTGATTTATCAGATCCAGATGAGGTCGCTGAAATCACGTTAAATGATGTTCATTTAACCGATGATGAAGTACGAGCTGTACTGGGAAATGATTTCGATGAAAAAGATGCTTTAGACAAAAAGCTTGAAGAATTTAATGATGCTGTTGAATCAGCAGAACAAGCAAAAAAGAAGAAAAATGACGGAGAAAGTCAGGATAAATAAATGAGTGATGAGAGTGCATGGGAGAGTGTAGCACGACTTGTTTTCCCTTTTACAGCAGAAGGACAAGTTGATGAGGAAGTTCTCCCTCTATATGCATTAGATTGGACTGTTCCACATCAATCTGACGTTACGCTTGATCCGCGAATTGACTTAAGAAAATTAGATTTCACTTCTCTGAATCAATCGCGTTTCTCAAAACTCATGCACTCTTCCTTTGAAGGGTTAGCTCCTGCTACAATCGCATCGTACAGTGTTCTCTCACGATCATTAGTACAAATCCATCCAGGAAAGAAAACCTCATTCTGTACATTCTTTAGCGCTTTCCCAGGCGGATATTGGGCACGATGGACTCATGTTTCTACAGTTCGATTAACTATACAAGCAACTGGTAAAGGCACAATTGCAGTCCTTCGTTCTGATGGGCGAGGGCTCTTTACAACAGTGCATTCACAATCGATTGATTCTAATAAACACGATAGTATCGTGACCATCGAAGTCCCACTAACTGGAATGCTTGATGGAGGATATGTGTGGTTTGATGCTGAAGCAGACGTCACCACACCTCTTGTCTTATCAGACTGCAGTTGGCAAGTTCCTCTTGCACAACACAATACTGATACACCGCACACTATTTCATTAGCAATTACAACCTTTAACCGACCAACCTATTGCCTCAATCAACTTCGTGTCATGGGACAAGACGCAAACCTTCATCAGCGACTTGATACAATCTATTGCATTGACCAAGGGCAAGATTGTGTTGACCAGCAGCCTGGCTTCCAAGACGTTGCCACTGCTTTAGGACCATCCTTATCATACTTCCACCAGAAAAACCTTGGTGGTTCAGGTGGATTTGCTCGCGGTATGTACGAAACACTCATCGCACATAAATCATACGCATGCATGCTTCTTGACGATGACGCTATATCAGAACCTGAATCAATCCTACGAGCAATCCAATTCTCTGACTACACCACAAAACCATTCATTATCGGTGGAGGCATGTTCCACTTAGATGACCGCACCTCCTTATTCAGTTCAGGAGAATGCATTGACTGGAAACGAATGTGGTATTACCCAGCTCTCGGCTTACCATATAATCATGATTTCGCATTAGAACCTCTCCGCGACTGTCCTGAACTCCACCAACGCGTTGATGAAGATTATAACGGATGGTGGATGTGCCTGATCCCATGCCAAGTAATTCAAAAAATTGGTTTACCACTACCAGTATTCATTAAGTTTGATGACATTGAATATGGATTACGAGCCCAAAAATCAGGAATCGCAACAATCTCACTCCCAGGAGTCGCTGTTTGGCATCAAGCGTGGCATGAAAAGGATCAAACACGAACATGGGAAGAATATTTCGCTGAACGTAATCGATTCCTAACTATGCTGCTACATGAACCACATAAACCAACAACACGCATCATGCTTGAATCATTCTGCGATGAAATTAATCTCGGTCTCAGACTTCAATACTCATCAATGGCATTACGTCATCTCGCATTACAAGATCTTCTTCAAGGACCTCAACATCTTTTAGAAATCGTATCAACACGCTTAAAAGATGTTAATGAATTACGCTCGCAATTTACTGATGCTCAAACAAAACCACGGCTAGATGATTTTCCATCTGCCTATCGTCAAGCCATGCCAACAGGTATGAATCCAACCTCAGGAAAAGATCGCCACATCATGGCTCTTAAAGGCGTTGTAACTGGAATTCTGCATAGTATGAAGAGATCTGCTTCTACTTGTGATGATAGCGAACGGCCAGAAGTAGAGATTGCAGCTCATAATACGTCATGGATGAGTTTTGCTGGCATTAATTCCGCATTAGTAACTTCTCCAGATGGTAATTCGGTTGCCTGGCTGAAACGTGATAATAAAGAATTTGCTGCCGCGTTAAAGAAAAATTATCAGCTTACTCAGCAATTGATTCACCAATGGGACCAACTATCTGCTGCATATCGGAATGCTCATCTCACCAGTGTCAAAACCTGGGAAGCGATTTTCGGATTAAAACAATAAAATTTTAGGCTCATTTGTTTTATTGAAAATAATATAATTTCTGCGTAATTTTTGTGATTCGAGTTCCGTACTGCGTACGGAACTCGTCTAAATACGCTTTAAATGTATGACGTTGTTCATCTGTTGCAGAACCAAAGAATTTATCTTGATCTGAAGGAATCGCAGCACTAACAGATGAAACAGAAGTAAACATGATACGGAGCAGTAAATATTCAATAAATCCGAAATTATTATTCATCATGGATTGATATGTTTCATATGTAATAGTGCTTTGTTGTGTAATATCCATTAACAAGATAGCGATATTATCAGCATCAATTGTTGAGTCTGTGAGGCGATTAATAATTTTGTCTGCGAGTTCCATAGGAGTAAACGAATGACCCTGCACAATGATTTTTTCATCAACAATATGTGCAGGGAACAGCTTATTAAAGAACAAGAAATTTGTTACAAGAGGCCTGCAAAACTCATCATTATCGTTGTACTTTGAACAAATATAAAATAGGTAAATTAACTGTGAATTAAAAGTTAATGCGCCAAAGAGATTACATAATGCCACATCATTCTTAATACGTTCATCTTTGAGTATTTCAAGATATGAGGTATCTAGTTTAGCGGCACTTTTACTTGATAAATGATTATTATGCGTATAAGCGATTAATTCTGCTGGCAAATCTTCAGCATTACCTCGATTAATCTGCTTGATATATTCATCTGAATTAAGGAACTTGACTAAGAGACTAATCCCTAATTCATAAGTGTAATTATTCGTGTTATTAATGATCGCGCGAGTTGAAAGTTTATTTTTTGTTTTGTTGTCTTCTTCATCTAACGTCATAACTTTATAGTTATTTTGCGTTGCTTCAAGAACAATTGCCGAGCGTATATTATCAACATTTTTCTGTGTGAGAAGAATGTTATTAATAATGCTTTGAGCATAGCAGAAAATACGATCAACATTTTTTGAATACGAAAAATTACCCTCATTCACCGGTTTACCAGTAAATTGGTCAATATAAAGTGAATGAAAGTTTGTTGCGAGCCAGTGTAGAACATTTGTCGTATGTTGTAGCTGATCCTGCAAAAAAGTAAACAGTCCTGAATGATGCTGATTAAAAGCTTCCAGAAAAGTCCATTTATCTTTCAAATAAATATAACCGTAAGATAAACGGCGTTCTAAAAGAGCCTGATTTCGGAATAATCGTTTAGGTAATGTTGACGAGAAAGCTTTAGTGTCTTCATTACTATACTCACCATTAAATAAAGCTAATAAGTATTCTGACTGCTCATCATGTGAATAATCATTAATAGTGTAATGGATATAATCAATAGGATTATTTTTTCCTGTCATGAGATAATGCGAAATAATTTTTTGATATTGAGAAAAGATATTATGACGAATAATATTCTTCCCACGTTCATTATGACCTTTAATATCTCGGCGTGCGTTTAAAAGTCCTAATGCTGAATAAAGAGTATTTAAAAGAACTATAAGACAAGTAATATATAAAGCTATATAAATATCATCAACAATATGACTGTAATGCGTACCACTTTTTGTGATTAAAAGAATAATCGGGATGACAAAGAGAAGATAAAGAAAAATACGAAATGCTTTTGCACTAAATTGTTTAAATGCAGATTTGTTATTAATAATTTCACTATCGAGATTACGATTCAGATAAAAGTCTTCACCAACATCAACAAATTGCATAAAGAAAGCAATCAGAATCGAAACAATAACAAGAAGATCAACGGAATAATTCAGCATTTCATTCGGAGTAAAGACAGAATAAACAGCACGTGTAGATGCAAAATAGGTTAATCCAAATGCAACGATGCTAATGATTCCAATGGTAAGGTTAGGACCCCAATTAATATCCCGTATTGTTATACGCATATGTCACGCTTCATTCATTATTGTGCTGAGAGTATCGCGAAATGGAAGCACAATCCATGGATACTGATCAGAAACGGATAATGCAACCTATAGAATAGCGTCTTGCAAGATGCCACGTAAGGGCATCTTGCAAGACGCTATCGAAATTCACACTGAACTGTGACAATGACACAGTAAGAGAAGATCATTTCTTCAATAATGGAGCAACTTCATTAGACCATGCTGTTAATGCAGAATTAATTGTTTGGTGCATATCATAGTAAGCATATCCGCCAAGACGTCCGCCAAAGACAGTCATTGGTTCTTTAGCTTCCATATCTTTATATTGAGCAAACATCTCTTTATCTTCAGCTGTGTTAACTGGATAATAAGGATCATCATCTTTACCAGCGAAGCGTGAATATTCATCCCAGATGATAGTTTTTGATTGTGAAGCTACTTTTTCGCGTTCTGGGTTAAAGTTCTTAAATTCGATAGAACGTGTATAAGGAACTTCGGTATCTGCGTAGTTCATTACTGGGCAGCCTAAATGATTGACTTCATTAAAACGACGTTCCTTAAAATCAACGGTTCGCCACTTTAATGTGCCAAGAGCATAATCGAAGTAGCGATCAATAGGACCTGTATAGACAATTGGCACGTTTCCACGAAGATGATTCTTGCTGAATGGTTGAGAATCGTCAAAGAAATCAGTATTAAGGCTGACTTCAATATTTGGATCATCAATCATACGCTCAAACCATGCAGTATAACCATCGGTTGGAAGGCCTTCGTATTTATCTTTGAAATAATTGTTATTGTATGTAAAACGAACAGGCAAACGGCGGATAATACTAGCTGGAAGCTGGCTTGGATCGGTTTGCCACTGTTTTGCTGTGTAATTTTTAATGAAAGCTTCATAGAGTGGCTTACCAATCAGTTTGATACCCTGCTCATTGAGGTTTTGTGGTACAACATCCGCATATTCTCCAGCTTGTTTTTCAATGAGTGCTTGGGCTTCATCTGGAGTATATGCAGAACGGAAGAATTGGTTAATAGTGCCAAGATTAATTGGCATTGGGAAAACTTCATCGTTGTGAGTGATATATACGTGATGTACATAGTTAGTGAATGAAGTAAATCGGTTCACATATTCCCATACGCGTTCATTGCTGGTATGGAAAAGATGCGCTCCATATTGATGAATTTCAATGCCTGTTTCTTTATCAAAATAAGAATAAGCATTACCACCAATGTGAGAACGTTTATCAATGATATGTACACTGTAACCATTTTCGGCTGCTTGTTGAGCAATCGTTAAACCAAATAATCCAGCTCCAACGATAACAAGATCGGTCATTTTTTCCTCATTTCGATACGATTTACGATCTTAATTCCATCGTACCTTTATGACATCTCAATCATTATTTGGAACTATAGAAAAAGTAGTGTAGAATGAAGAAGCTCTCATGTGGCGTTATATCACCCAACCCCCCCAGGGCAGGAATGCAGCAAGGGTAAGTGGTCTCTGACGGGTACGTGAGAGTTTTTATTTTATTTTCAGTAAATTCTCTATACTCTTCTCTAAAGTCAATGTCATGAGTGAACATCAAGATCAATACACTGATAGATCACAATCTAGTGGGTATAAACGTGTCTTTGATATGCTTACTAGTCAAAAAGAAGCACCGGTAAACCAGAAGGATACACCCACGTCTATTGAAAATACGAAGGCAGCTTTATCTTATATACCACCTACACCTCCACAACCACAGAAACACAAGCAGGAGCACATTGAAGCTGTTCCTCCAGTTCCAGTACCTCCAGCATCTGAGGCATCAATCTCTGATCAGGAATACTTAGATCATCAAACGCCACTTCTGGAAAGTGATATTGACCGTTCTGCTGATGAGCCAGGAAGTATCAGTGAAGTATTACAAGCCTTATCAGCTGATAGGGATATAGCTCAAGATGAAGTAGATAATGTCATAGACGATGATAATGTCGACGACATTAACGATAATAATGACAATATTAATCTTGAAATTGAGCATCCTGATTTAGCATCACAGACAATTACTATGGCACCAATCAAGGTACCGCAAACAGCATTATCTCCAAGCGCACAAATATTATCTGCTGCGCAACCATCTCGCGCTCATTTAAAAATCAATGGTACTCAACTATCTGATCTGCAAGCGTTGATTATTAAAGATACAGTACTGCATCATCCACATAAAGCAGCTACAGTATGGTGTTATTTACTGGGCAGTCTTATGATTTTATGCGCAGCAGCAGTATGGTGGATTGCTGTACAAACTCTTGAAGGTCAAGAATTTGATGATCTTGTTTGGGAAAAAGCACACACAGCATTTGAAATACATGCCCACTGTGTTATGCCAATAATTACATTCTGCACAACACCTGATTATATTATTGGTGTTATTACCATTATTTTTATTGTCGGCATTATTATTACTTTATGTAGGAAACGATGGTGGCTTTTAGTACAAGAAGCTATTTTTAGTGCCATTTGCCTTATTTTAGGGCTTACATTAAAGCGTTGTTTGCCTCGCCCTTTGTTGGATCACAGTTCTGCAAGTATAAAGAACACGTCTCCTTCAGGACACTCAATTGCTATCTTTGCAGCCTGCGTTGTTCTTTTGATCTCTGTTAACGCAGCATGGCGTTGGATCATCTATCTTCTTGATGCTGTCATCATGACCACCGTTGGTACTTCTCTTGTTGTTGAACAATGGCATAGACCATCGGATGTTATTGTCGCTTTTTCCTTAATCACGGGTGTCACTCTGATTATTTTAGGATTGACTCATAATACAGGAATGGATAAACCTGGGAAAAGGCACAGTAGTCCTATTCTTCAAGTGATATCAACGATTACATTAATTGCTAGTTTATTCGGAATTGGTTACGGCATTTATCTTATTAGCCAAGTTTTACCTGGTTTAGGATATACAGCAGTATGGGTTGAACGACCAGCTATTCTTGTTGCTTTTATTCTGATTGGGTCTGTTGCATTATTTGGTAGCTCACTCATCGTAATTATGCGACAGATCACAGCCTCACCATTATCAGCATTAGGACTTGTTGGACCACCACCAGAACCATCACAAAAGTGAACAATCAGGAGTAGATTATTTTTCATTTATGATGAAAAAGCAAAAAAATAAGTCTGCTTTTTCTCCATGTTCTCAATTGCTATACATTGCATACATAACAGCTGATATGAAAAAATACTAGATGTGAGTGGACGAAAGGAAATACGATGGTATCTGGTACCAAGCTTGTGATCGTAGAATCACCTGCAAAAGCAACAAAAATACAGGGGTATTTAGGTGATCAATATACGGTTATGGCATCAGTTGGTCATATTCGTGACCTTGCTCAGCCATCGCAAGTACCATCATCGAAAAAAGAAAAATACGGTAAATTTGGTGTCGATATCCAAGATGGATTCAAACCGTATTACATCATTAGTGCAGATAAAAAAGATACTGTTGCAGAACTAAAAAATGCATTGAAAAATGCGACAGAGCTCTACCTTGCTACCGATGAGGATCGTGAAGGAGAAGCAATTGCATGGCATCTTGTTCAAACATTAAAACCAAAAATTCCTGTCAAAAGAATGACTTTCCAGGAGATTACACAAGACGCCATTCACAAGTCCTTGAATCATACGCGTGATATTGACCAGAATATGGTTGCTGCACAAGAAACACGTCGTATTCTTGATCGTTTGTATGGTTATGAATTATCGCCAGTTCTCTGGAAAAAAATTGCTCCAAAACTATCAGCAGGTCGTGTGCAGTCAGTTGTTACTCGCATGATTGTTGAGCGTGAGCGTGAGCGTATTGCCTTTGTCAGTGCAACATATTGTGATTTAGTTGCACATTTTACTGCTGATAACACCTCATTCGATGCGCGTTTCGTTGAACTCAATAATCATCGTCTTGTCACATCAAAAGATTTTGATAATAATGGACAACTAATTGATAAAGCACAATTAGAGAATGCTGTCCATATTTCAAATGAAACAGCACAAACGTTATCTACTCTTATTCAAGGTAAAGATTTTACCGTTGAGAGTAATGAAACACGTCCGTATACGCGTCATGCGGAAGCACCATTTACAACATCAACATTGCAACAGGTTGCAGGTAACCGATTGCATATGCCAAGCCGAACAATAATGCGTCTTGCACAAGCATTATATGAAAATGGTTTTATTACGTACATGCGAACTGACTCCGTCACCTTATCAGATGAAGCTATTCAGGCTGCACGACAAACAGTTCGCACACGATTTGGTGAGGATTATTTATCACCAGAACCACGACAGTTCAAAAATACTGTTGCTGGAGCACAAGAAGCACATGAAGCTATTCGCCCAGCAGGTTCGGAATTCCGTTTGCCAGAAGATATCGCTGATCGTGTTACTCCCGAGCAACTACAACTCTATACATTGATTTGGCAACGTACTGTTGCCTCACAGATGGCAGATGTTGTCGGTGATACATCAACAATTCGTCTCGCCACTGAAACAGAAAACTATGGCAAAGCAGTATTTAAAGTCAGTGGAACTATTATTCATTTCCCTGGTTTCTCAGCATTGTATAAAACAGAGAAATCTGCAAGCACACCACTTCCTGATTTAGCACAAGGTACTGTTGTAGCAGTAAATGAAATTACGATTGATCAACATGCCACTCAACCTCCAGCCAGATTTACAGAATCAAGTCTGGTAGGTGAATTGGAAGATAATGAGATTGGTCGACCATCAACATATGCCAGTATTATTTCAACAGTTATTGATCGTGGCTACGTCTATGAACGCAAACGACAAATGATTCCATCATGGTTGGCTTTCTGCGTTGTTCATCTTCTTGAACTTAAATTCCCACAGTTAATTGATTACGCATTTACCGCACGTATGGAAAAAGGTTTAGATCACATTGCACAAGGTAATGAAACTGAACTAGATTGGCTCACTGAATTCTATTTTGGAACATCAGAGCAGTCAGTGCATAATGCGCAAGATGCTGTCGAAGGATTACAACAGCAAGTATCGCAATTAGGTGATATTGATGCCAAGATGATTAATACAATCGAGATTGGTGATGGTATTAATGTTCGTGTTGGTAAATATGGACCATATGTTGAAGACACGAAGAATTGTGATTCAGATGGCACACCGCAACGTGCTTCTCTTGTCAATGCGGATATTGCTCCAGATGAATTAACTGTTGATATAGCCCGAGATATCATCCATCGCAATACATTCAATCACGTATTAGGTTATGATGAAAAAGGGAATAGCGTCGTAGTACGCACCGGACGATTCGGATCTTATGTGGCTCTCATTCCGCCAGAAACAAATGAGGAAGCTAGCAAGACTAAAACAAAGCAAAAACCAAAAATGGCTTCTTTATTTACCTCGATGAATCCAGATACAGTTACTCTCGAACAAGCTTTACAGTTGTTGAGCCTTCCACGCATTATTGGAACATATACAAAAGAGTCTCAAACAGGTGAGTCTCAGGTATATACCATTGCTGCTAACAATGGTCGCTATGGTCCATATCTGACACAGACATATGATAGCAGCGAATCAAGTAAACCTGAAACACGAACTCTTGATTCACAAGAAGAAATTTTCACAATTACTCTCGCTGAAGCACAAGAAAAGTTTAATCAACCAAAACAATCTCGTCGCAAAAGCTCCAAAGAACCATTACGTGAATTAGGAACTGATCCACAAACAGGTAAACCTGTTGTTATCAAAGACGGATTCTACGGTGCATATATTACCGATGGTACAACAAATAGGACATTACCAAAGACATATACCATAGAGAGTATTGAACCTGAAGTTGCCTTTTCTTTGCTCGAACAAAAACGTCTCCAAGGTCCAACACGACGGACTCGTAAGACTACAGCTAAGAAGACAACTAAAAAGCGTGCAACGAAAGTAAAAGAATGAGTGATAATAAACGTAAATATCCAGGATTATTTATTACTTTTGAAGGAGTAGACGGAGCAGGAAAAACAACTCAAGCGGTAAAACTACAACAATATTTAGAGCAAGACTGCAAGGTACCAAGTGAATTAACAAAAGAACCAGGTGGCACTGCTTTAGGTAAAGCCATTCGACAGCTCTTACTGACTACACCAGAAGAAGGTGCACCGCGTATTGATGAACGAGCTGAAGCATTACTCTATGCAGCAGATCGTTCTGAACATATCTCAGAATTTGTTTATCCTCGTTTATGCAAAGGAATCATCGTTATTTCTGATCGATACATTGATTCCTCTATCGCATATCAATCAGGCGGTCGTGAGTTAAATGAAGCTGCGATTGAAGGACTAAGCGATTGGGCAACCAAAGGTCTACAAGCAGACCGTACATATCTTTTAGATATTGATCCAACTAGCGCTCGCTCACGTTTCGAAACAACACGAGTATCAGATCGTTTAGAATCAGAACCAGAGCCATTCCAAGATCGTACACGTCAAGAATTCTTAAATCTTGCTAAAAATCATTCAGATCGTATTGTTGTTATTGATGCCTCACAAGACATCGATAATGTGTGGCAACAAATTAAAACCGATATCGATCGTCTCTTACAACACTATAAAGAATGTTGAAGTATGAATATTTGGGATCACTTTATTGGGCAAGAGAAAATTATTTCTCTTTTACAATTTGCAATTAATAATTCAGATAAATTAGCGCAATCATGGCTTTTTATTGGTCATGAAGAGAAAACAAGAATTGATCTTGCCCAAGCTTTTGCTATGGCATTAGAATGCCCTAAACATGGGGATAATACCTGTTCTATATGTCATGAGATTCAGACTAAATCATTTCCAGATGTGATGACATTATCAACTGATAATGTCATCATTCCGATTGATGAAGTCAGGGATTTTATTAGCCAATCAGAACAGATGCCGGTCATAGGTCCGTGGCGCATCATGATCATTACAGATATCAGTCGTATGTCAGAACGGTCATCAAATGTACTCTTAAAAGCTATTGAAGAACCAACTCCTCATACTCTCTGGATTCTCTGTACATCCTCATTGCAAAATGTTTTACCAACAATACGATCACGTGTACGTACTGTTCATTGTGCAATCCCAACAGAGGAAGAAATTACAGACTATCTCTTAACCGAATGTACTGATGATCAGAATGCTCAGCAATCTACTTTGCGATGCTCTTATGCCGCGCAAGCAGCACGTTTAGCGCAAGGGGATATCAACCGTGCGCTGGTTTATTTTACACAGCGCAATGTTTTATTAGATCGAGAGCAGTTAATTAATCGGGTTCTTGCCCTAAAAAATACGTCCGGTGCGGTTGTTCTTGCTCGAGATATGGTTAACAAAGCACAAGAATATGGGCAATCTGAAAGTGATGCATCGGTTAAAAAACAGCAGAAACTTTTCCTAACTGTTCATGGTTATGATGCTGAGGCAGTAACCTTATCACAATTAGATTCTGAAACCCGCGCACAGTATAACCGTATTGGATCATCAGCAGAACGTAAACGATTAACAACACGCTTTATTCGTGATGTGCTTGATCAAATGATTGCAGATATTGAATCAATTTATCGTGATGTAGCAGTTATTCAAGCACGTGCTAATTCATCTATTACGCTGATTAATAAGGAACAAGAAGAAGAATTAACTAATTTATCGGTAGCTCTATCACAACAAGATGTCTTACGAAAAGTTCAATTCATAACGGTAGCACGTGACAGGTTACATGGAAATGGAATGCTTCCTTTAATAATTGAAGCACTTTTATGCTCGCTCATTTCTTTATAAATTTCTTATCAATTTGCCGTTTCTATTCAGCAATCTTTTAAATAAGTTGCGATACTGGAGATATGTATATCTCAACTGAATTTGATACCATACCTGACGAGTATGCCAAGTATGCTCCTGAGGAAAATAAAGTTAATGGTTCTACAGTAGTGTCTTTCCCATTCCAACTGCATGATATTGACCCTTCAATGAAATATCTTCATTGGGCTTTCTTAGATGATGGTTCAATTCCTGTATGCGGTTTTACATGGATTCACTGGAGTCTTGCTAATCTGCCAATTGATGCAGTTATGTTTGCTAAAGATGATCCAACAGTATTACAAATCCCAGCTGACTTTAGTCGTTCTGTTGTGTCAATGATGCCAGAAGTATTACAAGGGAACAATTCACACGTATCTCGTTTCATTGGCATTACTGATCCAAATGTGGCACAACGTTATGCAGGACCAAAACCACCAAACGAAGATCATTTCTATATGTTGAGAGTATGGGCTACAAAAGAACCATTACAAGGACTTAAACAAGGATTTCCTCTCAATAAGATGTATGACGCTCTTCGCTCACTTGGAGCTTCTATTGATTTGTCTCATGGTCCAGGAATAGAAACAGACGCTATCCTTTTGCGTGGACGAAAATAGAAAATATAGAGTATTTGTCTGAGATTTATTGACATTACTTTACAGAATGACGGTACCCTTAATAAAGAGGATATTACAAAATCTTTGGTATCGATATCAGTATATTTATTGATTGAAATGCCTTTAATGTTGTGATGTGCTTTATTTGAATTAGGCAAAAGAAAAGAGGTTAACACCATGGCATGCACTACTTTGCTAGTCGGTAAGAATGCTAGCTATGATGGCTCTACCATCATGGCTCGTAATGAAGATACCCCAAATGGTATGTTCAACGTTAAGAAATTAGTGGTTGTTCAGCCAGAAGACCAACCACGACACTACCGCTCCGTATGCAGCCACGTTGAAATGGATCTTCCAGGGAATCCATTGCGTTACACCAATATTCCAGATTCAACTCGTGGTGATGGTATCTGGGGTGAAGCTGGTATCAACGAAGCCAATGTTGCAATGACCGCAACAGAAACTATCACAACGAACGAACGCGTTCTTGGTGCTGATCCTTACATTGAATTCCAGAAGGCTGTCGGCAAGGAAGGCGACGATAACTATCAGCCTGAAATCGCTGGCGGTATTGGTGAAGAAGATCTCGTCACCATCGTTCTTCCTTACATTAAGTCTGCACGTGAAGGTGTTATTCGTCTTGGCTCCTTACTTGAAAAGTACGGAACTTATGAGCCAAATGCTATCGGATTCGCAGATGCTGATGAGATTTGGTGGTTAGAAACTATTGGTGGCCACCATTGGATGGCAAAGCGTGTCCCAGACGATTGCTATGTAACCATGCCAAATCAACTTGGTATCGATGAATTTGATCTCGAAGACGCATTAGGAGAACAAAAAGAACATATGTGCTCCGCAGATCTTCGTGAATTCATTGAAGATAACCATCTTAACGTAAGCGTTGATGGAGATTCAGATCGTTTCAACCCACGTGATTTCTTCGGATCACGTTCTGATACCGATCATGTTTACAACACACCACGTGCATGGTTTATGCAACGTTATCTTAACCCTTACGATGAGGATTGGGATTCACCAGACGCATTACATACTCCAGAATCTGATGACATTCCATGGGCACGCCAACCAGAACGTAAAGTTACTATCGAAGATGTTAAGTATTGCATGAACGGTCACTATAACCGCACTCCATATGATCCATATGGAGACAAGGGCACTAGTGAATCTCGTCATCAATATCGTCCAATCGGAATCAACCGTACCAGCGAGTTGTCCATTCTTCAGATTCGCCCATACGCACCAGAATCATTCCGCTCTATTCAGTGGGTCGCACTTGGATCTAATCCATTCAACACATTGGTCCCGGTCTACACCAATGTAGATACCACTCCAGAATATCTAGCCGGTGCTGACGATCGTGTCACTCCTGATTATCACTACTGGGCAAATCGTCTCATTGCAGCTTTGGCTGACGGACATTACAATGAAAGCAGCACAGAGATTAATCGCTACCAAGAAAAGACATTATCTTACGGACATGCAAATGTTCGCTTGACTGATGCAGCACTTGTCAAGACAGATTATGATCTCGATGACATGAACAATAAGAACATTCATAAGATGCTTGAAGAAGCAAATCAGAAAGAATGCGATATGTTGAAGAAAGATACAGATGAACTATTAAGCTCCATCTTGTATATCAGCTCCATGCGCATGAAGAATGGCTTCTTCCTTTCTGATAACTGATCTGAATCACTGATCAGTAAGTAAAAGAGGGTAACCATCATATGATAGTTACCCTCTTTTACTTACCTCATTGTCTAGTTAATCTTTTAGTCTAAACACGAATAGAACAGAGCAATCTTTGTACCAATTTGGGGCTTCCATCCCTTTTATTTCATAGCTGCTTACATTTCCAGAGAAAGTTGTCATAGTGGTTCCAGAGTATTCTTTACCTTTTATTACTAATCAAGCACTGATTAATTTTATTCGCCCATTCTGTTCCTTTTATAGTAACGATATAAAAATTAAAGCATTTGATTTCTTAGATGCGCTGAATAATAACCCACAACAATTTCATAAACAGGGAAAAGTAATACTGATTACTGCTGATACGCCATTACAAGCGTCGCGCGGTGAAGGAAAGACAACTGCAACAATCGCATTAACCGATGCATTACGATCCAGAGGAATTGATGCTGTTGCTGTATTGCGACAACCAAGCATGGGTATTACTGCAGCAGGTACAAAAGGTGGAGCATCCGGAGGTGGAGAAGCCTCTTTACAAGATTCTACTCTTGCAGATTTTGGCTTATTTGGAGAAATGTCACGTATTGGTGAAGCTCAAAATCTTATTGTAGCTCATGCAGAACAAGCCTTTGAAAAAGGTCTATTGGACACCATCACAATTCCTCGTGTTTTTGAAATCCCATCACGAGCATTACGTCATATCACTGTTTTTTCTTCAACTCAACGTAGTACTGAGGAACAAGGAGTTTTAACTCCAACATGTGAAATGATGCAAATTCTTACTTTAAGTCGATCGAAACACGATATTCAAAACGCTATCGATCATATGACAGTTGGTGAATATCAAGGGAAACCAGTATTAGCACAAGAACTTCTTGATTCCCAGAACGTCATGAAAATCTTAGGAGATTCCTGTGATCCAATGCTGTTAAAAACGAAAGCAGGATCACCAGTTTATATGCATTGTGGCCCATTTGCTAATGTTTCATTAGGCATTCCAAGTATCTTATCTATTCAATTAGCATGCGCATTACATGATGTTGTCTTAGTTGAAGCAGGTTATGGGGCAGATGCAGGAGCAGAAAAGTATTTAGATATTGCAGTTCGCGGTTATCAGGCTCCAATGCCACAAGCTGCAGTAGTAGTATCACGCGCAACAACATGGCTTGATAATCCAAAATTACAATGGCGTTATACGTTTAATATCAGTCAGCTAGAAAAAAACTCCATCCCATGCATTCCATTAATTAATCTTTGGCAGGGTGAAGAACAATTAGAATCTACTTTAAGAAACTATGCTTACGCCACTGGTTTAAGAGAACCATTGATCGGAGATTTATATACACATGGTGGTGAGATTCTGACAAATCAAATTGATTCATTACTCTCATTACTAGATCAGGAAAAAATATCTCACCATGCGATTCATTTTAAAACTTTAGCTGAAAAAATCGAGAATCTTATTTTGACATCATATGGAGTACCAAAAGAACGTATTCAATATCAAACATCGTTTAAAGAATCATATTTACATGTTTGTTCTTTATTAAAAGATCTGCATTATGAAGACATCAATTCTCTCTGTATTAATGCAATTAAATCTCCATCAACGATTACAGATAATGATGAGTTAGAAGCAGACCAGCGTACTGTGACGTTAAAAAAGATACGTTTATATACTGGAGCAAATTTATTAAGTATTAACTTAACAACATCATTAACAACACCGATGCCGAAAATAGCTGACTAATCTTACGACACGCCAATAAATGAATCAGCTTGCAATTAACTGATAAATCCATATATACTAATATATAGATTTCAGCTAAGCCCCTGTAGCTCAGTTGGCTAGAGCAGCGGACTCTTAATCCGCGTGTCCAGGGTTCGAATCCCTGCGGGGGCACAAGTTAATCGGCAGCTTTTTAGCTGCCGATTTTTTTATTTGTTTAGCGTTTGAGTAAAAAATAAAAAAGGTTGTTTTTTTACACCCTAAAAGCGAGCCGTCAGTCTACCCTAAGAATAGGCATAAAATTTACATATACTATTTCAGAAAGAGACGTAAAGACGTTTTGTAAGAGATAAAACGTCCGAAGGGAGAACTTTGCGGATGGACGTTGAAAAAAATAGTACGAACCAAGACACAAGAAATCTTGGTGAAGAAACTCAGTTGCTTAAACTAGTTGCCAACGAGAATCTTAATAAACCTCTCACAGATGAACCTAAGACAACTGTTTTTCACATGGATGATGAAAACCATGATACTGCAGCAGAAACCATGGTAGAAGCACCTATCACTCGGAATAGTAATAGCGATCCACTCGCAACACATGTCATGCAGCTAACAGATAATCAGTCTCCTGTACATGATTCTGAAACATCGGCAGCAGAAACGGCATATATGCGTCCACTCAGTGATGACGACATTAAGTCTTTCGACGCTGAGAAAAATAGTAACGAGAATGATGATGGTGCAGAAACAATGTATTTCGGCCACCCATTTACCACCGGTCAATATGATAGTGAAGACACAGGCGAGTACGTCATGTATCCAGAATATGGTGACACCTATTCTGACGATTTATATGACTATGCTGACGATATCATGCCAGCTGATGACGCTTCATATACCATGCCTTATAACGATTATTTACCAGAACAAGGCTATGACTTTGAAAATTCTGCAGTAGAACCATATAACCTTCAGGATGCTGAATCAACACAATTACAACATCCTCTAATAGAAAATAATACTCCAGCAGTTCTATCAGAATCAACAGCATTACCAACAGTAGCTGGTATTACTCCAATTGATTCCTCTAACATACCAACTCCACAAGCGAAAAAATCCCATAAAAAATGGTGGATATGGGTACTCATCGTTTTAATTATTGTTGGATTAGGTTATTTTGGGTGGAACATTTGGTCTAAGAAATCAAAGACAGCTGCGTTAAAAAGTTGCCAAAGCGCTGCAACAGCATTAACGACAGCAAACAATAATGTTGAGAATGCTATTAAGAATGCACAATCAGCAGCATCCTTATCTTCAGTTGATGTTCTTGATACATCATTATTAGCATCACTACAAAAATCTATTAATATACCAATCTCAATGGTATTAACCTGCCCAGCAAGTGAATCAGCAGAAACATTGCACTCTAATGCAACTACCATGAATAATGATGTTACCCAAATGAATAATTTGGCTGCTAAGATCCAATCCGAAGCATCATCTGTACAATCCTCACAACAAGCAAAATCCTTAAGTGTTGCTCGTAACAAGCTCACTGCAGAGATTAGTACAGCCAATCAAGTACTCAGTAGCGATACTGGAAAAGTGGCTAATAGTTCAACGATCCAAGCGTTGCAACAAGCTATTAGCGAAGCTCAATCAGTGGCTAATAATTCTTCAGCAACTCTAGAGCAAATAACATCATCACAAACCACTTTGCAACAAATGATTGTATCTGTTAAAGTTTCTGCTCAACAGTTAGAAGAACAACAAGCTGCTGCAGCTCAAGCTGCTGAACAAGCACAACAACAAAATTCCACTAATAGTAATAGCAACTCAAATACAACAGATACTAATAGTGGAAAGTCAACATCACAGAGCACAATAAAGCAGAATAGTTCAAACCAGTCATCGACTGATAAGACAACGAACAATTCTTCCCAGAGCAACAGCTCTACTCAAACAAAGAAAGATGAGAAGTAATTTATAGAGATATCTTCATCCTATAAAGAAGATAAGGGTACTGTTCATTATGAAATTAATCATCGTAATGAACAGTACCCTCTTTTATTGTGTCAAGTAATGTTTCTGATGAAGCTAGGTTTTCATCAGTTAATGAAGTTTGAGCTTTCTTCTCTAATTTATCTCCAGCGAGCAGCAAGAGAAGCGAAATCATAATCTTTGCAATGCACCATATAGCCAATAGGTCATGATGATGTTTTATCGCAAACGATAAAAGAATAACATGCAATAGGAAAGAGAAGACTCCGATACCGATGGCAATCCATCCCTCAATTTTTTCATTTTTAGGCATGCCTAACACTTCTAAAAGATGAGTAATTACATGTGCCACTTTATGAACTAAGCCCATAGGGTATAGAACCTCTCCTGTGTATGCAGAATAAAAATGTTCACTAATAGTACCAAATGATAATTAAAAGTGTCAGATAGAAGTGACAATAATTTAATACCAACCGTCAGAAACTTCATGAGCCCATGCATTACATGGCGTTCCGTATCGACCAGCAATATATCCTAGACCCCACGTGATTTGGACTGTTGCACTACTTTGCCAACCAGGTCCCATCTTACTACCTGGAAGAGCTTGTGGAATTCCATAAGCTCCAGATGGATTCTCAGCGGTAACACTCCAACCAGATTCCTTCTGCCACAACTCAACAAGGCAAGTGAACTGTGAAGCACTCCAGCCTCGCGCTGCAACCATTTGTTGAGCAATGGTCTGAGGCGTACCGACTGCCTCTGTTGTACCAATGTTGGTATCAGCATTAGAAGAGCTTGATGAGGAACTCTGTGAACTATTAGAAGAAGAGCTACTTGAAGAAGAATTATTAGAAGAGCTATTAGATGAAGTATTTGCAGTAGATGTAGCTTGAGGTTCCTTTGTACCAACGAGAATAACCTCATTAACAGGAACTTTTTTCACCCATGAAGCAAGTGTATTTGTAGATACTTCTTTATTACCAACTTTGCGAACAAGATTAGTCGTTTGCATAATGCCTTTTTGACCTTGTGTTTGTACTTTAGTAGTACCAACTGGTAATGAAGGGTCAGACTTTTTAATAACGTTGTAATTAATTGGCATATCAACGGTCTGGACTGTAGTGCCAGCACTAGTAATAGTAATAATTGTTGCTTCAGTGACTTTAGTTGTTAATGATGGTGTGATTGTATCATCAGGTTCTAGAGTAATGTTGCCTTGTTCTAGAACAGATTGAACATCTGTAAAGTGTGTTCCAAACACAAAACGAGCATGACCATCAATAATAACTTTTGTATAACTTGTGCCTTGTGTAACACCATTACGGCCTTCTGCAAGAGCTGCTTTTGCATCAGCAGCCGTAATCTGTGCAAGATCTTCTTCAGAAGCAGAATATGAGGTTACTGTTTCTTCTGATGAGGTAGCTGCAGCATACATATGCATATGTGAACTAGCAATACCACCGATAATTAAAAGAGCAAATGCTGTAATTACAGCAATAACACCAATAGCTTGTTTTCGTGTTAAACGTTTAAAAAAGTTTGCTCTTTGTTTACGATGAGTAGCCATAATTCCCTTCACCTGCTAAAGGTATTCTGCAGATATAACTCCACTATATTGTAAGAATAGTAATAAAGAAGGATCAAATTAATCTATGGGAATTTACTGTATTAAGCAGGGTATAAATACTGAGCGAAAGAATCAGATATTTCGCTCAGTATAAAAATCAGGCAGAGACTTTGGCGATCAAATCTTCAAGATCAGAAGGACGTAAGGCACCTGCTTGCTTATAGACAACAACGCCATCCTTGACAATCATTAATGTTGGAACAGCTTGGATTTGCAAACTAACAGCAAGATCACGGCTTTGATCAATATCAACTTTGCCAAAGACCATATCTGTATGCTGTTCAGAAGACTTCTCGAAAATTGGTCCGAAAGCACGGCATGGAGGGCACCATGTTGCCCAGAAATCAATAAGAACAATATGATTGTTCTTAAGAACTGTTTCAAAATTATCAGAAGTAATTGCTTGAGTTGCCATTAGAGCTCCTTAGCTATATGTGTTTCTTTTATTGTGCCTCATTGATTAGAAAAAATAAACTAAAAGAAGCATGTGATACTCTTGGCATAATTAGAAGTATGTCAGCTTTAAGGGAAATACAGTCAGCTCAGACCTCTGATGCTATTTTTGACGATATGCATGTGGGAATTCGATCCTATCAAGTGAATCATGATACTGATACCAATATGATTCCACTCGTCTTAGTACATGCGTTTCCATTCGATGCTCGTATGTGGGATTGCTGTGTGCAAGAAATACGTGAACAGAACAGTAAGGATGAATATCTGTCTCAAATACCTATTTATGCGTTTGAAATGCCTGGAGCAGGAAAGACAACACTTCCAATAGTATCCATGTCAACCGACGATCGAGGAACCTATCCAAACGGATTAGATCACATTGCTTCTGCTTTTGTTCATGCTTTATATAGTTTAGGGTATACAAAAGCATTATGGGTAGGAATATCAATGGGAGGTTATGTCATTCTTGATATACAAAGATTATTCCCAGATGCAGTAAACGGTATGGGATTATTTGATAGTAACGCTGATAGAGATCAGACAGATCAATGCCAGCATCGTTTAGAAATTGCCACCCAATTAGAAAGCCATACGCTTCAAGCAGGTCAATGCTTTGACTACTCAGATTCGTTCCCATCACAATCAAATGACTCTCAACTATTAGTTCAGCAAGCAGAACAGTGGTTAACCGAACAATCACCACAAGGAATTGCATGGCGTGAACGTATGGCGGCAGGACGACCTGATTTATATGCAGCATTTGATTCTTTAACAGTACCTGTTTTACTTGTCTCTGGAGATGAAGATCCAAGTTCAAATCCTACAACTATGCGCCCATTAGCTGCACGGATTCGTAGTTCTATCTTCCTCCATCTTCCACACACAGGACATTTCACTGTTATGGAACGTCCTTTAGAATGTGCTATTGCACTTAACAATTTATATCAGCGTGTCAGCAAGGAAAATTAATGAATAATAGTGAAGATTGGTCCCATATTTTTACACCACTATCTTTAGAACAACCACTACCAGAATTACCATTAGCCCGATTACGATTCGATCTACAAACAGCAAAGCGAGCAGAAGAAAATCTCATAAAATCAGCGAATGAAACATCATCAACACGATACCTATTAGTTGATAATGATCATATTGCTGTTCCGCAACACTCAGCTCTCAAAGCACAGCTTTCACACGAACTTATTCGCGCTATAGAACTTCCAGCTGACTATATTCATCTTCTCAAAGAAAAAGTATCACATGATATATTGTTTTTAGGAAACTATGAAGGCATAACGTATTGTGTTTTATGGATTCATGACAATTCAAATATTATGGTTGCCTTACATCATCGTTATGATTGGATTACTGTCGACCAGTTTTCATCACATGCAACATCATTAGAATCAGGATTAGCTGTCGTTGCTGTGAGCCTGGTTCAATGGCATATGCATCATCGTTTTTGTCCAGCTTGCAGTACAAAAACAGAAATGACTGCTGGAGGTTGGGAACAGTATTGCCCACAGTGCAAAACAACGCATTATCCACAGATCGCACCAGCTATTATCACAGCAATAATTGACCGAAACGATCGTTTATTATTACAACATAAAGTAGAATGGTCGGATGACCCAGCACGAATTTCCGTATGCGCTGGATTTGTTGAAGCTGGAGAAAGCCTAGAACACGCAGTCCGTCGTGAAGCATACGAAGAAACCGGAATACATATTAGTTCTGTAAAATACCAAGGATCACAGCCTTGGCCATTTCCAGGATCATTGATGGCCGCCTTCATCGCACATGCGCAAACAACTGATATTCATGTTGATCAGACAGAAGTAGAATGGGCTAAATGGTATACAAAAGATGAATTTATTGCCGATCTCTCAGCAGAAAAAATTCGCTTACCATCACGTGCTTCAATAGCTGCTGCACAGATTTCTCAATGGTATGGTGTTCCGCTTCAATAAAATAAAATATATTAATTAACGCAAAGGAAATGGTAATAATGTCTGTCCCTGAAACAAAAAAGTATTCATCACACCATGTCTGGATTGATACGAATACGTCGATTGTAAAAGTTGGAATCACTGATTATGCTATTCAACAAATGGGAGAAGTCATTTTTGTTGACTTGCCACAAGTTGGTGATTCTGTTCACTGTGGAGAACAATTCTGTGAATTAGAATGTGCTAAATCAGTACAACCAGTAATTAGCCCAGTGAACGGAACAATTAAAGAGATTAACTCCAATTTACTTGATGATGCTGATCTTTTAAATGCGAGCCCATACCAAGATGGTTGGTTAGTAGCTATCGAAATAGAAGACAATGTTCTTGCTGATGAACAACTATTATCAGCAAAAGACTATGAAGCATTAATCACTAAATAATCGTGATTATGATAGGTAGAAAATAGCGAGGAAAGTAATGGAATCTAGACGTTTAACATTTAAGCGGTCCTCAACTCTTGTCGATCAACCTGCTATAAGTGAACGTCCTGAAGCAAAACCATTTTATATTCGATGGGGACGAACTCTTGTGACATCAGGATTCCAAACATGGGTTGATATCTCAACTGATGTTACAAGAGCTTTGAACTGGAAACCACGTGTGGATCCTTATATTGGATATGGAACAGAACGATACTCTCGTCTTATTTGCCGTACGGTACGTGCTTCTGATTCTCAGACTCCTAAAGCTCCTATTGTTAGAGGAATTCGCGCTGCTTTAATGGTTCCTGCCTCCCATGTTCCCGTTAACATCAGTATCGATGGTACACCATTACAAACAGTACAAATCGGGTCTAGCTCTGCAGCAGACTCTCCAGATCCTACACGTAATCAAGTAGCTTCTCGAGCTATCTCCGATGAGCGAGGATACTTAGATCTCATTACTGAAGGGAAATTATCACCAGGGATTCATGATGTAACTTACACGGTACAAGGCCGACGATCAATTCATGCGCCTCTTTATACAGTCGGAGATAATGAAAAGGTTGCAGTCATCTCGGACTTAGACGATACTGTGCTTGTTACTAATGTACCTGACCCAGTAGCAGCACTGAGAAATATGCTCTTTACTGATCCTAAAAAACGAGAAGCTGTCCACGGCATGTCTTCCTTCTACCGTCAGCTACAAGATGTCCTTGGCGGAGCACCATTCTTTTATCTTTCTACTTCACCATGGAATATTGAACCAATGTTGCGTCAGTTTATCTCTGTACATGGATTACCGCAGGGGCCTTTACTGTTACGAGATTTTGATCCACGACCAAAAACTTTTATCCCTTCTGGTGTGGAGCATAAATTAGAATTCTGTGAGCAACTCATGGATGATTTCCCAGAAATAAAGTTCATCCTCATTGGAGATAACGGTCAACACGATCCGCAAACCTATGCAAAAATCGCGAATGATCACCCAGGACGCGTTCTCGCAATTGGTATTCGCCAATTACAACCTATCGAATCAATGAAATTTCATATGTCACTTCACGCTATGCCTGACGTAAAAGTACCTGTTTTTTATGGTCACAGTGGTGATAATTTACGTAGAACAATGATTCCATATATTCAAGAATTAAGAGATCATCAAAAACTGCGTGAACTGCACAAGCAGACGTTGAAACAGAAGAAAGGCTCAATCCACCACCATGATGAATAACAACATAAGCATTCCTCGTGCACCACACCATGATTCACGACGATCATTTCATAATGATACATTTATTGACCATTATGAATGGCTTCGCGATAATCATTCTCAAGAAACTCAGGATTTTATTTCTTACGAGAATGCTTACACTGAACGACGTATGGCACCTCTAACTGGATTACGTCAGACACTCTTTACTGAATTTATTCATCATGTGCAACAAACAGATCTATCAGTGCCAACTCGTATGGATGGATGGTGGTATTTCACACGTACGGTTGAAGGACAACAATATGGTATTCATTGTCGTATCCCAGTAACAGATCAGAATGATTGGAATCCACCAATTATTCATGTATCAGACCAACCAGGTTCTCAACCTGGTGAACAAGTGTATTTTGATACCAACAAAGAATCAGAAGGACATGATTTCTTTTCTCTCGGAGCATTAGAAATCAGCAAAGATGGTTCTCTACTGATGTACAGTACTGATACACATGGAGATGAACGATATGACATTCATCTACGTGTTATCGGCGCAAATAATCACTATCAGTGCGCGCCTGGCACCGATCTCTCAGATTACATCCCGCAGGTTGCTTCTGGTGGATGCCTCACACCAGATGCACAATGGATTTTTTATACAAAAGTTGATCAGGCATGGCGACCATGGTCGGTGTGGCGTCATCGTATCGGGACACCTGTTGAAGATGATGTTGAAGTATGGAGTGATCCCGATGAACGCTTCTTTGTCGGTGTTGGACTGAGCTTCGATGAAAAATCAATTATCATTACAAGCGCTTCTAAAACAACAACCGAAGTTCTCTGGCTTGCAGTATCAGACCCGACGGGAATGTTTCAACCTGTTATCCCACGGCAAGATGGGATAGACTACGACGTAAGCCTGGCACATCTTGAAGATCACAGTACAGGTAAATTAGAAAACATTCCTCTCATCGTGATCATACATAATAATAACAATCCTAATTTCGAAGTTGACATCATAGATGCTCGTCAACAACAGCCGCCATATCATATTGGTGATGGAAAATGTATTGCTCGAGGTAGCACATTATTAGACGACCCACATATACGTGTAGGTCAGCGGATTGAAGGAATTGAATTCTATCGCAATTATATTGTGTTATCATATCGTCGCCATGGTTTACCACGATTAGCAGCTCTTACAACACATCAAGCTATACAGAATTTCAAAAATAATGAGCCATGGGAATTCCAAGAAATTATTCCACAACAGGGTCTGAAGGGTAAAGCTAATTTAGATCCATATGATCATGGTACGGAATTAAATGAGAATGATTATGAATCACGCCTATGGTCAATTGGTTCACTAGGCAGTCCCTCATATGAGGCTCCTTATCTTCGTTATGCGTATACATCCTATACAGTTCCTAGTGAAGTACATGAGATTCATCTTGAATCTGGTCATGATGTTGTCTTGAAAAAAGCGACTGTGCTTGGAGATTTTAGCGCTGATGATTATTGTGAAAAGCGAGTTTGGGCTGAATCTCGTGATGGTATTAGAATTCCAATTTCATTGGTATGGAAAAAAGATGCATTGAAAACACCAGCTCCACTTTTCATTACCGGATATGGAGCCTATGAATCATCTTTAGATCCAAGTTTTTCTGTTGGACGACTCAGTCTGCTGAATAGAGGCGTACTATATGCTGTTGCTCATGTTCGCGGCGGTGGTGAAATGGGACGCCAATGGTATGAACAAGGCAAAGAATTATTGAAGAAAAATACCTTCACTGATTTTATTGACTGTACCCAATGGATTGAAGATCATGGTTTAGCAGACGCCCAAAGAACAGTTGCTAATGGAGGATCTGCTGGGGGACTCTTAATGGGTGCTATTACCAACATGGCTCCTCAGTTGTATCACGGTATTGAAGCAGATGTACCATTTGTTGATGCATTAACATCAATTTTGGATCCATCCTTACCTTTAACAGTGACTGAATGGGATGAATGGGGTGATCCTCTTCATGATCCGAAAATATACGATTACATGAAGTCTTATTCACCGTATGAAAATGTTCAAAATGTTGACGAACGCTTACAACGTTTTGGAACTGCAGCGATGCCAAACATCTTTATTACAACATCACTGAATGATACGCGTGTGCTTCCTGTTGAACCACTCAAATGGGTTGCTCGTCTCCAAGAACCAGAAGTATGTGCTGATGCTATTATCAAAATTGAGACTGATTCTGCAGGACATGGAGGAATCTCTGGACGCTACAGTCAATGGAAAGAACTGGCTTATGAAAATGCGTGGTGTCTTTGGATGATGGGTATTACACAATAATAAAAGTCCCACTTTTCTGATTGCATGACAATATGATCATCGGAATAATAATTATCATTTGCCTCTTAATAGGCACAGTGATTTACTATACAAGAGTTCATTCTAAAAACATATCTTTAGAACAGAACTCTGTATATGGTAGCCAAGATGATGCCTTAAAAACTCAATTAGACAACACCATACAAGAGCTAGAGAAAACACGTGCTGCACTCAGCAAGAGTCAACAGGAAGTTGTTCGCTATCAAGCTAAAGCAGAAGAAACAACGAAACAAGTTGAATATTTGAAACAACAAATTGACAAGTTGCAGCAGACTGAAGCTGAGCAACGTACATTGCAAGAACAACGAACTCATCAGGCAGAGCTTGAAGAATCAAAAATTCTTCAAGCTCTCTCACCAGTGTCCTCTAATTTAGATTTACTCCGACAAAAAGTAGAAGAGATCGAAAACCATCGTCAAGATGAACGTGGTCAATTACATGAACGTTTACAAAATCTTGGTCAGCAAGAACAATTATTAAGTCAAGAAACAACAAAACTAGCCAGTGTCTTACGAAATAATAAACAACGTGGATACTGGGGAGAAGTGCAATTAAAAAATATTGTTGAAGCATCTGGTTTAACTGAACATGTTGATTTTGATACACAGGTGAGCTTCAGTGATACGCACGGTGGTATGGATCGTCCTGATATGGTTATTCATCTTCCGGGGAAAAAGATCATCCCAGTCGATGCTAAAGCACCTTTTACTGCATATGAGAATGCACAATCTGTACCTCTGACTGGTGATGATCACGATACACAATACAATCGTTTTTTAGCAGAGCATGCACGTAATTTGAAAAGCCATATCAATGAATTAGCGAAACGTGCTTACTGGGAAGACTTTGATATCTCTACTGACTTTGTTATTGCTTTTATTCCGAACGAAGCATGGTTGTCAGCAGCATTAGAATATGATTCATCGTTGCTTGATTATGCTTTCTCGAAACGTGTTGCTTTATGCTCACCAGTATCATTATGGGCTGTTCTCAAATCAGTATCTTTCTCATGGCAGCAACAAACTCTGACAGAAGATGCGAAACAATTATTTGATATCTGTAACCGAATTTATAAAGGTTTCGGTACTTTCGGCAAATACATGTCAACATTAGGATCGCAAATTACAAAAACAGTACAAGCCTACGATAAAGTGGTCGGCAATGTGCAAGGAACTATTCTTCCACAGGCTAGAAAACTAAAACGATTAAATCCTGATGATATTGCCCCCGTAGATTTTATTGATAGTGATAAAGGAAATATTAAAGAAATTTCTGCACCAGAATTACTTTCCGATGCTGATAATAGCGTTATAGAGTAAAAGGAAGGAAACGAATATGACATGGAATGATCCTCGTGAAGAGTTACGTCAACTAGTTAAAAAAGATATCGGTGACAAACCATTTTCTGAGTTAAGTTCAGTTATCTTTAATCATGATGGTGCTGTCCTAGCTGGTCATGCTTTAATCGATGTTTTAGAGGAAAATGGATTCGATATTGACGATTTCGATGCTGTTGGAGCATTAACAGCTGCATCGGTACCTTTTGTCTCTTCAATGATCACTGCTGCTGCATCTCGCGGACAGTCTCTTGACGGTTTTGCCCTTGATTTTGTTTTCCCTGGAATCAAAGGAACAGATATTAAAGGTAAGCGTGTTATCTTATTGGATGCGTGGTTAAGCGATTTATCCTATATTCAAACGTCATCAATTGTCACATTAACAAAATCAAATGAGTTGGATCTTGATTTCGGTGTTATTAAACAATCAGGCGCAACTGTTTGTGCGATCCTATCCTTAGTAGCTGGTGGAACAACCCAAGCTCCATCTGAAATAACTTTGATGAATCCGGTAACACAAAAGAAACAGACAGTACAATTCATTCATGTTTTTGATCGTACACAGTTACAAGATCAAGAGACATTGGAGGACTAGTGACCGAGCCAAATGCAATTACAAAAGCTGCATTAGAGTCAGGTGAACCTGAATTCCGTAAAATCGGATTAGGTTCTTGGGAACAAGAACATCCAGATGAATCACGCCCTGATGATCCTACAAACCCTAATTATGATGCGCGTTTTGATTCGCAACTCTTAGATGAGGGTGATACTCGCAATGTTCTTGATCGTTATCGATACTGGACTGTTGAAGCAATTCGCAATGATCTAGATAACGGGAAACGTTATCAATATGAAGTAGCAATTGAAAATTGGACTCACGACTTTAACATTGGTTCCATGGTTCGAAGTGCTAATGCTTTCGGTGCCGCCAAAGTTCATATTGTTGGCCCACATAAGTGGAACCGTAAAGGATCTTTAATGACAGAACTGTATCAGCATGTGGTGCATGAAGCTTGCATCGCAGACCTTGTGGACACAGTACGTCAATCAGACCCTCAGATGCGCATTATTGCAATCGATAATGTTCCTGGAGCTGTCCCTATTGAAACATATGCATTCCCAGAACGTTGCCTTCTTATCTTTGGTGCAGAAGGACCAGGCTTATCTCAAAAAGCCTTAGATCTTGCAGATGACATCGTCTATATTACACAAACTGGATCAGTTCGTTCGATCAATGCGGGAGCTGCAGCGGCTGTTACTATGCATGCTTGTGCGGCACAACATATGACCAAATAAAGACTAACGTTTCACGTGAAACCTTCTTTGCTGACATCAACTAGCAAAGAAGGTTTTTATTTTTTAACAATCGCCATCAATATGCTTTGCAGACTGTCATAAAACGTAGATACCATGAAGCTATGTCAACATTCACAAAAGAGCAAATGAAGCATATTGGAGATCTTGCTTCTATCGCTTTAAACGATGAAGAGATCGACCGCTTTTTACATGAATTAGATTCTATCGCAGAATCTATTAGCCAAATGCAAGATATTCCAACCGATAATGTTGAGCCAACAACAAATCCAATTGCTATCGAAGCATACTTACGTCCTGATGAGGCTGTTACCCCATTATCACAGAAGGATGCTATCGCCGGAGCTCCTGTATCTGAAGCAGGAATGTTTGTAGCTCCAAAGATTTTAGGAGAGGAGTGATAATGGCCAAAGCTTCTGAATTAGTAACTTTAACTGCTGCTCAAATGGCAGACAAGTTAAAAAAAGGTGATATCTCATCACGTGAACTTGTTGAAGCAGAATTACAAACAATTGATTCTGCTGAACCAACTCTTCAGGCATTTCTCGCCCGATCTAGCGAAGAAGCATTAGCAGTTGCTGATGATATTGATACTCGCCGTGCTAAAGGCGAAGAGCTGCCTTCATTAGCTGGTGTTCCTGTCGCAGTAAAAGACATGATTGTGACTAAAGGGATCGAAACTACTGCAGCTTCTAAGATACTTGAAGGCTGGATTCCACCATACGATGCAACAGTTGTCACACGTATGAAGAATACAGGAATGCCAATCCTTGGAAAAACAAATCTTGATGAGTTTGCTCAAGGATCCTCAACAGAAAACTCTGCTTTCCATAACACCTATAACCCTTGGGACATCACTCGTGTTCCAGGAGGTTCTGGTGGTGGCTCAGCTACCTCTGTTGCTAGTTTCGAAACACCATTAGCCTTAGGTACTGATACCGGTGGATCTATCCGCCAGCCAGCTGCTTTCACAGGCACTGTTGGTGTTAAACCAACATATGGTCGAGTTTCCCGCTACGGCGCAATTGCTATGGCATCCTCAATGGATCAGATTGGACCATGCGCTCGTACTGTTGAAGATGCTGCAATGCTTTATGATGTCATCGCAGGCTATGATGACCATGACTCTACATCTATCCGTGAAATATTACCAAGTATGACCGCTGCCGCGCTCCAAGGTAAGAACCAAGACCTTAAAGGACTCCGTGTTGGCATCATCAAAGAAGCAACAGGCGATGGTTTCGAAGAAGAAGTGAAAAACAACTTCTCCGAAGGTATCAAGCTTTTACAAAACATGGGCGCTAATGTTGAAGAAGTCAGTTTCCGTCACTTCTTACATGGCATCCAGGTATACTACGTTGTCATGCCAGCTGAAGTTTCAAGTAACCTTGCTCGTTACGATGGTATGCGTTACGGTCTTCGTGTCATGCCACCAGCAGATGTTCCACAAACAGCTGCAAATATGATGGCCTACACTCGTGAAGCTGGATTCGGAGCAGAAGTAAAGCGCCGTATTATCCTCGGAACCTACGCTCTTTCCGCTGGTAAATATGAAGAATGGTATGGTAAAGCACAACGTGTCCGCACCGTTATGATTCAAGACTTCAATAAAGCCTTCAAAGATTTCGATGTCTTGGTATGCCCAACCGCTCCAACCTCCGCATTCAAGATCGGAGAAGTAGAAGACCCAGCAACAATGTATCGCAATGATATTGCCACCATTCCTGCTAATTTAGCCGGCTTGCCAGCAATCTCTATCCCATCTGGATTAGATCATAATAATCTTCCAGTTGGTTTCCAGATTTTAGCAGCACAAAAGAATGATGAATTAATGTTCCGTGTCGCTTCTGCTCTCGAAACTGCATTTAATAAAAAATGGGGAGCACCATTATGGGCACAACTGAAGACCCCATGGCTCGATTCACTGTCTGAGGAGTGAAATGTCAGAAAAATTAATGAAATTTTCCGAAGCAATCAAACGTTTTGATCCAGTCTTTGGTCTTGAAGTTCACGTCGAATTAAACACAAACACTAAACTCTTCTGCCCAGCACACTACGAGTTTGGTGGCGACCCAAATACTGAATTAACTCCAGTCTCCCTTGGTCTTCCAGGATCACTGCCAGTAGTTAACAAGCAAGCAGTTATCAATGCTGTCCGCCTCGGCTTAGCATTACACTGCCATGTTAACGAATGGAGCCAATTCGCACGCAAGAATTATTTCTACCCAGATATGCCACGCGACTATCAAATTTCTCAGTTTGATAAGCCAACAAACGGTGAAGGCTATCTTGATGTAGAACTTGAAGATGGCACCACATTCCGAGTCCCAATCGAACGCGCACATATCGAAGACGACGCAGGTAAGAACACCCACATTGGTGGTGCCGATGGTCGTATCGAAGGCGCTGACCATTCCCTCGTCGATTACAACCGAGCTGGCGTCCCACTCATTGAGATTGTCACCAAACCAGTTATCGGCGCAGGCGAACATATCGCAGAAATCGCTGGAGCATACGTCAAAGAAATCCGCGACATCGCACGCGCTCTCAACGTATCAAACGGACGACTCGAACAAGGTAACATGCGAGCCGACGTCAATGTCTCTCTCCGCGAATCACCAGACGCCCCACTCGGAACACGTTCAGAAACCAAGAACGTCAATTCATTCCGCGGCATCGAAAAGACCATCATCTACGAAATCCGACGTCAAGCAGCTATCCTCGCCGACGGTGGAGAAGTACTCCAAGAAACACGTCACTGGGATGAAGCAACACAAACAACAGCTGGTGGACGTGTCAAGTCTGACGCAAACGATTACCGTTATTTCCCAGACCCAGACTTAATCATGCTTCACATTCCACCAGAGCAAGTTGAAGAAATCCGCGCAACCCTCCCAGAAATGCCATCCCACCGTAAGCACCGCTTACAAGAAGAATGGGGATTCTCTGACCTTGAAATGCGTGACGTCCTCAATGCAAACGCTTTAGACCTCATCGATAGCACCGTTCAAGCTGGAGCCTCTGCAGCTGGCTCTCGCAAATGGTGGCTCGGTGAAATTATGCGTGAAGCCAACGAACGTGAAGTTTCTATCGAAGATCTTCCAATCACCCCAGAAAACGTTGCAGAAGTCGAAAAGATGATTGCTGATGGCAAACTCAACAATAAGCTCGCCAAGCAAACTATTTCTGCAATCCTCCAAGGTGAAGGAACACCATCTGAAGTCGTCGAAAAACACGGATGGAAGATCATGAATGATGATTCTGCCATCGAAAAAGCCGTCGATGAAGCACTCGCAGCTAATCCAGACGTTTTAGACGCATTAAAGAGCGGCAATATGAAGCCTATGGGTGTCATTATTGGTGCAGTTATGCGTGCAACACATGGACAGGCTGATGCAAAGACAGTGAGCTCATTAATTATGAAGAAAGTTCGCAGCTGATTCATAGTTAATTGATATTAAAGTTGTCTGTGTAGGTTAAACTGCACAGACAACTTTGGATGTTCTTTCATTCGTAACATCTATTTATATGACTAAAGAAGGCAATATGAGTCAGTGTAATCAATCTCACAACATTGCAACAAATATTCAACATGATTCTTTAAATGACTCAGAGATGTTGCCAATAGTGTTACGTGTCCCAACACTGATGGGGGAGATACTCCAGTTACAGCCTGCTTCTCTTCAAGATCTAGATCGTTTAGATGAAATTGGTTTATTTACCTCTGAAAATGATCATAGTTATCCAGAAAGTCTCACAAGAGCATTTATTAAACGCTGTATTCAAGAATCATTGACCTGGAATAGTGTTAATTGTAAAAATTCTTCTAAAATTTCTCAACGAACAATAGCATGGACGATCACAGCTCTCGATCCATCCTTTGATATTATTGGTATGGCTTTCCTTACACAAATTAGTACGTATTCGCAGTCAGCTAATTTACATATTTTTTTGCGGAAAGAATATCAGCATAGAGGATATTTACATGATGCTATTCCACATCTTTTATCCTACATTTTTGCATCTCAAGAGAATGGACTAGGACTTCATCGCGTTAGCGTTGTACTACCAGCAACAGATAATCGTAGTATTGCCCTTCTTCAATCATTTGGGTTCTTTAAAGAAGGTATTTTACGAGATTCATTATGGGATAATGAATCTAATATCTATCGTGATCAAGTACTTTTAGCCATTTTATCTGGTGACTATATGCGTTATCGTGCTACTGCATCAGTAACAGAAGATAATCTGACTGTTGTTCCAGGTGAAGTAGTGGCTATTTCTGAATCTGAAAAAGATGATGATAATGATCAGCAAGATAACAAAAACGGATGGGTCTTCCCACTGCAGTGGAATCGATCAACTAAATCTGAGATATCAAAACGTGCATGGTGGCGCAAAAAACGTAAAGCTCATCATGAATCAGACAATTAAGAATAAGGATGAGAACCAATGAGCGCAGAAGATCTCGACAATTATGAGACAAACGCAGAACTAGCTTTATATAAAGAATATCGAGATGTTGTTAAACTCTTCAAATATGTTGTGGAATCAGAACGTCGCTTTTATCTAGCAAATCATGTTGATTTTAGAACATGTTCAGCAGGACAAGACGTTTATTTTGATGTGCGATTAAGTGACGCATGGGTTTGGGACATTTATCGTCCTACGCGCTTTGTTCGCTCAGTACGTATTTTGACTTTTAAAGACGTTAATGTAGAAGAAATCCAACATTCAGAAACTGATCTTAGTTTTCCTGACAAACTATAATCACATCATTGAATTCTGCGTGGTTTGCACTGTGCACTAGACTGGTAAGGCATCAATATGTTCTGTGTAGAATCGCGACGAAAGGAAACACATGACTAAACATCGCGTTGTAGTAATCGGCGGTGGTCCTGCCGGTTTAACTGCTGCATATGAACTTCTCCGTGATGGTGGCAATGAAAAATATGATGTCACTCTTTTGGAAGCAAGTTCTGAATTCGGCGGAATCTCTCGTACCGTTAAACATGATGGTAACCGAATGGATATCGGTGGACACCGCTTCTTCTCAAAAGATGAACGTATTATGGATTGGTGGAAGGAAATTCTTCCATTACAAGGTGCATTAGCATATGATGACAAGAAACTTGGACGCTCTTGCAATCTTGTTCCAGGCGGTCCTGATCCTGAGAAAACTGATATGGTTATGCTGAAGAGGCATCGTCTTTCCCGTATTTTCTGGCATCAGCACTTCTTCGACTATCCTGTTACTTTATCTGGCGATACTATTAAGGCAATGGGACCAGCATTAACTATGAAAGCTGGCCTTAGCTATCTTGAATCTTGTGTTCACAAGTTACCGGAAACCAATCTTGAGAACTTCTACATCAACCGCTTTGGCCGTGTTCTCTACTCACTCTTCTTCGAAGGCTACACAGAGAAGCTATGGGGACGTCACCCATCTGAAATCTCAGCTGATTGGGGCGCACAACGTGTTAAAGGATTAAGCATCCTTGCTGTTTTAAAGAATGCTATTCAACGCGTTATGCCTAAGAATGACAATCGACACGTAGAAACTTCATTAATCGAAGAATTCTGGTATCCAAAGCTTGGCCCAGGCCAATTATGGGAAGTTGTCGAACAACGTATCGTTGAAATGGGCGGTACCGTCATTACCAATGCAAAAGCAACTAAGATTAACCAGAAGAACCGTGCTATTTCTTCTATCACTTATGTCGACGCTGAAGGTAATGAACAAATTCTCGAAGCCGATGATTTTATTAGCTCAATGCCATTAAAGAATCTTATTGAAGCTTTCAACGCTTCTAATGACAAAGCTCCTCTGGACATCACTGATATCGCTGAAGGTCTTCCATATCGTGACTTCGTTACTGTTGGATTACTCTGCAAGAAGCTTCGCCTTCGCAACATGACAGACATCAAGACTCTTGGCGATCCAGCAATTGTCCCAGATAACTGGATTTATGTTCAGGACCCAGGATATAAAGTCGGACGTTTGCAGATTTTCAACAACTGGAGCCCATATCTTGTTCAAAATCCAGACGACACCGTTTGGATTGGCTTGGAATACTTCACAAAGGAAGGTGACGATTTCTGGAATCTTACTGATGAAGAAGCACGCGACTTCGCAATTAAAGAAATGATGCGCATGAAGGTTATTAACAGTCCAGATGATGTCATCGATTCCCATCGCGAGCGCGTACCAAAAGCTTACCCAGCTTACTTCGATACATATAAGGATATTGATCAGCTTATTGCTTGGTTAGATCATTTTGGTAACTTATATTGCGTCGGTCGTAATGGTCAGCACCATTACAATAACCAAGATCATTCGATGGCTACTGCAATGGAAGCTGTCGCAAATATTAAGAGTGGTAAGACAACTAAAGAAAACGTTTGGAACGTTAACACAGAAAAGTCTTATCACGAATCTAAGTGATCAAATAAAATAATGAGTGAAGTGGAGAATATTTTTCTATTTTTCCGCCTCACTCGTTATAATCAAGAAGTTCTTGCTCGGGTTCGTTCTGCCACATAGGAACAACCCTTGAGTCTAGTTTCTTGATATCAAGAACAGATGAGTATTCTTCTATAAGAAAACTTATAGAAGCCGTACCGGAAAACGTATAAAAAATTATTTTAAACGTGGACCATAACTTACACTGATATGTGGCGGTGATGGAGGAACTACCTATGAGCGCAGTTCAAGAATTTGAAGCTCAGTATATGAAGCCAGCTGAATCTATCCCAGATTTCCGTCCTGGTGATACTGTCAAGGTAAACGTTAAGATCTCTGAGGGTACACACACCCGTATTCAGGCTTTCCAGGGCGTTGTTATCGCACGTTCTGGTGAAGGACTTCGTGAGACTTTCGTTGTTCGTAAGATTAGCTTCGGAACCGGCATCGAGCGTCGTTTCCCAATCCATGCTCCAAGCGTGGATTCTATCGAATTGATCTCCCGAGGTCGTGTTCGTCGTGCAAAGCTTTACTACTTGCGTAATTTGCACGGTAAGGCTGCTCGTATTCGTGAGCGTCGCGACAACCGCATCAGCAAGTGAGAGCTTTTCTTACTAAAAATGCCCAAGCAGATTTTTATTTGCTTGGGCATCTGTTTTTTCCAGCAAAGTATCTAAGATGAAAAACAGATAATAGACTTGCAGTGCATATGGTATAAAGGCTGACAACATGGATAAAGAGACGAAAACAGTGTCTGACAACTTTGCAGATCAATACGCCGACACACTTATAGAAAGCTCTCTATCAAAACACACTAAACCCAAAAAAAGTGATCCTCGTCATCGCAGCAAACAATCAAGTATCCGTGAAATAGTGCTCTCAATTAGCATTCCTCTTTTGGTCGTTGCATTTCTCCGTTTATTCATTGTTGGTATTTATGTCGTCCCATCAGGATCAATGGAAAACACTCTCATGATTGGTGATCGGATCATGACCTCCAAACTGGATGGCAAATTAACACCGCTAAAACGAGGAGATATCATCGTTTTCAAAGATCCGGGGCATTGGCTCACTACACAAGAAGATGATGTTCCTGGCGGAGGTTTTCTTGTCAAACGACTTATAGGTCTCCCAGGTGATGATGTTGCATGCTGTGATGCATCAGGAGATATTACAGTCAATGGTCAACCAATCAATGAAACCAGTTATTTGAAACCAGGAGACCCGCCAAGTCTTATTCGCTTCAATGTTGTAGTGACCCCAGGAAACCTGTTCGTTCTAGGTGATAACCGATCTAATTCAGCTGACTCACGATACCATTTAAATGAAAATGATGGACTTGTCCCAGTCAGTGACGTTGTTGGCGTTGTGAAATTAGTATATTGGCCACTTGATCGCGTGAAATGGATTTCGCGTCCTGCATCCGTTTTCGAAAAAGTTGGTGGAATATCAGGTGTCTATGAGTAAAACAGTACAGAGAGTATATCCAACCTTAAACGAAGAAAAAAAATTATTCAAATCAGGATACCAACTTGTGATCGGTTTCGATGAAGTTGGACGTGGAGCATTAGCTGGACCTGTTATGGTTGGTGCTGCAGCTATCACGATTACTACCCTCAATACTGATATTCCACAGGGATTAGCTGATTCTAAAATGCTCACAGCGAAGAAACGGGAGAGCCTCTTCTACCCATTGCAAGAATGGTCATATGCATGGGCTGTCGGTTCTGCTACAAATCAAGAAATTGATGCTTGGGGTATCTCATACGCTTTAGGAATTGCAGCTTTACGAGCTCTCAATGTAATCGAATCACATCTTATCGAACAGAAACAAGAATCGTTACTTTCATCTGTTGCAGGTATACTTGATGGACCAATTGATTATATTACGCCTGCATCAATGACTATTAACGCACCAACAGTACCCATATTACCATCTATAACAACTCGAGTTAAAGGTGATATGACTTGCGCATGTATTTCTGCCGCATCTGTATTAGCAAAAGTGACACGTGATCAGTTAATGGAAAAGTATGCGCAAGATCATCAATATCAGGCTTACCATTGGGACAATAATAAAGGATATGGTTCAGCAGCACATAGACAAGCAATTACAGAACAAGGGCCATCAAATTTGCATCGTTTAACATGGCACTTAGTATGAAATACTATCAGAAAGACATAACGGAGGAGGAATAATGGTATCAGAAGATTTTACCGCACCGCATCGGGCAGTTGTCTCATTTGTGCGACGTAATACACGATTGTCACCTAAACTCCAGCAAGCATGGGAAACGAATTCTGACCATTTCCTCTTACACATACCAACAGATAAATCTAGGAAAGAGCTCAGTGTAAATCCATCATTCCAATTAGATGAGGATACCCAAAAAGAAGTATGGGGAGAGGTTAAACCTCTCATCATTGAAGTTGGCAGTGGTCAAGGCGAAAATATTGCTGCTGCCGCAGCGAATAATCCAGATAAGAATTTCCTCGCTGTTGAAGTTTTTGATCAAGGGATTGCCCATACATTATTACGTTGTGAGCATCAACATTTAGAGAATCTGCGAATCGCTCAAGTTGATGCAGTACAGTTATTCGAAACAGCAATCCAACCACAAAGCTGTGAAGAAGTATGGACATATTTCCCTGATCCATGGCCAAAAATGAAGCATCATAAACGACGTATTATTCAACCATCATTTGCCCATTTAATAGCACAAAGCCTTGTTTCTCATGGCGTCTGGCGTATTGCAACAGATATTGACGACTATGCACTGCATATTCATGAAGTCTTGGACAACGACTCAGATTTCATAAACATTGGTACAAAAGAAGTTTCTCTAGCAATAGAACATGTCGGAAAAGGTAACGCAGAAACAGCTCAATTATTACCACACGCAATCTTTACTGAATCTGAGCGATTTGATGGTCGCGTACTCACAAGTTTTGAGAATAAAGGTCTACTAGCTGGACATATAGTTCATGATTTGACCTATGTTGTGCGAGGAGATCAGAATGAATAAAAAATATACAATTGATTCATTGCTAGACCGATCAATTATTAATACCTCAATACGAATCTTTGATATCGCCTATAAAAAAGGTGCTAAAAAAATTATTTTTGCTATGACACCTGACACTGCACATTCAACAACATTAGATTTTTGCGAAAAAGCTGGTAATAATGTGCCATTAATGTGGCTTTTACAGCATATGTTGGATTATACAGATCCAATTCTCGAAACAACTGTTATGGGAATCCCATTCAGTAACCCATTTGGTATTTCAGCTGGATTAGATAAAAATTGTCAGATTACTAAAGTAGCTGATGCAGCAGGATATGGTTTTGAAACAGTTGGATCCACAACTGCGCGTCCTTGCGACGGTAATCCACGACCATGGTTCCACCGTCTACCAGAATATGAATCCATGATGGTTCATGTGGGATTAGCTAATAAAGGATCTGAACGTATAATGCAAGAAGTTGAAAAAGCATATACACGCTCACGACAAATGAAAATTTCTGTATCTCTTGCTAGAACCAATGATCGATTTGTTGGAGATGATGAAGAAGGTATTGAAGATTATATGATTTCATTACAGCGTGCTGCTGATAAATCAGATCTGATTGAAATCAATATTTCATGTCCAAACACAATGGTCGGTGAACGGTTTGTTACACCAGATATGCTTGATCGTTTATTAACTGGCCTAGATCGCATCCAACATAAGCAACCATTAATGGTAAAGCTCCCACAAGATAAAGAATGGGACGAGTTAAAAGATCTGTTAGATGTCATTTGTGAGCATAATGTTCAAGGCGTGACGATCGCAAATCTACGAAAAGATCGCTCCGGTCTCTCTATTCCATCAGAATGGAAAGGAAATTTGTCTGGACGCCCATGTGAGACGAAAGCAAATAGTCTTATTGAACAAACTTATCGTGAATATGGAACAAGATTAGCAATCGCTGGCGTTGGTGGCGTATCAACAGCTGAGCAAGCGTATTGGAAGATTCGACATGGGTCAAGCTTGGTTATGCTTGTGTCAGCTTTAATGTATCAAGGTCCACAAGTGATGACACAGATTCGTCAAGGAGTAGCAGAGCTGTTACGACGAGATGGATTTGAACATATTTCTGATGCTGTTGGTGTCGATGTACAGTAAGTTCTAATAAAAAAATAAAAGAGTGGGTGGTGTTCATCTTCGTTTAGAAGATGAACACCACCCACTCTTTTATAGCCTATGAGGCAGGAATGAAAATTACCATTTATCAACTGGTGTCATAGGAGAAAAGACTGTTCCACGAACGTTTTCACTCTGCTCGTAAACTTGTTGTGCCATATTCAATGGTAGCTGAACAAGGTTTGGATCTGGCTGTCCATAATCATTGTTTGGAATATTCTCGGCATGAATATAATCAGCAAAGTAACGTTGCAAAGAACGGACTAGATACCATTCACCGTACCACTGATGTGAGCATTGTCCGGTACTAGGAATGCAGTATGGAAGCCAGCTTGGGTGTTGTGGCTGAGCTGAGATAGTGAAGGTAGCCATCTGCGGAATGAACTCACCATCAGCAAGAGATGCATTCTGGTTGGTACCAGTCTTACCAAAGACTCGATATCCAGGAACTTGTTCGCCGACACCATATCCATACTTATCGTAGAGATACATAGCGTAGGCTGCAGTTTCTGCAACATTCTTAGAGATAGCTTGATGGCAATTTGCTGGTGGAACAGTGATGGACTTACCTTCAGCATTAATTACCTTATCAATTGCAATAGGAGTACATTCAACACCATCTGCTGCAATGGTTGCATATACGTTTGCCATGGTTAATGGTGAAACATCCAAAGTACCCAACAACATAGTTGGCGTAATGGTGTCGTGAATATTGGAATTTGTCGAGGATGCGTTATGGTAACCCATCTCAGTTGCTGTGTTAGCAATTGCGCAAAGGCCAATAATCTGTGCCATAGAAGCCTGAGTTGTGTTGTGCGACCAAATCAGAGCGTGTAATGGTGATTCAGGGCTGATAGAACCAGTATTTTCATCGTTAGAAACGTACCAGATAGCACCAGTTTTTTGAGCACATGGAATGGAATTAACTGGGTAAGCAGTATAGGTATCCAACTCCTGTGACATCTTGTGTCCGGCTTGCATCCAGGAGACTAAGGTAATTGGTTTGAATGCTGATCCAATACCGAAGCCGGTACCACCGCCTTCAGCCTGATCAACAGAATAATCCATAGCAGTATATTGTGATCCTAAATCACCATCAACGTTATACAACTTATTCTGCTGAACTTCAATAATCTTTCCAGTACCAGGTTGAACAGATGCAATAGCGATAATAACGCCAGATGAATCAGTAGGAGAGATTGCTTGTGTGACCGAGTCATAAGCAATCTGCTCAGCAGTCTCATTGAAGGTGGTGTAGATCTTCAAACCGCCTTCATAGAGAAGTTCACGTCGAGCTTCTGTTGTCTTACCAAACTCAGGGCTTAACAAAATATCACGAACAGTGTAATCGCATGCATAACCCATAATTCCAGCTGCTTCGCAGCCAATTGGGAATTTAGTAATCTTCAGCATGGAAGCCATCGGTACTTTCATTGCTGTATCAGCTTCAGCTGCTGTAGCAAAACCATACTTCACCATCTGTTGAAGAACAATATTACGCTGCTGTTCTGCTGCTTCTGGATGTTCAATAGGATCATAGGCACTAGGGTTCTCAGTAATTGATGCAATAGTTGCAGCTTCACCTAATGTCAGATCCTTCGCAGGAACACTAAAGTATTCTTCAGCTGCCACTTCAACACCATAAATATTGACACCAAACTGTGCAATATTTAAATAACCCTGAAGAATTTCAGCTTTGTTATAATGCTCATCTAATTCCTGAGCAATAAGCATTTCCCGAAGTTTACGTGTGATTGTATCAGCACGAGCATGGTATGCAGCAATAGGATCAAAGTTTTCCATTGCTTCATCAATCAGTGCATTCTTCACATACTGCTGAGTAAGTGTAGAACCACCCTCCTTAGCACCATGCTTAATAAAGGTTTGAACAAACGCACGAGCAATACCACGAGGATCAATACCTGTTTCCTGAAGGAAGTCATGGTCTTCTCGTGCAACCATGGCCTTTTGCATCCATGGTGAAATATTCTTTAACGCGACAACGATACGATTCTGCGTATAGAAGTATGCAATCAGTTTTCCATCGGCAGAATACATACGTGACTGCTGAGGTAACTTTGTGAGATCAAGGTTAACTGACTCACCTTCTAGAGAAAAGTTAGAGCTTTTTACAGACTTCGTTAACTCAACCAATGCTGGAGCAAAGAAGCCGGTAATAGTAACTCCACCCGCAATACACAAGAAAAGAAACGCGATTACCAAAGAGAAAACGCGTCGTGTTGTCATTCTCGGATTGTTATTCCCATTTCGACCCATAAACTTTAGTTTACGAAAAGGGGGCCCCTATAGAGTCAGTATAGATATTTCTTTTACGTCTTTTATTCATGACTAACTGATTTTCTTGCTAAAAACACTTTGTAATGTACAGAGTACTCCTATAGCATTAAGGTTGCTTGAATTATTAAAGCATTAAATTTTTACCATCAATCGCATCACTTTAAGAGAAAGAAATGAAACAAAAACAAAATGGCGTGTTAAATGTAAAGAAATTAACTTTCTTCGGTTTCTTTGCAATGACTGCCTCAATGGTCATGACAATTGATGATTATCCAAGCGTTGCAACAGCAAAATTTGCATGCGTCTTCTTCTCGCTTCTTGCAGGATTATGTTGGTTTTTACCAACAGCATTAATCTCTGCTGAAATGGCATCCGTTGAAGGATGGTCAGAAGGCGGTGTCTTTGGTTGGGTAGGTAATGCACTACACAGTGAACGATTAGGATTCCTCGCAGTATTCTTCCAATGGTTCCAAGTCACAGTCTGCTTTGTAACCATGTGCTATTTTATTATCGGAGTAGTAGCCGACGCATTTAACATTTCTATTATCAACGATGATCCAACAGTAAAATTTATTCTTGTCCTACTTCTATTCGCCGGGATTAGTTTTTTCCAACTAGGAGGAACACAACGCACCACACTCATTGCGAAATGGGGCTTCACTGTCGGCGTTCTCGGCTCAACATCAATCCTCTTTATTCTCGCAATTATTTACTGGATCCAAGGTAACCCCCTAGCAATATCGTTCTCCAGTAAAACATTTTTCCCAGATTTTCATCAATCAGGAACCTTAACTATTTTTGCAACATTCATCTTAATGTATGCAGGTATTGAAGCCTCAAGTTCCCATATCAACGAGCTTGAAAAAGCAGAAAAAAATTACCCACTTACAGTCCTTTCCATCTTTGCACTCGCTATTATCATGGATTCCTTAGGCGGAGTTTCCATCGCCAGTGTTGTTCCACAGCAGAAACTGTCAATGGATGCAGGAATGTATCAAGCGTTACGAATGTTGATTTGCCACGATAATCCTCATCTAGGCTGGCTAGCAACTTTACTCAGTTTGCTGCTTGTTCTTGGATTAATCTCTGAAATCAGTTCATGGGCAGTAGGACCAGCAGAAGGTCTTCAAGATACAGCTAGTTATGGCATGCTTCCAAAATGGATTTGCACCAAGAATGATAATAACGTTCCAACACATATGCTATTAGTACAGTTTTTTGTTGTTGCATTATGGGCAGCGATACTTACTTTTAGTTCAGGATCAGCTGGCAACATGGCATATCTGATTACTACAACACTAACAAGCCTTATTTATTTATGCTGCTACGTACTTATGTATCTTTCATATTTCCGTCTTATTTTTGTTGAGAAAGAATTAAAACGAACTTATAACGTTCCTGGCGGTATGACTGGAAAAATTATTGTAGGCGTTGTTGGATTTGTAACGTCTATTTTTGCTTTTATCGTCAGCTTCATTCCAATGGCCAGTTTGCCACCATCACAAGGAACTCAGTTTGTTGTGATACTGACTTACTGCTTCATTATTGCTGTTCTTCTTCCAATATTTGTCAGTTCCTTTAGACGAAAGTTCTTGAAGAAAATGAATGTCGAAGACATTCGTGTTCTTCATTTCCGTCTGATGTGGCACCGAGTCCCTCACATTATGCAAGAAGCTGTTCTCGCTGCTCGTCAACGTGAAGGCATTCAGGATATTAATGGTCAGTTAGTACAAACAATAACTGATGAAAATGGCAATGTCATTCACATTGAACGTTCTGAATCATTCAAGGAATCTGGATTTTAACTCGCACAATGTGGTAGGAGAAAACTATTCATTTCTCCTGCCACATACAAAGAAAAACCTGTCTTTTAGATGTTTTCGTGAATACACGAAAGAATTTTGAATTAAAATTATTGATCGTATTATGAAACACTTATTATCAAGTCGTTTTTATCAAGTACGATTACTAAGCGTTTCACAAAAAGTCTCAGTATCGCGGAGGAGATACCTTCAGTTGGTTTGGCGACGACAGCCAATGGAGATACTGATTGTCGTTAAAGAAGGATAAGGCTATGAACGTTGAACAGAAGAAGTTGACTGGCTTCGGCTTTTTCGCAATGACGGCGTCAATGGTCATGACAGTATATGAATTCCCGAGTTTAGCAACAGCAAAGTTTGCCTGCGTGTTCTTTGCTTTAATTGGTGGAATTTTCTGGTTTTTGCCTACGGCATTAATCTCTGCTGAAATGGCATCCGTTGAAGGATGGTCAGAAGGCGGTGTTTTTGGTTGGGTAGGTAATGCACTACATAGTGAATTATTAGGCTATGTTGCTTTATTCTGCCAATGGTTTGAAGTCACTATCGGATTCGTAACGATGTGCTACTTCGTTATTGGTATGATTTCTGAAACCTTCGGATGGAGTATCCTGAACGATAACCCAACTTTAAAGTTCTTCGAAGTTCTCATTCTTTTCGGTATCATTAATATTCTGCAATTACGTGGAACAAAAGCAACAGCACAGATTGCAAAAGTAGGATTCTTCCTTGGTGTCTTTATCCCAGGATTCTTGCTATTTATTTTGGCATTGATCTACATGGGTCAAGGTAATCCAGTTGCTATGACAATGGATCCGCATACCTTCTTCCCAGATTTCCGTCAAGATGGTACTCTGACTATTTTTGCAACATTCATTTTAATGTATGCAGGTATTGAATCCTCTGGTACACATATCAACCAACTGGATAATGCACCAAAGAACTATCCTCGTACTATGTTTGTCATGTTCATTTTGGCAATCATTATGGATTCATTAGGCGGCATGTCTATTGCTGCAACTGTGCCACAAAGCAAATTATCAATGAATGCTGGCATGTATCAAGCACTTGATTTCTTAATGTGCCATTTCAATAGCCACTTAGGATGGCTCGCTGGTCTCTTTAGCATTTTTATGGCATTAGGCATCGTCGCAGAGATCGGTTCTTGGGTTGTCGGACCATCAAAAGGTCTCCAAGATAGTGCTATGTATGGCTTAATGCCACGTTGGGTTGCTCATGAGAATAAATTCGGTGTTCCAACTCATATGATTTCCGCACAGTTTGTTATCGTTACTATCTGGGATGCTGTCCTCACCTTCGGTGGTGGTACCAACGGAAACATGTCCTTCTTGATTGCGACAACATTAACTTCTATCGTTTATATTGTGTGCTACTTCCTCATGTATGCTTCATATTTCAAGCTTATTTTTACTGAGAAAGAATTAAAGCGTACCTATAACGTTCCAGGAGGCATCGTCGGCAAGACTATTTTTGCATGCTGCGGATTCCTCTGCTCACTATTCGCATTCTGTGTTTCATTCATCCCAACCTCAGCTTTGCCAGCTTCTGATGGATCTCGATTCATCACCATTTTGGCCTACTGCTTCTTAGGAACTGTTCTTCTCGCATTCCTTATTCCTTCATTCCGTCGTGTGTATTTGAAGAAACTGTCTGCTGATGAAGTCCGTATTATGCATTTCCGCTTAATGTGGCGTCGTGTCCCACAAGTGATGCAAAAAGCAATCAAAGCTGCACGCGAACGTGAGAACATCAAAGAAGTAGATGGTAAATTCGTTCAAGTTATTACAAAACCTGACGGAACTGTTCAAACTGAAACACGATCTGAAAAATTCGAAAATAGTGGATACTAACAAGGAAACATTACTGTATTAGTAAAGGGTGGTATCCTATGGAATATTCCATAGGATACCACCCTTTACTAATACTCATTTCAATTAATTTTGTTTTGAGGAAGATTGATCAGATTCAGTGAAGATAAACGCGTATGCAGCATCAACAATCCATTCATCTGGTGTCTCATTCTGTTCATGCGCATTCTTTTCAATTATGGCCCACAGAGAATCAGGAATTGCAAGAAGATGATGATTCATTCCTTTTTTATGATCAGATTCTTCAGCATCCTTTGCTTGTAAACCTAGCCGAATAATTTCAAGGATTGCATTTTTCCCTGTTCGAGCTACCTGCGCTGCAAATTCACCAGCTTTATATGTACGATAAACTTCCTTACGATATAAATTGGCAGCAGCCTCTGATGAAGATGGTTCTTCATGATGAGTATTCGAAGAAGTCATTATTATGTCACCTTCCTCTCTGAAATGGGTATTGAGTTTACTTACCGCCACTAAAACCAAGTTGTCGCCATGCTTCATAAATAGCAATTGATGCACAGTTTGTTAAGTTTAAACTTCGTAAACTTGGTCTCATCGGAAGTCGTACCTGTTCCGCCACATGTGGGCCGCACATGATATCCATAGGATCCGGAATATTACCTGGTTCTGGTCCGAACAACAAAATATCTGTTGGCCTATAGTCAATATCAGTGTACAGTTTGGTTGCATGTGCTGTGAATGCAATAATACGTGAATTTGGCATAGATTGAACTAAATCATCAAAATTAGGATGCAAAACGACATGCGCCATGTCATGATAATCTAACCCCGCACGACGCAGTTTTGTATCACGTAAATTGAATCCAAGCGGTTCTACTAAATGAAGAATTGTCCCCGTAACAGCACATAAACGAATAGCAGACCCAGTATTACCAGGAATACGTGGAGAATAGAAGCACAGATGAGGCGTTGATGTTTTAGTATCAGCAGCTTCTTTAGCACTCAACATCGCATCAATCGTGCTAATTGGATTGCCATGCGCATCAGTAATTAGCTCATCTGGACCATAATTTGACTTACGATATCCATATTCAAACATGGATTCAATGGCAGGAACAGATTCCTGTTGTAACTCTTCTTTATTCATAGTATTGTTTTCATCCAACATAAGCGACAGACTAGAGACTATGACTGACAATCCGACACAAACAACACAATTAATACCAGTTTTACAAGATTGGTGGAGCCAACACGCGCGTGCCTTACCATGGAGAAAAACAGGGATTTCCGCTTGGGAAATTCTTGTATCAGAAGTAATGAGTCAACAAACACCAATGACCAGGGTTGCACCGTACTGGACTCAATGGATTACACAGTGGCCAACTCCAGCAGACTGTGCGAATGCGCCAGTAGCAAGCATTTTACTCGCATGGGGAAATTTAGGATATCCATCACGTGCTTTACGTCTTCAAACCTGTGCAAAAGTACTCAGCACCACATATGACAATACAGTACCAAACACATATGAGGAACTGATCCAGCTACCTGGAATAGGCCGTTATACAGCTAGTGCCGTCTTATCATTTGCTTTACATCAGAGAATTACGGTTGTTGATACAAATATTCGGCGTGTCCTTTCACGAGCTTTTCTCGGTCAAGAAAGCATCGGCGGAACTGTTACATCAACTGATTACCAGCTAGCTGAAAAACTATTACCATATGACGCACAGCAGCAACACATGCCAGCATCAGTACTATGGAACCAATGCATCATGGAAATTGGCGCTACTACCTGCACCTCAAAAAACACGCTGTGTAGTGAATGCCCATTATCATCCGTATGCAAATGGAAAAAACAAGGTTTCCCAGGAAAAGGAATACATACAACACGTAAAACACAAAAATGGAAAGGAACCAATCGACAGTTGCGAGGATTAATCCTCAAAGCTTTACGTGAACAAGCTTCACATGGCATTGAACATCCTCATTTAACTGTTCAAGATCTTCAAAGTTTATGGGATAATGCAGATCAAATCCATATCTGTTGCACCGCATTAGAACAAGAAAAGTTAGTGAGTAGAAATAGTGTCGGAGACATTACCTTCCCTGATGATTAAACCGTGTAGTGAGATGTAAAGCACGCAAAGCCTCTGCTAATGTAGCAACTCGTATGATTGTTAAGGATTTAAAACGCTCTTCTTTTCTAATGACTTGTCGCATAGGAATAATAAAGGTTGTAAATCCCATACGTTGCGCATCAACAAGACGTTGCTCGATATAGGGGAGAGGACGTATCTCTCCAGTAAGGGCTACTTCTCCCAATATTGCCGTTGTATGGTCAATAGGACAACCGCTAGCAGCGGAACCTAACGAGCAACAAATTGCTAGATCAACAGATGGTTCTTTGGCAATACCTCCTGCAACCGTTGAAATATATAAATCTTTATCAAGAAGACGTATATGCGCATGCTTATATAACACAGCAACAAGCATTGATACACGACTTGAATCAACACCATTAACAGCACGACGTGGTGTAGGTAAAACGCTTGTTGTGACTAAGGATTGGATCTCAATAGGAAGACTACGATGCCCCTCACGAGTAAATGTAATACATGTACCATCACTTGGCAGGTTTGAATCAGACATAAATAAACCAGTGGGATCAGCAACTTCTTTAATACCGTCATCAGTCATATCAAAGCAGCCTACTTCATCAGTAGGCCCGAAACGATTTTTTGTGGCACGTAACATACGTAGTGCTGTTTGTGGATCACCATCAAACTGACAAACAACATCAACTAAATGTTCTAATGTTCGTGGACCTGCAACAGAACCATCTTTAGTAACATGACCAACTAACAATGTAGGAATATTAAAATTCTTTGCAATACTGATAACGCTTCGGGTTACTTCACGTACTTGGGATGATCCTCCTGAAATACCCTCATTATCATTCGACATAATTGTTTGAACAGAATCAATAATGGCTAAGTCAGGATGCTCATTTTCAAGAAGGGTTAAGGCTGTTTCAAGATTGGTAGTTGACGCTAAAAGAAGATGATCTGATAATGCATGAATACGTTGAGCTCTCATTTGTATCTGGGAGACTGATTCTTCTCCCGAAATATATAAAACTTTATTCGTAGTCTGTGCAATATGATTTGCAGTATCAAGTAATAATGTTGATTTACCAATTCCAGGTTCACCAGCAATTAAAATGACTGAACCGCTGACAATGCCTCCGCCAAGAACACGATCAAATTCAGCAAAACCTGTCTGGAGACGCATTTGAGATTTCATATTATTGTCAGTGAAGTCCGTCACACGATGAACAAGATCATCACTATTAGTTACTGGAAGAGAAGACCGTTGTACAGAATGTGAATTCTTACTATGAGAAAGAGTATTTTTTGGTGGATGATACTCATTAACTGTTCCCCATTCACCACAATTCGGACAACGACCATACCATTTTTCACCGCTCCAACCACAATCAGAACAGAGAAAAGTTGTCTCACTTTTTGCCATATCTTTTCGCCTTTCTTCTCTCTGATATAGTACGGCGTCTACTCACTGTGGAAAAATATACCCATGAGCTCAAATATGAATGGTGCGCAGAATATAGAAAATCAACCAAAGAAACATCATGCAGGAGCAACAATTGTTGTTACTATCATTGTGATAGCTGTCTTAGGTCTTATTTCTGCATTTATCTGGCCGGGTTGGGCTGTGAAGAGTAATACAGCTTCTCAAGCAACTTCTCAACAGGCTGCTAATCAAACACCAAAGATTGCTGCTATTGCATTGCCAGCAAATTCTACAAATCTGTTAAAGGCTATGCCAGCAGACGTTGGTGCTTATGCGCGTCAGCAAATCACCAATACGAGTGTATGGTCACAAACATTGCCATTAGAAGAACACAAAATTGTTTACTCTACTGGTGACAGCTCACAAAATATCACTCTTCTTGTTGGTCAATGGGCTTTAGCAAATAATGCGCAAAGTGTTTATAGTTCTCTTGCCGCAAAATTGACAGGCAATAAAATTGCTTCAGGAGATGTCAAAGTAAACGGCCAAAAAACAGGTACGTATCAAGTAAATGAAGCAGCGGATAATGCCAATCAAGCTGTTGCAATTTGGCAAAATAGCACATGCATTTTCGAAATTTCTGGCCCGACATCAGCAGTGAAAAGTTTCTATCAAGAGTTCCCACTGTAATCGTGATTACTGAAACAGAGACTCAGAACTAAATAAATACAAACTGAGTCTTATAAATGGAGTAAAATGACGAACAGTTGACTCTTAATAGTCTTTGTAGGTTAGATCGGAGGGTTCCTCATGGGATCAGTCATTAAGAAGCGTCGCAAGCGCATGAGTAAGAAGAAGCATCGTAAATTACTGCGTAAGACTCGTCATCAGCGCAACAAATGAGATGTGTTAAGAGGTTTCTTCCTATAAATAATAGGAAGAAACCTCTTACTTTTATTTATAAGGGTTTAAGAGAACAGTAGGACCGTTTTTACTACCAATAATGACTTTGTCCACCATATTCAAAAAGAGACCATGCTCAACGACACCTACAGTATGAATAAGATCTTCACTAAGAGCTTGTGGATCATCAATATGATGCAAATGAAGATCAACAATAACATTATTCTCATCTGTATGAATGACGTTTCCTAAAGCATCTCGACGTAAAACAGGCTCATATCCTTGATGCTCAAAATAAGATATAACATGCTGCGATCCAAAAGGAATAACTTCCACTGGCAAAGGAAAAGCACCAATAGTGTCACACATTTTTGATTGATCTACGATCCAAACATAATAGTCAGAATTGACAGCAACAATTTTTTCCCAGAGGAGAGCTGCTCCGCCTCCTTTAATGCCATCGAAATGTTTATCACATTGGTCAGCACCATCAATAGTAATATCAATATGGTCTACATCATTGATATTCACAATAGGAATTCCATATGATTGAGCTTGAATTGCTGTGCGACGTGATGTCGTCACACCAGTGAAATGAAGATCTTCTTCATGGCAACGACGCCCTAATTCATCTACTAAATAACGAACAGTAGATCCTGTACCAAGGCCAACAATCATATCGGATTGAATAAGACGTGCAGCTTCAACGCCGACTTCTTTTTTCAAAGAATCTTGTAACGTTTCTGGCATAATAATCTTCTTCCTCAAAGTTCAAATTATTATCACTTTCAGAGTAGTCGGGAAACTACCTTTTAGTGTGTTTAAAAGAGAAGACCATTCATAAATTCGTTGCTTTGAGAGCCATCATGCTGCTCTTCTAATTTTTGTAAAATGTCAGGCGGAATATCAAGCCCTTCATGATATGGGGAGTTGAGGAGAGCGTCCCATCCTTCTAATGGCATATATCCTGTTTTTCGTCCTTCAGCAACTGCAGAAGAATAACCATGAGCGAGACCATCGACAATCTCATTGAATTTATTTCCTGCATGTCCTTTTACCCATTTGAAAGAAACGGTTCCTGAGCGATGTGTCATTTCCCAGTCAATGGCTTGGATAATAGCACTATTTTTTACGGGCTTTTTTTGAGAATTTTTCCACCCATTCTTCTTCCAATTGGTGATCCACACGGAAGAGCAGTTAATTGCATATTGTGAATCAGATTCTATAAGAAGATGCTCACTAGAATGATGATGTCGAAGAGCTTCTAAGATAGCGCAGAGTTCTCCAATTTGGTTAGTACCATTACTAGCTCCACCTGCGTCATGAGCACCGGTTCGCTGATTAACCCATCCCCAGCCCATCGGACCATGAGGGTTACTGAGGGCGCTTCCATCAGTGGAAACAATATCTGTGAACTGAAGTGAATTATTTTCTGTCATAGTTCTATTCTCTCTATAAAAAGAAAATGCGGTCTAATCAGGAATGACCAGACCGCAGTAATAAGGAAAATCACAGTTATGCTTGTAATGCTGAAGTAACGATGTTGTTTGCTTCAGAAAGAACAACCTTTAATGATTCAGGAGAATTAAAGGATTCTGCATAAATCTTATAGATGTTTTCTGTTCCAGAAGGACGTGCAGCAAACCAACTATTACGAGTTGTCACTTTCAGGCCTCCGATAGGAGACTGATCCCCTGGAGCTTCGGTTAAGATGGAAGTAATTTCTTCACCAGCTAATGTTGTTGCAGTAACATTCTTTTCTGATAGCTGCTTTAATTGTAACTTTTGTTCCAAAGTGCATGGTGTATCGATACGCTTATACCAGCTTTCACCAAAGTGTTTTACTTGCTCTTGATGGAGTTCAGCAGGATTCTTTCCTGTCTTTGCTGTTATTTCTGCTGCAAGAAGATCAGGGATAAGACCATCTTTATCAGTAGTCCAAAGTTTACCGTTCTTCCTTAAGAAACTCATTCCTGAGCTCTCTTCGCCACCAAAACCAACAATGCCAGAAGACATAGGATCAACAAACCATTTAAATCCAACAGGAACTTCGTATAGTGGTGCATTAACAGATGTAGCGACACGGTCGATCAATGAAGAGCTGACGAGTGTTTTACCAACACCAGCTCCAGCTGGCCATCCTGGACGGTTTCCGCCGAAGAGATATTCAACGCATACTGCAAGGTAATGGTTTGGATTCATAACACCCCAGTTTGGGCAAATAATACCGTGGCGGTCAGCATCTGGGTCTGTACCACCAACAAGGTCATAATGATCCCATGCACCGTTATTAAGACGGTCAGAAAGACCCTTCATTGCATATGGGGAACTTGGATCCATACGGATCTTGCCATCATGATCGATAGTCATGAAGGACCATTGTGGATCGACGATTGAATTAGTTACTGATACATTGATGTCATATTGTTCAGCAATAACAGGCCAGTAGTGGACACTTGCTCCACCAAGTGGATCAATACCAAGACGAATACCTGAGGAGCGAATAACATCGAAATCAATGACATTCTCTAAGTCATCAATATAGTTTTTGCGGAAATCAAAATGTTCAACATATTCTGAGGTGATTGCTTGATCAAATGGAACGCGTTTAATAGATTTCCATATAGGAAGGAGTTCATTTGCACGTTGAGCAATTTGGTTTGTGATATCTGTATCTGCTGGACCGCCATTGACACTATCGTACTTAAAACCGCCATCAGTAGGAGGATTGTGGGATGGGGTAACAACGATACCATCAGCAAGGTTGGATCCTGTGAGACGTTGTGAACCATCATCAGCGCGGTTATATGTCAAAATTGCTTGTGAAACGACTGGAGTTGGTGTGAAATCATCGCGGGAATCAATGCGGACATGAACACCGTTAGCAACAAGAACCTCCAAAGCGGTTTGGAATGCAGGACGGCTGAGTGCATGTGTGTCGATACCGATGTAAAGTGGACCGGTAATATGACGTGCTGCACGGTTTTCTGCAATAGCTTGAGAAATAGCAACAATATGTGCCTCATTGAAGGAAGTTTTCAAGCTAGAACCACGATGACCACTTGTTCCGAAAGAAACCCGTTGTTCTTTGATAGAAGGGTCAGGAACGAGATCATAATATTTGTTAATTAGCTCGTCGATGTCAACGAGATCTGCTGGAGTGGCGGGCATTCCCGCATTTTTTGCTACCATATACCCTATTGTGCCACCAATTTACTGAGAAAATTAATTAATTTAACTAATAGGTTGCATAAGGCCAGTTTCATCAAGTAATGGGGAAACAGGAACGCGGACAAGAAGAGCTCGTTGAGCGATTGAAATGATGACATGTTTTGTATGTCCGAGAATGTCTCCGTCGACTTGAGCGAGAGCAGGTTCATCAAGGAACAATTCTGCTGACACACCTTGAGTTTCTTTCACATCTGAATTGAAATTCAGTGGACTACCACCGGGTTTATGAGAAATGGTTTGATAAAACATATCATTAGCTAGAGAGGTCCATCCTAAGAGCCCAGCTTTAGTATTTAAAAGAGCAAAATCTAACATGCCATCTGAATAATCAGCTTGTGGCAATAAAGAAATAATAGGGATTTTTCCACAATTACCGGCCAAAAAAGTACGGAATATTGTTTCTTTGCTTTCTAAAATACGTCCATCTCGTTGGCGAATAATAATTGTTCCACGATGATGTCTAGCATTTAAATGTTTTACTGCACCAGCAAAATAAGCCATCCATCCAATATGCTTTTTTAACACAGGATTGGTGGAATTAATCATAGCAGCATCAAATCCGATACCACTGATAAGAAGAAAACCATGATGACGTGATGGATCTTTAGAATCAGATAAAACCATATGACCCATATCGATACGTCGCGAACCATGAGAAATAACTATTTGCAAAGCTTCATCAATATTATCGATAGGAATTCCAACATTTCGTGCAAATAAGTTAGCTGTTCCCATCGGGATCACGCCCAAAGCACAATTGGTTTCCGCAACCGCATTAGCAACAGTCCGGACTGTTCCATCTCCACCACAGGCAACGATAACATGCGCTCCAGTAGCAATAGCCTCTTTTGCACACGCATAACCATCTTTTGTGAGCAGCGTATCAATAAAAAGGGGATTAAGAATGGAATGTGCAGAACAGAAATTTTTAATATGCTGACGAATTTCTTCTGCATGAGGTTTTGATGGATTAATGATAAACGCATAATCAACAGGATCAGCACGACGTTGTGTAATTTGAGAGACAAAACGTTTATGTTGATGGGAATGACGAATCCATACAACACTGATAATAAACAACACAACAGCAATACAAACCGCTGCCCATAACAGAATTTGTCCTCTCATAATTTCATTATTCATGAAAAATCATGAAAGAATAAATATACAGTAATGATTTATTCAAATAAAACATGAGTAAAACGACGTAAACAAATCAAGAAAAGACCCGTCGTGTCAATATGAAAGGATAATCTAGCGATATGCTTGACATTCAATTTATCCGTGAAAACGCTGATATTGTCCGCGAATCTCAACGCAAACGTGGAGAAAGCGTAGAACTCGTTGATGAGGTTCTTTCTTTTGATCAACTTCGTCGTGATACTTTACAAAAATATGAATCTGCACGTGCAGAACAAAAAGCAGCAGGCAAAAAAGTGGCTTCTGCAGCTCCAGAAGAAAAAGCAGCAGTTATTGCTGAAGTACAAGATTTAGCTAAAAAAGTTGCTGACCTTAAAGCTGTAGCTGATGAAGCTGACCAAAAATATCGTGACGCAGCATGGCAATTATCCAATGTTGTTGAAGGCGAAGCACCAGAAGGTGGGGAAGACGACTATATTGTCCGTGAAAAGCATGGAGAAATCCGTGACTTCGACGCTGAAGGATTCACTCCGCTTGATCATCTTGCTCTTGGAGAACTCTCTGGCGGAATCGATATGAAGCGTGGCGTTAAAGTCGGTGGATCTCGATTCTTCTTCCTTAAAGGCGATATTGCTCGTATGGAAGTCGCACTCCATACCATGGCTTTCGATTTCGCGCGAACAAAAGGATTTATCCCAACCATTACCCCAACACTTGTACGTCCAGAAATTATGGCAGGTACAGGATTCCTCAACCAGCATTCGGATGAAATCTATCGTCTTCGTATGCCAGATGATAGTTATCTTGTCGGTACTTCTGAAGTAGCACTCGCAGGTATGCACACTGATGAGATTCTTGATTTCTCTGATGGTCCAGTAAAGTATTGCGGTTGGTCAGCTTGCTATCGTCGTGAAGCAGGCGCAGCTGGAAAAGATACTCACGGAATTATTCGTGTTCATCAGTTCTACAAGGTTGAAATGTTTGTTTACTGCAAGCCAGAAGACGCACGCGACATGCATCAACAACTTCTTGGTATGGAAAAAGAAATGCTGAACCGTGTTGAAGTTCCATTCCGCGTTATTGATACAGCTGCTGGAGATCTTGGTTCTTCTGCATCACGTAAGTTTGATTGCGAAGCATGGGTTCCAACCCAAAACCGTTACCGTGAATTGACCTCTACGTCTAACTGCGATGAATATCAGGCTCGTCGTCTTAATGTTCGTTATCGCAAGGATGATGGTTCAACTGACGCATGCGCAACTTTGAACGGTACCTTAGCAACCACACGTTGGCTAGTAGCTATCCTCGAAAATCATCAGCAAAAAGATGGAAGTGTTGTTATTCCTGAAGCATTGCGCCCTTACATGGGTGGTCAGGAAGTAATTGAACCACATTTCCGTAAAGTTACTGCGTGAAAAAAGACGCGCCCTTAGCGTTACAAGAATTTTTGTGTATAATAGAAATTACGTTCTTGTAACGTCACTGGATAGGTGTCTGAGCGGTCGAAGGAGACGGTCCTGAAAACCGTTAAGTCTTTACGGGCTTCGCGAGTTCGAATCTCGCCCTATCCGCTTCTTAAAGGGCTTCTTAACAGGAGCCCTTTTTTGATGTTTGAACGGCTAGAAAGCTATGCCAGAAAAGTGCAATCAATAGGTAGAAAGAGAAAAACCTGAGAACAAGGAATTCTCAGAACTACAAGAGAATCCTTCTACTATTTCTTCCTACAATATGAGAAGAGAAAAAAGTATATGATCCATGACAATGGGCGTCATTGATATGAATCTTAACAATTTTTAAAGCAGCAATTTACCTATGGAGGTAAAAATGATTGAAATTAAGACTAAACAAGAAGTACAGGAAATGCGTCCTGCGGCACAATTCGTTGCTGAAACTTTGACAGAACTGCGTCATATGACAAAAGTCGGAACCAACCTTCTCGAGATTGATGAATATGTTCATAAGAAGGTAATTGATCGTAAAGGAGCTTCTAGCCCATATGTTAACTATGCTCCTGACTTTGGCACCGGACCATTCGGACATTACATCTGCACCTCAGTCAACGACGCCGTCCTCCACGGTATCCCATATGACTACAACCTCAAAGACGGAGATCTTTTAAGCCTGGATCTTGCATTAACCGTTAACGGATGGGTTGGGGATTCTGCAATCAGTTTTGTCGTCGGAGACCACGCCCGTAAAGAAGATCTAAAAGTCATCAAAGCAACAGAAGATGCACTCGCTGCAGCAATTAGTCAATGCTATGCTGGCAACCACTTAGGTGATGTTTCAGCGGCTGCCGGCGCTGTTGCTCATGAACGTGGATATGATGTTAACATGACATTTGGCGGCCACGGTATCGGACATGAAATGCATTGCGATCCATATGTTCCAAATGATGGTCGTGCTCACCGCGGATACCGTTTACGTCCAGGTCTTGTTATTTGCATTGAACCATGGCTCATGGAAGGCACTGCAGATATCTACCAAGATCAAGATGATGGTTGGACAATTCGTTCTGCTGATGGTTCTCGCGGTGCTCACTCTGAACATGAGATCTGCATCACTGATGGCGAACCAATTATTATGACTGCACGTCATGAATAAAGATATTATTATCGACAGTTCGAATTGATTAATTTTTGAGGAATTATGGCAGATATTGATTTTACGCAAAGTCTTGGTATGGCACGAGCCACATTCACCACAATTTCTGATGCTGTTAACCCAGATAAATTGCGTACTCGTATTGCAGATCTTGAAAAAGAGGCATCCGCACCTGGATTATGGGATGATACCGATCATGCCCAAGAAGTAACTTCACAATTATCAAGTTCACAGGCTATGTTAAAGCGCTTAACTGATATGGAACAACGTCTTGATGATGTTGAAACATTAGAAGCTTTAGGCGAAGAAATGGCGGACGCTGACACGATTAATGAAGCAAAAGCCGAAGTAGAACAGATCCGTAAGGATCTTGCCGACCTCGAAATTAACACATTGCTTGATGGTGAATATGACGAACGTCAAGCAGTAGTAACAATTCGTTCTGGTGCTGGCGGTATTGATGCTTCTGACTGGGCACATATGCTTCTCCGTATGTACCTTCGCTGGGCGGAACGCAATGGTTATAAAACAAAGGTACTGAACACCTCTTATGGTGAAGAAGGCGGTATCAAATCAGCTACCTTCCAAGTCAATGAACCATATGCCTACGGCAAATTATCTGTTGAAGGTGGAACACATCGTTTAGTTCGTATTTCTCCATTCGATAATCAAGGTCGTCGTCAAACAAGCTTTGCAGGAGTTGAAGTTATTCCTTTAGTTGCTACAAGCGATCATATTGATATTCCAGATTCTGAAATTCGTGTAGATACCTTCCAAGCTTCTGGTCCTGGCGGACAAGGTGTTAATACAACATATTCAGCTGTTCGTATTACCCATCTTCCTACTGGATTAGTCGTTTCTATGCAGGATGAACGTAGCCAGATTCAGAACCGAGCAGCAGCAATGCAAGTCCTTGAATCTCGCTTATTAGTCTTGAAAAAGGAAGCAGAACGTAAGAAACGTAAGGAACTTGCTGGTGATGTAAAAGCAAGTTGGGGAGATCAGATCCGCTCATATGTTTTGCACCCATATCAGATGGTGAAAGATTTACGAACAGGATATGAAACATCCAATACATCTGGCGTTTTCGATGGAGACATTGACGCTTTCCTCGCAGCAGGAATCCGTTGGCGTCATCAAGAACGCATGAGGGAAGAAGCTGAAGAATAACAATGGAAAAGGGGCAGTAAGGAGCTGCCCCTTTTCCATTGTTAATGTGTTTTATTTTGAGGCACAATAAAAGAATGAGCAAGAAAAAAAATAGTAATAATAAAACCATTGCAATTAATAGGCGTGCACGACATGATTACTTTATTGAAAATGAATTTGAAGCTGGTCTTGCTCTTCGTGGGACAGAAGTAAAATCATTGCGTGCTGGACATGCATCTCTGGTTGAAGCATTCGTATCTATTGATAAACGTGGTGAAATTTGGCTTGAGAATGCTAACATTCCCGAGTACCTCAATGGTACATGGGCTAATCATGCGCCACGTCGCAAAAGAAAATTATTACTTCACGAACGAGAAATCAATAAATTAAGCCGTCAAACGGAAGCTAAAGGATACACCATCATCCCATTATCGCTTTACTTTAATAATGATGGTCGTGTTAAAGTCAGCATTGCATTAGCTCGTGGTAAAAAAGAATATGATAAACGTGCTGCTTTACGAGAAGCAGATGATAAACGAGCCATGCAACGCGCATTACGACTAAAAAACATGAGAAATAATACTTTTCGATAGAAATATGATCATTTTTTGAATAATGAGCAAATGAGATGTAGATGTTAAGAAAAGTCCGACACCACATAATCTCGAGTGTTTTACTCTGAAGATATGTGCGGAATAGTTGGATATTCAGGTCCTATAACAGTTTCTAATAAACCACTTGAGGTTTGTTTACAAGGATTAAGTCGTCTAGAATACCGTGGATATGATTCGGCAGGCGTTGCTTGCGTTGGTCCACATATGGATCAGGTTGCTCTTGATAAAAAAGCTGGGCGTCTGAGCGTTCTAGAAGAGGACCTGAAATTGCATCCTCTGCCAGAGGCACAGGTATGCATCGGACATACACGATGGGCTACTAATGGTGAACCAAATGATACCAATGCTCATCCTCATCTAAGTAAAGATCATAAGATTGCAATCATTCACAATGGCATCATTGAGAATGCAGTACGTTTAAAGTTTGAATTACAATCTGAAGGCTATAGTTTTACTTCACAAACAGATTCTGAAGTTGCAGCTAAACTCTTAGGACGAATTGCAAATGTGATTATCGAAGAGACAGGAAAACCAAATCTATTTGAAGCAATGCGTCGCCTAGGTAAAATGCTTGATGGCACATTCGCAATTCTTGCTGTTGATGTTCGTCAACCAGACGTTGTTTGTGCTATTCGTCGAGATGAGCCTCTGGTCTTAGGTTTAGGAGACAAAGAGACATTCCTCGCATCCGATGTAACAGCCTTTATCTCATATACAAAGCATGCTCTCGAAATCGGCCAAGATAACGCCGTCATGGTCCAAGGAGATACCATTGTTGTTACTGACTTTGATGGCAATAAAGTAACTCCAAAAGAATTCACTGTTGACTGGGATGCATCAGCAGTTGAAAAAAGTGGCTGGGATTCCTTTATGAAGAAAGAAATTCACGAAGATCCTGCTGCAGTACGTGAAACTCTCATGAGTCGATTCGACCTCGACGGTAATATTAAGCTCGACGAAGTTCATATTGATGAAAAACTCTTTAAAACCATTGACCGTATTGTCATCATTGGATGCGGAACCGCTTCATATGCTGGACAAGTCGCAAAATATGCTATTGAGCACTGGGTTCGTATCCCAGTTGAAGTTATCCTTTCCCATGAGTTCCGATACAGTGATCCAATCCTTACTCCACAAACTCTCGTTGTTGCCATTTCACAATCAGGCGAAACAATGGACACATTAATGGCCATTCGTCATGCACGTGAACAACAAGCTACAGTTCTCTCTATCTGCAATACACAAGGATCATCTATCCCACGTGAATCAGATGCTGTTCTCTACACACATGCAGGACCAGAAATTGCTGTAGCATCAACCAAAGCATTCGTAGCGCAAATAACTGCTGAATACTTACTAGGCCTCTACCTAGCACAAGTAAAAGGCACCTTATTCCACGATGAAATCAACGGCATCCTTTCATCCCTCAGAGCAATCCCAGAAAAAATCGATTGGATTCTGAAACATGATTCTGAATCGATACAAGATGTTGCTCAGAAATTAGTTTCTCAACAAACGTTCTTATTCCTTGGAAGAAATGTCGGTTATCCAGTAGCTCTCGAAGGCGCATTAAAACTCAAAGAAATCGCTTATACATTCACGCAAGGTTGTGCAGCAGGAGAGTTAAAGCACGGTCCTATTGCTCTCATTGAAGAGAACGTACCAGTTATTGTCATTGTCCCATCTGCATGTGACCGTAACGTTCTTCATAGCAAAGTAATTTCTAATATTGAAGAAGTGAAAGCTCGTGGAGCCTATACGATTGCCATTGCAGAAGAAGCCGATCCAGACGTTGAACGTTATGCTGATGTTATTTTCTGGCGTCCACAATGCCCAACGTTAGTCAGCCCCCTCGTTGATGTTGTGCCATTACAACTATTTGCGCTATACATGGCAGAAGCCAAACAATTGGACGTTGATAAGCCTCGTAATCTAGCAAAATCAGTTACTGTGGAATAAAAATGGAATACAACTAATGCATGTACTGTGTGTAAACGATACGAAAGCTTTTCTTGCTGCTCCAACTCAAAATGACAACAAATATACGCGCGGAGTTGTTGGAATTATTGCAGGATCATCTGACTATCCAGGAGCCTCTATTCTCGTAACAGAGGCAGCAGTACAAACAGGAGCAGGTTACGTCCGTTATATCGGCCCTCGGCGGTGTGAGGATCTCATATTGTCACGCCGCCCTGAGGTTGTTATTCATGATGGACGTACAGATGTATGGGTGATAGGACCAGGAATTACACAACTCCACGTAGATCAGCGATTCCCACTCATAACAACTATTCTGTCGCAAGCGTCTCAATATACTGCATGCGTGATTGATGCAGGAGCATTAGAAACTTTTGCACAGTATGCAGTCACCCATAAAGCCTCCTATTCACATGTGGTGATTACTCCGCATACTGGTGAATTACTTCAACTATTACACTCCTTACAAGTTAATGAAGTAAAACAAGACAGTATTACAGCTCATCCAGCTCAATGGGCTATTTACACAAGCCATTTATTGCAATGCTGCGTTGTCCTTAAAGGAGCAGAAACCTTCATTGCTATACCAGAAGACAATAATAGCGAACAGTCTCTCTGCCTTTCAGTAAAAGCTCCAACATTTTGGTTATCAACAGCAGGAACAGGCGACATTTTAGCTGGTATTATCGGAAGCTTGTTAGCTCAAAATAAAAATCGCTTCATCAATAATCAACAACGTATTACTGCAATTGCAACAGGAGTAATGCTTCATGGCTATGCTGCTGGTCTTGCCTCACATGTCCTGACAGAGCGCCAGCTCATTGATCCGATGCAATCTACCATTGGAATGATGAACAGTCCACACAAGTATGCTGGCCATCCTCTTACAGCTTTACAAATAGCTCATTATGTACCGCAAGCGCGAGAACTGATCATGAATTCACTTCTCGTCAAAGAAAAGAATAACCGTTTATGACAGATCGAACAGCGCGCTCTGGAATGTCTCATCGTTATGTGACCGATGAACCAGATATTCCATTCCACTACACCATTCTCTTTGAAAATGCTCGCGTCATTGTTATTGATAAGCCTCACTTTTTAGCAACTACTCCTCGCGGAATGTGGTATCACAATACTGCTTTAATACAGCTACGAGAAGAAACCGGTAATCAGGATCTTATTCCAGCACATCGATTAGATCGACAAACAGCAGGAATTATTCTTTTCGTGAAGCATGCGAATGATCGTGGTGCCTATCAATTAAAGTTCCAGAATAGGGAAGTATCAAAAGTCTATGAGTGCTTAGCACCACGTGATCCTAATATGCTATTTCCTCAAACGATCCAATCTTATATAAAAAAAGATGTTGGAACCTTACAAGCGTATGAAGTAGAAAATAAACAACCCAATGCGCGCACGTATATCGAATTAAAACAGGAAAAAGACTTCACTACTGATGATTACGCAGCATTAAAACAACATCCTTATAGCTCTATTTATGTTCTACACCCTCATACAGGTAAAACTCATCAACTACGCGTTCATATGAATCGATTAGGTCTTCCAATTCTTGGTGACGACTTATATCCAATAATTCAGAATCGAGCCTATAACGATTTTTCAACACCATTAGAATTAGTGGCTCGTACCTTAGAAATGGATGATCCTATTACAGGAGAGCACTGGGTATTTACTTCTCGTATACCACTCTGACTATAATAAAGTAAATCTTATAGCCTTAATTCTTTGGAAACGAAATAAATAATTTTTCTAAAGATAATGAGATTACATTTCATAAATACACTACAGAATGTAGAAAGTTAATCCTATGGTCATACAACCAGGACGCAAAAAAATTATTAAGGCAATTGTAACGGTAGCAACCGCTTTATTAACAATTGTTGCAACAGCAGCATGTGGTAACACAACCTCAACAACAGCATCTTCTAAGGCAAAAACTGTTGATGTTGCTGTCAGTGTTAATCAGTGGGAATCAGTTGCAAAAATCATTGGCGGCAAAGACATCTCACTCCATGTCATTTTATCGAATGATACAGTAAACGCACGTGACTTTGAACCAACAGCTTCTGATGTTGCTACCCTTGAAAACGCTCAACTTGTTCTTGTCAATGGTGCTGGATATGACCGCTGGGCAACCAATGCTGCACAGCAAGGGAAAGCAATCATTGTCGACGCTGCATCAACAGATAACATCCACGCTGGTGATAACCCACACGTATGGTTTTCTTCAGCAGTACGTCAGACAACAGCAAAAGCTTATCTCAAAGCTCTAGAACAAATTGACCCATCAGATACGTCTACTTTTGAAGCTAACTACAAGACATGGTTAGCTGGAGAAGACAAACTTCAAACTGAAATCGCCTCTGCAAAGAAAGAATTGCAAGGTAAACCATACGCAGCAACCGCTCCAGTCTCTCACTACATTATGAAAGACCTTGGAATGGATATTAAGACTCCAACTGGATTTGCTCAAGCTGAACTGAACAATTCAACACCAGCTCCAGCTGATATCGAAGCATTCCGCACATTAATCAACGAAAAGAAGATTGACCTTCTCGTTGATAACGTTCAGGAAGCTAATTCCACAACTAACCAACTAGTTGCATTAGCACGCTCTAAGGGCATCCCAATCGTTGATTTCACTGAAACCATGCCATCACAATACTCCGATCTCGATATATGGGAGACTGCATTAATCAACAACATTAAGACAGCTGCAAAACAATCAACACAAAAAAACTAATCTAATAAAATTAAATAAATAACATGGGCCTAATCCGTAAAGATCAGGCCCATTTCGTTAAAATAGTAAAAAAATAAATAAGCTGCCTTTCTCATGCTCAAAATACGGCACAATAATAAAGAAACATATTTATTCATTTTGTATATAACGAAAGAAATCAGAATCACCTATGTCAGTGATATCGTTTAGTTCTTCATCACCATCTTCTGTTGCATCACAATCTCTTCTTTCAACACAGACATATCGGAGTACAGCTATCGTTGCTAACGAACCTTTAGATAAACAAGGTCAATTCAATTACGAAGCAGCACGACGCTATTTCCCAGCACAAATTATCGTTGATATGCGTGCCCTGACACAGAACATGAAACGTTTAGTCGCTGAAACAAAAAAATATAACCCACAAGCCCAAGTACTTGGAGTAGTCAAAGCTGACGGTTATGGTCATGGTCTAATTGCATCAGCACTCGCTGCATTAGCTGGTGGTGCAACATGGTTAGGCACAGCAAAAGTCAGCGAAGCACTATTACTCCGTCAAGCTGGTATAGGTCCTGATCGCGCACACATCTTAGGATGGATGAGCAGTGCATTAGACGCGCCATATGAGGAACTCATTCTGAATAATATTGATTTAGGTATCGGATCTTTTGATGCGATCCACGCAGCATGCCAAGCAGCTCAGCAGTGCCATACTAAAGCACGTTTACATATTGCTGTCGATACAGGATTCGGACGTAATGGATTTACACCAGCTGAATTTGATCAAGCATTATCTCTCCTGCAAGATGGTGCACAACGTAGTCTTCTTGATATCGTTGGTCTTTACAGTCATCTTGCTGTTGCTGATGCACCTCAAAACCAAGAATTCGTTCGATGGACAGATCAACAAATTGAATCATTCAACCAGTTCGTTGACCGTATGACAGCAGTAGGACTTAAACCACAAATTCGACATCTGGCAAATACAGCAGCTACATTTAGTCGTCCAGATATTCACTTCGAATTAGTACGTCCTGGTAATGGTTTCTATGGTTATGAAGCAGACCCTGCAATGGGTACTCCCGCTGATTTTGGTCTAGTTCCTGCCATGTCACTGCAAGCGCAATTAGGAACCATTAAAACACTGCCAGCGCATCATGCAATTTCATACGGACGTACGTATATAACAGATCAAGAAACAAGTATTGCTATTGTTCCATTAGGGTACGCTGATGGTATTCAACGTTTAGCCTCTGGATCTAATGAACTAGGATCCCTACATTGTGACCATCAAGGTGGTCCAGTACGTGTTATGACAGCACAAGGACCACGTTTATGTACAGTTAGCGGTCGTGTATGTATGGATCAATTCTTAATCGATCTCCATGGTTTAGCCTCTGACTTGCAAGTAAAAGAAGGAGATACTGTACAGCTTTTTGCTCCAGGACGTGGTGCAAAATACTGTGAACCAACTGCAGATGATTGGGCAGAAAGCGCTGATACCATCAATTACGTCATTTATACCTGTCTCAGGAACCGTATTCCACGACTTTACGTGCATGCAAAAGAAGTTCTTTCAGAAAACGATTTACAACTTTTAGATCAACGCAGTATCTTAAGCTAAATAAAAAATCGTGCCTTTCGTCTACGTTTGGAATATGGAGGATCTAATTCATTTCATAAATACCCCATCATCGATGACACATCGTCCTACTACTTATTCCACCTATGACGCTGAACATTGGGTTCCAGAAACCTGGTCCAAGTCACAGACACGAACCGATTTCGAACGTGATCGTGCGCGTCTGATTAATTCATCTGCTTTCCGCCGTTTAGGCGAAAAAACGCAAATAGATATGGCAGGAACAGATGAATTCGCACGAACTCGATTAACGCATACACTTGAGGTTGCTCAAATAGGTCGACAGATCGCTGAAGAACTCGGATGTGATCAAAATATTGTTGATGCCGCATGTTTAGCACATGATTTAGGACATCCACCATTCGGCCATACCGGTGAAGGAAAGCTAGCTGAAATCGCTAAGAATATTGGTGGTTTTGAAGGAAACGCACAAACATTACGCATCCTTACAAGGCTAGAACCAAAAATATTTTTCCCTCATCAAGAACGTTCCGCTGGATTAAACTTAACACGAGCATCATTAGATGCTTGTATTAAATATCCTTGGACCTATGAGGAAGCTACTCAATTTCCACAACATGACCGAGGAATAAAATTCTGTGTCTATCCTGATGATACTGACGTTTTTTATTGGGTACGTCAAAATGCTCCTCGAGGCGTCAAGCCTATCGAAGGACAAATCATGGATATTTCAGATGATATTTCCTATTCAGTGCATGATCTTGAAGACATTATCCATGAAGGTTATTTCCAATCTGATTGGTTAAATAAGCTGAACATCATTGAAGCATTGATTAATGATGTTCGAGAATGGCATGGGCAGCAATGGGATCCAGATAAACTAGAAGCCGCTTATCGTCGTATTCAAGAAAGCCATCTTTTACCAGAGACATTCACTGGAACACGATACAGTCTTGCTGAATTAAAGAATGCAGAAAGTGCTTTAATCGGTCGTTTCGTCTCCGCAGTAGGCCGACAAACACGTGAAGTATATGGTAATGGTCCATTAATTCGTTATGGGGCATCAGTCGTCGTCCCAGAAGACACAATGTATGAGATCACTGCTCTTAAGGGAATTACTATTCATTTTGTACTTGCGCCTAATGAACGAAGCTCTTTCTATAAACGACAGCTTCGAATCATTAGTGATTTAGTAGAAGTAATGATGAATGATTCACCACGATCATCAACATTATTAGAAACCCAGTTCCTTGAAGATTGGGAAAAAGCTAATAATGATGATGAGCGATTACGAGTGGTTATTGATCAGGTAGCCAGTTTGACTGACGGTCGTGCATTAATTTTGCATGCACTGTTATGAGATAACACTGTAGGGAGGGCAAAACTAACATTATGGCGGGAATTATTAAAAAAGAAGATATTGAGCGTGTACGTCATGCTGCTGATCTCTATGATGTCGTTTCTCAAACAGTGACATTAAAAGCATCAGGATCAGGAACGTATATGGGGCTTTGCCCATTTCATGATGAAAAAACGCCTAGTTTTTCTGTCCGCCCTTCTTTAGGAGTATGGCACTGTTTCGGGTGCGGAGCTCATGGAGACATATTCGATTACATTAAAAAACGTGACTCAATTGATTTTGGAGAAGCGGTTGAAGTTCTCGCAGATATGTATCACATTGAGCTCCATTACGAATCTCTACATCATCACCTTGAACGTAATAATGTCTCTACACGATCACGCTTATTGCAAGCAAATGAAGAAGCACAAAACTTTTTTGTGTCATGCATAAACACAGCAGAAGCATCACCAGCACAGCAATTACTCGCTGGTAGACATTTTACTCACGAGCAAGCTCAGCATTTTGGTTGCGGTTATGCGCCACGAGGATGGAATAATCTTGTTAATTATTTAGCTAAAAAAGGATTCACCCAAAAAGAAATGGTTGATGCTGGATTAGCACGACCAACACAAAATGGTGTGTATGATTATTTTCGTGGACGATTAACCTGGCCAATTCGTGATTCAGCTGGACGTACTCTTGGATTTGGAGCACGACGTCTTTATGATGATGACAGGATTACAGCAAAATACATTAATACACCTGATACAGTGTTATACAAAAAAGCACAAGTTTTATATGGTCTTGACCTTGCTAAAACATCAATCGTATCCAAAAGACAAGTAGTTATAGTTGAAGGATACACGGATGTTATGGCTTGTCATATTGCTGGAATCACAACTGCGGTAGCAACTTGCGGAACAGCATTTGGACATGATCATGCTAAAATTGTTCGACGTTTAATCGCTGACAATTCCCTCGACGCAATCCAATTAGTTGGACCATCACGTGGATCAAAAATTATTTTTACGTTTGATGGTGATGCTGCAGGTCAAAAAGCAGCAATGAGAGCTTTCCAATTTGACGGCGCTTTCTTAACACAAACGTTTGTTGCAGTAGCTCCAAATAATTTAGACCCATGTGACTTACGCATCACATATGGTGATCAAGCAATACAAAAACTGCTTGAACAACCAAAACCACTATATGATTTTGTTATTGATACCGTAATTGCTCGATGTGATACACAATATACGGCTGGCGTCGTTGAAGCAATGAAAGCAGTCGCACCTCTCATCGCACGTATTATTAAAGATCGTTCTCTTGTTGACGCTTATACAAGGAAAACAGCAGGAAAACTGGGAATTCCCATTGAAACAATGAGACATGAAGTGCAGAAAGCAGTACAACATAATCATATTCAGCTTGAAGATATTTATCCTTCTAACAAATATCTTGGGCATGATTATGAAGATACCAGTAGGGAAGTGGAACTTTATGCTCAGAAAGAACTAGAACGCGAAGCTTTGATTCGTGCCAATGGAAGACAACAATCGTATTTCCGTATTGAAGACACTATTTTTTTGAGAGAACAGCAATTCATGGGGGCATTAATACAAATGCCAAAAGCGATTAATACGCAACTGTTCCGTTATCTTTCACCACAAAGTTTTTATGTTCCGACCTTCCAACTTATTTTTAGTGCTGTTCTTGCTGTGGGAGGACTCCCATCAGCAACAGAACCAATTTCTCCTCAAGATTGGGTACAAAAACTAAACGCTGTTGGTGGTATTTCATTGTCAAAACCGATTCATGAACTAGCAGTTATGCCACTACCAACGTTGATTAGCAATACAAAAGTCGGTGGGCCATCAGCACCTGCATGTTCGGCCTCTAGTTTTGCTGCAACGGATAAAGAAACAAGGAAATATATCGATGAATTAATGATGGGATTATATGACTCATATCTACTGAGATGTATTTCCTATCAGCGAACACAACTGGGAGAGACTGATAATGACAATAAGAAATTACAAATTGTCAAAGAAATTTCTCAGCTAGAACAACAGCGAGAACTGTTAAAAAGAAATAAAAATTAAGATAAGGGAAGCCCCCCATTCATGATGAGTAGGGACTACCCTTATCTTTTATAGTGCCCCGAGCCGGAATCGAACCGGCGACACACAGATTAGAAGTCAGTTGCTCTATCCGCTGAGCTACCGGGGCATGACACGCCATATGAACGACGGTCCTCGTCTATCATATCACGTTCATTTTTCATCGAATATTTTCTTGTGTACCAGCAGTATCTTGACCGCTCTGATGACGTTTTTCAGCTTCACCTAATTTGACGCGCACATCTTGCAATAACTGTTGAGCACGTTGTGCTAACGCCTCGCCATATTCCCACTGACGAACAGACTCATCTAAAGATAACCCACCAGCCTCTAAACGTTGAACAGCAGCAATAAGTTCATCACGAGCATCCTCATAATTTAAATTTTCAATACGATCCTGTTCATCTTGAGATAAAGAAGATACATTGTTATCTTGTGCCATAATATTTTCCTTTATACATTGTGATCATGAATATCTGTAACAGTTGCAGTGATTCTTCCATGCCGAAGAAGAATAGTAATAGGATCATCTACAGTTAATGATTCAGCCTCAGCAACAGAATGACCTGATTTATCCATAACAATGGAATAACCACGATTCAAAACAGACTGCGGGCTAAGGACACGGAGATTCGACTGTAATCTATCGCACTGATTCTGATTATCATCCAGCAAACGGTACATAACAACAGACAGACGCTGAGAATAATCCTCAATCATACGACGAGGATTCTCTAAAAGTTGTGTCGGAGAAATAAGACTTGGCCTATTTACATATCCGGCAATCAACGTTGATTCATGCCGCCATAATTCACCCAAGTAACGCATCAACTTGTTATAAAGATTATCAACAAGCTCAGATTCGTCCTTAATATCTGGGACAACTCGTTTAGCAGCATCTGTTGGCGTAGAACAACGAAGATCAACTGCACGATCTGCTATTGGCCAATCATCTTCATGCCCAATAGCAGAAACTATTGGTGTTTCACATGCTGCTATTGCTCGTATAACATCTTCATCAGAGTAATGAATAAGATCTTCAAAAGATCCACCACCACGTGCCACGATAATAACATCAACATCAGGATCAGCATCAAGAGTTTGAATACCTTGAATAACAGTTGCAGCGCATTGAGCACCTTGGACATGTGCATCTTCAATTTTAAAACGTATCGTTGGCCATCGTAATGACGCATTATTGACGATATCGCTTTCTGCACGAGAACCTTTAGCGCACACTATTCCAATACACTGAGGGAAACGAGGTAAAGCAATTTTCCGTGACTCATCAAAAAGCCCTTCCTCTTCTAATTGTTGACGTAAACGATTAATTTTATCTTTTAAAGAAGCTTGGGGATCTTTCTTTTGAATAATTTTGTCAGCTCTAAAACTCAGACTGGTTTGTTTAGAATAAATATTTGCGTTACCGTGAACAATAATATGATCTCCCTGATTCAGCTCTTTCGCTTGCATAGCAAGCGGACCAAATGCAGTGATACTAATAGAAATGTTTACGCTTGTATCTGAATCAGTAAGAGTAATATACGCTGATCCAAAGCGGCGTGTATTGATTTCTGCTATCTCTCCTTCTAACCATAAGCTTGGCCATTTGCTGATGGCGTCACTATACACGTGAGAAACTTTTGAGACCGGCCAAGGATGCTCCTCAGTCGTATCTTTAGCTAAAGAAGGGATAGAAGGTTGTCCTAGTAAAGGTTGATCAAATGGACACATGGTATCAGAATACAATACAACAGAGATTACAGTAGTAAAGAAAAAGTAACATAAGTAAGAAGGCTAGTGCACTACGCACAGTACTAAGGGAATGAGATGAAAATGAATATCTTCCATAAGGAACATATGTTTACTTTCCCAAAACCTTATCCTGTTAAACCATTTTCTCCACTCAGTGAAGAAAATTATTCAGAAACTATGGATATGGTTATTTTACCAATTCTTGCCCATTGCCGTGAGGATGATTGGACATCAGTAGAAGGTGAATTTGTTGACTTGAAAGGCATCACCTCTGCATTACCATCACCGGTTGGTATTCATTCTGTTTATTACAATCATTATGATTTCGCCCATTACCTTGAAAAAATTAAAATCCATCGAGGATACAGGGGTATTACTCCAAATTCCTTACCATTACAACGACCATGTCAAGATGTCATTGATTCTTCTGCTATGTCACGAGGAACTATTTTTATTTCCATCGGTTTTTCAGAATCTGAAATTAAATTCGAAGAACTGGCTTGGTATTTTTTGCAGTATGGTTTTGATGTTGTCATTATTGAACATCGTGGACATGGGTATTCAGCTCGTGAAATATCCCAACCAAGTATTGTCAGTATCGCATCATGGAAGACATATGAATCAGATTTTCTTGCAGTAATGCAACATATACGAAGTCAGTATGATATCCCGCGACCATTCTATTTATATGGGCATTCAATGGGAGGAGGCATTGGAGCTGCACTCCTTGAAGATTACCCGTTCCTCTTCCAAGGTGCAGTCTTATCAGCTCCAATGATTTCTCCACGAGTCTCATTACCAGTAACACTCCTTCGTTATGCTACTGAATGCATCACCTTACTAGGGTTTGGTAAAAAAGTTATTAAAGATAAAAACCATCCTACAAACGATGGTCAAAATCATAGCGCATGGTCTCAAATCCGTTTGCAGTGGTATCATAGTCATCGCCTTGCTGATCCACATCTCCATCTTGAAAATCCTAACTATCAGTGGGCGCGTGAAGCCTTACGAATGAATCACTACATTATGAAATGGAAAAATATCAGCCATATCAAAACACCGACATTAGTATTCCAAGCTGGTGATGATATTTGGGTAAGTAATCATGCGCAAAACGCTTTTGTGCAGAAAGCACGATGTATGCATGCTCCGCTTCATTTCTATCATATTGGAACTGCTCGGCATGAAATTTTTAATGATACGCCAACAATAATGGCTAAGTATTTACGGTCAGTGATGAGTTTTTATCTTTCGGATGACATTATATGAGTGTTCTCATAGAAATGGTACATTTTACTTATAAGCAATGATCCGTTATCAGCGGGGAGTTTTCGGAAGAACAGAGTTTCCCTCCTAGTAGAACCGACGGGACTGGCCCGTTACAGCCTATCGAAAGAGACTAAGACTTGACTTAGTAAGCGGGGTGGTACCGCGGTTGGAAAAGCGAAAGCTGAACCAGTCGTCCTCGTGTGAGCAGCCTTATGAAGAACAAGGCCGATGAATAGCAAACACGTACGGAGGATAGTAATGGTTTATCCAAAGTCTACTGCTGGGGATGAGTCAACAATTAGCCCAACCCCACAATTCCCAATGGAAGAAGAAAAAGTTCTTCACTATTGGGATCAAGATGATACATTTAAAAAATCAATTGAACAACGTGATCCAGGTGATCATGCCGATAACGAATTCGTTTTCTTTGATGGTCCACCTTTCGCAAATGGTCTTCCGCATTACGGCCATTTGCTAACTGGATACGTAAAAGATGTTATTCCACGTTACCAAACCATGCGTGGTCATCGTGTTGAACGTGTCTTTAATTGGGATACCCATGGTTTGCCAGCTGAACTAGAAGCACAAAAAGAATTAGGCTTCACAAACAAAGACCAGATTGACGATCTTGGCATTGCACAATTCAACAATGTTTGCCGTCAATCTATCATGAAATATTCAACACAATGGCAAGACTATGTTCATCGTCAAGGACGCTGGGTTGACTTCAGTACAGGCATCAAAACGATGGATTCCTCCTACATGGAATCTGTTATTTGGGCATTTAAAAGCCTTTATGATAAAGGATTAATTTATCGGGGATATCGCGTACTACCATACTGCCCAGTTGATGAAACCCCATTAAGCAATCATGAATTGCATATGGATGATGATGTTTATAAGAATAAACAGGATCAAACCGTTTCAGTTGCTGTTAAATTAAAGAACGATGATTCTTACGTTGTTTTCTGGACTACAACGCCATGGACAGTTCCAAGCAACTTAGCTATCGTTGTTGGCGCTGATATGGATTATGTTGAAGTCCAACCAAAAGAAGGACAATTCGCTGGTCTGAAACTATGGTTTGCTGCCGCGCGTGTTAATGAATATTCCAAAGAATTAGGTAAGGATTACAGCTTACTTCAAACTATTAAAGGCTCTGATATGGAAGGATGGGAATACTATCCAGTTTTCCGTTATTCTATTTCAGATGCTGTTGCTAAAGCTGGTGGAGCTCCTGGAGAGAACGCTTACCGCATTTATACAGCAGACTATGTTGATACAGCTGAAGGAACAGGTTTAGTTCATCAAGCACCATACGGTGAAGATGATATGAATACTCTTAAAGAGCATCACATCAATACCATTGATTTAACCGATGATGCCACACGATTCACTGCACTTGTCCCAGATTATGAAGGACTACAAGTCTTTGAAGCTAATAAGCCAATTATCAAAGACCTGCGTAATAGTTCAGGCCCATTAGCTGAAATCCCAGCTGAACAACGTGCTCTGCTCATTCAAGAGAAATCATACGTTCACAGTTACCCACATTGCTGGCGTTGCGGATCTCCATTAGTTTATAAACCAGTATCAAGCTGGTTCGTTAAAGTAACTGCTTTAAAGGACCAAATGATTGCCGATAACCAGAATATTAACTGGATCCCATCCAACGTTCGTGATGGACAATTTGGTAAATGGCTTGAAGGTGCTCGTGATTGGTCTATTACACGTAATCGTTACTGGGGAAGCCCAATCCCTGTTTGGGAATCTGACGATCCAAAATATCCACGTGTTGATGTGTATGGTAGCTTTGAAGAACTGAAACGTGATTTTGGAACATATCCTCTTGACGAACAAGGAAAACCAAACCTTCATCGTCCATACATTGATCAACTCGTACGTGTTAATCCAGATGATCCAACAGGAAAATCACATATGCGACGCGTGCCTGATGTTCTTGACGTGTGGTTTGATTCAGGATCCATTTCATTCGCACAAAAGCATTATCCATTTGAAAATAAAGAATGGTTTACTAATCATTTCCCAGCAGACTTTGTTGTAGAATACATTGGTCAGACTCGTGGATGGTTCTATGTTCAAGATGTCATGACCACCGCATTATTCGGTCAAGCACCATTCAAAAATGTTATTTGCCATGGAATCGTTTTGGGATCTGATGGCGAAAAAATGAGTAAGCATCTGCATAATTATCCAGATGTTAATGGTGTCTTTGATAAATATGGTTCCGATGCTATGCGTTGGTTCCTGATGAGTTCACCAATTCTCCGCGGTGGTAACTTAATCGTCACTGAAAAAGCAATTCGCGATACAGTTCGTCAAGTATTACTCCCATTATGGAGCTCATACTACTTCTTCACTTTATACGCGAACGCAGCACATCATGGTGAAGGATTAACTGCACACTATCTCACTGCACATGATATTGATACTCTTTCAGAAATGGACCGTTATCTCCTAGCGAAGTTACATCGTACTGTTGCCTCTATGCAAAAGAACCTTGACAATTTCGCTATTTCAGAAGCATGTGGAGATGCGACATTATTCATTGATGCCTTAACAAATTGGTATATCCGTAATTCACGTGATCGTTTCTGGGTAGAAGATCAAAAAGCATTCGACACATTATATACAGTGCTAGAGGTCTTCTGCCGTGCAGTGGCACCATTATTACCAATGGAATCTGAAATCATTTGGCGTGGACTTACTGGGGGAGAATCAGTTCACTTAACTGATTGGCCAGACACCACTCAACCTGAATTCAATGCCATTATTCGAGACGATGCTGCCTTACTATCCACCATGGAAACCATTCGTGACATTGTTTCATCTGCATTATCTATACGTAAAACACAGAAGATTCGTGTCCGTCAACCATTATCACAACTCACTATCGTTGCTGATAACACTGCAGTTCTCCTGCCATACGAATCACTCATGAAACGAGAACTAAATGTTAAGAATATTGAATTCTCAACATTAGAAGATGCAAAACAACATGGTCTTGAACTCGTCCAACAACTCAAGATCAATGCTCGCATTGCTGGACCACGTTTAGGAAAGAATGTTCAGTTCGCTATTCGCGCATCAAAGAGCGGAGCATGGCACATCGCTGACAATGGATCAATCACCGTTGAAACACCAAATGGAGATCTCCTCCTTCAAGACGGCGAATACGAGTTATCACGTAGCGTCACCATGACCAATACAACGGACACCGATACATACGCATCAACAGTCCTCACATCAGGAGGATTCATCCTTCTTGATCTTCAACTCACCAATGACTTAATCAGCGAGGGATGGGCACGAGATACGATTCGTATCATTCAAGATGCACGAAAAGAAACAAACTTCAATATTTCCGATCGCATTCACTTAGAAATCACTGTTCCAGAAGCCGACACCATCGGCATCCAAGCAGTAGAACAGTTTAAAGATCTCATTGCGCATGAAACACTCTCTACCGAAATAACAATTTCAGTATCTGATATTCCAGAAATAATAGTCACTGTTTCTAAAGAATAAAATATAAAAAGAGGTGATATGAAACAATAAATCAAAATTTTATATCACCTCTTTACCGTTTCTCTTAATGACCTAACAGGAATACAATCCTCAAGAAGAGAGGGAAGCAACATGGAATCCTTATTTATACAACTACTCTCTACACATGGAATAGCTATGGTTCATGCTGCACCAGTCATCACACTAGCATCCCCTATGACTGCACAAGCTCCTCTTCCTCTAGAGAGCAATTGGTTCTTCACTATCGTCGAATACTTAGCAACCTTCTTCTGTGGAGCCATAGGCGGCATCGCAGCATACAGACACGGATTTGATGACTTCGCCATCATGGTAGCAGCATGGTTCACTGCCCTCGGCGGAGGAACAATTCGCGACATTCTTATCGGGATCTTTCCCCCCGCCAACCTATCCAATTACTGGTATCTTGGCATCGCTTTCGCTTCTGGACTCGTTGCAATTATCTTTCACCCAGAAGTTGAAAAATTATATTGGACAACAACAATATTTGATGCACTCGCACTCGCACTCTTCGCAGTCGATGGAGCAACCAAAGGAATGGCCTACCATATGCCAGCAGTCACCTCTGTTTTTCTCGGATTAATCACCGGTATCGGTGGTGGCATGTGCCGTGACATCATTATTAATGAAGTCCCTATGGTGATTAAAGACCGACATCTTTATGGTGTGCCTGCATTCGGTGCCAGTCTCTTAACCGTTATTGTTTGCAAAGCATATATCTATAACTTTATTAATTTTACTGGAGAGATCATTCTGGATCTCGTTATCGTAGCTCTTGTTGTTGCGATTCGTATCCTATCAATAAAATTTGATTGGGTTTTCCCTCGCGCAATTAAACGTGAAAAACCAATTTCACTCCATCATTTTTCTAGTTCGCACTCTGCATTACGTCATCATCAACAACAATATCGCAGCACCAGCGCTGGTCATCGTACGAGCTTATATCGAACAAAGTCAGACCATCAGCATCCAACGCACTAACATTAATGCGCAAAAATACGTGATCCATCACGCAACAAAATAAGAGCACATAAGAATAAAATCCATAAAACATCGATAAAAAGATCAAGATTTGGACGATACAAATTAGTCATAAAACGATGTATGCGCGATGACTCATGAGGACAATCTTGAATCACAACAGTTGCATGCGTAATAGATATGAACTGAATTGTTGTGGAAAACATTAAGGTTAAGCACCATGGGCATAGAGCATTAATAACATATAACTCTTGGCTTAACAACCAGTAAGAATATAACAATGCTCCTAATCCACCCCACCATGTAGCAATAATAAACCATCGAGGAAATGGATTATGCGATAAACCAAGAACAGCAATGGTCACAAAAACAGCTTCAAAACAAATACCAAAAAACGAATTAGGAAAATGCATTCCAAAAAGATGAATAAAATCAGCTTGCCAGCTAGCTGCAACATCTGAGCAAGAAAGCGTCGCATTAATATCGCAAGGAAGCACAATATTTGGTTTTGCAGCCATCTTGAGAGTATCTGACGATAAGCAGAAAGATACAATGAGCGCAATAAGAGACATTAAAAGCATGACACAGTACACTGCAGTTGACTGATGCCGCCATGATTGTTTCCATGAAGATTCTTTTTGCTTCGTACCCATATTTTTTACACTCATATAGTATTTTTCCTCTCCTTTTCCAGATTACGATGAAAAGTATGACCAAGATCAATACATGGGATATGCACTGTCATACTATTTTTTCTGACGGAACACATACACCAACGCAACTTATTCATGAAGCAAAAGAACAAGGTCTCGCTGGCGTAGCACTTACTGACCACGATACATGGTCTGGCTGGGAAGAAGCGGAAGTAGCTGCGCATGCGGAACAATTCCTACTAATTCGAGGCTCAGAAATTACTGCAAAACAACGGAATGATGATAAAAAACCAACATCTGTTCATCTTTTAGCATGGTTATATAATCCACAAGGTAAAAAATTAAATGATCTTTTCCAACGAACACGTCAAAATCGCCTGAATCGTGCAATCACCATAGTGAACAAATTATCCCACTATTATCCGATTGATTGGGAAAGCGTCACCAATGAAATTAAAGAAGGGGATTCAACCACCGTAGGACGTCCTCATATTGCTGATGCATTAATCAAAGCGGGAATATATCACACTCGTACAGAAGCCTTTAAAGGCGCCTTAAGCAAAGACGGTCCATTTTATATACCAGTACATTCACCAACAGTTGAAGAAGTTATTGAAGCAATTAAAGACGCACAGGGCGTCGTTGCTATTGCACATGGGGGATCATTAGAACGGAATACACAACTTCTCACTGATACAGATATTCAACGATATGCTGAATGCGGTCTTGATGGCTTAGAAGTATGGCATCGAGAGAATTCCATAGAACAGCAGGAACGCTTATTACAGTTGACGAAACATTTACATCTTTTAGCAACAGGTGGATCTGATTGGCACGGACCATCTGGAAAACTAAACCAATTAGGAGAAAATACAACCTCTGAGGATGTCGTGCAAGAAATTATTGAACGTGGATATCTTCCAGTTATTCAATAAAAGTAGGGTGGCGTAGAACACCTCTATGCCACCCTATTCTCAGATAGATAAACAGAACTCAGCTATTAAAAGCACCGAATCCAAGAGGATAATCTTCTTGAGTACTAATAAGAGCGTACGCAATCATAGAACCGGTAATAACAATCTGACGTCCAAGAGCATCAGTAAAAGTTACAGTTGTTCCATTAGTAGAGGCTTCAGAGAGAGCTGATGACAGATCCTCAGCTTTTTCAAGAGAAACAAAAGTAATTGGATGAGAAATATTTTGTAAACCAACCTCAACGCTAATTTTATTCTCAGTACTCACGTTTTCTCCATTCACAGATGAATTAATTCTTTTTAAAAATAGTAGTAGGTATATCAGTTGTTTGCGATGTTACCACGCTATCGTCAGAAGATACTGAAGGAGTATTCAGCATCAGCTTCTTTGCCTGATCTAAGCGCTCTTTTACTGACGACGTATTGGATAGATGAACAGAAGCATTAAGAGAATCCTCTTTGCTTTGTGCAAAGGAACTTGCACTAAAAACATTTGTCTCTTGATCATCTTGCGGAACTTGTGGCTTAGCAGTATCTTGCTGTTTTTTCAGGTCAATACCTTTCTTATTAGCAATTGCTGCACGAGCAAAAGTCTGTAGCAAGACAGCAGCTAGTTTCGGATCAGGAGATTCAAAAGGATTAGCCGGTTGCTGTGGTTGTGACGTTTGTGATTCCTCAGGATCCTTCTCTACAGGCTTCTGATTATCTGACTGGGACGGCTCGCTAGTCATTTTTCTCTCGTACTGGTTGTTGAGAATCAGCTTGCATTGTGGTGTTGCTTGCGGTTGAGAAATCGCAGTAGCAATATACGTAGAAGCTATTGGAGCCTCTTTTGTACGAGGATACTCATCCTCAACAACTGCAGGTTTTGTCTTTTGAGACGTATGCTGTTGAATGACTCGTGTCTGAGGCTCTTCTTTATCCTCATGTGACACATGAGCTTGAGAGTCTGCATGTATTTTTCCAGCATGCGATGACGTACTAAAAAGAGCACCAACCGTAACTGTAGAATTAGTCTCTACTTTATGATCAGAATACAGTCCTGATGGAGTAGCATTAACCGAATTATTAGAAGTAACTGCTGTGACAGGTGACAATATGGAAGAGAGAGCTTCAATACGGTGACGAGCCTGATTAATCCACACTTGGTCCATAGAATCTAACGACCGTAAGAAATCAGTTACAATACCCATTTGACGCCATAAACGAGCACGCGGAACAATACGAGAATCCATATGAGATCCCATCATATGACCATATTCAGAGAGCACTGCATCACGTTGCGCATCAGTAATCGAATCAGTATAAAGCCAGGCAAAATCACGTGCCGGATCACTAATTTGTAAACGCTCCCAATTACGAATAGCACTGACTCCAGAATCAAGGAACAGTGTGTCATTATCCATGAAATTACCATGAATAAGACAAGCATGAAAATCCCACATGGAATCCACGCCCAACATTTCTTTCCATCGACGTGTAATTGAATGTGGTACATCATGCTGTTTGATTAGACGATCAACCCAAACTGATAATTCAGAACGAATCGCATCACCATTAAAAGTCTGATACCCCTTTTCAATAAGATGAGAAGTATCTAAACGATGAATTTTCGCCAATGCTGTGCCCATTGACGCGCACAACGACGTATCTAATGATTCAAAAGGAATAGGAAAACCTTCAAGACGAGGAGTAATAAAAACTGTCTTCGTGCCCTCATCTGTCTTCACATCACCGATAACTGACAATTGCTCAATATGAAATCCTAACCGGTGAATTAACTCAGTATTCAATGATAAAGCTTTAACATTTTGCGCACGTCGTTGCAATAAGTGGTTTGCTTGCTCACTAGTACCAATTGAAACGTTATAATCATCACCATTTCGTAAGAGCAAGATACCGGTAATAATATCCTTGCCCTCATCAACACGTGGCAAGTCATTTGTTAAACTGACTGAGACGATCTTGAGATTTGGTGCAACAGCTGATGCAAGTGCTGCAAGTAAGTAAGGATTCCTATTGTTCACACTTAAAACAGTAGTACATAAAATGACGAAAAAAATAGAAATTAGATTAATAATGGCATTATGACACAAAAAACATTTGCTTCATTACTTGACTCTTTAGATTCTGATCAATATCGTGCAGCAACATGTTTACAAGGGCCAGTTCGCATTACTGCTGTTGCTGGAGCAGGGAAGACCCGTACCATTACAACTCGGATTGCATATGCTTGTGAGACTGGTGCTTGGAATCCGAAGACGACAGTGGCTGTCACTTTCTCAACAAAAGCTGCGTTAGAAATGCGGCATCGTCTTCAGCAATTAGGGATTACAGAGGTGACGTCAGCTACATTCCATTCATTAGCTTTTTCTCAGCTTTATCGTTTGTGGAATGAACTTGTGGGAACGGAAATGCCTCAATTACTTGAGAATCCACTTGATCTGATTTATCAAGCAGCGAAACAAGTTATTCATCATGATATTGCTTCTTATGATGCTGTTTCTATTGCTGAGGAAATTAATTGGACAAAAGTGAATCTTATTTCTCCAGATGATTATGGGAAAGTGTGTACGGTTTTAAAACGGCCAATACCGTTAGGAATGACAGAAAAACACATGGCTTGCATCATTGATGCATATGAGCAAATTAAATTATCGCATCATCAGATTGATTTTCAAGATGTTCTTTTATTACTCTGCCATTTATTAGAATCATCACATGAAGCAGCAGCGATGATTCAAAAAACAATACAACATCTCACTATTGATGAGTATCAGGATATTTCTCCTTTACAGCATCACTTAGTACAACTATGGTTAGGACAATATAATAAAAATATTTGTGTCGTTGGCGATCCAGCGCAAACAATTTATTCGTTTACCGGAGCAACGAATTGGTATCTGAAGAATTTTAATACTGAGTTTTCACCATTAAGCGCTGACATTTATTTAGCAAAAGATTATCGTTCCTCACAAAATATTATTAATTTAGCGAACTACATTTTAGATCAATCACCAGTATCTGAAAATTATGTTCATCTCATCGCTGCATCGTCATCTGCATACGCGATACCAACGATTCAAACATATCGTACTGATACTCTCGAAGCAGATGGCGTCGCACATCATATTCAACAGCTATTACACTCCGGCATCTCACCAAATGAGATAGCAGTCCTCACACGACTCAATGCTCAGTTGCATCAATTCCGACGATGCTTTGACCAGTCGGATATACCATTTACAGTACGTCGAGATCATGCAGATGATGGTAATAAATTCTTCTTCTCACAAGCAATTAGAAAAAGAGTACAAGACGGTACTATTGGTTCCTTAAATACGCCAACCGTCACGTTATCCACAATACATGCGGCTAAAGGAATGGAATGGGATCATGTCTTTATCTGTGGAGTATCAGACGATATGATCCCATTCCATTATAGAAACATGAAAAGCGAAGAAATAGAAGAAGAGCGTCGCCTTCTCTATGTTGCTGTGACGCGTGGTAAACAACAAGTACAGCTATCGTACGCACAACAGAAAAACAACAACTCATCAGGGGTGCGTATGCTTTCCCGTTTCCTTCAATAACTTTGCATTATTTATTATTTGGAAGAGATGTAGATGGATTATTCTCATCACCGTGATCTTCTTCAGATAATAACTGTTCCAACGCAGCATCCCAATCAGTTGTTTCCTCCGCTTGAGCAGAAGAAATAGATTTTTCTGGTGTTGTGGCACTCGCTGATTGCAGATCAGGGAACACTGGAAGAAGATCTGGATGAGACCAATGATTGTCACGGTCTTGAATACCATTACTTGTTAATTTTTGCCACATGTCATAGGCTTCACGTGCGTGACGTGGACGTAATTCAAGACCGATCAGATTGGCGAATGTTTGCTCGGATGGGCCACCACTCACACGACGGCGGCGCATCATTTCACATAATTGTGATAGGTGAGGCAAAAATGCTGCTCCAGCATTCCATGCCACGCAATCAACCCAACCTTCAATCAAGGCAAGCATATCTTCTAAACGTTTCTTTGTTTGAATCTGCTCTTCTGATTCTTGCATACCAACTTTGCCAAGATTAACTGCACCACTAATTTCTGATGGGTCCATTGACTCTGCTTGACGTAACTGATCTTCAACAGCATTCAAGTCAATGGAAATACCACGAGCATACTTGTTGATTAGCACAGTAATTTGAGGCATAAGCCATGGTGCTGATGCATACAAACGAGCATATGCTTCTTCACGTAATGCGATAAATGCTGTTACTTCTTCTACAGGTAATTTAAGATCGTTCGCAAACTCCTCAATATTATGAGGGACAAGAGCTCCTGATGGGTTTGGTGATAACGCTAAACCTTGATCAAAACTACCGAAGACTTCAGAAGCCATATGTCCGGAAGCTTTTCCTAATTGCAAAGCAAAACTAGTACTACCGAGGATATTCATAATAGCTGCAGGATCTTTCGTACCATCAGGAAGAGGAATCGGAACTGGTCCTGCGAAGAGCCCAGTAATTTCACCCTGCATGTCTGAACCACCAAATCGTTCAGAAAAAACAGTCCTTAACGCTTGCGTTGTTGATTGAGCAACTGGTTCAGCAAGTTTAATCCAAGAACTGATGGTTTTTTCGACCCATCCTGCTCCAGTTAAAATATCCGCTGTGCCAGAAACAGGATCAAAAGCTGTTGCTGAATCTAACCACAGATTTGCTGTCCGTAAAGCTTGTAATGATTGTTCTTTTTCTAATTCACTAATAGAAGAAGAATGAGATTGTGCCTGACGTATAGCAAAAGATCGTGCTAACGATTCATTAATAGGACCTTGCGTACTAGCAGTTGCGGCAGAGAAAAGAGAAGTTAAACCACTGTCAGCAAACGACGATACAAGATTATGCATTTCTTGCGGATCAGGTAACTGATCAGTACTCTGTTGTAACAGTTGGTTCTTAATTGCGTCTGGAAGCTGTTCAAACTGTTTCCATGTAGCTTCACCCTGTAAAGGGCCAAAAGAATTGATCATCCATTGATGGAGTTCGTTGCTATCCATGCATCGTGTCCTGTCTAACTGATGAATAAAAGCCTATTAGACTACTAGTATAAGGATTATGTCTTCGATGTACCATGACGATGAATCAACACCATATGATTCTCCTAAAAGAACAGCCGGCACTTCAAAGCCAAATTCTAAGCACCAGTTTAAACAGTGGTGTAAGAAAAACTTATGGTGGCTTCTTACCCTCATTCTCATTACTTGTCTGTTCCTACCGACGAATTACATCATTGAAATGCCTGGACCAACAATGAATGTACTAGGGAATGAAATCCTCAATACTGATGGCACAAAAGTGATTGCTGCTCATAAAGAAGCAATCACTATTTCTAACGCTACAGTGCACCCAACAACAGGAAAACTTCTGATGGTAACAGTGAATGTTGCTGGAGCCCCAGGATACCCAATCCCTGTATGGCAAGTACTCACCAGTTGGTTCAACTCACGACGCTCAGTCTTACCACGAGAAGTTGTTTTCCCAATCGGATCAACAACAGAGATAGAAGACAAAACCGTCGACCAAGAAATGAACGGCGCCCAATCTACCGCAAAATCACAAGCATTACAATTCATTCAAAAACATCATTTAACCACACAGAATTTAAAAAAAGTGTCTATCACTATGGGTGCTGGTGATGTAGGAGGCCCTAGCGCTGGAATGATGTTTACCCTTGGAACAATAGATAAATTAACAACAGGAACCCTTGCTGGTAACCAGACCATAGCTGGTACTGGAACCATATCTAATACTGGAACTATTGGAAAAATTGGCGGCATATGCATGAAAATGATCGGCGCTCGTGACGATGGAGCATCATGGTTCTTAGCTCCAGCAGGTAATTGTGCTGATGTTGTCGGACATATCCCATCTGGACTTCATGTTGTTCGAGTTTCCACTTTAGATGAGGCATATCATGCAGTCATGATGATTGGAAAAGGACAGGGGAATACGCTTCCAACCTGTTCTGTAGGGTGATATTACTTTTTTCTTAGCGAACTGGTATACTTTCCACGTGGTTAACACGACTTCCGTACAAGCTTCTGAGCTTGGTTTTATGAAAGATGATATCATCCAAGAATGGTTTTGGGATGATGATGTAGATGAGAGTATTCGAGAAGCGATTTGTGCAACAACATGTCAGGATCTTGTTGATGAAGATTATGATGGTGCGGTTGATGGATCGATTCTATGGTGGCGTGATGGTGATGACGAGGACGCATTAACAGATGACATTGTCGATGCTGAAGCAGCATTAGAGCCATCAGCACCGTTCTGGATTTTTAATTTAAAGCCAGGACGTGAAGGTGCTGCAAGCCCAGTAGTTATTCAAAATGCGGCAAAGAATGCAGGATTAACTCTAGCAAAACCAGTTAGTTTGAATAATAATTGGAACGCAATCAGACTGATACCATTTGGTGCTGGACACCAACATCATATTGGAAAACAGTGATTAATACTTTCGTAAGAATGAGAGAAATGGGGAATCGATACGATATCGATTCCCCTTATTTTTAGGCTTTTCTCAAGAAACACGCATCTTAAATCGACAAATAGAAACGATAATTAAAAGTAATCACGGGAAATACTAGGTAAGAAATAATAGAAAAATGAAAAGTGGGCGATGAGGGATT
>JAFYHY010000107.1 GCA_017538895.1 Aeriscardovia sp. | reverse complement strand
TATTATTAACACTTTAAACAATTTATTTATGAAGAAAAAAGTAATTATGCTGTCATGCATTGCAGCTGTTGCCATCGCAACATTCGTTGGCACAAAGGCTTTCCAGTCAAATGCATACGAGAATGGTTTACTGAACCAGAATGTAGAGGCATTAAGCCAGGGTGATGTACGACCAACCGTCTACCTTCCATGTGCAATAGCTAGCAGTACATGCTATGCTAATTTCGTAAGTGGAAGTGGTTCTGGCACGATGGCGGTAAGTGGCCATAGAAACATCTAATTAGTACAATCAATCAGGAGACGTAGATTTTATACATCTAGTTAGAATCTAAGTGTGTGACTTCTACGTCTCTATTAAAAGAATCAATATGCAAATCAAATTATATTCAATACTGTTATTGGGATTGGCTGTCTGTTCGTGTACAAATAGTCATAACAGGGATAACGAGGTCGAACTTCAGGGAACTCGTGTCAAGGTTGATTCTGCCTATTATGGATCATACCCCATACTTTTATGTGATAGTCTATTATTCTCAAGTTCCAATTCAACAACGGAAAAATGCGTTATTAGCACACTCACCAATGGCTATTTGACAGGCTCACAGAAAGTCTTTAACGTTGGAAATGGGAATGACGAGTTTCACAATATCGCTATTGCTAAAGGAAAGAATTCTTCGCTATACATATTGGACTACCCCATGTATGGGAATAACCTGTTGTCAATAACACATATAACAAATACGAATAGTATTGATTCTATCAAAGACTCTGAGAAGTGGGAAAAGCATCCCATAACAGCTCTTCCTCCTTTTAGATGTGTTTGTCAAACGTTTGTATCTTTATCCGATTCTACAATCTTAGTGCTAGGTGCGCCATATAATGCCATTGGGCATATCATGTCTGTGGTTGATTACAAGAACCAAACTCTAACGCCATTGGACTATTGGCCGTCTGACGGCGTTCAGGGGGACAGCCTTGCTAAACACTCTATCTATACGAACAATTGTCAAATTTTCGAAAATCGTAATAATCGCTTTCTTTATATGTGTGGAGAAGAAAGATTCGCATTTATTTTCACCATAGAAGGGAAAGCCATAAAAATATTGAAGGAACTGTATTCTGTTTTCCCCGACTACAAGTGTAAAGATGATGGGAATTATCGAATTAACAGTAGAAGTGGCAATGGGTTAGCAATAGATGTTACCCTCAAAAATATATATGTTTTTCTATATAAAGAGAAACTTGAGAATAATGCATTTCATCGTTCCGGAAATACCATTGAGGTTTACGATTGGAATGGAACATTGGAAAAGACCTTGATACTTGACAAATCTGGTGATTTTATAAAAGTCTCTGATGACAACAATACTCTGTATCTATTCGACAATGATCTGGAATCAGGAGAAGAGGCAATTTGGATGTACAGTCTAAACAACGATAAATAGAACAAGGGCGTATGCCTTGTATATTATTAACACTTTAAACAATTTATTTATGAAGAAAAAAGTAATTATGCTGTCATGCATTGCAGCTGTTGCCATCGCAAC
>JAFYHY010000106.1 GCA_017538895.1 Aeriscardovia sp. | reverse complement strand
TTTCTGTGTCTGTTTCTTCTTCGGTTTCTTCCTTTTCTTCTTCTTTTTCTTCTTCTGCGTTGTTTACATTTACTATTTTACTAGTGTTTACCTTACTTGTAAACTTTTCATGTAAAGTATTGATAATTCTATCAAGAGCACTATTAGAAAAAGCCTTTTCTTCTTCTTCATCGTTGAAAGTATCAGTTGCAAAACCATAATTTACACATTCCTCATAATTTAAAAATGTTTCCTTGTCTAGTAAAGATTTTAAGTCGTCCATGCTTAGATTAATACTATCGGCATAAACGTTTCTTATTGCCCCATTCATTTTATCAAGTGTTTCTGCCATTGCTCGCATATCGTCACTATTTCCATAACATGAACATATAGCATTATGTATCATTAACATACTAGATTTACTAATATAACGATTATCGCCACTCATAAAGATTAAACTAGCACTACTACAAGCAAACCCCATTACATAAGTGTTTACAGTTGCTTTGTGTTGTTTCAATGCGTTATATATAGCCAAACCCTCTGAAAGTTCGCCACCATAAGAATTGATATAAACATTTATTTCGTTTATGTCTGTCATGTTCTTAATCTGTTCGGACAAACTCTCTATAGTATTTTCATAATACCACCCCCCGATATCTCCATATATATCGATATCAAGTGAATTATTAGGTTGTTTTACTATGTTATAAAATCTTTTAGTTTTCATTATATTACACCTCGTTTCTATTTTGGTAAGTTTCTGAATACTATTTTACGCTCTTTATTGTATGTTGTAAAGTTTGTAGCATTATGCAATATTGTTAATTCATTAGTAGTTTGATCAAATGATACTAATGTATTTAAATTACTTGTTATGCTTAAACATTCACCATTATAATAATAATCTATTGGCTCTATTGTAAAGTCACTTGATAATGGTAATCGTATAGTATTCATTTTAGCATTAGTAATTGTTAATGTTGCACTTTCAAAATTTGTTGCGTATTCACCATCCAAAGTCAACTTAAATTCATGTAAACTGCAAATACCATTTATTGTTGCAGTATATGTGTAAGAGTTTTCGTCTTGCTCTGTTAATGTAAGTGCTATTTGTTGTGTATTATATTGTACATCATTTACTACACTATTACTGTTCGTAACTGTTATACGTGCACTAACCCAACTATCACTTAAAGGAACACTAGATTGTATTTTTATATTAATTTTATGTGGTATTGCCATTACAATGTCATATACTTCTGAATTTTCATCACTTAATCTTACATACTTGTCATTTTGTGTAATTTCCAACTCATTTACATATACGTTTTCATTTGCGTTTTTTAGTGTGTTTTGTGGTATTGTAAGCACAAATAAATCATCTATAGGTTGTATTAAATGGCTTGTTATAGCACCACGATTATATATATAATCACTTGTGTCAAAGTTTTCTGCTACAACTTCATCTATTGTCGCTCTATATGGGTTTTTACTAGTATCTTTTACATAACTATAATATTTATCACTCATAATTTTATAACCCCCTTGTTTTAATTGTAGTTATCACATAGCACATAAGTTAAATCTATATGTGAAATAGGATTGTCGTATTCGTCTAATAATAATTGTGCGTTTACATCTGCACCAAAGTCAATAAAAGTTTTATGTAAAATTAGTTCGTTACTGTCACCAACAGAAAAACAATAAGTACTTAAAAATACATTTGATAAATCATCATTTACTTTCAATACACAAGGTACATAAGCCCAATTAATAGCTGGTGCTGTGCTTGGGTCTGCTATACAAGTGTTGTTATCTTCGTAACCTCTAATAATTATTTCTGTTATACTAACATCATTTAATATTGTATATAATTTTGTATTAAATATCATTGAACTAATACTTGAAAATCTAGCTAGATTACTTGTTTTAGTAAAAAGATATCTTTTACCATTATGTTTTTTATAATATAAACTAAATGTTGTACTTGTAAGCTCTTCGTCTGACTCGTTTTCTTTTCCATTTATCGTCAATGTATTGCTTTCATTTACTTTATTTGTTCCGTTTGTTGCCGTGCCGTTTAACTGTGCAGTTACAATTGCGTCTTTTTGTTCTTCTGTCAAAGAATCATCAAAAATTAATTCGAATTGATAGAACATCTTAACCGCCTCGTCGTCTGAATTCTTGCAGTAAGCACCGTCGCCTGTATTCCATCTATCACAATTCAAAAAACCTTTTGTATTGTCAGTTATATCTTGTGTTATTCTTGTTTTGTCGTCTACATCGTCAGAAAAACACAATTCATAAATTCTATTATTATTTAATAAAGGAAAATTTTTATTTCTTAGTATCTTTTTTATGTTTTGTGTCTGTGGCTCTGCGTTTGGGACACCTAAATTAATTAAATTCTGTTCACCATTTGCACCACTTCCAAAGCTTACAAGTTTTGCGTGTTTGTCGTCGTCTGATTTTTGGTATGCATAATATGTTTTACTCATTTATTAACACCTCTTTCCTATATTTGATAACCTATAAGGCATACATATCCTTTTTGTGCACCTTGCAAATATAATTCGTCCTCGTCACTGTGCAAAGGGTCATAATGTAATTGACTTTCTGTCGCAGTTCCTTCTAGTTGTACAAAATTTATCCAACGATAGTCACCAAAATCCATTCCCGTTGGTATGTTTGTATCTTCTAGTTTAAGCTTTGCCCCGTTGCTAAGTATCTCACCCACAAAATTAAGTAAAGGTTTATGTGTTATACCGTAACTAATTTCGTTTGGTGGTGTGTCTTGTTCGTTACTTCCTACAAACTCACTAGCGTCAACTAATTGTGCTCTTTTTGTTTGGTCTCCGTCTTTACGTTTAAATAAAAAAGTTTGTACACTCATTTTTTTTCACCTCTTTAAAAACTATTATTTACGTTGTCTAAGTTCTCAATTGTACTATAATTTTTAGTCATGTAATATTGTGTACTAAAGTCGGTATTTAAGGCGTTCAGACCTAATCGACTTCTCAATTCATCTATGTTACATACACCCGACGCTATTAATTTGTCTACTGCTGTACTTACATCAAGCATATCCATGTATGTAATATTACTTGTGTCTATTTTTACATAGTTTCCTTTTTTCCAACTTAAGTAAGTATTTGTTTTTCTTGTTATTTCTTCGCTTATCATGTTACATATTGGGTTAATGCAAAAAGTTATGTATAACTTTATCAACTCATTAATATTATCAGTTTTTTCATTTAGTAATAATTCAATAGGTATTTTGTAGGTCTGTGCAATCATGCTAAAAATTTCTTTACGTAAATTAAGTATATTACTTATTTTGTTATCGCTTCCATTGTGTGTATTTTCTAACCTTGTCAAGTTTGTACCTTTGTATATTGGTAAAATACCTACATCACTTTGTATATACTTTTTAATGTCATGCTGTAACATTTCGTTAAGTTTTTCTTGAAACTCTCGAGAGCCACTCGCATAATTATCTAACTCAAATTTATACTTTATACTGTTTGTGTCAATATAATCTTGGATTGAATAAGCTACTAGCCTCGAATACTGTTCATATAAGCCATCTATTAAACTTTTAGGGTTTTTGTCTGACATAGTGAAGTATAATAAATCACTAGCCTTTATATTTTTATTTAACGTTTGATTACCTACAGAAAAACAACTAAAAATATCGTCCTTAAAGACGTTTTCTTCCTTACTGTAACCATCACAACAATAAAAATCATTTCTATATGGTATTACTACACATGTACCTTTTGTTAAAAGGTTAGTAACTAACTTTGTAAAGAATTGCGTACTATTTTGATTTGTATTAGGTGAAATATTTAATTTATAATACAATTCGTTTTGTACTTCTTCGCCATTCTCATATACTTTACACTCACATTTTGCGATTGTGTCAGATATAAACGACGTAGCTATATAAATAGCCATTTCACGTATTAATATATTATCTACAATGTCACTTGTTACTGTAATAGAATGTTTTTTAAATTCTGTATTTTGTAATTTCTCGCCTAAAAAGTTAAACAATCCCACTTTTTCACCTCATTTCATTTATAAACAAATTGGTTTAAAAAATTCTAGTTGATTTTCTTCTAAAAGGTCACTACATACCATACAGTTTACAAAAGCCATAAAACCGTCGTTTTTTCTGCTTTTTGGCTCAATCTTTTCATAATTATAGTTATTATTTTTACATGGTACTAGTTTAGTGTTATTTACAAACCATCTAAATAAGTTATCGTCGCCGACACTCAATTTGTGATTAATAAACACACTATTAACCTTTTGTGTCACTCCCATTATATCACTAGGTCGAGTCATTTTTAAATTATTGTTTTCTTTGGTAAAACCTAATTCTTTTAGTTTACTACTTAAAAAGCTATATCTATAATTATCTACTACCAACATTAATATATTATACTTACTTTGTACTTTTCTAACGTACTCCATAACAATATCGACAGGTATTTCTACATCTTTTACAATTGTCATTTGTCCTTTTTTCTCGAATTGCTCTAAAGGTGCGTTAATTCGTGCTTTGTCTTTGCTCTCATCACAGAAAAAAGAAAATTGTTTACCTATATAGTCATCTTTACATTTTCCAAGTATAAAAGTTCCTACAAAGTCTGTTGTTTTACTAAAATCTATTCCTAGTATTACATTTTGACCGTCTTGTAGTTCGTTTGGCTTGTTTGTTTGTAAAATATCTTCCCAAGTTGCTACAAGATGTTCTTGTGCTTGTTTAAAATAATTCATTCTCTTAGTCATAAATGATAAATTTTTAAATTCGTCTATTAAATAGTCTTGATATTCTCGCTCTATTTCCTTTTGTAATGTTTTAAGATACCTTAAAGATGGGTTAGCTTTGTGCCAATTTTTATGGTCTTTTACCTCTGTTTCGTCCTCTAAACAACACAAAAATGGTAAAAAACCATAGTCTTTAGCTTCTTTATTCAATATATTATAAGATTTCTTTAATAAATCATCGAGAACACCGTCACGGGTGAAGCCATTTGTTGATATATAAGTTATTCTACTATCTTTTACTTTACCAAGTCCCGTTTTCATAACGTCAAGCATGTCATAGTTTTCATAAGCGTGACAATTACCACATACTAATACTTTACCTTGTGAACGTATAACAATTTTATGTGATGGTACTTCTACACAATATACAAAATCGTTATATTGCTCTACTGTTTTCCTAGAATTAAAAGTAGATGATTGTAATGTCGCTTTTTTTCTAATAAATAACCTATGAACATCTTTGTAACTATCTTTTCTATTGTCAACTTGTTTAGATTGATAAGTATTATATCCACCTAATACTGCAATAGCATTGACAAAATCCACATTCTTTTTATCTGTACTTGAATAATATAATATATTATCACTTACTACATGACCGTCCCAATTACAAACTTCATCTATAAATTGAATAGCTTTGTTTTTATCAAAGTCTATAATATCAAAACATTTATATAATTGTTTTGCGTATGGTGTATTTAATGTAAATGTAAAACGTTGTTTTATGTTATTTGGTTTTAATAGTGATAAATTATTAGGTTTTAAATCTAAAAATCTTTTAATTTTTCTATCTTTTGAAAAAGCTATTAAATACCTAGTTTGTTTATCTTTTTGGTCTTTATTAGTATGTATAGTTCCGTCGGCTTGTGCGCAAATAATTAATCGTTCTTCATTAGTCAATTGTTTATTTTCGTTTTTTAATTCACCTTGTAGAACAACATGGTCTTTATTTCTAGCCTTTTCGATAGCTAATTTAGTATATACTTCATTTGTGTTCATATTTCTATAAACAATATTATGATTTTTTGTAGTTCTTAAATATTTATCATTACCTAGATAATTTAACACTATTTCATTACTTAATCTTTTTATTTTTCTAGTAGGTTTTACAAAGCTTATAAGTCCGTTATCCCATTGTGCTACATTTTCGTCTTTTAAATCTTCAAATTTCACAAAGCCTTTTTCGGTTAGAATTTCCGTGTCTTTAGTAAAACACTCGTCAAGGTCTAACTTACCAGTCCTAAGACCATCTTTAGTTTTTGCATTTGATGTTCTATATTTAAGCACATTATTATTTTTTAAGCATTTTATTTCTGTTTTATTCCACTTGAAAAACCTTTTAAACCGTTCTTTATCATTATCTAATATATTCTTGATATCAATAAAACTAGTCATTGCTTGTTCTTCACTATTTGCACAGATATCCAAGCTATAATTATTTACGGGGTTAGTAGGTGTTAATAGGCAAAAATCCTCAAAAGACAAATAACCATTTTTACCACTTCCACGTCCTACATATATAAAAATCTCGGGAAATCTAAGTAAATTATCTTCGTCACGTATGCAATTATGTAACACAAATAAAAATTTTTCCCACTCGAATAAGTTATAATCAAAGTATTTTTGATAACTCATGTATTTTTCAATTTCTTTATCATTCCATTGTAGTTGCTCATTCTCAAATATTTCACATACTAGGTCTATTAGTTTATATATCCATTTTGAATAGGGTACATCTTGTTTTTGTACAAGTTTTATATATTCATCTATGTACTTACAACCCGTCATTTTATAATTCATCATATAAACTATCCTCTTTTATCTCATTTTTTATATTTAATTGTGCTAGTATTTTCAACATTTGAGTATTAACCTTTGTTAGTTCGGTTATGCTGTCGTTTTTCTTATAAATTTCGTCGCCTCTGCTGTTGTATGTTATTGTTTGTACGCCTCTTTCTTCAATATCCATAATTAAAAGGGTTTTAGTGATGTAAAAACTCATGTAGTCGTCAATTAAATCTAAGAGAACGTCGTTCTCTACTTCTAATTGTAATTTTAAACTTGTTTTGATTTTGTTGTACATGGTTGACCTTTTAATTTTGTTAATCATTAAACTTTCTTTTTTCATGTTAAACACTCCTTATTTTTTTGTATTAATTTTGTACTAGTTTACATTAAAATTATGCTACTCTTGTTATTTCTTTGTAAAGTTATTATACATCATGTTTTTTAATAATTCAAAAATAACAAATAAATCGCATGCGATATAATATAAGTATGGAAAACGTTTTCTTTTATACATTCTTACATTAATGTCCGTGACAGAAAAACA
>JAFYHY010000105.1 GCA_017538895.1 Aeriscardovia sp. | reverse complement strand
TTGAGTGTTGGCCGACACCACCATAGCATTGTTGGAAAAATGACTGTCCCCGATTTGGTCGTAAAGTGTTGCGTTTCCGCCGAAACTGCCAAAAACATAGACATTTCCGTCGTCGTCGAAAGCAGTCCGCACCACATAGTTGTATGGGTTCGTGCTGTTCAGCGGGTCGTCGTTGCCCGTCCAATAGTTCGCCCACTTCCACTCGCCTTGGGCGGAGGCGGTGAGGAAGGAGAAAAGGGTGGCGAAGAGAGCCAGGGTGATTTGTGTCTTTTTCATATTGTTGGGGTTTTAAGGGTTTTAATTTTAAGGCAATAGGCAATAGGCAACAGGCAATAGGCAACAGGCAATAGTTAGCAGTGAGCAGTTAGTAGTTAGCAGTTGAGGAAGGTGACAAGGTAACTAACTCCTCACTGTTTCACCACAAACTTCCTGTCCACCATCCCCGCCTTCGTCTGCATGTCGGTGATGGCGACGGACTTTACATAAGAACAACTGTTTCGACAAAAATCTATTTTATCATGCAAAACCTGACCGCGAAATTCAGAGAGATATCATATCCGTGATAAGGATAGGCATTCGGCATACCCGTATAACAGAACAGCCATAACGGATTGTTATCCAAACTAGTTCGAGGCGGCTTTGCATTTGCTGATTTCAGAAGGGAACAATAACCTGCCCTGAGGTCTATTTGAAAAGAGAGTTTAGGCTTTTTCAAAACAAACTCCACTCCCAAAACAGGATAAGCCCCAAGTTTCCATAGCGTTGGCCGAAGTATTGAAACACCTCCCGACACGCCGGCTCCGACCATGTAATAATAAAGCACCCCGTTTTTTTCGGCAAATTGACGTTGATACAAAAAGTTTTGAGCGAGTTCACATACATACAGCACAAAACTATTCTCCGGAGAGTATTTGTTAATAAAAAATCTCCCTGAAAAATCGGTTTGGAAAACGCAATTTTTTGAGATGCTGTATTTGATGGAAGGCCCTCCTCCGAATGTGTTGAGGCTTAACCCAGCACTGAACTTATAAAACCCCGTGCTGTCCGTCTGCGCAGGTGCTACCCCGTTCAAAGCCAGCACAATCAGTCCTGCTGATATGATTTTCTTGATATTGTCCATACTCAAATCATTTTGGTCTCTATTTTTGAAATGAATTTATTGTGGTTTGTTTGTAAGTATTTGATATTCTGGAGAATTTTTGATGCGTTTTGCAAAACAAAACTGACCAATGACCGTTGACTGTCGCCCCAACTACTAACTTCTAACTTCTAACTCCTAACTCTTCACCACCTTCCTCACCACGCTCACCCCTCGGTTGAAGTTGATCTTCACGAGGTATGTGCCAGCGGGATACGGGGAGAGGTCAAACGCCGGTATGGGCTGCATCGTGGAGGCATTGGAGGGTTGCCATGCCTCCACCAGGTCGGCGAGTTTGCGGCCTTGGAGGTCATAGAGTTCTATGCTCTGGTAACCGTACATATAACCGTGCACAGAAGTCGGACCGCTCGTGGGGTTGGGAGAAATGTAAATGTCGCACTCGCGCCTGTCAAGGTAATCCTCGATGCCCACAGAGTCGTCGGGGACGAAGGGCGTGGTAAACTCGGGGTTGTGGTAGAGGGCGAAAACGGCGCTGGATTGCCCGGAAGGACAATTGACAGAGACATTATCACTAAAACTTACAGATGGAGAAGCGGTGCTGAAGGAGGTTAATAAAAAACCATTTTCGTTGGCGATTATTGAAGCATCTGCAAGTCCTTGTTGTGACAATATAGAATCTGACGTGATA
>JAFYHY010000104.1 GCA_017538895.1 Aeriscardovia sp. | reverse complement strand
TTGAGGGTGAGGTCGTGGCCGAAGATAGGGTCTTGACCACATGCAAAGCTGCATAATATATTTCCTCTATCATTTATTATTGTCGATGATTCACCACTAATGATATCATACGAATGATAAACAGTGTCAGCTTTCCAGAAATTGCCGAAAATGTCAAATTGGCATAATAGACGATAGTTACGGTAGTAGTCATTAACCATGCAGATAAAATGGTTATTGATTACGGCTGGCGTTGTAGTTTTGCCTCTCGCAAGGTCGGATTTCTCTCCAGGAATAATTCCAAAATTCTCATAGGAACCATCCTGTTTGTTATATCTAACAAAAAAAGTGCAGGATTGATTTATGGGCATATTGTTGCTGGTCTCGTCATAATAAAAAACAGTTGCGTTTGGAGCAATGTCGGACACATCTGTCCGTCCCAACAAATACACACTGTTGCCTTGGATCAGATTGTTAGTCCATTCAATTTTATTATACCATGTGGTTGATGAATCGTTTATCGCATAGACTTGATTCGCCCATTCTACTTGACCACCAGAATCATATTTAACAATAAAAGGTAAACAAAAAGCTAAACTATGGTCGAATGCCGACACATAATGTGTACTATCAAAAAAGAATCGAAGAGGATACTGATTATAGGTGTCGTACATCCACATATCTGACAAATAACCAGATAAATACAGATTGTTATCATTATCAATGCTCATTCCCCCTATATACTGGCTATAAGATGTGTTAACTGAATCTATGGGCAATGCTGGAGATAACCCTTCCGTATGTACCACTACAATTTTCATCCAATCCAATTCCCAATTTGGTGTAAACTTGTATAACATCATGTTGTTTATGTAAAATGTGTTACCACAATTCCCTGGTAGAAAAAGAGGATATGTTTTTGAAGAATCCTCATCTATCACGACTGTAAAAGGAAGTGTATCGGTGCCACCGTAAAATCTGTTTACAGCAACATACGTGTTCCCGTACCCATCAATACATACAGGGCGCATTCCAATATTACCGTCTGCAATTGGCAGTTGACCGTGCTCTCCATGGTATAATTCTCGAGTCAACACCTTTACAAAATGATTTTCTATAACATTGCCGTCTAAATCCAGATATGAAAAAAAACTATAATTGCCGAAAGTATAAGGAGGAAAATGTTCATTGTTTTGATAGGAGTTGGCCGCTTGTTCTGTAATCAATGTGTCTAAAAACACTAATTTCTCATTCATTGTATTATAAAATCCATATTCCCCTGAAATAAGAATGTGATTGTCACGCAAAACCATATCGTACGGTCTGCAAGTCTCATTTCTAAGCGTTTTGACGATTCTGCTCCACAAATAATTTCCTAAAGAATCAAACTTGATCAGGACAATTCCTTGAGTGTTGGCCGACACCACCATAGCATTGTTGGAAAAATGACTGTCCCCGATTTGGTCGTAAAGTGTTGCGTTTCCGCCGAAACTGCCAAAAACATAGACATTTCCGTCGTCGTCGAAAGCAGTCCGCACCACATAGTT
>JAFYHY010000103.1 GCA_017538895.1 Aeriscardovia sp. | reverse complement strand
TCCAAAACACTCATTGCTTTTTCAAAATTCTCTGACTTAACAAGTATATAGTCCGTATTGTATGTCGAGACAGCAAAAATACCTATTTCATTTTCTGCAAGGATGGTTGACAGTTTAGACAGTATCCCGATCAGTGAAAAATCAAGTATTCCCTGAATCCGAAATCCGTTCCATCCATCCTCGCGCTCGATAGTACCTGCAGGTGTATCTTCTGTTTTGCAAACAAGTGAGATTTCTTCATCAGTCTTTCCTATAAAGAAAAACTCTGTATCAAAGCAAATGTCTTTTATACTATTGACTTTACACACTGTTAAGTTATGTGATAATCTCTTTAATTCCATATCAACCTCGTAGTCGTTTTAATTCAAATATAATTCGCTTTCGTTAGTGAGTAAAACCAAAATTTTTCAAGTTATTCACAAACAACATAGAAATTATACTTTCCGAATGTCGTATCAATCGTTGTTTTAGTAATCTTTATCTTTACAGGGCAATTATCATCAAGAACCATATTGCATTGTGTCGCACTTCCCTTATAGATTGCCTGTCCATTATACTCAACACCTTTATAAATTATTTTCAAATTAAGTATAGCATCGTACTTTTCCCAGGCATCTCTATCATTGTTCTGCCACATCACACGACAGCGATTACATTCTTTTAATATTTCATCAAAATTTAAAAGTTCAAGTTCAGTATTCTTATCCAACTTAGCCTTGGTTGTTTCCATCCCATTTATCACTTTGAACTTAGGAATTTCCGGAATTTTAGTTTCAATCTCAGTTTCAAATGGAACATTTTCTCCGAACTCATCATTCCAGTAAATATTTGCAAGACCAGTCCATTTAATACAGATAGTTTCTTTATTTATACCAAGGATTTCAATAACACCACTAGTCACTTCTTCATGCTCTAAAACATACAGAGTTCCCGCTTCTTCGCCCATGCGGTTCGTTGCTTTTGTCCACTCGAATTTTTTTCCTGTTAAGTTTCTAAGAGATTTTCCGCCTATCTCGAAACCATTGTTATGATATAAATGAATTTCACAAAGTTCGGAATCGATCGAATCGTTATCCGTTTTAGCATCTATATCTATATACATCTTCAAATTCTGATTATGCGGAATTATATCAAACCTAACACTACAAGATTCAACTTGATATTCTATATTATTTAATCGAAAATACATAATAACCCCTTTTTAAGAAAACTGGAAGTTTCCTACTAAATTAACTTCTGGGATAACGCTCTATCGTTCATCCCCGCGAATTTGAATTTAGCGATTCAGCCATTCTTTTAGTCGAATAAATACTTCTTCCTTATCTTTAGCAGGTATTTCCCCGCTCTTTTTCAACGCATAATGATGTCCAAACTCGCTATCAGTATAAATGCTCTCGTTTAGCATTACGGGCTTATCATATCTTGGCCTTACATGAATATGAATGTGAGGATTCGGTGCTGCCTCTTTATAGAAATTATTCATCAAGCAACTCCAATTACATAGAGTTGCGCCTAAAACAGTCTTTAAACACGCCTCCACTTTACAAACCAGATTGCGAAGCTCTTCCCATTCATCGTCTGTCAGCTCTGACATTGAACCGCAGTGACGCTTCAAGACCAAAATACATCGTCCAATATAATCCTGTTCATCTGAAAGGAAAACAGACCACGATTTACTTTCGTATAACTGAAACTGTTTTTCTTCTTCAGACAGGTTGCACCAATCACAATTCCCCATTCTTTTCACCTACAAATTTCGATTTGTC
>JAFYHY010000102.1 GCA_017538895.1 Aeriscardovia sp. | reverse complement strand
GCCTTCTTCTTAGATTTCTTTTCCTCCTCCTTCGGAGCTTCCTCCTTGTCAGGAGTCTCATAGAACTTGGTGGCTACCAGCAGAACTCGGTTGTGCTTGACACCTTCCTGATCGCTCCACTCTTCGGGCTTGAAGTAACCCTCCACGGTGAGCATTGAACCCTTGGTGAGCTTGTCGAATGAATCGGCGTTCTCGTTCTTGCGCCATGCTTCCACATTGATGAAAGCCGATACGCGATTGTTCTCTTCGCCGTTCTTCTCGCTACGGCCGATGGCCAATGAGAAACGTGCTACTGAAGCGGTTGTGAACTGACGGATTTCTGCATCCTTACCTACGAAACCTGTTACTGCGAAATTGTTCTCGATCTTTTTCATTTTTTTGAATTTTTAGAAGTGAAACATTTATTTTTTACGTTGCTTTAAGAGTTGGCAAGGGAAGTATGGGAATGCAAGGAATTACCGAATTATTTCACCCTTGGGCCTGGAAAAGTTTTTATTGGCTGGCACAGACGGCAAAAAGTTTTTGAAAAAATCCGAGGAATAAGGCACCTGGTACTTGCAGAATACGGCTTGCACTAACTTTGCGACGGAAAAAGTAAGTGTACTCGCTTCGCCCGGAAAAGGCATAAATGAGGAAGTCGGAATAAGAACAATTCAGTGACAGATACGATAAGGAGGATGCTCGACAGTCAACTGCTCATTGGGGGCACGTCTTGGTTATCAGACGGAGAAGGACAATGCGAAGATGTAGCGTATCATCCATATTCATCAGGAAGTATGGTAAACGAAGGATGTCCATTGACATGCTAAAGAGGCAATGCAGTGGTAGGTTACAACAGAAGATAGGGGAAAAGCGATTAGGATGTTCAGCAACGCGGTCTGTAAGACAGCTGCATGAGATCTCTTGCAGGAAAGGAAAGAGGAAAAGAATGAACTCGAAGAAGAAGGTCAAGTAAGCCTTTCCTTTACAAGAGAACGAATCTAATATGAAAATGACGGTTTTCTTCCCAAACGGATTATAAGAGGTTTATTGAGTATTGTGGGTGGAATCTAAATTCAATGGTTGATAGCATTGCACCGAAAACACTCAACATATAAAGGTTCTTGTACAAATCTACTACATCAACGAAAGAATGTGGTAGATTTGTACGTCAAGCCTGATATTAGAACTAATGATTTGATGGTGATTGAAATCATCACGAAATCATCATATTCCCAAAATAAGCTTATAAGGGTAACTTGAACAGCTTCTTTGGTAGAAAAGCTGGCTTAAATGAGTCATTTTTATGATGATTTGATGGTGATTGAAATCATCATCGAATCATCATTTGCAGAATTGCTCTCCAAACCACATGTGGAACTACAACAGTTTTTGCCGTCCAAAAGAAAGAGAGCCCAAATGTCAAATGCGACAGATGGACTCTCAAAAATCTATACAATGAAAACTTCGTCTTTATAAACAGGGACTTCTTTGCCGTTGGTCAACTGAACAAGCCATTCAGTACCATAGTCATCAACGATGATGCCGTTGCTGTGACCTTTCCTTGGGAATAGGAGTTCACAAAACGCTCCAATCAAATCGGTGCTGTTATCTTCGTCTGTGTACATAGTTGTATGTATTATGCGATGGTATGCCATCAGTAACGACCGCATACCACCGCAGGTTAGTTATTCAAAGGTAAATTGACGGATGTAGAAGTAGGTGTCATCATCGTCATACTCATACTCATTGATGAAGTTCATCATTTCCTCGTCAGTTCGTTCACCTTGCTCGATGTTCATCTTCTCACACCAATCATTGATAGCATCTTTGAGGGTGGTGTAGATGTCATCACAAGCATCCTCGAATGGTTCACCGCTGGAACTGACTGCTACCTCTTCAGGGAAGAAGTCGCCTTCATCATGCACATAATAGACCTCACAGCCACATTCACAGACTCTGTATGAGATAGAGAGTTCATCCCAT
>JAFYHY010000101.1 GCA_017538895.1 Aeriscardovia sp. | reverse complement strand
GTTTCCCACTTGTATTTGTGTACTACATCTATATCACAGGGATTTTTTGCTTCTGCTAATGCCAAAAAACCTTCCCCGTTTACAGATAGCTCACAGTGCTCATAAGCAGTGTTATCTTCGTTTTTAAATTCCCGGGTTATTTCTGCTCCAAAGGCTTTGCAGTATGTTTTTGCTGCTTCAAAACTGTTTTTAACATATACCTGTGTATAATTCTTCATCGCAACCTCCACAAAATCCGATTTATCATACTCATTAATATTTCGAGATAACTTCTCAATATCCTTTGCATGAAGGCCCGTACTTGGCTCATCAAGCACATTATTCTTTTTTCACCTGCAATTCCGCGATTGATATATAGTGTTTTACAATAAAACTCTCAGACGCTTCTTTTTCCAGCATCTCCATGTGTTCTTTATCCCATGCGGCAAGCTGCTCATTGGACATTGATGCGCCCACACCTCTGCAGGCCCTCATTCTCCCATGCCATCCGCATCTTGTAAATGGAATATCAACTCTAAACTGTTCTTGTGATAATAATTCAAAATGTCTCAAGTATTGCTCAGGCACCCAGACTGGATGAACAGTGTCACCATGAGCAGTCCAGTTTGGATTGTGCTTTAAAATGATTTCTTCACTTTTACCCGCTATATGATCTTCGTATGGAAGCCATCCCATATAAAGGATTAAAAACTTGCCATCCGATTTTAGCATTCTTGCAAAACCGGGCGCCGTTATTTCATGGTCAAAGTACCAAATGCACTGACATGCAGTAATTACATCAAAAGTATTATCCGGAAACGAGACATCTTCCGCTTTTGATGTAAAGAAATCTATGTCCATATCAGCTTCCTTTGACAACTCTTTTGCCTGCAGAATCTGGTTTTCAGCAATATCAGTTCCAGCCCATTTTGCGCCATACTTATACATATTTCTCGGAAGAACACCGGTACCAGTTCCTATATCAAGGACCGACTGTCCATCCTTGCACAGTCCCAGTTGCAAAATGTAGTCATAAAACTCCTGCGGATAGATATCCCTATACTTCGCATAATCTTCCGATGTTTTACCCCAATCAAATGACCTGCCTTTATCAATATTCTGAATAATCATAGCAACCTCCTCTTCAAAACAACATTCGCATCCTTCGCTTCTACCTCTCAACCTTTTACTGCATTATATAAAAAATAAAAGGCTATGCCCTTATCCCGACAAACTGAATTTATCAATCTTCTATTATTGCTTGTGGATTTTCCAAACATATGTCAAATATAGCTCCACAGTCTTTACATCCATTAGCAACTAATGTTGAAAAGTTTTTTGTAAAGGGAAGCTTTTTTTGAGATTTATCAGTTGTAAATACTAATCCACCTGTCCCAGTAGAAAGTTTACCTTCAATAACATTTATAGATCCACATTTTTCACATTTCATTTTATTCCACTCCTCTAAATACAAATTTTACTTGTGATTTCATCTAAATCTTCTAAAAGAAATCACACTGTAGTTCCCATTTGTCTAATTG
>JAFYHY010000014.1 GCA_017538895.1 Aeriscardovia sp. | reverse complement strand
TAAACAAGAAGTTTCTATCGGTTATTATGTCAATTGCTCTTATATCTGCAACTGTCACAGGTTGCGGAAAGGCAAACACTGAAACTGCAGGAGGCGGCGATGTACAAAGCGATGCTGCTTTGGAGCTGCCTACAGCTGAAACGAAGGATGAAGCTGAAGCAGCTTCTTTGGAGGTAACATCTGAAGCAGAGGAGAATACTCAGGAATCAGAGACAGGTGATACTTCTGGACATCCAATGGATTCATCGGTTATGACCCCATGGATCAACTCAACAATCATCGGTATGGTTACAGAAGATGTTAATGCTGATCTTAAGGATGATTTTTACCTTAATGTGAATCATGACTGGTTGATGAATGCTAAGTTGCGCCCCGGATATCCAACCGAATTGCCGCTCCTTGATGCTGCCGACATTGTAAAAGATAGATGTCTGGATATGCTTACAGACACAAGTCTTACAGGTGAAGATGCAGAAAAGATCCAGAATTACTACGAACTATGGCTGGACTGGGAAGGACGAGATGAAACAGGTATCGACCCAATTCTCCCATATGCACAAAAGGTAAGAAATATTTCATCCCTCGATGAAATGTCAAAACTTTTGGTTTCAGAAGAAAACTTCACATGGGGAGTAAGCCTGGCGAGAGTAGGTCTTTCGCTGAATAGAGAGAACTCCACTCTTTACGAGGTTCAGATATCTCCTACAGAACTATCACTGCAGGATTCTGCTGAATACAAAGAGCTTACAGAAAATGGAAAACGTACGCAAAAGGCAAACAAAGAAACAGCTTACTATATGCTTGGCAGAGTTGGATTGTCCGAAACTGAGATAGACAAAGTTTTGCAGGATATGTATGATTTCGAGGCCAAGCTGGCAGAATATGAAAAGAGTGTTTTGGAAAAAAGTGACCCGGCTTATGTAACTGCTGCTGTTAATCCAGTAACCATGAAGGATATTAAGACTCTTTCTCCTAATTATCCACTTGCAGAGTATATGGAGAATTATGGCTGGTCAAAGTCCAAACTTATCAATCTAGGCGAGCCAGAGTGGCTTACGGGTTTAAATGAGCTTTATACAGAAGAAAACCTGGAGGGAATTAAGGCATATATTCTTTTCCACAGCATCGGAGCATACATAAGTATCATTGACGAAGAGGCATACCGCGAGTATCAGAGAATAAGTAATGAGGCTTCAGGTACAACTGAGAATATGCCGGATACAGAACTTGCCTATTCTGATACAAGGGGAAGGTTTTCAAACTGCTTTGGACGTATTTATAAGGAAAAATATTTAACAGAAGAAATGAAGCAGGAGATCACAAAGCTGTGTCAGGATGCGATTGATGCCTATGATGAAATGTTTGACTCTGTAGACTGGCTTTCGGAAGAAACCAGAAAAGAGGCCAAAAACAAGCTTCATAAGATGAAGATAAACGCTGTCTATCCTGATAAGTGGGAAGATGATTCTATCTATGTAGTTAAGTCAAAAGAAGAGGGTGGAACATTTTTGCAGGCGTTACTTGATTATGATGCTGCGTCAAGAAAAGATTCTTTAAGCCGCCTCAACACCACGATTGACAGGGATATTTGGCTGGTGGACATGCTCGAAACAAACGCATTCTATAATCCACAGGATAATTCCATCAATATAATACCGGGATTCTTCTGTGATGCTTCTTATAGAAGTGATATGTCTTTGGAAGAAAAATATGGTGCACTTGGAAGTGTTATAGGTCATGAAATTTCTCATGCTTTTGATACAAGCGGTGCTCAGTTTGATGCAGAGGGTAACCTTAATAACTGGTGGACAGACGAAGACTATGCAGCATTTAAAGAAAGAGCTAACAAGCTTGTGGCGTACTACGATAAGGTCGTAGCCTTCGATGACGGCACTGCGTATAAGGGACAGCTTGTACAGACAGAGGCTATAGCGGATATGGCAGGCTTAAAATGCATGCTAATGATGGCCAGCAAAATAGATGGCTTTGACTACGACAAGTTCTTTAGGGCAAATGCATATTTGTGGGCAAGAGTTGGAACAGTTGAATATATGGAAGCCGCTGTACTTTCTGATAATCATCCGCTCCATTATTTAAGAGCCAACGTTACTATGGCTCAGTTTGATGAATTTGTTGACTGCTATGACCTCAAGGAAGGTGACGGTATGTACATGGCACCTGAAGACAGGATTGCAGTATGGTAGAATCTCCCACAACAAAGGCAAAATCAGAGTAACTATTGCCATATATGCGTTTTGTTGATAAAGTTTAAGGGTAATAAATCTTAAAAGAAAGCGGTATAACTACTTTGTCGTCTTTCATTATATGAAATTGGCATTTAATGATTTGAGCCGTGGCATTTTTGTCGCGGCTTTTTCTATTCGTATTTACGCGATTTTTCCATAAACAGGGTCTCTATAAAGACGTGATAACTACCGATAACAAGAAGAAAAATGGAGACAAAACAATGAAATTTAATAATGAACATTTGAGAATTGATTTTTATTCTTAATTAAAATATTATACATCCGATATTAGAGTGTAATATGCATATAGGCAGGTGATATCTGCATATAAAATGACATATTTTCATGCAGAAAATATGTTTGCAAGATGGTAAGGGGCGGTACATTCGATGGGTGAACCGCTCCTTATAAAGATTATCTAAAAAAAGTCGAAAATCTTCTTGCGAAGTAGTCTTTAGCAGTCTAAATCTAATACAATGGAAATAGAGTATCTATGCAACTAAGCGCAATATTTTGTCATGTTTTTTCATCATAGCTAATCAGGAGGTTACACATGGATAAAAAAACAAGAAAGCATTCGATATGCGAAAAGATACCCTATATCGCCATTATACTCAGCATACTATTTCCGTCGCTTTTAGCTGGAATAGGAGGTTCTATAGGTAATGCAATTTCAGAAAATGCAGGGAACATAGGTGTATGCGTTTTTGCAATAATATCGATGCTGATTTTTTGGTACTGGTTCTCACCGGAATTTAAAGGATTTGTAAAGCCTGAAGCTTCAGCCAGGGACATAGGTTTAGTAATGATCCCCTTGGCGATTCTCTTAGTCTTTACGCTGATCGAGCCATTATTTTTTTATCATTCGTTTTATTTTAATCCTTCTCTTAAGGCGGCTATTATGGGAATTACAGCCGGATTTGGGGAAGAGACTATGTTCAGAATATTATCACTAGCCATAGTCATGAGATATGTCCGGAAAGAGAGGAGATTCGTCGCAATAATTATACTGGCCGTAATATTCGGCATTTCTCATGCAGGAAATCTGGCTCAGGGTGCAGATTTAGTCATGACCGCGGCGCAGATACTCCACTCAACATTTCAGGCTTTTTTGCTTACCGCTTTATATTTAGGAACAGGCAGCGTGATATTCCCGATATTTGCGCACGGGTTATATGATTTTATCTGTTTTACAACGGACCCGTTAGTTTCCGGAGATGGCATACTTACACAGCAGTATAGTACGGGACGGCTGTTGTATGAGTTCATTGTAGTTGTGACCATAGGAATTATTGCACTCTATTTGATCAGTAAAAACAAATTTGCTAAAGCCAATGAAATATGGGAAAAGAAGTGGATTTCTGAAAGGTGAGGGAAAAATATGGTATCTATTATCAGTTTTATTTTAGGTTTGATTATT
>JAFYHY010000100.1 GCA_017538895.1 Aeriscardovia sp. | reverse complement strand
TCAGAAGAATCTCCCTAACTTTGTAGTCCAAATCATAGAAAACAATACGATTATGGCAATAAAGTTTAGGGAGATTCTATTTACTATGTTCTGCGCGGCATCCGCTGCCATGCTGCTTATCTTCATACCATTGGCCATCCTTCTTTCGCCATCGGCAGGATATGCGTCATTAGGATATCATCCTTATCTCTTCCAGTTACTTCTATACGGTCTTTTTATCCCGACAGTCCTGGCAACGGCAGGATATGGCCTGGTCAAGTTCTTACGGAAGCAAAGCAAGAAACGCCTCCAATCAAGACTGCAAGGCCATAGGCCAACTGATGAACAGATTGCCTTGTATGAAACCATCCGCAAGCAGCACCAGACTGAGAAAGAAGATATGGACAAAGCCATGCTGTCAGCCATCCGACAGTATATCGAGATCACATTAAGCCCGTATATGAAGGATGCTGCCCTTACCTTATTATATAATAATGTGTATCTCTGGTATCATAGCAAGAAAGCATCCCTCGTTCCAGTCTGCACCGACGGCACCCTCTCCACCCTTGATTTGCGCCATCTTGTCTGGAACATCGGAGAGCGTTGCGGTTGGAAGGGCGAACAAAGAGCCAGATTCATCAAACTGAGTTTCCCTTCTGAGCTGAAGGATGTCGAGGTAGAGACCATTCGGAGGAACCTGCGCCAGAAAGGAACCTGCAAGATTAAGATCGATGTTCCTGAGAACGGCAGCTTTGCCTTTCACTACCCCACCACAATGAACTGCCTGGCCCGAACAGAATAATTACATGATGATTATCTGAAACTTATTCCAGTAAGTCTTTGTCAGCATTGAATCAGTTTATTACTTTGCACCATCATTCAAACATTTAGAATAATGGCATACGAAGAATTGACATTTAACGAGCTGCCGTCCGCAGTGACCCTTCTTCTCCAGAAAGTAGATGGTTTAGAGCATCTGTTACACCAGTTGCAAGGAGATCTCACCCAAAAGAAGAAATCTGAGGAGAACGGCCATATCCCCATGTCCCTCACAGAAGCCTGTGCGTTCCTGAAGATGAAACGCTCGACGATGTATTACCATCTGGAGAACGGAAACATACCGGCCACACGCAAGGGAAAGAACTATATTCTGTTCAAGGATGAGCTGATAAAATGGGCAGAGTCAGGCCGAACCAACGATGTTCCAATGACTATAAGTGAAAGAAAAGAGGCCATAACTGCAGGTTTCAGGAGAAAATCAACGTTCAAATATTAAGATTCTATTACTTATGAAACTGAATATAACAGCAAATAAATGCATATACACAGATAGACTGCTCAATTATTTCTTAACTTTGCAGCATCAAAAAGAAATTAAGTCAGGCTTGAAAGCAAATAATATCATACCCATATCCCTCGTAGAAAACCACTTGTACGGTGCGATGAGGATGTATTTAATGAACGGTCTCATTAAAGTGAGGCTTATTGTTTAATTTTTAATTTCACAAAATGATGAAACGGAAAGTAAATTTCTCCGTGCTCTCTCTTTTTGTGTATTCGTTGCGAAAACCAACGCAAGCCAAAGAAAGGTAAACCATCCCAGGATGAGCTTTGGGAGTTGTACGAAACTGCTTATGCAGAG
>JAFYHY010000099.1 GCA_017538895.1 Aeriscardovia sp. | reverse complement strand
TGTGAGGATGAACATTGAACTTATAGAGTTGACAGAAGAAAACTTGCAACAGTGTTTTAGTCTTAAAGTAGCAAGTGATCATTTAATGGCATTACTGGAACTTGATGGGGCGTTATTAGTTGAAGGATAATCCGAGGAGGGACCATGGATAGACCAATAACAACATTGTTTATGCTTATGTCTGTGGATGGAAAAATAAGTACCGGATCAACGGATGAAATGGATGTGGATCGTGATTTTCCAAAGATTGATGGCGTGAAAGAAGGTTTGCATCAGTACTATGAAATTGAGCAAATGACAGATCTTTGGTCATTTAATACAGGTCGGGTGCAAGAAAAAATGGGGGTCAATGACAAAGAGTTGCCGGCAAAAACGTCGGTGTCATTTGTTCTTTTGGATAATCATCACCTGACGGAACATGGTGTTAAGTACTTTTGTGCTTTATCACAGAAAGCGGTAGTGATTACATCGAATCCGGATCATCCGGCGTATAAAGTTGATGAAGATAATCTTTATATTATTTACCAGAAAACGCCTTCGTTAAAAGAGGCATTGAATCGATTAAAGACGGAATATGGCTGTGAGAGATTAACAGTGCAATCCGGCGGGACAGTTAACGGCTTGTTTCTCAGGGAAAAACTCTTTGATTATGTTGATGTTGTAATGGCTCCGGTTTTAATCGGAGGGAGAGAAACCTCAACACTGATTGATGGGAAATCGCTGACTACAAATAATGAACTGTCAGGTTTAGGAGTCCTTAAATTGGAGGATTGCTCTGTTTTGGAAGATTCTTATATTAGATTGCGGTATAAGGTTATAAGTTGATAACTATGAGTAAGTTTAGGATACTAGAAAAATCCAGTTTCGTACTATATAAGTGTAGATGTAAGTGATACATCTGCACTTATTTTTTATAATTAAGGGGATAGCGGCCTGACGTAATTCCAGTTGGGACACAGTAAGTGATCCCGTCCGACAAACAGTCAGCCGTCCCCTTATTGTATGTATTCGGTTAAGCAGGTTGTGACCTGAGAATTACAGGATCACGTGTCACCAACGAAAATGAGTTTCAATAAGTGTGGGTGGTCGCCAGCTATGAAAAACATAAAGGAGGTAAGATTATTGATTAGTGTAGGTGTAGATGTATCTAAAGGAAAAAGTACAGTTTGTATTTTAAAGCCGTATGGTGAAGTGATTATGTCCCCCAATGATTATGAGCACACGCTAAGTGATCTGAAAAAACTTGCAGATCAGATGGATTCTTTTGAAGACGAGATTCATGTGACTATGGAAGCTACAGGTAATTATCATTTTCCGATAGCAGCATATCTGAAGAAAAAGGATTATGATGTACGGATCATAAATCCACTTGAGATGAAGCGTTATCGCTGTCAGGGGATAAGAAATCCAAAGACCGACAGTATTGATGCTGTTATGATTGCCCAGTATGGTATAGATTTTTGGTTTCGCCCTTCACAAGATTATGCCGATGATAATGAGAGGATTGAATTAAAGGCTTTGGGTATGCAGTACTTCAAGACCATGAAAACCAGACAAGATAGATGCCTTGTACTGGAGAGTGTTATTGATCGGACGTTACCAGGAATCGGAGGTATTTTGAACGATTATGATAAACGTACGGGAAAAGACAAAAAAAGTGACTTTGTTTATGATTTTTATCACGCTGATAAGATTACAGTGTATTCTGAAAAGAGATTCTGTGATAAGTATGCATCGTGGTCAAAGAAGAAGGGATACCGCTATAGTGAAAAAGAAGCCCGCCAGCTTTACTCAATCGCCAAAGACAGTATCCCAACCCTTCCTTCGTCTGAGAACACAAAGTTGATCGTTCAAGACGCAGTAAAAATACTTAGAGAAGTTGATGCTTCTCTGTATGATATTCTAACCCGTATGAATGAAATAGCCAAGTGTATGCCCGAGTATGCAACCGTAATGGAGATGAAAGGAGTCGGAGTATCAATAGGGCCGCGACTGATTGCAGAGATAGGAGATCCAAGAAGGTTTCATAGCGCCAAGGCTTTGATTGCGTATGCAGGAATTGATGCGCCCCCATATCAATCCGGTAAATTTACGGGAACGGAAAGACATATGTCGAAACGGGGATCAAGAATAATGAGAAAAATTGGCTTTGAATTAATGGATACTATCAATAAGCATCAAAAACTATACGCAGGAGATCCGGTTTGCGATTATTTTTTGGCAAAGCGCTCCGAAGGAAAAAAGTATCGTGTTGCAATGTTTGCAGCCTACAATAAGTTCCTAAGAATATATCACGCAAGGGTTTCAAGTGTTTTGAACGAGAGTGTGAAATAAGGATCAGAAATCTACAGCTACAGTGAAACAGATATTGGATCACGCAGGATCAGTATTTGCTGATCTTATTTGTCATGTTAAAATATCGGTAGAAATCGAAAATAATAAAAAAACACTTGCAAAATATTAGCAGGTTTGTCGGGTAAATAGCAAACCCAGCCGAGCCAGTCAACGGTCAAGATGAACGGCGCATATGCGCAGCCGTTGACAGCCCCGCCCGCCTTTGCTGGTAGGCAATCAAGGGGCGACAGCAAGAAGTGCCACCGCCCCGCA
>JAFYHY010000098.1 GCA_017538895.1 Aeriscardovia sp. | reverse complement strand
TTACAGTTCATCAAGATGTTTACTGATGATGTGAGTGTCATTAATGAAGGAAGCTCATATCTGGGAATAATAGGGTGGACATTCATTCCGCTTGGTATAAGCAATATTTGTGGTGTTGCCATAAGATGCAGAGGAAAATCCTCATGGCCATTATATGCGGGTTTTATATCTGCGATAATTAATACAGGTCTCAACTATTGTATGATATTCGGAAACTTTGGTATGCCGATGCTGGGAGTCAGGGGCGCGGCCTTTGCCAGCGTTATTTCCCAGGTAGCAGGGGCTGTCCTGATCACAGTGATGTTTTTTGCCCTGTATGGCAGGATTGGCTTCTCGGTTTCGCTGGGAAAAGAAAGATTCTGGCAGTATCTGTCCATGCTTATACCTGTTGTATTAAATGAATTTCTGTGGTCTGTTGGTCAGAGCATCAATACCTTCGTATATGGTCATATGAGCACAGACGAACTTGCCGGAATGTCACTTACAGGTTCGGTTCAGGGACTTACTATTGGGGCACTTAGCGGAATTGCCCAGGCTGCAGGAATACTTGTAGGAAAGCGTCTTGGTGAAAGGGAGTATGATAAAGCATATCAGGAATCAAAAAAGCTATGTGTGTATGGTTTCGCTGGCAGCATCATACTGTCAGTAACAATAATAGTATTAAAAGCTCCTTATGTGCATTTGTTTAACGTGGTGGATGATGTAAGAACCATTGGCTTAGCTCTTCTAACCGCTTTTGCAGTACTTATGCCGATAAAGGTTCAGAACATGATACTTGGAGGAGGCATCATACGCAGTGGCGGCAGAACAAAGTACATCATGATGATAGATATGCTTGGCACTTGGCTGATCGGAGTGCCGCTTGCTCTTTTGACAGGCCTTGTATTCAAACTGCCCATTGTGTGGGTATATTTTATTCTGTCACAGGAAGAACTGGTAAGGTTCATAATTTCAATATTCATGTTCAAGAGCAGAAAATGGATGAATACCATTGAGTGAGGAAGAATATGTGGGATGAAAATAAAGTAAGGATAGTGGATGTGGCTGATGCATTGGGGTTAAGTACTGCAACGGTGTCCAATGTAATACATGGTAAAACCAAAAAAATCTCTGATGGTACTGTGCGCCGGGTTCAGGAGAAACTCCGCGAAATGGGTTATATTCCGAACATGGCTGCAACGCTTCTTGCGCAGAATAATTCCCATATCATCGGGGTTGTAGTAAATGATCATATAAAGTATGAAGGGCATGTTCTTGAGGACCCTTTTGTCAGTGCTGCCATCAATTCACTGTCGGATGAGATTGAAAAGGCGGGATATTTTCTGATGCTAAAGAAAGCAAAAGATATCATGGATACAGTGTCTTTTTCATCAATGTGGAATATGGATGGCATGATCCTTCTGGGATTCTGTGCAGATGAGTATCAGGTTCTAAGGGACCGAATTCGTATACCCTTTGTTGTATATGACGGATTTTTTGAGAATGATAGAAATATATGTAACCTGGTGTTGGATGATTACGATGGTGGGCGACAGGTTGGAGAGTATCTCAGAAATCAAAATTGCCTGAAAGTGCTCTTTGTAGCTGACAACAGGCTGAGCCCTGATTTTGACAGATATACAGGGCTGTGTGATGGGCTTGAAAGGAGAGCGGATTTTTGGGAAATACCCATGCATAAGGAAGATCGAAAGAAATATTATGCTGTCAGAAAAAAAGAATTCGCAGAATATGGCGCTGTATTTGTGGCATCTGATTATTATGCGATAGAGCTTCTATACTTTCTGATGGATAATGGATACAGAGTGCCTGATGATATCTGGGTGATAGGATTTGATGACATTGCAGATTGTAAAAATGTAAGACCAACACTGGCTTCTGTGAGACAGGATGTCTTATATAGAGCGAGAAAGGCTGTCAAATATCTTACTTATATGAAAAAAGACAGCGATTATTCGGCAACTGAGAAGATACCGGTAGAGTTTATACCAAGAGGCAGTTGCGGGACAGAATGATAAAAATAGTAAGTATCGTGATCCTTTGGAACTAGGAGCACTCATAAAGTATTATTTCTGCGATACCGGATTACGAAATGCCCGATTAAATTTTGCGTTTCCGGATGAAGGGCAAATGCTTGAAGACATTGTCTATAATGAACTTTGCTATAATAGGGATTACTGAATTTTTAATCCGATACATAAAATGAGAGATGCTTAATGTGGAATTATTAAAATGAAGGGCGGTACAATAAGTATCTTCTTGTAGAGGAAATGAGTGGTTGTTGTCATAGGACAGTTATTTCGAAAGAGAGCTGTCCTTTTTTTATTAGCACTTTTGAATTGTGTATTCCTTACTGAATGAGGATTCTGTATAATTGAAGACAATGAAATTAACAAACATTAGCAAGATTTGTCGAAATGAGTCGATAGTAATGGTCCCTGGGGACGGGGTTAGTGGTCCACTTTTGGGCTTAAAGATTAAGGGTAAGGCTTGCCTATTTTAATATGACTTTATTAAAATGTAAGAAAGAACAATGGAATAATAATGCTGAATTAACCGATGAGAGAAGATAGATTATGGACAAATCATGGTCAGAAAACAACAAAGAAGTACAGAAATTGCTGACGAAGGAAGCAACCTTTAAAGATGCTATTCAGAAGCTTTTGGCTTTCCGCGAGGAAATGTTTGAGCAGATTACTCAGATTGTGAGTGGATACCCGGATGAGGCCTTTGCCAAAATGCCTTTTGCGGGTGCAGATGGATATCATAGTAAAACCCTTGCCTATTCTATCTGGCATATTTTCAGGATTGAAGATATAGTTGCCCATGAGATGATAGAAGGGGATAGTCAAATCCTTTTTACACATGACTTTCATAATCGCATTGGCGCACCTATTATTACTACGGGTAATGAACTTCAGGGAAACGAGATTGCAGAGTTTTCAGAAAAACTGAATATTAAAGAACTATATCTGTATGTAAAAGCTGTAAAGGCGTCTACGGATCAGATTCTTGGAAATCTGACATACAAGGATTTAAAGCAAAAATTCGGCGACGATGTAAAGGAAAGACTTATCCGCAGTAAATGTGTCAGTGAGAATGAGAATGCCTTTTGGCTGATTGATTACTGGTGCGGAAAGGATATAAAAGGACTGATTCAGATGCCATTTAGCCGTCACTGGATCATGCATATCGAAGCCATGCGCCGCATCAAGAATAAACTCTGCAAGATAGCACGAAAGGGTGTTGATCCTGTTGCTTATTGTGGCTTTTCTTGTAATCACTGTTTCCTTTCAGAGTGGTGCGGATCCTGCAGAACGAAGTACAATGTCTGCTCTTTTGCTACCTGTGCGGAGGACAGAATATGTCCGAATGTGAAATGCTGTAAGGAAAAAGATTTGGACGGATGTTATGAGTGTGATGAGCTCGAAAATTGCAATAAAGGATTCTATATTCCATCAAATGACGGAGCAAATGCAGCAAAGGCTCAGGCATTATATATAAGGAAATACGGAAAGAAAGAGTTCTTAAAGGTTCATGACAGACTACATGAGAAGTATGACTTCCAAAAGACACAGGAAGTTTTGGGACAGGATTATAAGGAAGGACTGAGAATTCTGGAGGAAACTTGAAAAAGCCTATAAATATGCCATTATATCAATAACAGAGTTGCCACCAGCAGCATACAGTAGCCCTGAGCTTTCTACCGTACGCAGCAGGTAAACAGCAACTCGAGGTGAAAATGCTTCAAATCCGGCATTTCAACACC
>JAFYHY010000097.1 GCA_017538895.1 Aeriscardovia sp. | reverse complement strand
CTGCTCCAGATACAAGCACTCCTGGCGAGAAGAAAGCAGTCGTTCAAGTAACATTCCCTGATGAAACTACTGCTGATGTTCCAGTGACAGTGAATGTGACTTCTGATGCTGAAACGCATAAGGCAGAAGGCACCACGCAAAACAATAATAATAATAACGAGACAAATGTCTCTGTACCACAAACAGCAACTACTAAGAAGACTGATTCGCAGAAGAAAATTACAGTAACTGAATCTTCTGCGCTTGCTAAGACTGGTGCTTCTGTTATCGCAGTGGTCGTAGCAATGCTTGCTTTCTTCGGAGTAGGTATGCTTCTAAAGAAGCGTCATCGTAAGGATGATTCCTCAGAGGAATAATCTTGCTAACTTTCTTTCAGTAGCATGAATTAGAAGGGCTTCAGAATTTTGAAGCCCTTTTTGATATTAAAGATGCTTTTGTTTTTCATGTATTAAAAAATGGGGTGCTGTTAAACAGCACCCCATTTTTTAATACTATATGCTACTTACAAAAGCTTACTTAGTAGCAGTACGCTTGCCATAACGCTTTTCGAACTTGCTGACCTGACCAGCAGTATCAAGAACGGTACGCTTGCCAGTATAGAAAGGATGAGTCGCGGAAGAAATATCAACATCATAGAGAGGATAGGTGTTACCATCTTCCCATTCAATGGTGTTTGTTACACGTTTGCTTCCAGCAAGAGTGGAACGGGTTAAGAATGTAAGATTACCAGTTCTGTCACGGAAGACAACAGGACCGTATTCTGGATGAATATCCTTCTTCATATTTGCCTCTATCTTATTCAAATACGCACGTATACAAACCTCATTTATACCAGTATCCCTCTACAGTTGCAACGATATGACGCAAAAAGAGGTAAGGCATATTTGTTATGATCACTAAAAAGACAGGTTTTTTTTAATCAAATCATCAGGAAGGGGAGCTGATCTTCATGAATCAGCATCATTCGCAACATTTGCTGCGCATGATTCTTTCTTGTCTTATTATCTTTTTCACACTTAGTAGTGCAGGATGCGGTCAAAATCTTGGGAATAATATTCCGAGCATCTCCTTACCTAAAAAACAGAAAGATGCAGTTGCTTTATCGGGCAATTATTCGGGTGCTGGCGCTTCATCTCAACAATCTGCTATCCAAACATGGATCGTTGGTTTTAATGAACTACAACCAGCTGTGAACCTTTCCTATGATCCATCCGGATCAGGAGCAGGTGTGGCTACTTTCCTGAATGGAGCAAATGTATGGGCTGGTAGTGATATTCCACTCAATAATGAACAATTAAGAAATTCAGAGACTATATGCCATGGACATACTGCTTTTGATCTTCCTGATTATGCAGCACCAATTGCTATAACCTATAATTTGTCATCTTATGGGCTGAATGCAAAACATCTTCATCTCACTGCTCAAGTCATCGCAGAAATTTTTAACGGTACTATTACCAACTGGGACTCCCCACAGATCAAAGCATTGAATCCTTCAATTGCCTCACAATTACCAGATCTCTCGATTACACCTGTTTGGCGATCAGATAAATCAGGAACAACAAAAAATTTTGAAGAATATCTTGCCGCAGCAGCACCACACGACTGGACAAAAACATCAAGCGAAAACTGGTCCTATCAAGCAGGACAAGGAGCAAAAGGTACGAGTGGTGTAATTCAAACAGTTCTCCAAGCAGAAGGAACAATTGGATATGCTGATGCCGCTCAAGTCACTTCAGGATTAGGTATTGTTGCCGTACATGTTGGAACTAATTATGTCCTTCCAACAGATATAGCTACCTCAAATGCTTTATCACAGTCAACAATTCTTCCCTCAACGACAGGACGCGTGATTGTCTCTCTTCCACATACCACCACTGTTGCTAATACGTATCCGATTGATTTAGTTAGTTACGCCATTGCATGCCCTGTTTATACGAACAATAGCAAAGCAGAATTTGTGAAACAATGGTTAACCTATATTGATAGCGTCGAAGGGCAAGATGCTGCACACATGACTTCCGGTTCTGTCCCACTGTCTCACAATATTCGAACAAAAGTTATGGAAACAATTCAATCGATTCGAGTGGTAGCCTCATGATACATACATCATCAACACACAGCACATCAACTTTTGTATCGAGAACGCTGTGTCGGTATGCGGATACGATTTTTAAATATATAACGTTGATTGCTGGTCTCATTATTCTTTTTATTTTGACTGCAGTCACTGTCTTCCTACTAATCCAAGCAGCACCAGCAATGGTAGGGGATAAGAATCAGACAGTATGGGCTATTCGCTCATTGAGCGGAGGGCGAACAATACATTTTTGGACATATGTTGGTCCTCTTATTTTTGGAACAATACTCACTTCATTTCTTGCGTTAGTATGTGCTCTTTTTATTGCGTTAGGTGTAGCTCTCTTTATCACACAATATGCGCCACGACCACTAGCATTTATTTTGAGTCATGTTATTGATCTGCTGGCAGCCGTCCCATCTGTCATTTTTGGTTTATGGGGTGGTTTAGTTTTAGTTCCTTCTACTTACCCATTCTGGAAATGGATGAATACGTATTTTGGATGGATTCCACTCTTTTCTGGACAAGCATCCAATCCGCCGCGTACTGTTGCAACAGTGTCTCTCGTGCTTACCATTATGATTCTTCCTATTATTTGTTCAATGGCGCGCGATATTTTTCAACAAACGCCAGTACTCCTCAAAGAAGCAGCACTTGGTTTAGGTGCAACACAATGGGAAATGATTAAACTTGCTGTACTACCATTTGGGAAAAAAGGTGTTATTTCTGCCGCCATGTTAGGTTTAGGCCGTGCCTTGGGAGAAACCATGGCTGTGTTAATGATTCTGTCACCAGGAGACCTCTACTCATGGAAACTACTTGTAGCTTCACAAAACCAAACAATTGCTGCGAATATTGCAGCACAATTTCCAGAATCTGATTCCGCTGGGGTATCTGTACTAATTGCTACTGGCCTCGTACTATTTGTCATTACTTTTCTCGTGAATATTGCTGCTCACCATCTCACCGGGAACGCCATTCACACAAAACAAAAAAACAACATAAGACACCCACTGTGCATCAACAAACAATTCATACGATGCAGCGAAACGGACTGATTACTAGCCCTATACGATCATTACGTTCGCGTCAATATCATGATCATGCGATGACTATTCTTATTTATAGTACTGCCTGTTTAGCACTTCTACCATTAATTGCAATTCTCTGGTCAACAATTTCACACGGAAGTACACGCTTCGACTGGTATTTCTTAACTCACAATATGAAAGGTGTTGTTGGCGGCCTCTACCCATATGGTGGCGTTCTGAACGCGATATTAGGCACACTACTGATTACTATAACAGCAACACTTATTTCTGTTCCGATTGGCTTATTTACTGCAATTTACATGGTGGAATATGCACATGGTGGTGTGATAAGCACTATGATTTCATTCCTTGTTGATGTCATGAGTGGTATTCCCTCTATTGTTGCTGGCTTGTTCGCATATGCGCTTTTTTCTTTCTTTTTTGGCCCAGGATGTATTAATGGTTTTGTTGGTGCTGTTGCCTTATCTATCTTGATGATTCCAACGGTTATCCGATCATGTGAACAGATGCTTGATATTGTTCCTCGAGATTTACGTGAAGCCTCTTACGCTTTAGGCGCCACAAAATCACGTACGATTATTAATATTGTCCTCCGATCCTCCTTGCCAGGAATTGTATCTGGTGTACTGCTTGCTATAGCACGTGTTATTGGTGAAACCGCACCATTACTGATTGCATCCGGATCAGTCAGTTTTACCAATTTGAATCTTTTCAATGGTCGTATGAGCTCTTTACCGGTGTATGTATATAATCAATATGCTGAAGGCATGGCAGTATGTTCTGCGAGTGCGCGTGCGGCAGTGCACCCATGTATCCCTGGAATTCGAATGGAACGCGCTTGGGCAGCCGCTTTAGTACTTATCCTTATTGTTTTATTTCTTAACCTCATTGGACGATTTATTTCACATCGTTTCTCTGTATCACATCTCTGAAAGAAGATACATTATGGGACAAGGTCTTGAAGTTATTAATGAAAATATTTATTATGGTGCTTTTCATGCTGTTGAAAATGTTACGATGTCAATTCATAAAAATGCAATCACTGCTCTGATTGGACCGTCGGGATGTGGTAAATCCACATTTTTGCGAACATTGAACCGGATGCATGAGGTTACGCCTAAAGCATACTGTACTGGGGAAGTTCTTCTTGATGGCGTGAATTTATATGGGAAAGATATTAACCTTGTTGATGTGCGACGACAGATTGGTATGGTTTTTCAGAAAGCAAATCCTTTCCCAACCATGTCAATTCGGGATAATGTTCTTGCAGGAATACGATTAAATCACAAAAGATTATCAAAAACAGAAGCAGATGATTTAGTGGAATGGGCTTTACAGGGTGCAAACCTATGGAATGAAGTCAGAGATAAATTATCATCGCCAGGTATTGCCTTATCTGGTGGACAGCAACAACGATTATGTATTGCTCGTGCAGTGGCTATGCATCCTTCTGTTCTTCTGATGGATGAACCAACCTCAGCATTAGACCCAATTTCTACCTTGGCAATTGAAGATTTAATTACTGAATTGAAAAAAGAATTTACTATTGTGATTGTCACGCATAATATGCAGCAGGCAGCACGATGCTCTGATTACACAGGATTTTTTAATGTGCAAGGGAATGGGAAACCAAGTCATCTGGTTGAATTTAATCAAACAGAACAATTATTTTCGAACCCATTACAGAGAGAAACAGATGATTATATCTCTGGCCATTTTGGTTAACCTGTTAACCCTTGATATTATGAATAGATTTTTATTATATCATATTGGTTTTTATATCACGATAATTTCGACATACTTATTTTGACAAAAATTTTATAAAAATTATGCTAGATAATATGACACGGCATCAACAGCAAGCGGATCAAACGCTTGAAATACAGAAAAATCTGATTCGTAATATTCGAATCAGACTGACGTTAAAGAATTTATCACAAAAAAATCTTGCCGAGGGAGTCGGAATATCAATACCATCAATTTCACTCAAAATGACAGGCCGTACGTCATGGAGTCTTGATGATATTGTTCGTGTCTCAGAATATCTTGGAACCTCACTCTCAACTATGCTTGAGCCTCCTTCATTGACTGCACAAGAAGTGGAACAAGAAGCAGAAATGGAACCAGTTGTATCTTCTGAATGAGAAACAAAGAAGTTCTCATTCTCTTATGAAGAAACTTGGCTCCATTTCTGGAGTTTTTCAATCTACATGTTTTTGTGTTTGACGTTGAGTAATAAAGTTGCAGATAATAAAGACCATAACAATTACCGCAACAACAGCCAGCATTGAATACGCAATTGTTGCACCATGATGAACACGAGTATACAACGACCCGTGATAATGCAATTCTGACAAAGAAATTAACGAGGTTGTTAACACAGCGCCAAAAGATGCCATAAACTGTGCACCCATCTGACCAATAGCATTTAGGTCAGCAACTTCATGTTCTGCGACCTGTAAACGGGTATCTGGAAGAATATTTGCGAACGTAATATTCCATCCAATGCGAGCAAAAAGATAACAGATAACGATTAAAGTAACTGACATGCACGCATGGCAGAGAGGGAAAAGAAACGCACCAATTACGAGACTGATGGTTCCGAAAGCGATTGGATGGAAGTAGCCATGTCGATCTGCCCAAATACCTGCTAATGGTGCAAACAGTGCTCCGACCATGGCGCCTGGAAGAACAACTAAACCTGAAATATCAATAGATCCATGCAACACATCTTGCACATACGTTGGAATACTGACGGAATATCCGAGATTAATGAAGTTGAGGATCATATAGGATATCAAACCATAAAAGACAACGGGGCGTCGTAGAAGTGAAAGATCGAAGAGAGGGTTTTTACTTTTTTGATTTACATATCCAAACAGGATGAAGAAGGGAATATCGCAACAGAGGAGGATCCAGAAGAAAATATTAAAATTATCGTTACCAATGAAAGTAGCAGTGCAATCAGTACTAATGAAGGCTATTGCTAAAAGTATGAGTAAACCGTAGTTGAAACGGGTAGTGGTTTTTTCTGGCGTATTACGTGTAAAGAATTCGTTGAGTAAAAAAGCAATGATGGGGAAAGGGATACATGCCCAGAAGACACCACGCCAGGAAAAATCAGTAGAAATGATACCGCCGCAGGACGGTCCAATAGCTGGGCTGAATGAAATGGCCATGCTAGCTAATCCGGACATGAATCCTAATTTTTCTTTGGGAATTTCAGTAAAAATAAGGAAGAATAGTGTTGCAGACGCGAGACCGAAATTAGTTCCTTGAATGATACGACCTACTAGAAGAACACCATAGGATGTGGCAAGAGCGCAAATAATACCGCCGATAAGAAAGGAGAGTGCAGAGAAGCGCGCGATAGATCGTGCGGTGAACTGTTTCAATAAGTATGCAGTTGATCCCATCACAATAGCACCTGTCAGAATATAAATCATGGTTACCCATGACACATCTGACAAGGTGATATTAAAATCGCGGCTGATGCTTGGATAATCAACATTAATTGCTGTATCGTTTACACCTCCCGCCATCACCAGTAACACAAGACTGACGAGTGACCAGTATACACGTGCCGGAGTTTTTAGTGGTGTCGATTGAACAGCAGATGACATAACATGTCCTTTCACATACTTCTAATTTCTTTATATAAAGAAATTAGAAGTATGTGACGACAAATCATCTCAATGAATAGTCACCAATTAACAACGTGAAGAGAACAAATTATTTGGTGTCTTTGGTACCGTTGTTAAAGTGAAAGTATACTCAACACCGTGATCACTTTCATCCAATGATCCTTCACGCATGGTAATCGCTTTGCGAGATTCACGATCAACATCGCTGAACTCAACGGCATTAGGAACATGATTCAACTCCATAATTGGAGCAACAAGATAATGAAAACTTAGGAGAGCAAACAAAAAGAGAGCAGGTAAATACCACGAACGAAGAATTTTTGCTTGGTGGCGCGAACTCATAATAAATCAAGCTTTCCTTGAAAAATGTTAAAGAAAACTTTAACACATAAAATATAACGAACAAGTTTATTTTCAGTGATAAAACTGAATGAATAATGAGGGAAGAATTAAAAATTGTGTAAAACGAAGAAAACCCACTGACAACACATCAGCAAGTCCATTAAACCTATAACCTCGACTTTATAGATCATCTCCGTGCCCCCTGTGGGACTCGAACCCACAACCCACGACTTAAAAGGACGCTGCTCTAGCCATTGAGCTAAAGGGGCAATGATTTCACTATACCATATAATTCTTTATATTGCATTGAAACCACATAAAAAATCTTTGGCGTGTTGCAATCTCACTGTGTAGATGATGATGTTGTCGATGACGACTTCTTTGCAATAGGATCCAATGTAAACTTATGAGAGGAAGTCTCTGTCGTCAAATAACCGTTCATCATATCCTCGTCTGTATAACTATACCCAGCAAAAGCAGACGAATTCACCGTAAACTTTGCATTTGTCTCCGGCATCAAATCAGACGAGTACGTCATCTGTGCATATGGATTCGACAATTGCGTCACACAATTAACATCGGTGCAATTCGATTCCATCTGCTCCTCAGCTTGTGTACCATCATTCTCAGCAATCTGATATGTAAACGTCAACTTCTGAGATGTTGAACTACCAGATTGAACAGTAGGAGACAACATATATTTCTCCGCTGTTGGCGTATGATACGTCGCATTCTGCAAATTCTTAATAATCTGCTTATACGATGATTCCTGAGCCGTATTATGAGACTGTTCTGCACTTTGCAAATACCCCTGATACATTGAAATATCATCTTTCACAGCTGTTGAATAATTCGACTCATCTGCAGACTTTGCTGTTGCAATAATATCCTGTGTATCCAAACCAGACACATCAGCAAATGTTAATGTCGCAGTCGTGCCAATCTGACTCGACGTGTTATAGTACGTCACCTTACCCTGATCAAAAACAAGAACACTATTAATCGCAGTATTCGCAGACGGGGAAGACGATGACAAAAACCACGCAGTCTCCCCAGAATTAAATGCCTGCGACGCTGTCACTGTTGACGGTGATGACGCATTACCACAAGCAGCGACAGTCGTTAACAATAAAGCAGCAGTACATCCAGAGAGCATCGTTCGAAGAACCTGATGTTTTCTCATTACTAATACACACCTATCTCTCATCATGTCGCGCCAGCAGAAACACGACGACACGGTTACCAAAAAACTTATCCTACCGAGAAAAACAAAAAGAATAATGAAAAAAGAGTAAGAAATAAAAAGTTGAGCTGTAAAAACGCCTATCGGCGCAAAGTCCGCTCGTAGCGGCAAAAAATGAGGCCCGGGGTTAATGTACAGCTCAACCAAAAGAACATCATACGCTTATCCTAAGCCTCATACGCAACGAAGGGAAAATTATTCTAATTTCCCACACGTCCACAACAACGCACCCTTATGAAATGCATGTGCCGTCATCAACAACCGTTGATTCGTCTCACGTAAATGAGTCATCATACGATGGGCACGCTGCTGCTCATCATACTGAGAACTCAACTCTGCATGACGCTCTAATAAACGTACTTGATACTCAATACCAAAACTCACTACCATAATGAAGGTATACGAACGTTCTAATGCTACAGCAAAATCACCCGTAAAAGCGCCCGACAAAATTGAATCAGCTGTCTCAGTAATATCCTGAGCTGTTGGATACTCATTGATACCTGTAATAGCACTTGCTACACCTGCAGTAGGTTCACCTAACCGCCAAAAATGAACAAGATTCTGTTTCTGCTGGCACATCCACAACCGCAATATATACAAACGCCATAAAATGCCTGGAAGCGTATTACTTGGCGACCGAGACCATAACTCCGCAAGAATATCAATACCTTCCTCATCAACAATAGTTAGTACACGATGTACTAATTCATGATCAGACGTCTCATGTACTTTCGACAGTAACGCATGAGCGGTATCATGACTCATATCCGTTAACACCTCAGGGTTAAGACCACCGCCTAAGCGTGCTTCAAGACCATCAGTAAACTGCGCTGGTCGCGCCGGACGTGACGCACCAACACGATGACTATCAAAAGCATTATTAAGGGAACGAATAGTCATGCTGTAATACTCTCCTCCTGTGGTGACTCACTAATCCAATGTGCTTCACACAAACCAACAACATCAGAAGAAACGGTAAGAGTCACCACCAAAACGCCACCAGGTAAGAACCTCATATCCGCAGGCAAAAGAATATCCTCCTGCGTGTTAGCACACAGAAAAGTAAGAAATTCTGCTATAAAATCATCGTCAGCACACCACACTACCGGAGAAACCAAAGCTTTCTCACCTAAAAGTTGACGCAGTGCCTCGTCCAATGGACGTTTTGCCTTCAAATTGGAAGAAGAAGGCGTACTCACCAAATCAGCCTGTAATGGTAACTTTGTCATTACAGAATATAAAGCAAGTGTTTCACGATAACGAGCAGCCGGTGTAATATGCAAAATATCAGCACCATACGACGCTAAATTACGCGCCATATAATACGAATGCATCACCCCCTTCTTTGTTAATGGCCGTAGAACTTCATCACCAGACCATTTCCTTGTCTTCACTACCTCTTCCGCACTCGCAAGAAGGAGAGTAGTACCAGTTAATGCACCATGACGCACAAGATCACAGAAACGATTCAATACATCATGATCATTATCATAGGTGAGTGTTTGAGCTGCCTGATCGCAATTCATCCATACCACGTGATCCGTTTCAGTATCACGAATGATTGGCGTACCAAAAGCTTCCATACGACGCATTACATGACGATCATCAAGAAGATGACCAATCCAATACACCACGCGCTTGATCACAGGATGAGAGGTATGCTGGGATAATTTTTTCTTCTTTTTCAGATGTTTACTTGAACCATCAGTATGCAAAGGGTATAAGAGCGTACAGATTTGTGCGCCTAAACGAATCTGATATCCCGTTTCTTCACCAACCTCACGGACTGCAGTATGCGCAATACTCTCATGAGATTCCTGCTTACCTTTTGGAAAGCTCCAATCGTCATAACGTTGACGATGAACAATACAAATTTCAATATCCTTTACAGGATCTTGAGATGATGGAGTACCATTTTTCCAACGGAAAACAATTGCACCACCAGCATTGACATAATGAGGTGCGCAAGAAGTTTTACCCATATAATCACTTGTCCTTATCTGAGGTTACTTTCCTTTTGCAAGTTTGGTGTGACGACGCATTAATTCCTTTTGACAATCAGTAAGGCGAACTCCCTCATCAGATTCCACATAGCGAATATATGTGCCATCTGGTTGCTCATGCCACGACATCACTTCATCAGACATTTGAAGATCCAAATAATTAAGCAGACGATTTATAGCTATATCATCGGTGATACGGACCAGTGCTTCGACACGGTGATCAAGATTACGGTGCATCATGTCAGCAGAACCAATCCATACTTCTGGACCATGTTCTGGGCCAAAACCGATACGTGGACCATTCGAATTTGCAAATGCATAAATGCGAGAATGCTCAAGGAATCGACCTAGAATCGAATGAACACGAATATTGTCACTGACACCAGGAATACCAGGTTTCAAAGCGCAAATACCACGAACAACACAATCGATCTGCACGCCAGCTTGACTTGCTTTATACAATGCATTAATGCATTTTTCATCAACTAAAGAGTTACATTTAATTTTAATCCACGCTGTTTTACCATGACGAGCAGCTATTTCTTCGCGACGAATACGTTTAATTAAACCTTTACGAATTCCACGAGGAGCAACGAGTAGGCGCTTGAACTTTGCATGTGGTGAGAAGCCAGATAATTGATTAAATAAGTTCGTTAAATCATTGCCAACATCAGGATCGCAGGTTAATAATCCAAGATCAGTGTATTGATGAGCGGTCTTGTGATTGTAATTGCCAGTGCCAATATGGCAATAACGATGAAGACCATCCTCTTCCTGGCGGACAACAAGCAAGAGCTTACTATGAGTTTTTAAACCGACAATACCATACACAACATGACAGCCAGCACGTTCTAGTTCACGAGCCCATGCAATATTTGCTTCCTCATCGAAACGTGCCTTAATCTCAACGAGAACGAGAACTTGCTTACCAGCATTAGCAGCTTCCACAAGAGACGTAATAATTGGAGAGTCACCAGCAGTACGATATAACGTTTGTTTAATAGCAAGAACTTTTGGATCAGCAGCCGCTTCAGCAATCAAATCCTGAACAGATGTATCGAATGAATCATACGGATGATGTAGCAAAATATCATTGCGACGAATAGCATCGAAAATAGATCCACCCATCTCAAAAGTAGTTGCGATATGAGGTTCTGTCACAGACGTATAGGGTTTATTCTTTAAATCAGGACGGTCAACCATACTATGTAAGTCGCCAAGCATAGTCAGATCTAGTGGTGTAGGCAAAAGATACACTTCATCATGTGTGACATGTAATGCAGATGAGAGAAGATTAATTAAGTAGGAGGAAGTGCCTTCTTCAATCTCTAAACGGATTGGAAGACCAAAACGACGCAATCGTAATTCATTTTCCAAGGCGCTGAGAAGATTCTTCATATCTTCGTCTTCTTCAACTTCGATGTCTTCATTACGTGTGATACGGAAGCAATGAGACTCTTGAATAATCATTCCAGAAAATAAAGAATCCAGATGAGCGGTAATTAAATCTTCCAATGTAATAAATGCATGGCATGGAAGAATGTCATCATCTAAATCTATATCACTATCGCGTTTAATTGGCACGAGACGTGGCATGTTATCGGGAACCTTCACGCGAGCGAAGTGAGATTTACCTGAAATAGGATTCTTTAAAAGAATAGCAAGATTCAATGATCCGCCGGAAATATAAGGGAATGGATGTGCTGGATCCACTGCTAATGGTGTCAACACTGGAAGCACTTCTTTTATAAAGAGAGAATCTAACTGATCGCGCTCAGTGTCATTTAAATCATCCCATTTCAACAGAACAATATTCTCCTGAGCAAGTTCTGGTAGTAAAGTATGGAGTGAATAATCTGCATGCTCATCTTGTAGTTTATGAGTCATTGCCATCACTGCGTGTAATTGTTGTAATGGAGTTAAACCAGATGGTGATGGTGTTGCTGTCCCATCGCTAATGTCCTTCTTTAATCCCGCAACACGAACCATGAAGAATTCATCAAGATTTGATGCGAAAATAGAAGCGAAGGACGAGCGTTCAAGAAGAGGAATTTCGGGATCCATTTCCAGTTCTAGTACTCGCTTGTTGAAAAGAAGCCATGATAGTTCACGATCATAAAATCTATTTTTTGGTAGGTGATAGTGTGGTTCTTCTTCGGAGATGAGATGTTCGTCTTCTTCTGACTCATTTGGGATAGTAATATCGTTAGAGAATGAATTTTCCTTAGCAATATGTTCAGCAATCTCTTCACGCAATTGTGAGAGACCTTGAAGTGAGTGGTTCTCATAGATATTAGTCATGACTTTATTGTATGAAAATCATCTTGAAGATATGCTGAATGTTGGAAAGGTTTTTCAGAATAATTAGTGAGAACAATAATCCCTTATTATATTTGGTTAATGAGTTAATAAACCGTATTAAAGAAAGAGTTCTCATTAAGAATGATCATTATCATATAACATTCAGTGAACTTTAAGAATTGTAAATATTAGTTCTAGATGTATACTAATGGAGTTGTTCTTGTACAAAAGATATCGATTTAGCCCATCGATATAAATGTGTTGATTTAATTCACAATACATATCCGGGAGAATATGAATGAAGAATATTTCACACACAGTTGCTGCCAGTCATAGCAGTCTGTTTATAGGTCGAGGAGTGGCTTGAGCATCCTGCTCTGGCTTCGCCTGAAAAGTAATCAACAACAGTAGCAAAAGTAAGTACAACATCAACATCATCAGCGACAACGATATTTATATCATCTAATATCGTTGACATTAAATTAGATAGGACAAGTTCAGATCCTACAGTCGCCAACGCAAATGAGCTATAATGCCTACCCATCAGCAGCTGATCCCAGACTTTAGCGTTATTGCCGTGGGCAGGCATCTTTATCGATTTGTAATTCACCTAAAAACAATTCTGAAACGAAGTAAAGTCATTAAACCTATTCTTACATCGAGCCCACATACAACCGGTTATGTCTATCAGGCCGCAACGGGTAACTTCCAAAAATAGTGGCGGTACTTCTCTGATGATTCTCAGAAGGCAACCTATTTGCCGGCTACTTCACTCTTACTGTTGAAAATCCTATTCCAATAGCAAAGCAAACTTATTTATAGTGCCTTTCATTTAACGTAAGCAATACCAGCGAACAAGTGCATCAAACACTACTGTCAGTACCATTGTTAATAGTGATAAATAATTGTAAATGTTGACTACTAGCCGCTCGAAGCTAACAAAGTAATCTGCCAAAACAACATTAATCTGTGTAGTCAGATAATGTTACTGCTTTAAACAGTTTAAGCAGTCTACTTTCTGCATCATCGATGGCAGTATCTTATCTGCCTTCACCAACATGGAAGAAAATACCACTAACAATTCTACAGTTACGCATAAGTCACTATTCCTGAAAATGCAACTCCAGGAATGAACTTCAGCAGCAGTTGGATATGTTTTTATCTAAAACGACTGTGGCCCAATTAGCAGTACCCACATTTACCAATGCGTTCTGACTACCTAGTTAGCCTTTCAAACGGGAGAATAAACAGCTCAGCTAAATTCCCTCCGTAACAACAGCAAAACCATGCAAATACGTACGCAGCATGAATTAACATTACCACCACGATGTTCTTTATAATTTTGGTTCCATTATTAGTAACAAATGAACCATCACAAATGTTCTAATATCAACATTAACGACGACATTTATGATAGTGCTAACTTGAACCAAATCGCATCAACCCTGAAAATAAGTTCCCATTCCAACAGCAACTTCAGAATCTATCAAATTTACTGGTGCTATAGTTGTTTGGCCAACCGCGGATAATTAAACTATTCAAAGACAAATATGACATGTGGCCTATTTCCCTACAGTACTTTCGCAACAACATAAACCAGCGGGATAAAACCGACATTACTATTTCAATTGCTCACCCACAACATATAGGTGTTAATTAATAGAAAATCAGAATTCAACAATACCATCAGCATCAAAAGACAAGTATTCAGAACCCAACAACTTCGGCATCAACAAAGAGACACTAGTCAAAAACAAAACAATTATGTGAGCTAGTTAACAATACTGCAGTAACAGCAAAAGACAACTTGTGTAAGACTGTCCCCGTAACTTTCGAATTCATTGTACTTGAAAACTGTGTCTCAGTTGTTGCTATCCTGGTTGCTATAATCAGTTTCTTCGATCTCGATATAGTCCTCAACAAGAAACGTGGTACAAACGTAATAAATAAATAAAGATATATATCTCACAGTCTTTACTGATATTACCTTCTCAGATAATCTCACTAAAGAAAAAAGCCGTCACGCCAAATGACATCACAGTTTGCTGGCTTTACCATTTTCATCTGCTATACAAAACTGAAAACGGTATGATAAGAGGGACATAGATTCTTCAGTTAGTAACCATTTCTGCAAATACGGCAGCAGAAATTTACTATCAAAGAAATCACAATATAAGTATTCTGCACTTCACCTGAAAGAAAGGTAATTGTATGGTTCTGGCATTATATCGGCGGTATCGTCCAGATACATTCACTAATGTTATTGGACAAGATCAAGTTACTATCCCGCTGTCACGTGCCATTAACAATGGCAAAATTGCCCAAGCTTACCTTTTCTCAGGTCCACGAGGATGTGGAAAAACCAGCTCTGCCCGTATCTTAGCCCGCTGCCTTAATTGCGAAAAAGGACCAACTTCACACCCATGTGGCATCTGCGCAAGCTGCCGAGAACTTGCAGCCGACGGTAAAGGATCAATCGACGTTGTAGAAATTGATGCAGCAAGTCATAATGGTGTCGACGATGCGCGAGAAATACGTGAACGAGCACAATTTGCTCCAGTACGAGACCGATACAAAATTTTTATCCTCGATGAAGCCCATATGGTCACACAACAAGGCTTCAACGCTTTACTGAAAATTGTGGAAGAACCACCAGAACATGTCATTTTCATTTTCGCTACTACCGAACCAGATAAAGTCATTAGTACCATCCGATCACGCACACGACACTACCCATTTCGACTTGTCCCAGCGGAAATCATGCTGCCATATCTCGAAACTATTTGCCACAAAGAAAAAGTGATCGTCGAACCAGGAGTCCTGAACCTTGTACTCCGAGCTGGTGAAGGATCAGTTCGCGACACCCTATCTGTCCTTGATCAACTCATCGCAGGATCAGAAAACAATACCATCTCCTACGATATGGCATCACTCTTACTCGGATTCACGCCAGAAGTCTTAATCAACGACACTGTTACTGCTTTAGGAACACAAAATGGAGAAAACCTCTATATTACTATAGAAAAAGTCATCCTTGGCGGATACGAACCAAGCCGATTCATTGATGACCTTCTCGAACGCTTCCGTGACCTTCTCATGATCATGATGGCAGGAAAAACAGCATTAACCTCATTCACCGAAGAAAAACGAGTCGAAAACACTGACATACTTACTGAGCAAGCACGACTTTTTACACTTGATGCCATATCCCACTGTGCAGAAGCAACTAATACAGCACTCGCACAATTGGGAACTTCAATATCCATACGGATGACATTAGAGTTATTAGCTGCGCAACTCCTCGCTATTATGTCTTCAACATCTGTACCAGCGGATCATCAACTTACCACATTTCACATGGCACAACAGGAAGAAACTGTCGCACCATTACCTCCTACACCACGAGCGCATTTCATTCCACCAACTCCAGTCACCCAACCACTACACATTCCAGCGATAACTCCACAAACAGGTGACACAAAACAACAATACTGGCGTATGAGTCTCGCTAATCTTCCACAGAATCTTAGCCAATATATCAACACAGCAACCGTACCAACAGTATCTTTTTCACAGAATGCTCTTGGCGGAACACATATCACTCTGACCTTTGATACGCCACTCTCACAACATATTTTTGCGATGGCACATGACGCTGACGGTCATAGTATTCCAAGCCTTGTGCAACAACACCTTCGCAATACCTTCGGACCACGAACTTCCATTGCTCCAAACATCATGGCAGCCAATGGGGAAGTAGTTCATAAAATCAGTGAAATGACACCACAAGAACAGGCAGCAACACAACAAGCAATCATTGCCGTTACACAACTCAGCTCCACGTCACTTAGCCAAGAGGAAACAACAGAAACACCACACCAACCACCAGCACCCATGGATGATACCAGTACGCCAACCATTAATATCACAACTATTTGTTCGAACAACACAGGAAAAACACCAATAACCTCAACATGGAATAACATCCTCACCTCGTCTAATGCCACTCCGCATGCCATTCCATTATTATCAGAACAGGAATCCAAGACACCACATATCTCCACATCACACGAACGCCACACAGCAACAAAAGAACAACTATCAACAACGAGCTCACCGAATGATAGTGAGAACGATTACTCATTCAAAGATCAATCTTTAGGCAGTGTCCAATCATTAACACTCGATGAACTGAAAACCATGTTCTCAGTAAAAAAAGAAACTATCATCACGAACACACCAACAACAGACAAACAGTAAAGAAAAGCGGTGACCTTGCATGTCTCTCATGATGTATGACGGAGCCATACAAAATGTAATCGACGCATTTACACAACTCCCCGGAATCGGTCCTAAAGGTGCACAACGCATCGCCTTCTATCTCCTTACAGCAGACGAAACACAAGTAGCAACACTCGCCTCATCAATTACTAATCTCAAGGAAAAAGTAAAATTCTGTAATATTTGCGGAAACGTTACAGAAACAAACCCATGCCTCATCTGTCGTGATCCGCGACGAGACAAAAGCACTATCTGTGTTGTCGAAGAACCAAAAGACATCATGTCAATTGAACGTACCGGTCTCTACGGCGGTGAATATCACGTCCTTGGCGGCGCCATTAACCCAATGTCAGACATTGGACCAAACGACCTTAGAATCAGAGAACTACTCAACCGACTTCACGGAGATACCGTACAAGAAATCATTCTCGCTCTCGACCCTAATATCGAAGGGGAAGCCACCACCACCTACCTCGTACGACTGCTCTCACCACTCGGCATTAAAATCACACGTCTTGCCTCTGGTCTACCTGTCGGATCAGACCTCGAATACGCTGACGAAATTACTCTAGGTCGAGCCCTCACTGGACGACTTAACGCCAACCCATACGCTAACGCTGAGGAGTAAAGGAATCACGCCATGTCACAAGCAGCAGATAGCATCCAATATCAACTCGAGCGTATCATCGCCTTAGGATACCCACATATCGCTGATATGAGTGCTAACGCCTTCCGTGCATTAGCACAACCACTCTTAACTGCTCTCGAATTGGAAACCACCACAGAAGAAGTTCTCCTCGTTCCAACAGCAGAACTTGTTTCCCCAGACTCACTCATCTCCCGCACAGTAATTGGCACACACGTCGGTTTTACCACCATGCTGCCACGAGACATCGAAAGTTTTACACCAAACAGCTACATGCCACCAGAAGGTCCCTTCTACATCCTCATCGGACCACACATCGGCACTGAATATGTCAACCGAGAACCAGACGTTGCCCGTAAACTTATGGAAGTTGATGGACGAGAACCACTCAGTCTTGAAGAAGGTCTCGCACTTGCAACACAATACCCAGAATGGTTAACACAAAACGGATTCAACATGCTTGCTTCTCGATCAGCAGATGGACGCATTCCAAGCATTTGGATTAGCCAAAACTCACCACGCCTTGCCTCCGTATGGCCAATGAGTAAACACAGTTGGATCGGCAACGCTTACTGCATCGCTCGCCGTGGCGTATCACTTTTGTCATAATTTCACACATAAAGAAAATAACCAACACCAACTGGCATTCCTAGTTTTTACTAGGAATAAATTTAGTTTTCTTTTAATTCCTTGTAGATATTTTTTATTTTTTATTTGATAAGAAAGAACAGAGAAATAAGAATAAAGGGGTTCTTAACATTACAAAAAACATTGGAGGAAACAAAGAAAATGAACGATACTACTCAACAGAGTAGCTTATGGAATAATCATGATTATAATACATCCAACACAACAACCATCAGCATTACTAATGGCAACCACCAGAAGTCATACTGGCGATATACAAAATGGATACGTGTGATTCCATTCCTTCTGATCGATTGTATTGCCGTCATTTTCTTACAATGGGCAGTAAACCTTTCCAATACAGCAGGAGCAATCTGGGAATTCTTCTATCAAACAGTTACTGTTCCAAATCGCATTATCCTTCTTAATCTCCTGATCCTGGCCATCATACACCTCACCATCATCACACTATTCAACAGATTATGGTGGGGAAGTGCTCTCTTCCTCACACTTATCGCGATCATATCAGTTGCAGACAGAATAAAAGTAGAAGTTCGCAACCAAACAATTCTCCCTTCTGACCTTAGCTTTGTCAGCTCTGGAGATGGAAACAGCCTATTAAGCTTCATACCAAGCGGATGCACTTATCTCATCACCATTATTGGCATCTTCATTATCCTATTCTGGGTCATCGCATTCCTACTCACCGAACAAGATAACGATCATGGTCGCCTTTTCCACAAAAATACCTCAGTAGGGAATAAAAAACTTGTCCATCAATGCATACGAGTTATCAGTCAAGGACTACTTATCGCACTCGCAGTAGGAACACTTGTCAGCTTCACTAAAACCCTTGGAACTAGTGGAGAGTGGGGCAACACTATTGCTGAAGCTTTTAACGATAACCCAGCATTATGGGATTCAGTGGTCGATGCACAATATAACGGTACACTCATTAGTTTTCTTCGACTTGTCCATGTCACTATCATGGGAGAACCAGCAAACTACTCACAAGCCACTATAGAATCAATCGCGAAAGAGTATACAGAACTCGCAGATTCCATCAATGAAACACGAACACAACAACTCACTAATATGAACGTCATTGCAATTCTCTCAGAATCATATTCAGATCCACTTCGTGTTCCAGGTATAACTCTTAACAAAGACCCAATGCCCTATATACGAAGCTTAAGTAAAACAGCAACAACAGGACTTATGCTAAGCTCAGGATATGGTGGGGGGACAGCTAACCTCGAATATCAGGAACTCACTGGACTCAGTATGGCTAATTTCAATGCTTCACTAACTTCGCCGTATCAACAACTAGTTCCACAAGAAAAATGGACACCAAGCTTCAACCAATTATGGAACACCTATGCATCAGGAAGTCTTGGATTCCATCCTTATCTTGGATCCCTCTATCAACGTGAAACAAACTATCGCAATAAATTTGATTTTCAACATTTCTGGACACTCGACGGACCAGAATATATCAATACTATCGCATGTACGACAAAGATAGACCAAGACCCATACGTTTCTGACCAGTGTGCCTACGATAGTGTGCTCAACACCATTGAAAAAGAGACTAGCGGAACACGCTTCTATCAACTAGAAACAATGCAAAACCATATGCCATATAATGAGTATTACTCACATAATCCATATATTGTTACAGCAACTAATGGTCAAGCATTAAGCACTGCTGAAAAAGAACAAATCAAAACCTACGTAGACGGATTGTCCTATACAGATAAAGCAGTACAAGAATTCCTCACACAACTTAATAAAATTAATAAACCAATAACAGTCATTTGGTATGGTGACCATTTACCAGGCATCTACTCAACAGCAGCAGCCAACTCCAAAAACATGATCGCCTTACATGAAACCAACTATTTCATTTGGTCTAATAAAGCATCATATGTCATTGATAATGGAAAACTACCTGCATCAGAATCCGCATACACCTCACCAAACTTCTTCATGGCAGAAGCTGCAGAACAAACCAACTCAAAAGTGTCACCTTACCTTGCTTTCTTAACACAATTACATACACAAATCGCAGCTATAGAACCAGCAATAGCAGATACTCAACAAACATGGAATTCTCTCCCAGCAGGCGAAGCGCTCTATCTCAATTCATCAGGACAGCAAATAACCACAAACATGCTGACTAGCGAGGATAAAACATTATTAGAACAATATAAATTAATCCAATACGACATTACTTGCGGAAAGAATTACCTTAAATCACTAGGATTTATGGATTTACCTGAAACATCACAGACTACCATACACAATTAAACAGGTTAGTAGTAGATATTGTAATGCCATCGCGGTAAGCTGTAACGATAGTATATTTCTTCTCAAAAGAAATATACGCGCTTACATTCTCCTGTCACGGAAAGTCCGTGACCTTTAGTCCAAAGGAGGTGGATGATGTCTGCGCATAAATACGAGATGATGATGATCGTTGATTCACAGATCGAAGACGCAAGCGTTAAGAAGCTCGTCAACAAGTACTTTGAAGTCATCACCAATGCAAAAGGCACTATCGATAAGTCTGATTTCTGGGGCCGTCGTAAGCTCGCATATCCTATCGATCACAAGAGCGAAGGCACTTACGTTGTCATGAACTACACTTGCGAACCAGAAGCAAGTGCAGAACTTGACCGTCAATTAAAGTTAAACGATGCCATTCTTCGCACCAAGGTTCTTCGCAAGGACGTTAAATAATAATTTTAATTTTGTTTCATAAAGGTTGGTCTGATGGCAAATGATACTGTCATTACAGTCGTAGGTAATCTAACGGCTGATCCGGAGTTACGTACTGTAGCATCTGGAGCACAGGTTGTGAATTTCACAATCGCATCAACATCACGAACATTCGATCGGACAACGCAACAATGGAAAGATGGTGAACCATTATACCTTCGTTGCAACGCATGGCAAAGACTGGCCGAACATATCGCACAATCCTTGTCAAAAGGAACTCGTGTTATTGCTCAAGGTCGTCTCCACCAACGTTCTTATATAACACAACAAGGTGAGAAGAAAGATTCCATTGAATTAGCCGTTGATGAAATCGGGCCATCCTTAGCCTTTGCAACCGCCCAAGTAGAACGTGTATCACGTGCTACTGGATTTAATGCGCCATCTTCATCAGCGCCAGTACGCTCAGCAGCACCAATGGCAGCTCCAACCAGTGAACCATGGGCCGCATACGGTGACTTCGGTGCCTCTGACGGTGCAGCAGCATTAGGCGTTCCAGAAGATCCTGGATTCTAATGAAACAAAATATGTAAGTTTAATAGGAGATACGTTATGTCACGCAAACGACCACAGCCACCAGTAAAGCCATTCAAAAAAAAGCCGGATCCATTAAAGACCGCTAAGATCAAGGAAATCGACTACAAAGACGTCGCACTTCTTCGTAAGTTCATTTCTGATCGCGGCAAGATCCGTTCTCGTCGTATCACCGGCGTTAGCGTTCAAGAACAGCGCGAACTCGCAACCGCTATCAAGAACGCACGCGAAATGGCACTTCTTCCATACACATCCAACGGTCGCTGAGTAGAAGAAAGGACTGAACTATGGCTAATAAACAGGTCAAGGTAATCCTTCGCGAACCAGTCGCACAACTCGGTCGTCGTGGAGATGTCGTTACAGTTGCAGCAGGTTACGCACGCAACTACCTTCTTCCAGAAGGCATCGCTTTCGCATGGAACAAGGGTGCTGAAAAGGAAATCGAAGCAATGCAAAAAGCACGCCGTGCTGAAGAGCTTGCTACCCGTGAGACCGCAGTTGCTACTAAGGAAAAGCTTGATGGCATCACTCTTACCATTACAGCTAAGGTTTCCGAATCCGGAAAGCTTTTTGGTGGCATTTCCGCAGACAAAATCGTTGAAGAACTTGCCAAGAAAGACATTACCGTTAATGCTAAGTCCCTTACTTTCGCTCCAATCCGCAAGACGGGTACTGCTGAAGTCAAGGCACAGCTTCATCCAGAAATTGCTGCTCAATTCACTGTCTCTGTTGAGGCTGAGTGAGTGATTTTCACTGAGTAATTTCTTTAAAGCGCTCATCATTTGATGAGCGCTTTTTTAATGCCGTCATATGGTACGACGATAATAGACAGATGTGAAACATTTGATTGGTCAATTTATTAAATTTGGAGTAGTAGGCATTGTTGCCTTCTTTATTAACTGGGCTTTAATGAACGTCCTCTTATGGATTCATTGTTCGGCAGTATTCGCATCAACCATAGGTTTCATTATTTCTCTGATCTATAACTATGTTGCCTCAATGGAACACGTATTCCAACACCGTGATGACATGCCACGATGGATGGAAATGGTCGTCTTCGTTATCAGTTCTGTTATCGGACTCTTCATCAATGACCTCATTATCTGGTTCTTCACCTCAAGCCTATTCCTAGGATCCGCAGCAACATTAAACCACGCACGATATGAGTTGTTCTCCAACCTTGGTATGTTAGTAGCAACTGTCATCGTCGCAATCTGGAACTTCCTCGTCCGCAAAATTCTTCTCGACAAGCCAGCTCCAGGACATGAAAATGACAATACTCTTGCCCACCGCCTTGGCGTATGGTCCCTACATCACACACCAAAAAACTGGGCATAACAGTGTCAGGAAAATAGATGCTACACGAACAACCATCACCATACACCGTTCTCTTCTTCATCAGACACGGACAAGTCGAGAACCCACAAAAAGTAATCTACGAACGCCTCCCAGGATTCCACCTTTCAGAAAAAGGACAACAACAAGTACAAACCACCGCCCGCTATCTCACACAACTCGACCACGCTGTCCATGCAATAGCACTGTATAGCTCGCCACTTGACCGTACTGTTGAAACCTCACAAATCCTTCTGAAAGAACTCAACACCACACGCGAAGAAAACAACCTCATACCACTATCACTAACCACAGATCCTCACCTCATCGAAGCAGGCAACGCCTTTAGAGGACAACGATTAGGACACGGCAAAGCAACACCCTTCTCACGACACAACCTCGCCAAATACCTCAATATTTGGAAACCAGGCTGGGGAGAATCATACGCACACATCTCACAACGCATGTGTGAATTCACTTTCGACCAAGTAGACGCACACCCAGGAGAATCGCTCATCATCGTCTCCCATGAATCACCAATCTGGACACTATGCCAATACCTGGAAACAGGAAAAGCCTCCTCAAACGTACTTTCGCGTGAAACAGCACTCGCTTCGATCACAACACTGCTGATTGAACCGTATACACACTGTCTCAAAGACGTATGGTACATAGATCCTAATAAGGAAACCCTATAACAGGTCAACGTATATTGAAAAGGCTCCTTACCCTAAACGGTAAGGAGCCTTTTCAATAACCTTTATTAGTTTTATTTCTTATCACTCGTTGTTGTATCATCATTTTTATTCTTCTTCACATCCACATTATTGTTACTGTTTTTTTCTTGTTCAGGAGAAGAAAAAGAAAAGAACGAAGCATACTGATCATCAGTCATAAACGTAGATTGATCCTGCTGAAAATAACTTGTCTTATTATATTTCTCAAAAGTCACAGTAAGATTCTCAGGTAACCGAGGATTATCATACGTAATACCACGATTATTGCTTGGGAAAAGACACAAAGCACAATTAAGAATCACGCCAACAAACGTAAGAAGAAGACCAATCTTACTAACAAGAATCAGTTCATTCACATAAATTGATGGATTCATCAGCGTGATACCTGATGATGAATATGCAGACTGTGCTCCAGAAAGACTATTAGACAGCATACTACCGGACTGCAGATCATATTGAACCATCGCAATGATTGAATACAAGCACAACAGAATACCAATAACAAACGGTAAAGCTGGAATAAACAGTACTAATCCAGAATGATTCGAATCATGATACCGCCTTACAATTAGTGAAATATACGGTACTAAAAGAGCAAGAGAACCTAAAGATAGCAATCCAACAATCAGTCCAATAAAAGAACTAGCTGTTTGTATATACAGGTTGTAGCAAATCCACAGAATAAAAGTATATCCAGTAAGCCAAAGGCTGGTCCACCAATATTCACTTCGTGATGCACGTCCTGAAAAAACAGAATATTTTTTAAAGAATCGAAGTAATGCTGCTGATGCAGTAATCCCATATACAGGTTGCGTAAGACGCAGAGAGTCCCAGGAAGGTGCGTTCGATGGTCCCCCTGGGAAAGGGAAAGAATCTTGAGAAGAAAAGCGCGGATCTGTATTTGCCATATTCGATATTTTATCGAGTAAACTGGGGAATTTTGTCGAGGAAACTGAAGAAAAACTGAAATTTCGTTTCCTCGACACAGACTAACGTCCATTCGTGCTATTCATTGCTTCATTGGGAAACCATATTTTCTCAACAAGAGCAATAACACCCCATAACAATCCCGTCATAATAACGATTAAAACAGTTGCCGCAAAGATAAGAGGAGTCTCAAAAGAATTAAATGCGGATTGAAGAACAATACCAAGACCATTTTGAGCACCTAAATATTCAGCAGTTGCTGCTGTGGCAAAAACATAAGCAGCAGCAATCTTCATACCACCAAAAATATGAGTACTCGCCACACGCAATTTCACATGGAAAAGCGTATAGAAACGTCCTGCACCGCAGGTCAACGCTACATCCTCATAATACCGTGGCACACTCTGAAGACCTCGGAAGGTTTGAACTGCTATTGGAAAAATAGAAAAGATCGCAACCATAACAATTTTTCCAGACGGTTCAAAACCAAACCAAATAATAAACAATGGAGCAACTGTGATCAAAGGAAGCATCTGTGCCACAACAAGTAATGGGTAAAAAGCAGCAGAAAAAATACGAGAAACGTATAGCATAATTCCAAAAGCAATACCTAACGGAATAGCAATTGCAAATCCTACCACGCCCTCTGTTGCAGTAATTGCTGTTGCGGATGACAAAATAGAAGACCAATCATCAACGAATGCTTCAATAATCATTGATGGTGAACTCATCACACGAGTCGAAATATGTCCTGTTTGAACAATCACTTGCCACACAATAAGCAACACAGTAATAGTGATAGTTCCTACAAACCATCGAAAATGACGCTCACGTTTTTCTTTCAGATGTTCAGGATTTGTCGCCGGCCGATCGGCCTGGCCATCATGAGATGACCAGGCATGATTCGATCGAAGAAGAGATTTCATTGAAAAATCACTTCGCTTCTACGTACGTGTTATTTGCCAAAGTAGAAGCATCCGGCTTGGCGCCCATTGCACTATTCTTTGTGGCGTAGACCTTATTCTCATACAAGAAGTTCAAGTATGACTGACCTTCTTGAATATTTGTCTTACCAATACCGAGCTGAGATGCAGTAACGGTCTTGTCTTTTTCAGTCTTGGTGTAGTTAGCAACAATGGTCTTAGAATCACCCCAAATGTTATTATCAATAATATATTGCATCGAGGCTTTAACTAACTTAATACGAAGATCAGCAGTCTTAGCTTCATCAACCAAGATTTGTGAAGCTTGATCTGGGTGAGCCAAAGCATAAGCGTAACCGCGTGCAGTAGCGTTAACAAAGGCTTGAATTTCAGACTTGTGTGTTGCTTCCCACTTGGTGTTAACAGCATAACCTAATTCGTTTGGATTACCTGGAACACCCCATTGAGTTGGATCGAAGCACGTCAGCTTTGGACCATAAAGCTTGGATTCAATACCTTCCCATGTCTTGTAGAATCCACCGAAGGTACCTTTACCGCTGGTCAAAGTTTGGAAGGTTGATGTACCAACAGTAACGGTCTTGAACTTACCAGTACCGCCGGCATCCTTAATCATTTCACGAACAATAGCTTTTTGTTCTGCGGAACCAAAGGTGACCATGGTACCACCGTCAAAGTTCTTTGGAGTCTTAATAGACTTATTAGAAGCCAGAGCGCACCACATAGCAACTGGCTTTTGTGTTAAGTCAAAGATTAATTGAAGGTGGGAACCTTCATTATCAACAGCAGCAACATTGCTTAATGTTGAGAAACCAAGATCAGCAACACCTGTCTCAACAGCATTTTCAGCTCCAGCAGATGAAACAGGCAGAATGTTAACTTTAATGCCTTCAGCAGTGTAGTAACCAAGTTTTTGTGCCACATACATACCAATATGGTTGGTGTTTGGAGTCCAATCCAACATGACATTCACTGTTGGAAGATTCTTTGAAGCTGAAGATGATGTTTGGGATGATGAAGCATTACCGCATGCAGCAACGCCTACTAACATTGCTGCGCCAGCAGCAAGAGCAGCAACACGGCGAAATACTTTATGCCATCGAGATGAACTGCGAGATCCTCGCATATTGTCACCTTGCTTTCCGCACGAAACGTGCTTTAGGCTGATGCGTTGGCAAGCGAGAAGGTGAGGAGCTCGCGTACACACCAGTGGAAAATAAATAGTTATGGTGTTCATAAAAGGACGCAGCTGCTGTCCCAACTGCGCGAACCCGCATAGGATTATATAATTTACCCTCTATAAAATTTTAGAATCGCGTTGTTCACGTCCTTTTTAGAGGCATAATTAGAAATATGAGTGATAACACCGAAAAAACAGAGAAAATCGGTAAGCCAACACTTCCAGAGCATGTACGCTTACGATTCTGCCCATCTCCAACCGGTATTCCACACGTTGGAATGATTCATACCGCGTTATACAACTGGGCTGAAGCACGTCATGCTGGTGGCACCTTGATTTTCCGTATGGAAGATACAGATAGCAAACGTGATACTCAAGAGAGTCTTGACATGATTATTGAGGCTCTTCATTGGATGGGTATCGACTGGGATGAAGGCATTGGCAAAGGTCCTGATGAGATGTACTTCCAGTCCAAACGTGCTGATGTGTATGCAAAGGTAGCTCAGCAGCTCCTTGATGCAGGATATGCCTATGAATCTTATTCCACTGCTGAAGAAATTGCGGCACGCAATAAGGCTGCTGGACGCCCAGAAACCTTCGGATATGATGGTTATGACCGTACCTTAAGCGAAGAAGAAAAAGAAAAGTTCCGTGCTGAAGGACGTAAACCAGCACTTCGTTTAAAGATGCCAGATGAAGACATCACATGGAACGATCTTGTTCGCGGTGAAATCACCTTTAAAGCTGGATCTGTACCAGACTATGTGATTGTACGTCCAAATGGTGAAGCACTCTACACATTAACAAACCCAATTGATGATGCCATTACAGAAGTAAACGTTGTTCTCCGCGGAGAAGACTTACTCCCATCAACACCACGTCAGATTGTCCTGTACCGTTATCTGATTGAACTGGGTATTGCTAAACAAACACCATTATTCGGTCACTTGCCATACGTGATGGGTGAGGGCAACAAGAAGCTCTCTAAGCGAGACCCACAATCTAATCTCTTCCTTCTACGTGACCAAGGTTTCATTCGCGAAGGCTTACTCAATTACCTTGCTTTGCTGGGCTGGTCATTTAGCGCAACAGAAGATGTCTTCAGCATGGAACAATTCACTAATGCCTTCGATGTTCGTGATGTTAAATCTAACCCTGCTCACTTCGACTTGAAGAAAGCAATCGCTATTAACGCAGCACACATCCGTATGCTTGAGCCAGAAGACTTCCTCCGTCGTTCTGTCCCATACCTCTTCAAGGATGGTGCAGTTTCCGCAGATAATTGGGATGCATTAACCGACCGCGAAAAGACCATCCTGATACAGTCCGCACCACTCGTTCAGACTCGTGTCCGCTTGCTCTCTGAAGTAACCAACATGGTTGCCCCATTATTAAGCATTGACGAATATATTGCACCGGCTGACGACGCTAAGAAGCAACTGAAGGACGATTCCGCAGAAGTACTTGATAAGGCAATCGCTGCATTAAGCACACTATCAGATGATGAGTGGAAGACTGATCAGATCCATGAACTTCTTTCCGAAGAGTTAGTCGAAAAGGCTGGATATAAGCCACGTAATGCTTTTGGACCTGTTCGTGTTGCTATGTCAGGCCATCGTGTTTCTCCACCACTATTTGAATCAATGGAAATTATCGGAAAGACAATTAGCATGGCACGACTCGCCAATTTGCGAGCAAATCTTTAATGCTATATAATTTTATCTGTTATACGGAAGTATGGCAGATAAAAGCCCCTGTCGTTTAGTGGTCTAGGACACCGCCCTCTCACGGCGGTAACACCGGTTCAAATCCGGTCGGGGGTACGAAGCGAATTATTTCGTATTCATTGGGGTATGGTGTAATTGGCAACACAGGTGATTCTGGTTCATCCATTCTTGGTTCGAGTCCAGGTACCCCAGCCATGAGTGTCTCACAAATGTGAGGCCTTTTCTTTTATTACTCTTTTTAATTCTTTTGTAATCTTTGTGTATCTTTCAAGAATAATACATTATTCTTAAAAAATATGAACGAAGAAAACGGCAGTACTACTGTACAATCCTTATCTATTTCCATTTCAGAACGGTTAGGGCATCTGCAATTCCATAAGTCGGGGAAATTCCGTGTTCTTCAAATTGCTGATATTCAAGAAGGACCAAAAGTTTCGAAAGATACCATCACTCTTTTAGCATCCGCATGCGATACCGTTCACCCAGACATCGTTATTTTTACTGGTAACCAAATCGCAGGATACGATTCTGGTTTCGCAGCAACCTATCGATCACGACGATGGGACACCCCACAAGATGGCGTCTACGCAGCAGGACAAACAAAAGTTGTTCAAGGATATGTCAGTCCAGAAACCTCAGCAGAAGATCTACATCAACGATTAGTTGATATGATCACTACTCAAGCACAACAATTTTTACAACCATTAATCGACCGTGGTATACCATTCGCCATTACATACGGTAATCACGATTTCCAATGCGGTCTTGATACACCTGAACTAGATGATATCTATCGACAATTCCCAGGCTGTTTAAACCCAACACTGAATCCAAATAAAGATCGCAACGTACCAATGAGCGTCCCAATATCAGGAATGCCTCAACAACTTGCTTATGCATGTGAACCAGGAACCTTCGCCCTACCAGTCATGTCTGAAAATGGGTCCGAAGTTTTAGTAGGTCTTGTTCTAGTCAATTCAGGAGATTACGACCCTCAAGGGGGATATGGTGCACCATCTAAATGCGCGTTAACGTGGTTAAAAACAGTAGCAGATCAAATCGGATCAAAATCTCTCGTCTTCCAGCATTTCCCAATACCACAAATGTATCAACTCATGCAGAGCGTGACCCCTACAACAGCGTACGCTATTCAGGGATATCGCACTTTCGACCACGAGCATTATGTTCTTGATCCAGAAAAAACACAGCCAGGCGGATATCTTGGTGAAGGAATCAGCTGCCCCGATCATGACACAGGAGAATTTGATATTCTAGCCAACTCAGGCAGATATATTGGATTATTCGCAGGACATGATCACCGTAATGCGTATGTTGGTTTATATGATGGTCTTATCTTAGGATCAACACCAACCTCAGGTTTTGGATCATACGGTCCACCAGCCTCACAACGCGCAGTACGCTACTTTGAGTTCGATCAACGTCACCCTTCACAACCACGAACAACGCTCCTAGAATTTGGTACCATTGCCGGCGTTGCCAGTTCACGGTCAGTCTACACATTCGCGATGAGTCAAGTTCCTCCAACAAGCAGATCAACAACAATGCAGGAGAAAGAAAACACGAACTTATCGCCCCTTGATCAGACAATAGAAGTAAAGGCATCTGGTTCTCAAACTGATACCACACCCTCCACACAGAATGGTCGTCTCGCAACACCACGACGTATCGGAAGAAAACAAAAATATGCTGTCCCACCATCAGGATCAGCAATTGGAGAGGTTCCAAGCCATCAAGGACTTCTCCGTGAAGTAGTCGTAGCTCTTTCTGAGGTGTCTAAAGCATTACACCAACATAAAAAAAATAGACTCCACAGAATCAACACTGAGAAAAGGCATAATTAAGATATGTCAGATCAAGAAACTAAAAGCGATATTCTGAAAGTTCGTGGTGGAAAACCACTACGTGGCACCATTTCAGTTCGCGGCGCAAAAAACTTTGTTAGCAAAGCAATGGTAGCTTCCTTACTTGCTCCAGGTAAATCTGTCCTTCATAATGTTCCAGCAATCCGCGATATTCGCGTTGTTTCCAATCTTCTTCGCCTTCATGGCGTTGATGTTGATGTCGATACAGAAACAGGCACTGTTTCCATCGACGCCACCCACGTTGAATCTGCAAACATCGCTGACGTCCATACACTATCAGGAAGCTCACGCATACCAATTCTCTTCTCCGGCCCATTACTTCACCGCCTCGGAGAAGCCTTCATCCCATCACTCGGTGGAGACCAAATCGGGCATCGTCCAGTTGACTTCCACCTCGAAACACTCCGCCGCCTTGGCGCAGAAATCAAAGAACAGCGTGACGGCAGCATCGACATCGTAGCACCTCACGGCTTACACGGCGCACAAATCCAACTCCCATATCCATCCGTAGGCGCCACAGAACAAACTCTCTTAGCCGCTGTCCAAGCAGACGGTAAAACAGAATTAAGCGGAGCAGCAATCGAACCAGAAATCATGGACCTGGTCAACGTCCTCCAAAAAATGGGTGCTATCATCTCTATCGGCACAGACCGTACCTTCCGTATCGAAGGTGTTCCAGAACTCAAAGGATTCACACACACCGCCTTAACCGACCGTATCGAAGTCGCTTCATGGGCATCAGCAGCCCTCGCAACTAAAGGTGATATCTTCATCCGTGGCGCGCAACAATCCACCATGGTCACCTACCTGAATGTCTACCGAAAGATCGGCGGACAATTCAAAATCACCGACGACGGTATCCGATTCTGGCATCCAGGAACTGATCTCCGTCCAATCGCCATCGAAACCGATGTTCACCCAGGATTCATGACCGACTGGCAACAACCATTAGTCTGCGCATTAACCCAAGCAAAAGGACTCTCCATCGTTCATGAAACTGTCTATGAAGACCGTTTCGGCTTCGTCGACTCTCTCATCAAAATGGGCGCTAACATTCAACTCTACAAAGAATGCCTCGGTTCACTCCCATGCCGCTTCCGTGAAAAGAACTTTGTCCACTCCGCAGTCATCTTCGGACCAACACCATTACATGGAGCAACCATCGACGTCCCAGACATTCGCGGAGGATTCAGCCACGTCATCGGCGCACTCGCCGCAGAAGGCGAATCCACTATTGAAGGAATTTCATTAATCAACCGTGGATATGAATTCTTCTACGATAAATTAGCAGCCTTAGGCGCTGATTTCGAATAATTAAAACATACTCATCAAAGACTAAAGGAGACAGAGCAGTATAGAAAAATAATGCTGCTCTGTCTCCTTTAGTACACTAGAACGTATGGTATCACCAGAAAAACCATCTCCTTTTTGGAAGATCTCACCATTAAAGAAAAAACAGATTAAACATCTTGCACAATCTCACCAGTTGATTAATCCAATGCAACTTATGTATGGTCAACGTTTTGGCCGCCGGCCAAATATTCCAGAGATTAAAGAACTTAATCCGCAATTAGAAAAGAAACTTGTCATAGCAGCTACAGCAATGACACAATTCCGTGCCAAAACGGTAGCGTGGGGACTGGAAAACATTCCTGAAACAGGCGTCTTCCTCATCGCCTGCTCACATGTCGCTCAAATGGATGTTTTTGTTCCTATGATCGCTTTACATCACTGTGGACGACGACCACGATTCATGGCCAAAGCAGAACTTGGACGCATCCCTATCATCGGTCAATGGGGACGTGCTATGGGTATGGAAAGCGTACAACGACAATCAGGTCAAGCAATCGATATTGAAAAATGTGCCATCAAAACACTAGAAGATGGACACCCACTCGTCATTTGGCCAGAAGGAACTCTCACACGAGACCCACTCAAATGGCCAATGAGCCTCAAAAGCGGTATGGCAGAAATCGCCTTAGCTGCCTCACATCGTCTAGGCTATCCAATACCACTCATCCCATCCGTTACCTGGGGAGGAACAAACATCCACTGGTGGCGCCCATTCCCACGACGACACATGGTCCTCGTCTTCGGAAAACCAATCGATTACAGTGACCTTCTCAATGATCCACAAACCTGGACAAACGACGAATGGGCCTCACAAAACGCTGTCATCGAACTCAGTAACCGTGTACGACAAATTATGGAAGACATCGAAGCAGAAATCCGAGGAGAAGAACCTCCACACGAAGGACTCTGGGACTACAAAACACAAAAACGAATCCCACGTCCAACACTTCATTACCGTTCTCTCCCTGCAACACACCACAACGCACAGGAGCAACACGAATGACAGAAATCACCATTCTCGGAGCCGGAGCCTGGGGAACAACCTTCGGACAAATACTCGCAGACGCTGGCAACCACATCACCATATGGGATAAAAACGAAAACATCGTCAACGACATCCGCAACCAACACCACAACCACACTCGAGTACCACAAATAACAACACTGCCAGCAAACATCACTGCAGAATCTGATCCACAACAAGCAGCACACAACGCAGACATTATCGTCGTCGCTATCGCCTCACAAGCAGCACGCCATGTCCTCACACAATTCAAACCCTACATAGCAGACACAACACTAATCGTCTCACTCATGAAAGGCATTGAACAAACAACAGGACAACGCATGGATGAAATGATCTACGACGTACTCCACCTACCAGCACATCGCCTAGCAGTAGTATCCGGACCAAATCTCTCTGCACAAGTCGCACAACGTGAACCAACCGCAGCAATCATTGCCTCTGCGAACATAGAAACAGCACAACATATCGCTGACGTCAGCACCACACCATACTTCAAACCAACAATTTCCACCGATATCATCGGCACTGAACTCTGCGGCTCAATCAAAAACATCATCGCACTCGCTGTCGGTATAAGCCACGGTGCTGGATATGGTGAAAATACAGCCTCCGTCATTATGACGTATGGACTGTCAGAAATGGTACGTCTCGGAGAAAGCCTCGGCGCCATGCCAGAAACGTTTTATAGCGTTGCAGGTATTGGGGATCTTATTTGTACATGTAGCTCTCCACTAAGCCGGAACTATACTTTCGGTTTTAACCTTGGTAAAGGTATGACTATTAATGAAGCAACACAAGCAAGTAACGGTGTAGCTGAAGGAGTAGCTACAACAGAAGCTATTCTTGTTCTCGCAGAACGCAAACAGGTTAAAATGCCTCTTGTAACAGCGGTCCATCATATTTTGCACGGTGATTACGGATTCACGACGTTATTTGAAGAAATCACAGGCAAGGAGGTTATAGAAAATGAGTGAGCAGACACAGAAAAAGAAAGTCATTATTTTATTCGGCGGTCGTGCTGACGAACATTCTATTTCATGCATTTCAGCTGGAAGTGTTTTACGTGCTATCGATCGTGATCGTTTCGATCCAATTCCAGTAGCCATTACAAAAGAAGGACAATGGATTCTTTCAGATGACGATCCTTGCAAATGGAATCTTGCATCAAGTGTTATGCCTGAATTACACATCATGGCGACCTCTCGTCCTATTAGCGTTGATTTAGATAAAGGTGCTGACGGATTCTACGTCCTTGATTCTCTCACCTCGGAACATCGCGAATCTCTAGGACATATTGACGCTATTTTTCCAGTTCTCCACGGTGAATACGGTGAAGATGGTGCACTTCAAGGCTTCTTAGAAACACTTAATATTCCATACGTTGGATGCGGTGTTTTAGCATCAGCCGTATGTATGGATAAACACTTCACTAAAGTGGTGTTGCGTAATGCTGGTATTCCAGTCGCTCCTGGTCTCACCTTTGATGCACGTCGTTTTGATCAAGAGAGCCATTTTGAAGCGAATAAGGATGAAATTCTTACTGCAGTGCGTAATGCTCATTTAGAATACCCACTCTTTGTTAAACCAGCATGGGGTGGATCAAGCTTCGGTGTCAGTTGTGTTGATGATGAAGCACATCTTATCAGTGCATTGTGGGAAGCATATCCTCATAGTTGGCGTATCCTTGTCGAGCAAGGTATTGATGGTCGAGAAATTGAATGCGCAGTATTATCATTGAATCCTGCAGAAGATCCACAAACATCATGGCCAGGAGAAATTGTTATCGACGCTCACGAACATGACAGTGATGCCTTCTACGACTTTGATAGCAAATATACTGATGCCTCTGCATCACATGTTGAAGTGCCGGCACAATTACCAACTGATATGCTTCAAAAAGTACGTGATACCGCCAGTCGTGCCTTCCTCGCCGTTAATGGACGTGGGCTTATGCGCGTTGATACCTTCGTGCAACATGATGGTACAGTTATGGTCAATGAAATTAATACCATGCCAGGATTCACCTCAATTTCAATGTATCCAAAAGCATGGGAGGTTTCTGGAATCGGATATCAAGACGTTATTACAAAACTTATTGAGAGTATTTGTCGATAAAGTTTGCTAGAGTCCAGTAACTTGACTAATGTAGTTATGTAGTATGTGTTGGGTCGCATTGTCGGTGACTGAACATGAGGACTTATATAGAGGAGCATTATTATGTCTTATCGTTGTGACGTTTGCGGCAAAGGACCACAGGTCGGCTTCAACGTTTCTCACTCACATCGTCGTACAAAGCGTCGTCTTCTTCCAAACCTTCAGCCAGTTCGTATTTCCGATGGCATGGGTGGAACTGTTCGCCTTCGCGTTTGCACTGGTTGCATTAAGGCTGGTAAGGTTCAGCGCGCTCACTGAGTTTTTGGCTTATCATAAGCCGATATACTTTTGAAGCCCGAGGGTAGTCCTCGGGCTTTTGTGTTATTGGGATCTAGTTTATTGAAAGTAGGTATAGGTTGATGATCGCATTGACAGAAAAAAGCTTATTAGAAGATATTCTTCCCAATAAACGACGCGCCCATGCTTTTTATAAATTAGGCGTCCGTACTATCGGAGATGCGTTAACATATTATCCATTCCGCGTTACACGTCCTGTTTCCCGTGAAACATTAAAAACAGTAAAAATAGGTAACGTATGCGCTGTTCTTGTCACCATTGATTCTGTACAACAAATCCAAATGAATAGCCGGCAAGGCTATCGCATCATCGTTCTCGTTCATGATGCTGATGATCCTCGAACAAGCGCTTCACTTGTTTTCTTTACACGAAAACGTAACTACGTATCATGGCTCATGAAAAAAATAATCAGAGGCCACACAGCAGTCATCTGCGGTGAGCCAACAATCTATAATGGTACGCTTCAATTCGCACACCCTTCAGTAGACATGGTCACAGAAACACAAACCGCAGACATGCTCTTATCAAAAATAATGAAACCGCGGCCAGTCTATCATGCCACCGCACGATTCTCATCAGAAACAATTCACGAGACTATCCTCAACATCATAAAAATCATCCGCGCATCAGAAAACATAGAAACCATAGAACGCATCATCCCAACAATTCTCCCGCCACAATGCCAAAAATATTTCACACACAAAATTGATGCGCTACAAGGAATACATGACCCACAAACTGTTGACCAATTTTACAAAGGCTTAAACGAACTCCGATTCGAAGAAGCCTTAGTCTCACAAGTTAGCCTCCTCCTCATACGCCAACGATCACAAAAACAACAAGCCTACTCATGCCCACAACACAGTTCAACAGAACCATCACTCTACAATCAATTTCTCACACACTTACCCTTCACTCTTACCCAAGGACAACAGAACGTCATAGCAACCATCGCACATGATCTTGAAGGACCAGCACCAATGCGCCGACTCCTCCAAGGAGACGTCGGCTCAGGAAAAACAGTCATCGCTTTCCTTACCATGCTGCAAGTCGTCCAAAACGGATACCAAGCCGCTCTTATCGCACCAACACAAGTACTCGCAGAACAACACTACGACACACTCACACAACAACTCAAAACAATACTCGGCGATCAAGCACCCGACATCATCCTTCTCACTGGCGCCCTACGACTCCATGACCACCGTGAAGCACTTGCACGCATTGCTTCAGGAAAACCATGCTTTATTATCGCCACGCACGCAGCTTTTTCACGGAATTTTACTGCACCACAATTAGCTTTAGTAGTCATTGATGAACAACATCGGTTCGGTGTAGAACAAAGGAACACTCTGGAAGAAAAATCCTTACATGCATTACATTTACTCATCATGACTGCAACACCGATCCCACGTACAGCAGCAATGACCTTATTCGGTGACTTAGATATCTCAGAATTAACTGAATTGCCAGCAGGACGACAACCAATCACGACAACAGTTATTCCAGAAACAAATAACCAATTGATGGCACGCATGTTTCTGCACTGTCGGAATCGTTTACAAGCAAATGAACGCATTTACATAGTATGTCCAGCAATCCATACTAACGATGATGAGACCACCACAACTGATACCAATATTGAATCTGGTACGGATCTTCGGAATGATACAACAGTGAATGCTCATGGGGTAGAGGTCCTCACCTCACAAGCACCATTGCATTCTGTTGATGAAATGTATCATCGTCTCTCAGCATTACCACAATTTAACGGTATCCAACTAGCGCATCTTACTGGACAAGATGATGCAGCAACAAAAACACGTGTAATGCAAGATTTTGCTAATGGAATTACTCCTGTTTTAGTAGCAACCACTGTCGTTGAAGTAGGTGTTAATGTTCCAGAAGCGAGTTGCATAATCATCTTTAATGCAGACCGATTCGGTTTATCCCAATTACATCAGCTTCGAGGACGTGTCGGTCGAGGTAGAACACGCGGATGGACTTTCTTAGTTTCCAACGCTGAACCAGATTCTTTAGCAGCACAACGATTAGACGTCCTTGTACATACAACATGTGGCGTTGATATTGCTGAAGCAGACATCATCATGCGAGGTATCGGTGATGTCCTCGGAACAGCACAAGCAGGAGGAAAAACATCACTCAAACTACTCCGAGTCATCACCGATAAAGATATGATCAAGTATGCGCGATCATGTGCTCAACAACTACTGACGGAAGATCCACAATTACATCATTACCCACAATTAATGGGATCAGCTCTTGATTTTATGTTAGGAAATGAGAAGTTTTTAACAAGGTCTTAAACTTAACCACGAAAACCCATAGGTGAGAAAAGGGGAGATATGCGTATTATCGCTGGACGATTAAAGAATCTTATCCTGGAAGTTCCAAAAAATGGAACACGTCCGACCACAGATAGAACTAAAGAAGCGATTTTTTCACATCTTGAAGCAGAAGATATTCTTCATGATGACGCAACGGTCCTAGATCTTTTTGCAGGGTCAGGTGCACTAGGATTTGAAGCTCTCTCAAGAGGAGCGCGTCATGTGACTTTTGTCGACGCAGCAAGCGGCGCAATATCCTGCTTACGTAAAACTATCAGTGGGGCACGTAAAAATCATTCCTGGGACCCTTCAAGCATGGATATTCGTCTAGTAAAAACAAAGGCACAAACCTTTGCTCAAAAATTAACTGTTGCAACAGAACCACACTATAGCATTGTCTTTTTAGATCCGCCTTATGCTTTCACCGATACAGAATTTGATGATCTATTACAACAAATTACCCTTTCAGGAGCATTAACAGATGATTGTCTGATTATCAGCGAACGCTCAAGCCGTTCAGCAGACCCTTGTGCGCCAGACGGTTGGAAAACAGACATGGTTCGAGCCTATGGAGAAACAACAATTTACTACATGTCCCGATGCTAAAAATAAGGAAGGGAGATCACGATTGACTTGTAGTCTCCTTCCCTTGCTCTATTGATAGTTATTCAATCAGTTTTCAACAACTGTTTGACCAGCATGCGCTGGAGATAAATCTTCAATTTGAGTAATTGTCATGACAGGTACAACAGCAGGATGCTTCAGACCATGCTCATCCGCATACGCAAGAGCATCAGCATGAATCTGATCGTTCTCATGAAGAACAACTGTGCCACGGAAGCGATATCCCTTCTTATGCGCATAATCAACAACGCAGACAACAAGACGACCATTTGCACGTAAATTGCGGTATGTTTGACCAGCAGTACGCTCATAGTATGCAAGATGAGAATCATCCATTGCATATAGAGACATCTTTGGCCCAATATCAGGAATCCCTTCATCACTAACAGTAGCAACATAAGCAAGCTGGTTACGAAGGAGATCCTTCATTTCTTCAGTGAGAACAGCCATGATTATTCCTTTCATAGAAATATTCCTCACATAAAATTTTACAGTATTTTTATCACAAACTGGATAATAACTGAATATTAATGTGTGTTATGAGAACGAACAGGATGAGCTCCCGAAACATTCCAACCAAGAGCTATTAATGTCTTACGATCTGCTTTATCTAAAGCATGACAATCGAGACATTGGATAAGATCAGGACGTAATACTGATGTCTTTTCTAAAGATTTATCACGACGAAAACGATCAACCTTGGCATGATCACCCGACGTGAGAATCGGAGGAACAGAGATACCTCGCCATGTTGTTGGACGAGTATACTGAGGATATTCTAATAACGGTTCACCTGTATACGATTCTTTAACAATCGATTCTGGATTCCCCATAAAACCAGGAATAAGACGTGTAATCGCCTCAATCATGACACAAACAGCCACTTCACCGCCATTGAGCACATAATCGCCAATAGAATATTCACGCACATCTAACGTACACCGTGTATTGACATCTGGCATACCAATCGTCCGATAGTAGTCAGCAACACGAGCATCAATACCTTCATAACGACCGCATCCAAAAGCAATACTTGGAGCCTGAGATAACTCTTGCGCTACTTCTTGCGTAAACAGTGGGGCAGACGGATTGGGAAAAATAAGGATTGGCTTTGCATGTGATGTTGCAGCAGTCTGTGGAAGAACCTCATCAAGACACTCAGCCCATGTCTCTGGTTTCATCACCATGCCAGCACCACCACCGACAGGAGTGTCATCAACAGAATGATGAACATCATGCGTCCAATCACGTAAATTATGAACGCGTAACTGTAATAAACCAGATTGTTGTGCTTTACCCAAAAGACTGAGCTCAAGAATATGAAAATACTCAGGGAAAACAGAAACAACATCAATATGCATAAAAGAAAACCCTTAAAACAGAGTGGCTACAAAACCAACAAGAACCAAAATAGTTGTTAAAGCACCGCAAATACTACGCCACAGAATCAGAGTTTTTAACTTTCCCTTGGCAACAAACAAATTCGATGATTGTGGCGCTTGTTGAAAACCAGGAAAACCAAAATTAGATGGTGCTTGTGATGCTGGAATACTTTGAAAATCAGGAGTACTAATTGGCGAACCCATTTGCAAAGCATTCATCACTTGTGGCCCCATTTGCCAAATACGAACGCGAATAGCTTCATCAAGAAGATAATAAAAAACCTGGGCTAATACTGAAATTTCAAAAACCCACATTGCCCATATGTGATTAATATTATGAGCACTATTAGCACACAATAATCCAAAGAAAATACTAATAGCATCAAGCCAGTATTCTCCGGTCTTACGAGGAAGACCAATATGTGAATTAAAAATCATGAGACCTCTTTTTGTCTCTTGAACTGAACTATTGCTCCTGTAACAATCCAGTTGGCAGATCTAGAAGAATACGACCTTTTTCAGTATCAACGTCTGGAATAAGCGCCTCAACAAAAGGAACCAAACTCACTGACCCATGAGGCTCAGTAATTTCTAGTAATGTTTGCCCTGGATTATCTAACACATTAGAAACAACACCCGCATAGATACCATCAACTAAATATGCTTTCAGATCAACAAGATCATCAAAATAGATGCCATCATCCTCATCATCAGCGTTATCTAATGGTTCTTCAACAAACAATTCAACGCCATTCAACAACTCTGCAGCATTACGATCAGTAATACCACGGAATCGAAGAATCCATCGTTGCTTAAAATGACGTGAAGAGACAATGGTAAACTCACGTTTTTCTGCTTCATTAGTTACTAATTGAGAACCTGGGGCATAACGAAACTCTGGATTATCAGTGAAGCTTAGGACGTTGACTTCACCTTTTAATCCTTGTGCTCTGCCTATACGGCAGACCCTCAGCAATCGAAATTGCTGAGGGTCTGCCGAAGCATGGAATGAAGCGCTTGTCATCGACGTACATCCATAATATCGACACGAACATGATGATCAGAGATAGCTTGAATCACTGTTCTCAACGCATTAGCAGTCCGTCCTGACCGCCCGATAATACGCCCAATATCTTCAGGGTTCACACGAACACGAAGTAATTCTCCTTGACTATTGTCATAGGACTTCACTGATACATCCTCAGGAAAATCAACAATCATGCGAATAAGATGTTCAAGTGCTTCAGCGAGCATAATTCTCACTCAGCTTTCTCTTCAGCAGATTCAGCTTCGTTCTTTGTAGCTTCTTCTTTTGCAGCCTTGTCAGCCTTAAGCTTCTGAGCTTCATCAGCGACCTTAGCAACAGATTCAGCAGCATTTTTGTTGTTCTCAACCATCTTCAAAGTACCTTCAGCACCTGGAAGGCCCTTGAACTTCTGCCAATCACCGGTGACCTTAAGAAGGGACAGAACTGGATCAGATGGCTGTGCACCAACGCCAAGCCAGTACTGAACACGATCAGACTTGACCTGGATTGTGGATGGCTGGGTGTTTGGATTGTATGTTCCCACTTCTTCAATAACGCGACCATCACGCTTCTTGTGAGAATCAACAACGACAACACGATAATAAGCGTAATGGATCTTACCCATGCGCTTCAGACGAATCCTAGTAGACAAAAGAGTCTCCTTGCATATTTTATCTTTGCTGTGCAAAGTACCATGTGGGGATGGGCATTGCCCAGCTTGCTCCCCATATTTTGGGCTCTGAGGGCTCCCTCAATATGGATAACGCGTCCTATTATAGGACGCGTTATAGTCAAAATTCTATTTCACGAATTGTCACGTAAAACAGCGATCAAACTAGCATGATCTGTTCCAGGAACAACAATAGAATGCACCTCAACTGCTTCCAAACCAGCAGTATGAAGAACATGATCAAGCTCCAATAATCGCGGTACAGCAGGCCATGAGGTTGGGAACGTCAAATGGAATCCAGAATGAATCTCCAATGAGGAATCAGTAAACCCAGCATCCAAAACAGAACGGAAACTTGGAAGATCCAGACTAGAATTCAAATCACCCATGACAATAGCACTATCAGCTATATTCTCTGGCGGCTGTTTCTGAACAGGATCAACAGCAGCAGGAGCATGGGAAGGAATACTCGGAGCAGAAGCACCGGTATACGTGATGAACTGAGAAAGATGTGTAATACCATATCCCCAATAAGCACCACCACGATGCGGAGACTTAGGATGCACACTTGCAATTAACAGACGATGCTCACCCACACTAATAACAGCACCTGGTGCTGCAGCAGCCTCAAGATCAATCGTTGATTTCTTTAATATTTCTGGAGACTGACGCGTCCAGATCATGTTAAAACCACCATTATCATTAGCAGACTGTTCACCCGCTGTATAATACGGCAGATCAAGAATCAAACGATTCTTAATTAACGCCTCTTTCAAATCATCAGTGACCTCTTGAAGCGCAAGAACACCCACATGATACTCATGAACCAAATCACGAATCGTATCCGCATCAGCGCGACCATAACGACAATTCAACGTCATCACAGTGACATACTGATCCTCATCATAAACATAATGCTCATCAGCTTCTTCGGATACCTGTGCCGTACCAAGCGTATTTTCTAAGAACGCATTAGGAGTTTTTTTCTGATCCTGCTCCTCATTCTCAAAGATGAGCCGATCAAGTGGATTCTTTGACTTGAGAAGCTCATCCAAGGAAACATTATCTTTCTCAAATTGTTGTTGACGGGACTGTGGCTTCTTCCCAAAGAAATAACTACGAACAAAATACAATTCATAGCCCAATAAAAGAAGACCAAGAATAAAAGGCCCCCATGCGCAGAAAACAGCAGATAAAATTGTCAAAATAACAAGCGGAATCATGAGCAAGGGAGTTAATGCCAATAATTCTCCCACTGGTCTTTTCGCGTCAAAACCAGCTGGAAGATGCCGTAAAAACATCCATAAGCCAATAAACGCAATAAGAATCCATAACCAAACCATCAAAGGTTCGTCCTTTCAACACAATTAAATTTAGTGACCAAGCATTCCACTTAAGCTAGAAAGATCAGGAAGATGGCCATTGCTAATTTGGTTCTTTAAATCATCAAGCGATACATCTTGATTTCCAAACGACATTGGAGCAGACTGTCCAGAAAGACGATCACGTAATGCTCTTTCTTCAGCTTCACGCTTTGCTGGATTACCAGATTTGCCTTTTTTCTTCTTGCCTTTTTTCTTCTGTATTGCCTTAGAACCACCACCAAAACCGGCCATTCCATTCGCAACTGGACCCATCTTATTACTCATACGTTTCATCATCTTTGCAGCCTGATTAAAACGAGTAATCAAACCATTAACATCAGCAACAGTTACACCAGAACCAAGAGCAATACGAGCACGCCGAGAACCATTAATAATACTTGGATCACGGCGTTCTGCAGGAGTCATAGACTTAATAATGGCCTCAGTCTGATCTACCTTAGACTCGTCAAAATTCTCCAACTGTTTACGATACTGTCCCATACCAGGAACCATCATTAACAACTTCTTCATAGAACCCATTTGACGAACTTGTTCCAGCTCAGCAATGAAATCATCTAAACCGAAACTACCATCATGGATTTTTTGAGCAGCTGCAATAGCTTCTTTCTCATCGAATTGCTTTTGAGCATGTTCAATCAAAGTCAGAACATCACCCATATCAAGAATTCGACTTGCCATACGATCTGGATGGAAGACTTCAAAGTCTTTCAAACCTTCACCAGTCGAAGCAAATAAGATTGGTTGATGAGTAACAGAAGCAACAGACAGAGCAGCACCGCCACGCGCATCACCATCAAGCTTTGATAAGACAACGCCAGTGAAGCCAACACCTTCGTTGAAAGCTTCAGCTGTATGAACAGCATCCTGACCGATCATCGCATCAATAACGAACAGAACCTCATCTGGATGAACGGCATCACGAATATCACGTGCCTGCTGCATCAATTCTTCGTCAACGCCCAAACGTCCAGCAGTATCGATGATCACTGTGTCATACAGTTTTTGATGAGCAAAAGTAATAGAATCTTTTGCAACTTGAACAGGATCGCCAGTGGTCTCAGATGGAGCAACTGCACCACCGGTCTCATTGGTAACACCAGCTTCAGGAGCAAAAACAGGAACACCAGCACGTTCACCAATAATCTGTAACTGTGTTACCGCATTTGGACGTTGCAAATCAGCAGCAACAAGGAGCGGAGTATGACCAGAATCCTTGAACCAGTATCCAAGCTTTCCAGCCAAGGTTGTCTTTCCAGCACCCTGTAAACCAACCAGCATAATAACTGTTGGAGGTTTCTTTGAGAAGTTTAAAGGCCTATCAACATTAGCGCCAAGAATAGTTGTTAACTCATCATCAACAATTTTGATAACTTGTTGAGCTGGATTTAACGCTTTAGAAACCTCAGTTCCTAAACAACGTTCCTTAATTTGAGCGCAGAATTGACGCACAACTGGTAACGCAACATCCGCATCCAGCAATGCGCGACGGATCTCACGAACAGTATCGTTAATATCATTTTCAGACAGTTTACCCTTGGTACGAAGATGCTTAAAAGCATTCGATAGTCTGTCGGTCAAAGAACTAAAAGCTGTAGACATGCTTTTAGTTTATCCTAGTCATTGCCGCCTTCTCATCTCAGAGAGAAAACGGCAACGCTTATTTTTCATCTACCGCAAATTCCAGGTAGAACCATCTGCTGTATCTTTTACTGCAATACCAGCAGTACTTAATGCCTCACGAATATGATCTGCTGTTGCAAAATCACGGTGTAAACGTGCTTCCTGACGTTGATCTAACTGATCTTGTACCAGATAGGAGAGTGCATCAAGAGATTTCTGATCACTCGAAGACACTTGCTGCCACTGTGAGTCTAATGGATCAAGACCAAAGACATCGAGCATAGAATGGACTTGAAGACGAAGACGTGCAATATCTTCCTTATTTGCAGCGTGACCAGATGTCAGAAGCGTATTACCTTCACGAGTCTTCTGGAAAATAATGGATAAGGCGCCAGACACATTAATATCATCATTCATCGCAGCAATAAAATCACTTGGAAGATAATCAACCGTAGTGGAACGAACCTCATCATAGGTGAGCAGTGTATCTAAGGAACGATCAGCTGCTTCTAAGAAATGAGATAAACGAGCATAGGCTGCTTCCGCCTCATTTAAAGATTGGTCACTCCATTCCAACATAGAACGGTAATGAACACTGGCTAATGCATACCGAGCAACCCACGCAGAATGATTCTCAAGGATTTGGCCGACAGAAAGACCATTTCCAAGAGATTTACTCATCTTTTCACCCTTTTGAGTTACCCAAGCGGAATGCATCCACCGGTGAGCAAATCCCCAGCCTGCAGCACGTGATTGAGCTATTTCATTCTCATGATGAGGGAAACGTAAATCTAAACCGCCCCCATGAATATCAAAATCATCACCTAAATAACGATGACTCATCGCAGAACATTCCAAATGCCATCCCGGGCGTCCTGCACCAAAAGGAGCCTCCCAACTCGCAGTCAACGGTTCAAACGGTTTAGCAGCCTTCCATAATGCAAAATCACGAGGATTCTTTTTATCAGAGATCTGAGCAGAATCCTCATCCTCAACAGAAGAATCAACAGAAGGACCCATCTGCGAAGCAACCAGCTCATCCTTATCTGCAGGTAACGTACCAGTTTGCTGATGTGTTAATGAACCATACTCAGGCCACGACTCCACATCAAAATAAACATTTCCTGATGGTGTTCCATCACTATTCGGAACAATATACGCATGACCACGATTAATCAGACGTTGAACTAACTGAATCATCTCCATCATATGACCAGTAGCACGAGGCTCATATGTTGGAGGAAGAACACCAAGCGACGCATACGCTTCAGTAAACTCTCGTTCATATCGATACGCACGAGCCCACCATTCTTCACCTGCTTCAGCAGCCTTTTTAAGAATCTTGTCATCAATATCAGTGACATTACGAACAAAAGTTACCTTATACCCAAGCTTCATTAACCAACGACGAAGAATATCAAACGCAACTGCAGCTCGCATATGACCAATATGAGGAGAACTTTGTACAGTTGCGCCACACACATAAATACTCACTTCGTGAGGAACAACAGGGACAAAAACACTATTCGAACGTGTCGCAGAATCATAAAGATGCAATTCCGATAACACATCCTCTGATACATGCTGTGCAATATTTTCCATACTTTCGAGAATATAACTCTTTCGGACAGATACAGTACAATTACTCCGAATATTCATGCTATGCGATAAAAAGAATGAAGAAAAAGAATAAGAAAACAGCGATTCACACATGTACACATAAAACAAACAAGAATCAGCTTACAAAACTAGAAAGAGTGACATTACTCTATGCCAACTTTTGACCTCGGATGCGAACACCTGTCACTATCCTATGCAACAAAAACTATCTTCACCGACGTCACCCAAGGCGTCACTGAAGGAGACCGAATCGGCATTGTCGGTCGCAACGGAGACGGTAAATCTACACTCCTCAAACTCCTCGCAGGCATCATCACACCAGACTCAGGACGCGTCATCCGACGAGGTGGACTCACCATGGGCATCCTCGGACAACGCGACAACCTCGACGACAACGCAACCATCCGAGAAGCAGCACTAGAAAACAAAGAAGACCACGAATGGGCATCTGACAGCCAATCACGAGAAATCGTCACCACACTCTTATCAGGCATATCACTCGACTCAAAAATCAAAGAACTCTCCGGAGGACAACGCCGCCGCGCCGACATCGCACGACTACTCCTACACGACTGGGACATCATCGCACTCGACGAGCCAACCAACCACCTCGACATGGCAACCATTCACTGGCTTGCCAACCACCTCAACAACAGATGGCAAAAAGGAACAGGCGCACTCCTCGTCGTCACCCACGACCGCTGGTTCCTCGACGACGTCTGCACTCGCATGTGGGAAGTACATAATAGTACAATTGATCCTTTCGAAGGCGGATACTCCGCCTACATCATGCAACGTGTTGAACGTGACCGACAAGCACAAGTTACCGAAGAAAAACGACGCAACCTTGCACGCAAAGAACTTGCATGGCTTACAAGAGGAGCCCGCGCTCGCGCCACAAAACAAAAATTCCATGTTCGAGAAGCAGAAGCCCTCATTGCAGACGTACCACCAGTACGTAACTCACTTGAACTGAAAGCCATGGCAGCTGCACGACTTGGCAAAGATGTTGTCACCCTTAAAGATGTCGTTAAGACATATCAGATCGGGGAAACAGACCAAACAAAAATAGTGATTAATCACCTTAATTGGATTATTGGACCAGGGGATCGCTTCGGTATTGTTGGTGTGAACGGTGCAGGAAAATCAACTCTTCTTGGGCTTATTGACGGAACCATCACACCAACTGAAGGTCATGTCAAAATTGGCAAAACAGTAAAGTATGCCATTCTTTCCCAGCGTCTTGATGAAGTTGAAGCCTTAGGTGACGCGAAAGTCACGGAAGTTTTAACCCGATACCACTCCACATATCGTATTGGAAACAAAGACTATTCACCATCAGGTTTGCTTGAACAACTAGGTTTCGACCCAGCACAAATGATGACACCAGTATGTGATTTATCAGGTGGACAAAAACGACGAATGCAGTTGATGCTGATTCTTCTTAGCGAACCAAATGTTTTAATTCTTGATGAGCCTGGCAATGATCTCGATACAGACATGTTGGCAATAATGGAAGATGTCTTAGATAACTGGGCCGGAACACTTGTCGTTGTTTCACACGATCGTTACTTACTAGAACGTGTGACTGATCAACAATTCGCGCTCATGAACGGGACTATACATCATCTTCCTGGCGGAATCGATGAGTATCTTCATTTACTTGAACAACCAACGAATAACTTGTCAGATACCGTGGAGAAAACAGAAGAAATGAGCGCGCAAGATTCAAAAGAATTAAAACGCAAAAAATTTGATGCCCAAAAGCGTGTGTCTGCTATCGACAGGAAAATCAAAAAACTCAACGAACAAAAACAAGATGTTGAACAAGAAATGGCCCAAAAAGCAGCAGAGAATAATTATGAACAACTCTCTGACCTCGATGCAACCATCCAACAAATTGATAAGCAAATCGAAGATCTCGAAAATGAATGGATTGAATTAGGAGAATTCCTCGAAAGCTAATAAAGTTCACTACTAAAAAGAGGGTTATTGTAGAAGAAAAACAACAACCCTCTTTGTTTAATGTTCTTGTGCAACAAACTCATCTGCACGCTTATCAATAGTCATATCTTTTGAAAGAATACGATACGCATTTTTTGCAGCTGCTAATTGCGCTTTACGTTTACTTGGACCTTGAGCAGAAGTCAACTCATTGTGAGTACCATTCAACTGTGGAATAATAACATGCGCAGTAAAAGTTGGTGAGGTCAGATTATCATCTGCTTCCATCACATATTGAGGTTCTTTAATCTTGAGATGATGGCTCAGAACAACCAAAGCCGTCTTCCAATCCAACGCTGGACCTTCTTTCGCTACCTCATTTAATGTATCATCTAGAAGATGATGAATTATTAATCGTGCGCCACTAATACCATGTTCCAAGAAAACAGCCCCAATTAACGATTCAACAGTATCGCATAAAATTGAATCTTTATCAGACCCATTACCAGTACTTTCACCATGGCCAAGAAGAACAAAACTACCAAGCTGTAGTTTTGTACGAGCAACATGAGCAAGAGCACCTTCAGAAACTGCTTTGGCACGCATCTTTGCAAGACGACCTTCAGGCCATTCTGGATACTTATCATACAGTGTTTCCGTAACAACAAACTCAAGCACAGAATCACCTAGAAATTCTAAACGCTCATTATTAGGTAAACCAGGATTCTCATGCGCAAAAGAACGGTGAGTTAAAGCTTGAATAAGAAGGGAAGGCTCTAAAGAAAAACCCAGATTATGTAGTAACTGATCAGAATTATCAATAACAAAGGAATATTGCGCCCCTTTATTATCAAGACGATGATGTTTTTTACTTTTTAATGTGAAATTCTTAGGTAATAAATGTTCTGAGCTTTGACGATCTGTACTATGCGCCATGGTTGCCGATTCCTCTTACTCTCAAGGAGTGTTTGATATTTAATACTCAATAATATAGAGAAGATTAACAAAAAGAAAAACCCTGCCACCCGTCGATGGCAGGGTCATAAACTGACTTTACAATTCAGTCTGTCGTACTCAGTTGTTCATATCAGACTTGATAGCCTGAGAGTAGACACGTCCACGCCATGAACCGCAGCTTGGGCAAGCCATGTGTGGGAGAGTTTCAGCTCCACAGTTTGGGCAAATAACAGTCTTAGCTGCTGCAGCCTTCCATGCAGAACGGCGCATATGAGTATTTGCGCGCGATGTCTTATATTTTGGCAATGCCATAGTATATCCTCTATTTCGATCGAAATTGTATGATAGCTTAAGCCTTCAATAGTCTATACTAGAGACTGGAATTTGTCATACTTGATAGTCAAAAGTTATTTTTGATTCTTTTCTAAGTCTTTTTTCAATTGTTCAAGAATATCCCAACGGTCATCATGTTCTTCATGATGATGATCAGGATAATCATTCAAATTGACTCCGCATTGAGGGCAAAGACCTTGACAATCAGGTGAGCATAGTGGAGTCGATGGAATAATCTGAACAAAACTATCTCGAATTAGATCTTCAAAATCAGCAAAAGCACCATTACCTGTTAAAGGATAAATATCCTCGTCATCTTCTTCTTCAGTTAACGTACGTTCAATGATTTTTGAGCCAAGACCAAGACGATCTTCACGAGCATTAGTACTCTCAACAATTGGCATAAAAACGGAGCATTCAACGTCTTCATCTGCAGAAATATCAGTAAGGCAGCGAGAACATTGACCAATAGTCGTAGCTTTAAACGTTCCTGTAAACATTAGTCCAGATTGAAGTGATGAAAAAGTACCAGAAACAGAGACATCAGAGCCTTCCGGGATACCATAGAAGCTATCTCCAATACCTTCTGGCGCAGGGAATGTCACCTTTAAATCCTGCATATCACCAGGATGGCTGACTGTTTGAGCAACAGGAACAGCCCAAGGGGACTGGTTCGGATATTTAAAGCGAGTATGATCATTTGCTTTCATGGTAGATACCTCACGTATTCTATTGTTCAATAGCTTGCTGCTCTTGACCATTTTGTTGCTTTGCACGTAAACGTGCTGCAGCCTGCTGCTGACGGCTTTGCAAGACAGTTAAACCACCGTTAACATCACGCTGTAACTTGCTTAATTCCTCACCTAATCCTGTCAACATCAGTGAAGAATATTCATTTGCACCGGCAGTAATACGATCAGCCTGGGCTTGCGCCTCATCAACAATGTTTTGCGCCTTCTGCGTTGCAATAGCAATAACATTTTGATGACCGGCAAGAAAATCAGCTTGCTCATTTGCTTTCTGAATAATTTGATCAGCCTGAGTACGAGCATTACGCAGAATAGAATCTGCTTTATCATTAGCATTCTGTAAACGATGCTCAGACTCACGCATCAGTGCAGATGCACGCTCTAACTGTACTGGTAATACCTTCTTGAGCTCATCTAATTCATTACTAAATTGATCATGATCAATTTTGACAAATGCTTGAGAAAACATAACAGGTTTAGCTTCACCGAGCATCTGTTGCAAGGCATCAATGATATCAAATGCTGTTGTAAACTCCGCGTGAGAAGAGGCATGTGATGTGTCCTGCACGGATTGCTGTTCTGTTGCTTCTTCTTGTTCTCTACGATTAAAATCAGAAATCTTTGATTCACCGTTCACACTCATGAAAGAGACCCTCTTCTCGTAACATTCGGCTGAACATCTTCTACTATCTTCTTAGTATCTCAGTTTTTATGGACCCTTATTACAAATATAAAAGAAATTTCCTTTTACTTCTTAATGTCATTTACAATAAGGGCATGAGCACGAAAATAGTGATGCAGAACAACCAAAATATTTCTGCTGAAAACCATGTCATCATTTGGAATGATATACAAGCAACACCAGACCAGACTTCAAATACCGCACTTCTTGAAAAACCAGAAGAAAAAGAACTACCTCTGAAAGACGATGGCGGTAACTCTGATCGTTATGCTCACTATGTTTCTAAAGATAAAATGCTGAAATCACAGCTCACAGGACGCCCAGTTGTTGCCTTATGCGGGAAAGTATGGATTCCAAAACATAATGCAAAAGATTATCCAATTTGCCCAGAATGCAAACACATCTACAATCAGATGATGAACATGGGACGCTAATCATTAACGAATCCTATAACTCAATAATCTGTGTGGAGAGTACAGGATCATCCTGCGACAAGCCCAAAGCAGTGAGCGGAAGTTCCTCAAGCTGGTGCTTCCGCCACCCGCGAGCAGCATATAATGCTTGGTGACTTGTCAACTCCATATTCACTGTTCCATGATCAATCGCCGTGATCAGCAGATTCCTGACATCTTCAGTCGGACCAACAATCCCATCAAGAGAAAGAGAATCTAATTTCTCTCGCGTACCAGCACACACAAGTTCTAATTCAGCAATACCATTATGTGCTTCATCAGCGGTATAAACACGATACGCATCCTTACGCCAGCCAATAGTCTGCTTTCCAAAAGATTTTTTAGCAACAGGATGCATCACCCCATCACCACCTTGTCGTTCCACCAGCTTATACACCATGCCACATGTCGGGTATCCCGATCCTGTCACCAAACGTGTACCAACACCATATGAATCAACTGGCGCATTCTGTAAAGCAGCAATTGCATACTCATCAAGATCATTGGTCACAGTAATCTTTGTTTCAGTTGCTCCCAAAGAATCCAACTCTTGACGAGCAGCACGCGCCATATGAGCAAGATCACCAGAATCAATACGAACACACCCAAGATTATGGCCTGCAACATTAATAGCTGTACGAATTGCCTCCGACATATCATACGTATCAGTTAACAGGGTTGTTTGTTCTCCTAACGCATGAATTTGTGAACGAAAAGCTTCTTCTTCGGAATCATGAACCAACGTGAAAGCATGAGCAGAGGTACCGATGCACGGAAGATCATATCGCATTGCTGCAGCTAAATTGGAAGTTCCTTCAAACCCACCAATGATTGCTGCGCGTGCTGCTGCAATAGAAGCTGATTCATTCATACGGCGCGCACCCATATCAAAACATGGACGGTTACCAGCAGCAGTCGCAATACGTGACGCAGCTGACGCAATAGCTGAATCATAATTCAAAATAGAAAGAATAAGAGTCTCTAACAAAGTGCCTTCAGCAAACGTAGATTCTACTTGCAGAAGAGGAGAGTTAGGGAAATATAATTCTCCTTCAGGATACGCGCGTATTGATCCATGGAAGGTATAGTTTTCTAACCATTGTGCTGTTACAGGACTAATAATATGACGGTCACATAAAAACTGGATCTGCTGCTCATTAGGACGAAAATTCTGCAAAGCTGTTAGCAGGCGACCTAATCCAGCAACTACACCATAACGACGACCATTCGGAAGATGACGCGCATAGACCTCAAAAACACAGGGGCGTGATGCTGTTCCATCTTGCATTGCGGCTTCAAGCATTGTGTATTCATACATGTCAGTCATTAAGACTGGAGTTTCAATGCTAGGGTCAATGAATGCAGTAGGTGTTGTATTCGTCTGAGGCATCATATGTGGGTGGCTCCTTATGGAAGAATTATATTTTTTCCATTCTACGAACCATTCATTAGAAACACTAAAGGGCCCTTACCAGGGAGAGATGGTAAAGGCCCCTAATAAAAGTCGAATGAATAAGTAACTACTACTTTATTTCATTAAAAGAACAATCTGATAAATCAATCTGAGGGAATGAAGTAGCAATTTTCTGAATTTTCTTCATCTTACGGGTTTGAAGATACTGAATGATTTCTTCCTCGGTAGTTGTCTTCACAACAGCGGTACGTGGAAGGAAATGGTCAGCAGTAAATAGAATATAACCCAAAATAAGGAAGAAAATAGTAAAGAGGAGGAAAGTACGTGGAATTGATGCCCAACCGACCTTATTAACATTGATAAACCAGTACGGCCATGGGTTATGAGATCCCGGATCAACACCAGCATGTGGGAAGATATCAGCACGGATAACAATGAAATCAAACCATACATAAATGTATAACGGCCAGGTGAGTGGGAACCACCACTTGTAATGCTTATGACGTTCGAAAAGAATGAAGTTAATCAAGCATAAGAGTGGAACAGTAATATGCACGAGCAACGTATTGGGAATAAAACCATAAGCACGATATTCGGTTGCATAATTTGGAGCTGGAAGGATGGTATTAGCAACAAGACCAGTAACAAAAATAAAAACAAGAGCTAAACCACGTAACCATGGCCAAGGGCGACGTTTACCGGTTAAAGTGGCAATAGCAGACCACAAATAAACAACACCGACCAGGAAGTTTGTTTGATAAGTGAAATAGCATAATTCTTCCCATTGTCCTTGGCAATACGATTGTGAAATTCCTCCCCATGCACAGAGCACAATGAGGAATTCAAACAGTGAGATAAAAATTTTTCTTTTGCGCATAAATAACAGAATACTGTTAAAAGGTATTTGAAGAAGCCACTTTTTTACAGTACTAGGACAATAAGCGTCGTAAAGTAGACAAAGATTATTCAAAAACGTTGCAATAGTTACGTAACCGTAACGTTTTTTAAATAAGTGTGAATTTAGTAAATAAAGTAAAAGGAGCTGGGTGTCATGGCTGAAATGATCCTGACAAAAGTTATAGACGGAGAAATTGTACGTCTCGATGGACGTCATATGGATGAACTCCGTCCTGTTACCATTCAACGAAAGTGGACATCCAATCCAGAAGGATCCGTCCTCATCTCATGCGGTAACACACGCGTTCTCTGCACTGCATCATGGCAAGTGGGCGTACCACGCTGGCGCAAAGGAAGCGGACTTGGCTGGGTCACTGCAGAATACTCAATGATCCCACGCGCAACAGGAGAACGTACCGAACGCGAATCCATTCGTGGACGTGTCAGCGGACGTACACACGAAATTAGCCGCCTTATTGGCCGATCCCTCCGCGGTGTTATCGACATGGCAGCCCTCGGAGAAAACCAAATTATCGTTGACTGTGATGTCCTCCAAGCCGACGGTGGAACACGAACCGCATCCATTACAGGCGCCTATGTAGCAGTTGCTGACGCAATCCGCTGGGCAAAACATCAACACTATATCAGCGATGACGCTCATATCCTCTTAGATCAAGTCTCCGCAATCTCTGTCGGAGTCATTCAAAACCACCCAATGCTTGACCTCCCTTATCCAGAAGATTCCAATGCTGGAACCGACATGAACGTTGTCATGACCGGAAGCGGAAAATTCATCGAAATTCAAGGAACCGCAGAACACGGACCATTTGACCGAGACGAGTTAAACACCCTTCTCGACCTTGCTACCAAAGGAAACAAAGAACTCCAAAAACTTCAGCTCAAAGCACTAGCAGAGGACTGATATGAATACCACTATCGTTCTAGCGACACATAACGAAGGAAAAGTTTCCGAACTCAAACAGATGGTTGCAGAACGTATCATCTGCCCAACAAATCACACCATAACAATAATCAGTGCAAAAGAACTCGGTATCCCAGATCCTGTTGAAGACGGCACCACATTCGAAGAAAACGCTTTACTCAAAGCTCGTTTTGTTGCCCAACGTACAGGATACCTATCAATTGCTGACGACTCAGGACTCATTGTCGACATTCTAGGAAAAGCACCAGGAATTTTATCAGCACGATGGTCAGGACAACACGGCAATGATCACGCCAACATGGACCTCCTACTCGCTCAACTAGAAGACATACCAGATAATGTTCGCACTGCTCACTTCGAATGTTGTGCCGCCCTTGTCGACCCACAACACTCACGTGAAAAAGTCGAATACGGTCGCATGAATGGTCACCTCGCACATACACCACGTGGAACACAAGGATTTGGATATGATCCAATCTTTATCCCAGACGAACAACCAACACAGAACACCACCTCTGCATGCATACTCTGGGACACTAAACCACTCACTTGCGCGCAATTATCAACAGACCAAAAAAATCAAATTTCCCATCGCGGGCACGCAATGAGAGCCTTACTCGATGATCTACAAAATATGTTATTCAACTAACTTGTTCATCGAAACAAGTATTCTGAAAACAATTCCTTTTGCAATAGACAGATGTCAAAAGAAAACGGAGGACTCTATATGACAGTTCTTGTTACAGGCGGTTGCGGCTATATTGGCGCACACGTTATTTACGCATTGCATCAAGCTGGAGAAAAAGTTGTCGTCGTCGACGACTTAAGCTACGGCAAAAAAACACGTATCGGCGATGCACCACTCATCGTCCAAGATGTTTCTGCACCAGGCGCAGACAAAGTATTAGCCGATGCAATGAAAAAGTATGCTGTAGACGCTGTCATTCACTTCGCTGCTCGCAAACAAGTCGGTGAATCCGTTGAAAAACCATTATGGTACTACCGCCAAAACATCAACGGAATGCTGAACATACTTCAAGCTATGACCGACACAGGAGTCAATAAACTCGTCTTCTCCAGCTCCGCAGCAACCTACGGTGAACCTCCAGTTGACGTCGTCCCAGAAGACGTTATCCCAATGGTTCCAATCAACCCATACGGACAAACCAAACTCTTCGGTGAATGGATGGGCAACGCCGCAGCTCAAACTTTCGGAATTCGCTTCTGCGCACTCCGCTACTTCAACGTCGCTGGATGCGGACCAGTTGAACTCGAAGATCCAGCAACACTGAACCTTATACCAATGGTTCTCCGTAACCTCAAATTAGGAAAAGCACCAGCAATCTTCGGCGCTGACTACCCAACACCAGACGGAACCTGCATCCGCGATTACATCCACGTTTCCGATTTAGCTGACGCTCACATCGCCGCAATACACTACCTCGATCGTGACGACCGCCCATACAGCGCCTTCAACGTCGGAACCGGTGAAGGTACCTCCGTCCGCCAAATCGTTGATGAAATCAAATCAGTCTCTGGACTCCCATTCACTGAAAAGATCGAAGACCGCCGTGCAGGAGACCCACCAATGTTAATCGGCTCCCCACAACGCATCAACGAAGTCATGGACTGGCATGCAAAGTATGGTGTCAAAGAAATCGTTGAATCCGCATGGGCAGCATGGCAAGCAAATCCAGAACACCATATCGACGTTGAATCATGGAAACAAATTGACTAAAACTCAAATCAACGCACAAAATAAATAAGAAAAGGGTGAGAAAACCTACATTTTACTCACCCTTTTCTTATACATCAAAACATACTCAACGCTAATACTATTCACTAATTTTTCGTCTGACGACGCTGTTGCGACTCAAATGCCTGATATGTCGAATATGTCTCCAATTCACGGCGACGAGCTAATTGCATCTGCTTACGGAACCAAATACGTCGAGCTGGATCAATATGAGTATCATGAAGCTGCTTCTGATAAACCGGATACCACGCATGCAATACAGGATAAAGCGCAGTAAAAATATACTCAGGTCGACTGGTTCGCGTATGACCAGGATGCGCATCAAACGTTCGCTTAAACCGTTTCATATAATTAATGAAACTTGGAAGAGACGTATCCATACGTCGTGCACTCATTCCAACAACCACTTTAGGGTTATAAACAGTTTTTAAACCATTCGCAATAAGATGAAGAGACAGATCAATATCTTCATGCATGAGATCTTCTTCATCAGCACATACTTGATCTTTAATAACTTTCCATGCTTTAGCTCGGATAGCCATATTAGAGCCAAATAGGAGAGTACGTCCTCCATCCGCTTTATAGACATGACGGCGAATCTGATTATCGCCAGCTAAACTAATATCAGCAGCTGGCATATCGTAATAGGTAACAGGTCCAGTAACGCCCATCGCTGATCGATCATGAGCAAAAGTTTTAGTTACTCGCTCTACCCAATCAGGTCGCAGCATGCAATCAGCGTCAATGCGACCGTAGACATCTCCTATGGCATGATTAAAACCATAATTACGGGTTGGAATAAGACCCTGTTTCTCGTTTTGTTCTAAGAGTTTGACGTTACAATCTGGGTTTTCTGCAATGAACTGTTTTACAATAGCCATCGTGTTATCAGTTGATTTGTTATCAACGACAAGAATTTCTTTTGCAGCTACTGTCTGCCGCGTTGCATTCATTAAACAATCTGCAATGTGTTCGGCCTCATTCCAAGCCGGGATAATAATCGAAACTGTCACCATACTTCTAAGAATAGTTGACTTACTGAGACGTAACCTAATTGACGGTAGAAAATAGTCTTTTTCACTAAAAATTAAGAGATTCTTATATTGTTGTCATGATTTATCGCGATAATAGCGATATGCAGCAGGGGGAGGATATTACAAAGCAGAAGAAGACAGTTGCTAGTGAAAAAACTATCTTATCTGCAGATGATGCTACTACACATTATGATTTGGATGGATTAATTCCTGGTAATGGTGATCCTAGGAGACCTCCGGAATGGCTTTCACGAGCTCTTCTTATGGTTGCGATTGCCATTCTTATTTTTACGTTTGTTTGGGATTCGTGGGGAAAAGTTTCGTGGATTGCTGTTGATCTTGTTATTTGTTTGTTTTTGTCGTTGGCTATGGAGCCTGCTGTCCAATGGTTGGTTCGGCATGGGTGGCGTCGTCCAGTTGCTGCGATTATTACATGGTTAACTGTTCTTGCTGCGTTTAGTGGGCTGATTTGGATTTTCGGTCAAATGTTTTTAATGCAGCTTACTGGTTTGGTTGGGAATGCGCCAAAGCTGTATGGTAATTTGGCTTCGTTTATTGATATGCATACGTCGTATCGTATGCCGCATATTGATGATCTTGGCAGTATTCTGACTCGTAATATTCAGACGTCGTGGGTAACTAATTTTGCTGGTACGGCTTTGTCGAGTGCGGAGTCTGTTTGGTCGTTTGTGATGTCACTGTTGCTGATTTTGTTTGTGACATATTACATGATGGCAAGTGGTCCTGCTGCTCGACGTGTTATTTGTTCATGGTTGAAGCCCGATCGACAAAAACGGTTCCTTGTTGTATGGACTGTTGTTCAAGGTCAGGTATCAAGTTTTTTGAGTTCTCGCATTATTCTTGCTGTCATTTCTAGCATTTGTATGTCTATTTATATGCTCATTATGCATGTACCATACTGGTTGCCATTGAGTATTTTGTACTCGATTATTTCGCAATTTATTCCTATGGTGGGAGCAGGTATTGGTGCTATTCTTCCGATTATTGTTGCTTGGTCGAATCAGGATACTAATAGTGCATTATTTTTGCTGATTTATGTGGTTATTTATCAGCAGATCGAGAATAATCTTATTGCTCCTTTGGTGCAGCAGAGGACGATGTCTGTAAACGCGGCGGTTGGTTTGCTGTCTGTGTTTATTTTTGGAGCTATTTTTGGGTTTTTAGGGGCTTTTTTGGCTTTGCCTGTGACGGCAAGTTTACAAGTGATTTTTGATGCGTATGTAAAGCGTCAAGATTTGATTGATTCTCCATTGTTGAATGATCCGAAGCCAGCGAAGAAATCACAGATTGTGAAAGCGGGTGAGGCATTGAATGAGAAGCTGACGCCATTGGTTCCTCGTGCTGTTCGTGGTTCAACGCATCGTGTGATGTCTACGCAAGAGCAGCTTCGTGAGGCTGCGCGCGCTTTTGATAATTACATTCCAACGAATAAACTTGATGAGTCTGCGACAATTGCAATCCCGAAGCAACATAAGCAGGATACAATTGCAACGCAAAAGGAACGTTTTGAGAAACTTGCGCAGTCATCATTACCAGACACAGGTAATGAGACGAAGTCAAAACGTACGCTGTGGAAAGAAAACTAATTGTGGCTCTTTTGACTTTTCTTGATTGGCTGTTAAGCATTATTGGTGGCATAATGATCGGCTACCAGGTTCTTTATATGTTGATTGGTATGTTTGTGAAACCGTTTGATTTTCCACAAGCACCGTCTGATAAACGATATGCCATTCTTATTAGTGCGCGTAATGAGGAAAATGTTATTGGAGAGCTGATTCATTCGATTCGTACTAATGATTATCCGCAATATATGATTGACATTTGGCTGATTGCTGATAATTGTACCGATCATACAGCGGATTATGTTCGTTCATTAGGGGAGCATGTTATTGAGCGACATGATACGGAGCATATTGGTAAGGGATATGCGTTAACGTATTTGTTGAATCAGATGTCGAAATTAGATGCTATTCAGCAATATGATGCTTTTCTGGTTTTTGATGCAGATAATATTCTTGATCCGCAATATATCCGTTATATGAATGATGGGTTCCATGCAGGATTCAAAATTTTGACGAGTTACCGTAATTCTAAGAATGTTGATAATTGGGTATCCAGTGGTGCTGCTTTATGGTTTATTCGTGAGTCACGCTTTTTGAATAATACTCGTATGTTTCTTCATTCGAGTTGTCATGTTGGTGGCACAGGATTTATGTTTTCACGTGAGATTATGGAACGTAATGATGGGTGGAAATTCCATCTTCTTACGGAAGATATTGAATTTACGCTTGATTCCGTTATTCATGGTGATCGTGTTGGGTATGTGGGTCAGGCAATTTTATATGATGAGCAGCCAACGAGTTTCGCACAAAGTTGGCGTCAACGTGTGCGATGGTCTAAGGGATTTTTACAGGTTTTCCGATATTATGGGGAACCGTTGATAAAAAAGGCGTTAGTAGATGGTGATTTTTCGTCAGTTGATATGATGCTGATGATTTGCCCACTGACGATCCTATGGGCAGCTCGTGAGATCTTAGGACTTCTCTTTGCAGCGTGCGGCTTCGTCACATGGCAATCACAGTTCTATAACATTCAACTCTGGATCTATAGTACAATCTGGAGTTCACTCATCATGATGGTAGCTGCAGCGATTACAGTAGTCGCTGAACGGAAAAAAATAGGAGCAACATCACGTGAACTGATTGCGTATGTACTGAGTTTTCCGTTGTATGCGTTGAGCTATGTGCCGATTTCATTCGTCGCATTATTCTCAAAATCATCATGGAAACCAATTGCCCATCATAAACAAAATGAGGTAATGAAAGGTAAAAAATGACACGTGCAGCTCATAGTAAGACTACAGCTGATAAACGGCACAAACATGTTATCTCATGGCTTATTGCCTCTCTCATCGTTGCATGTGTCATTCTCGCTGGCGGATTATACGTTCATCGTCTCGTTCAACAAAAAAAGCAAGATACGCTGATTCCTATCGAACAAGCAGCAGCGCCAGCAGCCTTAGTGAATAAAGCGACCGCTAACGCGCAGCCTATTGATACAGCAGCTTTAAAACAAGACCTTCAGACCTTTGAATCAAACCTAAATGTCGGTAAAGATTATTCCATCATCGTGGAACAGCCTGATGGCCATGTTCTTCTCTCTGTCAATCCAAATACACCACGAACTCCAGCCTCTAATTTGAAAACGTTCACTGCACTCGCTGCAGTTCACACGTTGGATATGAATTCCACTTTAAATACAACAACCTATTTGGTGAATTCCACTCCTTCTAATGCGGTTGTGGTGTTGAAGGGTGGTGGAGATATGCTTCTTGGATCAGGTTATAATGATCCAAATCATATTTTTGGTCGTGCTGGATTAGCAACTCTTGCGGAACAGACAGTAGCCGCTTTGAAGAAGAAGGGGATTACAACTATTACTCTTGATGCGGATAATTCGCTTTTTGGTTCTGAGGACATGCCTCCAACTATGATTGCTGATGCTTCATCTCAGGGATATTTCACACCAATTGTTTCTATGGCTATTGACGAAGGAAAAATTGGTTCCCTTGGATCTAATCCGGATAGCATTAAGAATGCGTATCTTCCTCGTGAAACAAATCCTGTAAAGTCTGTTGTTGATACGTTTGCTTCTTTGCTTCAGAAAGATGGTATTGCAGCGAATGGGCAATATAATTTTGCGAATGCAAAGCAAATGGCTGAGGAAACAAGTAAGACACAGTTAGCGCAAGTTCATTCCGCACCATTATGGGAAATTCTTCGTTTAACGTTACAGCAGTCTAATAATTCATTAATGGAACTTTTTGGCCGCTTAATTGCTAATAAAGTGCATGCAGCAAATTCAACAGCTGGAGCAACATCTGCTGTGACCAGTATTGATGAAAAACTTGGCATTAATATGACTGGTGTTCATATGGCTGATTGTTGTGGATTATCTAATGGGTCTACAGCCACTGTTGCTGCTCTTGTACAGGTACAACGTCAATTCTATGATTCTGCAAATGCTGCATCCTTGGAAGGTATGGGTGTTTCAGGTTTCTCTGGTACACTGTTAGAGCATAATTTCACGCCAGAAACGTATGGTCTTGTGCGTGCAAAGACAGGAACATTGTCGAATGTAAGTTCAATGTCTGGTAATGTGCTACGTACTAAGGGCGGTTTACTGTTCTTCTCTGTGATTATTAATAATCCAACAAACCTCACTGCTGCGCAGGATGTGATTGATGCGTTTGTTGGCGGATTGACACAAGTCTGATAGTAGTATGGTTTATTCATCACGTCTAAAAAAAGCAATTGGTGAGGTGAGGTCCTGTTTTTCTCAGCATGGGCTTGGACCACAGCGTGAGGTTTCTCAACGTCAGGGAGTAGAGCAGCATGGGGTGCATCATGCTGCTCCACAAGCGCCTCTCGTTCTGGTTGCGTGTTCTGGTGGTCGAGATTCGTTAGCGTTAGCTGCATTAACTCATGTTGTTGCTGGTATGAATGGGCTGCGTGATGGTGTTATTATCATTGATCATCAATTGCAAGAAGGCTCTCATCGTGTTGCTGAACAAGCAGCAGACGTGTGCCGTCATTTAGGTATTTCGTTGGTTCATATTGAGACAATTATGATTTCTGCAGATACGTGTAAAAGAGATGGGGAAGAGTCAGCGGCACGTGAAGCTCGTTATCAGGCTCTTGACTCGTTTGCAGAACGTGTGCATGCGCATGCTATTTGTTTTGCGCATACGCGTGATGATCAGGCTGAAACAGTTCTTTTGGGGGCTGTGAGGAATTCAACGCCGCAAGCATTGTCTGGTATGCCTCGTTTTTCGCAAACAGAGACTGGGATCTTACATTTACGACCGCTTCTTCATATCACGCGCGAGGATACAACCTCTATTTGCATGGACCTTGGCTTAACGTGGTGGGATGATCCCACCAATGGTGATTCTGTTGACCGACAGCTGATGCATTTATTGCCACGCCGATCACAAATACGACAAGTTGTTTTTCCTGTGTTACAAGAAGTTGGTGGTTCATCTGTTCGTGATCATCTAGCAGCTTTTGCGGAACTGCAACAAGAGGATCAGGATTTTCTGGATCGTTGTGCTAGTGAGGAATTTGTTACTTTATGTGGCATGCATCCACAAGTACCGTTTGATTTAGATGTTCGTTACTTACGTTCTATGCATCCTGCGTTACGTCGTCGTGTGTGTGAACAAGCGATTAAAGCTGCGTTGGATAGTTGTCCTTCCGTGAAGAAAACACAGATAGAAAAACAAGTTCAAAGCCTGGAAATGTTGATTCTTCAAGAGAAAGGAGCTGGTGAAGTCTGCATTTCCCGTAGTATTTCAGCAATACGTCATCATTTCGTCATTAAAATGTGCAAAAATATACGACATGAAAGTAGAAGACGTTCACAACGATCCTGATATTGCAGTTGATCATGTTCTCTTAACCCATGAACAAATTGAAGCTAAGTTAGAAGAAGTAGCCAGGAAGATTGATGAAGATTATAAAGACAAAGATCTTCTGATGGTTGCTGTTCTGAAAGGCGCTATTAATACCATGGTTGGTTTAAATGCGCATATGCATACTACAGCTCCAATGGATTTCATGAGTATTTCCACATATGGTGAAGGTGGTCGTGAATCGAGTGGTCAGATCACTATTCGTGCTGACCTTACCGCAGAAGTTAAAGATAAAGATATCTTAATTGTTGAGGATATTATTGATTCTGGGTTTACTTTAAATTGGCTTATCAATAATTTGAAGGAACGTGGTGCTCGCTCTGTTGAAGTTTTTCCGCTTTTAACGAAGACCGCGCGACGTCTCTACGATATTGACATAAAGTATCCAGGGTATGAGATTCCAGATGAATTCGTTGTTGGTTTTGGACTTGATTATGATGAGCGTTATCGTAACCTCGATTCCATCGTGGTCATGAAACCAAAACACCAAGGAGACAAAGCATGAGCATGCCTCAACCTCAAGGCGGGCCGGGAGGTCCGATGATACCGCCACAGAATAGTGGGGATGGGCGTAAAAAGGATGGGCGACCATTTTGGAAACAACCATGGTTTTGGATTATTTTACTTATTATCATTGCATTGTTTGGTTTCCAGTTTTCTGATGCCCGTTCAGCGCGAACAGTAACTACTCAACAAGGTTTCAGTCTTCTGAAACAAGATCAATCTGTTCAGGTTAAATCTGCAACCATTGATGGTACGAAGCAGATGGTTACCTTGAAATTGAGTGGTAACTTCCAGCAGAAGATTGATAACCATACTGTTAATTATGGTAAAGCAGTTCAGTTCTACTATGTAGCATCACAAGGCCCACAGATTGTTGAAGCTGTTGAGAATGCTGCCACTGTTGAAGGATACACGTATAATTCTATTGTTCCTGATAACAGTATGTGGACTTATTTGATTACAAGTCTACTTCCATTTGTTATTATTCTTCTTCTTTTCTGGTGGGCAATGAGTAAGCTCCAAGGAGGAGCTGGTGGTCTTCTTGGCGCAGGTAAAGGTAATAAACGTTTGCCTGAATCTGAGATTCCAAATACGAAGTTTTCGGATGTTGCTGGTGAACCAGCAGCAGTGGAAGAAGTCAAAGAAATTAAAGATTTTCTTCAGAATCCAGAAAAGTACCGTCGTTTAGGTGCTCGTATTCCTCGCGGCGTGTTATTGTATGGTCCTCCAGGAACTGGTAAGACCCTGTTAGCTCGTGCTATTGCTGGCGAAGCTAGTGTACCATTCTACGCGATGGCCGGATCTGATTTTGTTGAGATGTTTGTTGGTCTTGGTGCTTCTCGTGTTCGTGATTTATTTGCTGAAGCAAAGAAGCATGCTCCTGCAATTATCTTTATTGATGAGATCGATGCAGTTGGTCGTAAACGTGGTTCTGGTATGACTGGTGGTCATGATGAGCGTGAACAGACACTCAACCAGCTACTTGTTGAGATGGATGGTTTTAGCAATGAAACAGGAATCATTGTTATTGCTGCAACGAACCGTCCAGATGTTCTCGATTCTGCTCTTCTCCGTCCAGGTCGTTTTGATCGTCAAATTACTGTTGAAGCTCCAGATCTTGCAGGTCGTGAAGCAATTCTCCGTGTTCATGCAAAAGGTAAGCCATTCGTTCCGGATATTGACTTGCATATGATTGCAGTACGAACCCCTGGATTTACTGGCGCTGATCTTGCTAATGTGTTGAATGAAGCAGCATTATTAACCGCACGTTCTAATGCACAATTAATTGATAATCGTGCGATTGATGAAGCAATTGATCGAGTTATGGCTGGACCACGCCGTCAATGGAAGGGTATGGCTCTTGATGAATTACGTAACACGGCTTATCACGAGTCTGGGCATGCTCTTGTTGCTGCCGCTATGCATTACACTGATCCAGTAACGAAAGTAACTATTCTTCCTCGTGGTCGTGCTCTCGGTTATACCGCTGTTATGCCTCAAGCTGATCGCTATTCAGAATCACGAGCCGCCTTGCTTGACCAAATGGCGTATGCGATGGGTGGTCGTACAGCTGAGGAAATTGTCTTCCATGATCCAACAACAGGCGCTTCAAACGATATTGAAAAGGCAACAAATATTGCTCGTACCATGGTCATGGAATATGGTTTCTCTACCACACTCGGAGCAATAAAGTGGGGTACAGCAGGAAGCAACGGAGATGAATCTGATCTTCGGCCACATGCCTATTCTGAAGCCACACAAGCTGAGATTGATCGTGAAGTTCACGATCTTGTAGAGAATGCTCATACAGAAGCATGGCATGTGATTAATAACAACCGTGACATTCTCGATGAGATGGTTCGTGAGCTTCTTGAGAAAGAAACTCTTGATGAGCATGATCTCGAACGGTTGTTTGCAAACGTTCGTATGTCTCCGGAACGTACTGAATGGTTATCGGATCCAAATCGACCATTACCAAATATTCCTCCAGTACCGATCCCAGAAACATTGCGTAGCACTGTTGCAGGTGGTAATAATGACTGAATCTTCTCCTTTGGAGAATACAACCGCCGTCTCTCATTCCATTGATCATGATGGAGTGAAGGCGGCGGTTCGCCTCTTTCTTAAATCTATTGGTGATAATCCTGATCGTGAAGGATTACAGGATACGCCAGATCGTATTGCTCGTGCCTGTGATGAAATCTTCGGTGGCCTCTTTCACACTCCAGAAGACATTTTTGCCAAGCATTTTGAAGTGAAGACTTCTAGCATGGTTCTCGTTCGTGATATTCACTTCTTCTCAATGTGTGAACATCACTTACTTCCATTCTTTGGTGTTGTTCATATTGGGTATATCCCACAAGAATCACATGTCGTTGGCTTAAGCAAACTCGCACGTCTCGTAGAAGTCTATGCTCGACGCCCACAAGTACAGGAACGTTTAACAGAACAAATTGCTGATGCCTTAGTCACATATGCGCACGCGCAAGGGGTTATTGTCGTCCTTGAGGCACATCACATGTGCATGATGATGCGTGGTGTTGAAAAAAGAGAATCAACCACTCTTACTTCCACTGTGCGAGGTACTCTCACTAATCCATCAGTACGATCAGAAGCTCTTCAACTCATCATGCAAAAAAGCAACTAACAATAAAAGGAACCGTGATGATCGCAGCACCACACCTCGTAGGAATCCTCAATATCACCACTGACTCATTCTCAGACGGAGGATTATGGTTAGACCCACAACAAGCCTTCCGTCATGCACAAGACATGATCAGCGATGGAGCTACCATCATTGATATTGGTGCTGAATCAACACGTCCAGGCGCACAACGTGTTACCGAAAATATAGAACAACAACGAATCCAAACAATCGTCTGTATCCTCACACAATGGCGTCAAGACACACACCAAAAATTCCTGATCTCCATCGATACCACACGATCATCCGTCGCACAGTGTGCTCTCGATCAAGGCGCAGACATCATCAACGATGTCTCAGGTGGAACACTCGACCCGCAACTACCAAATCTCGTAGCCGACTATAACTGCCAATATATCGTCCAACACTGGCGACAATGGTTAGACCTCACCAAACCACAAACACAGTACACACACGGTGTCCTCACCGACGTCTACACCGAACTTATGCACCAAGTCGACAACGTCCTCAACAAAGGCGTCCCACCACAAAACATCATCATCGACCCAGGACTAGGATTCTCCAAACCAACACCACACCACAACTACCCACTCCTCACACACCTCCACCAATTCACTCAATCAGGATACCCCGTACTCATCGGAGCATCACGAAAACGATTCCTCCAAACCACACTCACACCACAAAAACCCACACAACACGACCTTGATATCGCAACAGCAATTATCACCGCATACTGCTCTCTACAACCAATATGGGGCGTACGAGTCCATAACGTTCACGACTCAGCTATCGCACTCGCAATAGCACAACAATGGAAAGCAAATCAACAGAATGACTGATTCGATTACACTCACAGGTATTACCGCTCAAGGAACACACGGAGTACTCGACTTTGAAAAAGAACGAGCACAAACCTTCTCCGTCGATGCCACCCTCATACTCGATCTGAGTGAAGCAGGACAAAGCGACCAACTCCAAACAACCATTGACTATGGATACGCTGCACGTATCATCGTAGACCTCATTCAAGGACCCCACTGCGACCTCATTGAAACACTCGCAGAACATATTGCTGCAGCCTTATTAGCCAAGTTTCCACAATTAGAAAAAACACAGATTACAGTACACAAGCCTGCTGCGCCGATCACAGTTCCTTTCCATGATGTTGCTGTTACTATTGAGCGTTCTCGCTATATTGATTCTTCTACATCAAAAAAAGAAAATAAGGAAGTAGAACGAAGTGTCCATACCGTTGTGTTAGCCCTTGGCAGTAATCTTGGTAATTCACAGGAGACATTGCGAGAAGCAGTGGTCGCGTTAGATAATTTGCCAGAAACACAAGTGATTGGTATTTCACCGTTATATCAGACCATGCCATGGGGAATGAAAGAGGGAACTCCTAACTTTTCTAACGCGGTTTTACAATTAACAACAACGTTAGAGGCAACAGAGCTTCTTCAAGCTATTCATATTATCGAAGCTGCGCATGGTCGTATTCGTGAAGAACATTGGGGATCCCGTACCTTGGATATTGATATCATTGATTTTGATGGTCGTATATCAGATGATCCGTTTGTCATGTTGCCTCATCCTCGTGCATGGCAAAGAGCGTTTGTTCTTGCACCGTGGAGTGATCTTGATCCTGATGCTTTTATTCCTGGAGAACACGGTGGATATATTACCGATTTGTTAGAGAATTGTCCTGATAAGAATAATGTGAAACGGATTTCTTCAACATGGATATTAGGTAATGCACAGACACCTGAAGAAAGTGTGTACTAATGAAAGCACGACAGACTCCTTGGTATTTGTTTGTCTTGTTGCTTATTCTGGGTATTGTTGGTGGTCTTTTCTTAGCAAAAGCAACAGAAACAACACGATTTGAAGTTTTAGGAACACCGTATTTTGTTTCTATCATTTTGATTACTTTAGGTTTATTGACATTAGAACTTGGATGGACTGTTCATAAATATATTCATGATAAAACACGTGATATTGCGCCTAATCGAGCTGCTAATACATTGATTATTGCGAAAGCTGTGTCGCTTGCTGGCGCCTTGCTCTGCGGATGGTATATTGGTCAATTTTTAGTTATTATTCCTCATAATGATGTGGATTATTATAAGAAAATTCTTTTTGAATGTGGGTTTGCTGTTATCGCGGGAATGATTGATTTAGTGTGTGGCATCATTGCTGAACATTGGTGTGTTTTACCTCCTACTGAAGGTCCTGAAAACCCTCATATTCAACGATATCGAGGTAAAAAACCACACGGGTATAGCAATGAATATGATAATGAAATTCATTCAAAATAAGGAAAACGTGGCAATATTGAAGCATGAAGTCGTTTAGGTTTACAGCGTCACGATCAGGCAGTGATATTTCATTAGTAATGACTGATCTTCAGACTGAAGAAATAACCGTACAGACATATCATGATTATGAAATGTATCCACTGTACAGTGATCGTTACTATTCAAATGAGTCAAATTTATTTGTTGATGTTCTTGATCTTGCAGACGGATATGGTCCTCAAGGTATTTCTGTTACTGAAGATCCTAATGCTCTGAAAGCATCTCATGCATCATCTATCACTCTTCGTACATTAGCTCGACGCGCGCAGCGATTGTCTTCAGATGGTTCCGGGGAGATTGTGCGTTATAATGATGCGCGTCAACTATGGGACAAGATGAAGCAACATATTGTTACCTCAGTGGTATGCCGTGATGCTGATCCTATTATTGATGTTCGTAAATCTCATAATTGGAATAAAAATCAACCGTATGCAACACAGTTAATTAATCCGCAAGCATGGTATGTTACGCAAGTTTTTAACCGGACTAATCAGCTCAAAGATCCTCTCTACGGGTATCGTGGTATCACTGCTGTCTTTGAGTCTTTTGATGATGCTGTTACACTACGGAAAAATATTGTTAATGATCTCAGTTTCCCATCATATCGGCAGATAGCTCGACTGATGAACGATTCCAATATGCTTGTTTTCCATAATGATCATAGTTTTGCAGAATGGATTCGCGCGCAGGTCAAAGATAACAAAATGGGTGTTATCAGTTCTGGCACACCAATTGAAGTTCATTTCAAAACAGGATATGGTACCGCGTCATTAGTTCCAGGAGATGAAATAGAAACTGGGTATGATGCTACGCGTTTAGATCTTACTAGTGGCACGCAGGTCACAGTCACTAATCTTGCTAACCGTATGTGCCCTCGTCATAAAGAATAAAATAAAAGGGACAGCACATAAATACTGCCCCCTTTTACTGTGTAATAGCCTTATTGTTTATCAGTCAGCATGCTGATGAGGCTGCACGGTTTTTGGTACACGCAATAACGCTTCTTGTGTGATTTCTGCGCGCAAACGACCATCTTGATATACGCGAGCACGACAATACACACGTCCATGACCAGCAACTGGCGCATTCTGCACATACAAATGCCACTTTGTTACATCAATATCGGCATACCACCACATGGAATGATCCAGTGTGGCAATAGTGATACCTGGTGTGGTGAGACTTAAACCAGATTGACGTAATGCTGGTTCAGTCATAATCTGATCACATCCCATCGCAAGAAGCGCACGTTGATGAATCTGATCATCAATGGTTAAGGGATATGATCCAATACCTTCTGGTAGCAGTCTCATCCATACCATTTGCTGTGGTTTATCTGCTGGTCGTGCTTTTGCTTGACCTTGTAATTGCCCGTCTGGTAATGCTGTTATCCCTGAATCGTCATAGGTAATGAAAACAGGATCTGATACATGACGGATATCAAAGCTGGATACTTTCGCATAATAATGAGCAAAAGCTGATTTATCAGCATATGATTGCATCAAGTCAATCAAACTTGGTAATGATTCCGGATCAGGCACATTTTCTGGCATTGGTGTTGAAAAATCGATGCCTTCTTGACCATTGACCTGATAACTGGCCATCGTTCGCAGCAGACTGTGCGCACCTTGAGATAAGAGAACAGAACGTTGGCTAAAGGATCTACCATCTCGAATCTTATTCACTTCAAAATGAATATCTTCTCCTAAGCGTCCTGGAGTAATAAAATATCCATGCGCTGAATGAGGGATACGACCATCTTGAGGTAAACTCATTGCTCCGGCAACAATAGATTGCGCCATAATATGACCGCCATACGTACGACCTGTAGGAAAATACAGTGTTTTTCCATGCAGCATCATTTGGTCTGGTGTGTCATGGTCAGTAACAAGATCAAGAGCCTCATATAAGTTTTCTCGCATTGCTTTTCCTGCGAGAGACAATGAAGAAGCAAAATTACTGATATTTGCTGCTCCAGCATTCATATGAAGACTTGGTAGATTCTCTTTAGACTGTTCTGCCACAATTAATCCCTCGTTAACTTACGATGCAGACGATGAGGCTTACTAGCTTCCTCACCCAATCGTGCAACTTTATTTTCTTGATATGCTTGGAAGTTTCCTTCATACCAATACCAGTTACCTGGATCATCATCAGTGCCTTCCCATGCAAGAATATGGGTAGCTAAACGATCAAGGAACCAGCGATCGTGTGAAATAACCACAACGCATCCAGGGAACTCTAACAAAGCATTCTCTAGACTTTCCAAAGTCTCAACATCAAGATCATTGGTTGGCTCATCGAGAAGAAGAAGGTTTCCACCTTGTTTAAGAGTCAATGCAAGATTTAGTCGGTTACGTTCACCACCAGAGAGAACACCAGCTAACTTTTGCTGGTCAGATCCCTTAAAGCCAAAGCTTGCGGTGTAGGCTCGGGATGGAATTTCAACATTATTAACATTAATAAATTGAGATCCTTCAGAAACAACTTCCCATAAGGTTTTATTTGGGTCGATGCCTTCACGGTTCTGATCAACATAACTGATAGAAACAGTATCACCCACACGAATAGAACCGCTGGTTGGTTGTTCCTTACCGACGATCATCTTAAAGAGTGTTGATTTACCGACACCATTTGGTCCAATGACGCCGACAATACCATTGCGAGGCAAGGTAAAGCTCAAATCATCAATCAAGACACGACCGTCAAATTCTTTATGTAAGTGTTCAACTTCAAGAACGGTTGTGCCAAGGCGTGGCCCAGGTGGGATTTGAATTTCTGAGAAATCAAGTTTCTTTGATTTCGCAGCTTCAGCTTCCATCTGCTCATAGCGTTCAAGACGAGCCCTGTTCTTCGCTTGACGAGCTTTTTGTGAACTGTGTGCCCACTCAATTTCACTCTTCAAACGTTTCTGAAGCTTGGCATCTTTTTGACCTTGAACTTCAAGACGCTTTGCTTTGGTCTCTAAGTAGGTGGTGTAGTTTCCTTGATATGGGTATAACTGTCCGCGGTCAACTTCGCATATCCATTCCGCAACAGAGTCAAGGAAGGAACGATCGTGGGTAATAGCGACGACTGTGCCTGGATAATTATGAAGGAAGTTTTCTAACCAGAGAATGGATTCAGCATCCAAGTGGTTGGTTGGCTCATCAAGCAAAAGAAGATCTGGAGCTTCAAGAAGAATCTTGCATAATGCGACACGACGACGTTCTCCACCAGATAATTTTGTGACTGGAGAATCAGGTGGAGGGCATTGTAAAGCATCCATAGCTTGTTGGAGCTGGTTGTCTAAATCCCATGCATCAGCAGCATCAATCTCGGTTTGAAGTTTGCCCATTTCTTCCATGAGTGCTTCATAGTCAGCATTAGGATCTGTCGCCATTTCATCGCCAATTTGATTGAAACGATCAAGTTTAGCTTTGATAGGTCCGACAGCTTCAGCAATGTTTTCCATAACAGTTTTTGATTCATCTAATGGAGGTTCCTGATGAAGAATGTCAACGGTATAACCAGGGGAGAGGCGAGCTTCACCATTAGATAATGGTTCTAAACCAGCCATGATACGGAGGAGAGTAGTTTTACCCATGCCATTTGGGCCGACAACGCCAATCTTTGCTCCAGGGTAGAAGCTCATACTGACATCGTCGAGGATGACATGATCGCCAAATGCTTTGCGGGCTTTATACATTTGGAAAATGAATTCTGCCACGTTCTGTCCTTTACGATTGCAGTTTTCAAAGTAATTTTTTAATGAGTTTAACAAAAATACTAAGAAATCTTCGATAAGAACAAGCAAAAAAGAAGAAAAATAATGATAAAAGTATAAAAAGCGTACGAGTGGGGATGCAGGGGCTTGAACCCTGGACCGACGAATTATGAGTTCGCTGCTCTAACCGACTGAGCTACATCCCCATAACAAATTTATCAGAAAAAAATCTGAAATGGTAATGATCGCTTATTTTTAGCTGATTTTTTCACAGATAGAGGGGTTCAGGAGACATCCCAGAACCCCTCGAGTGACATTAATGATAATTAATCACCAAATACGAACACGATCTTCTGGAGCAAGCCACATACCATCATTCTCATGAACATCGAATGCGGTATAGAAAGCATCAACATTCTTCACGATTTGGTTGGTACGGAATTCTGCTGGTGAGTGTGGGTCAATTGCCAGGAGTTGCTCGGCGAATGCATCACGTTGCTTGGTACGCCAGATTGTTGCATAGGAGTGGAAGAAGCGTTGTACAGCAGTCATACCATTGATAACTGGAGTTTGTGTAAGAGACGCTTCAAGTTCATCCTGATTATTTGCTTTTCCACCTTGTGAAAGAACGTATGCCTTCAGAGAAATATTAACGCCAGATAAATCGCCAATATTTTCTCCAATGGTTAATCCACCATTAACGTGAGGCGCTTGATCAGCTTTACCTTCTTCAGCATATTTCTGCTCAAGTTGTAAAGGAACAAGTTGACTATATTGATCAATAAGAGCCTTTGTTAACTTGGTGAAGTTCTCACGGTCAACATCAGTCCACCAGTCGTTTAACTTGCCAGTACCGTCATAGCGGCTTCCTTGATCATCAAAACCGTGACCAATTTCATGTCCAATAACGCAACCAATACCACCATAGTTAGTAGCATCATCAGCATCAGGATCGAAGAATGGAGGCTGGAGAATTGCTGCTGGGAAGACAATAACATTCATGGATGGCTCGTAGTAAGCATTAACCGTTTGTGGGTTCATTAACCATTCACCCTTGTCAACTGGTTTTCCTGCTTTACTCATTTGGAAGCTATTCTCATAGATATTTGCGGCAGCAAGATTCTCCATTAAGCTATGTTCAGCAGTAACATCAAGAGCAGAATAATCACGCCAATGTTCTGTGTAACCAATCATTGGTGTAAACAGATCAAGCTTCTCTAATGCCTTTACCTTTGTTTCTACACCAAGCCACAAGCTATTGGAAATGGAAACACGATAAGCAGCAAGGAGATTATTAACTAATGTCTCCATCTTTTGCTTTGAGGAAGCTGGGAAATAACGGCGAACATATTCGCGACCAACTTCTTCACCGCTAACATTATTAATCAGTGCAACACCACGCTTCCAACGATCACGAATTTGTGTGGTTCCAGAAAGTGCACGTCCATAGAAATCAAATGCTGCAGTTTCAAAATCATTGGTTAAATAGTTTGCAGAGCTCATCAAGACATGAGCAAGAGCCCAAGTCTTCCAACTATCAAGAGACTGCTCATCCCATTCCTTGTCAAGACCTTCAAGGAAGCTTGGCTCATGAATAATGACATGAGATAAGGCATCTTTGAAACTGAGAGGAATTAATTGAGCAGCAGCAGTAGTATCATACGACTTTTGCCATGCATCAGCCCACTCTGCAAAATTCATATGTGGAAGCTTATTGCACAATTCATCCCATGAAGCTGGGTTATAGGTCTTATTATCATCACGATCAGTAACATTATCCCAATGATGTGAAGCAATCTTTGTTTCCAAATCAAGGAAATCAAGAGCACGTTGTTGTGCAGATTCTTCATCATTAAGACCAGCTAAGACGAAGAATTTTGCGATCATGTTGACATAAGCTTCACGAATTGGTTTATATTGATCTTTGCGATAATACGCTTCATCTGGCAAACCGATACCGTTTTGCAAAATATGAGCAATATTAGTGAATGGGTCACCTGGATCAGCAAAAATAGCGATCTCTAAGAAGCTTGGGCCGCCTGCTGGATTTAATGTACCAAGAAGCTTAATTAAATCTTCTTTTGAAGAAACAGCTTCAATATCTTTCAAAGTGTTCTCAATCGGTGTAATACCAGCTTTTTCAAGAGCATCGGTATCAAGGAAGCTCTTATAAAGTGCAGTTGACTTTGGAGCTGGCGTAGATTCATCCTCAAGAATTTCCTTAACAGCCTTCTCAGAATCTTCAGCAAGCTTGTCAAAAGCGCCAAAGCGAGAACGGTCAGCTGGAAGCTCATAGGTATTAATCCACTCACCGTTAATAGAACGGTAAAAATCATCTTGCGGACGTGGCTGATCCACAGCTAAGTTAATGCTAGTCATACTTATATGCTATTGCATAATAAAGTAATCTGTGAATAAGTAAAAACACTAACAAACGACACAGTAGATATTTTTTTAAAAATAGTGTATAGTATTCTTTGTTGTTACTGCGGATGTAGCTCAATGGTAGAGCCTCAGTCTTCCAAACTGATTACGCGGGTTCGATTCCCGTCGTCCGCTCTAGCAGGGCTAGCTTTGCTAGCCCTTTTCTTTTATTCATTCCGTGACTTTAAAAAAGAAAACGTTATCAGCTTTAAAACATTTCTCCTGTTAGCGTTTATATGTTTGTTTGATACATAACAGCATCATGACACTTATTCCAATAATGAGACTGAAAATAATGGTTCCACCTGTAAACATACCTAAACCATTATGCTGAGTTAACGCAAAGATTGACATAAAAAGATCAACCCCTAATGATCCGCCAAAGTCTTCTGCCGTATTAAAAACAGAATTGACATCTAATTTATGCTTTTCGGGAACAATCAGTGACGCATATGCAATGGTATTCGTGTACATAAGGTTGTAACTTACTCGAGAAATAACATACAAGATGAGAAGAAAGACAACAGTAAGATACCGTTGACAGATAAGCATGATACATGCGCCACAAAGTTGTAACAATCCTCCAGCAATGACAGGATAACGAGATCCTTTATGATCAGCCCATTTACCAGATAAAGGTGATGTCACTGCTCCCAACAAAGCTCCAGGGAAAAGAATAAAACCAGATAACAAAGCATTAGTTTTCAATATATATTGAGCATACGTAGGAATGACTGCCATAATACCAGCAGCAATTATTTGCATTAAAAAGTAATTAAAAGTCGCCCAACGAATAGCTGGTATACGGAAAATATCCAAATAAAAAAGACGAGTTTTACCACGATTATTAGCAACAATAAAACCAACAAGAAAAAGAATACCAAGAGCAAAAAGTCCCCAGAACTGCCATTGAAAACCTGTTGACCCCATCATCGTCGCAGAATAATCAAAGCAGAAGAAGGACAAGGAAATGAAAACCATACTCGTGTAACTGAAAGCATGCGAATTACCTTGCGGTGTATTACGAATAAAGATCTCGCCACAGATCAGACTAAGAAAACCAATCGGTAAAATACTCCAGAAAACAGCTCTCCAAGATATAGTGTCACAAAGCCATCCACCATATGTTGGTCCTAAGGAACAAGCCAATGCCATTAGCGCACCAGATACACCTGACATCAAACCTAGACGATCTTGAGGTATCTGGGTAAAGATAATGAAGAACATAACAGCGACACATAAGCCGTCAGAAATTCCTTGGAATGTTCTTCCAATGAAAAGCATAGGAAGATTCAATGCTGGACCACAAAGAAATGTTCCAATAATAAAGAAGAATGCGGCAACACGTTCTATAGAACGAGCCGAATATTGTCGTAGAAGATAAGCAGTAGTAGTAATAGAAAGAGTATTAGCCAGCATATAGGCCGTACTAATCCATTGTGTTATGTTAAGTGGTTGATGAAATTGCCGGACAATGGCAGGATACATAACATTTGTGCTTTTGTTCGCAAAGGATCCAAGAAAAACAAGAAGACCTGCTGAAATGACTGCTAAGTAAACATGCTTTGATTTTAAGTTTTTTGTGGTCACTACCAGAAGCCTAGTCGTTTTAGGAATGATAAGCAAAAGCACGAATGAGGATTCTTGTTTATTATCCCTTCTTACGTGATGATATGAAAGATAGGATAGTGAACAATAACATCAGTATGGCGCCGAAAGTTCCATAGAGGAAAGCAATATGACCGCCAGCTAAAGCTTTGGTAATTGCGGATCCTGATACTGAATCTTGTCCTATCTCAAAGAGTGATAACAATAATCCTGCGCCAACAGATCCGGAATAATTAGCAATGACACTAAAGAGGGAACTGACATCAGCTTTTTCGCTGGCTGGAACAATGAGTGAGGTGTGAGACACGATGTTCTGATATCCAAATGAGAATCCAACACGTTGGAATATATAGAGTAATAGCAATGACCAAATAGCTAGATTCTTTTGGAAAATTACTGTTCCTACGATACCAAAGAGAAGTGAGGAAGCGCCGAGGATAATTGGTATATCATAACCTTTTTTATCAGCCCATTTACCAGCTATAACAGAACCAAATGATCCTAAAATGCTTCCTGGAATAATCACAAATCCGCCGAGTAATGCTGATGTACGTAAGGCGCATTGCGCGTACGTTGGAACAAGTGCTTGCATTCCCACGTTAATAGCTTCAAAAAGGAAATAGGCGAGAGCTGAGAATGCAACAGCTGGGATTGCAAATATCTTGAGATTGAATAATCGGGCTTTTCCTCTGTTATTTGTAAAGATAAAAATGCCGAGGAAAAGGAATCCAATAATAAGGGATAACCAGAAGGTGAGAGTGAGATGAGGTTCATCGAGGGAGCTTACTGTAATATCGAATGCTGAGAAGCAGATAGCAAGGAATGCTAAACCAGAAAAACTAAAATGATAATCGGTTCCTTCTGGAATAACACGAATGGAAATTTGGCCGAGAATTAAGCTGATAATAGCTAAGACAAGGAACGTCCAGAATACAAGGCGCCATGATCCTAAATCAGAGACCCATCCAGCATAGAGTGGCCCAATGGTGCATGCGATGCCAATTGATGCACCAATCCAACCAGATATTGTTCCGACACGCGACTTTGATATTTCTGTAAAGATAAGGAACCAGAGAAGTGGCATTGCTGGGCCTAAGGCAATGCCTTGGATAATTCTTCCGGCGATTAATATAGGGAATGATGGTGCCAGGGCATCCATTAAAGCGCCAACGCAAAAGAGAATAGCGCATACTAATTCAATTTTTTGTGCTGCGATCTTTTTTAAGAGATATGCAGAAGTAGCAGCAGTAATGGCGTTGGTCATCATGAATCCTGAGATTAACCATTGTGTCGATCCAATTGATACGGAGAAATCATGAGCAACATCAGGAAACATGACATTAATACATTTGTTAGAAAAAACGCCTGTTAAAGCGAGCAAGCCTGCTGCAACGATACTTAAGCCTACCGTTGCTTTCTTTTCAGTTTGTGATGACACGTTATTCTTCTTTGTCTGTTTAAGGTTATTTGCCGTATTAAATATAAATAGTATGTTCTAAAAATATGCCATAAATAACAATGAACCTATGCGACACGCCGATTACTGATGAGATTTGGTAGTCAGTAAAAATGATTGTATAGTAATAGATGTTATCGGCCCCCGTCGTCTAATGGTTAGGACATCAGACTTTCACTCTGACAACAAGAGTTCGATTCTCTTCGGGGGTACGCGTTGCCAACGTAAAGTTGGCTTTTTTTATACCTAAATTCACTAAATTTTTGCTTCTTGGTCATTGAGTGTTTTTCTTGATATAATTGCCTATCCCATAGATTATTCTAGAAGGGATTGATTATTCTTTTTCTGTGTTCATGATGTTATTAAGATAGTCGTGCAAAAAATGAATAAGATAAGGACAATTTGAATACAATAATTTCCTTTCGAAAGGGGAGAGAATGAAGGGAAATGCCAAAAAGTTTGTCGCTGGTGCGGCAGCTACAGCTATGTCGCTGTGTGGTTTGGCTTTTGGAGTAGCAACAGCTAATGCAGCTACTTCTGGTGGTACCGCAGTTACTACAAATGAGACTATCACTCTTACGGCTCAAGATAGTCAACAGTTACAGGGGCATACTTTCAAGTACATCCAACTTGGTAGCTACACCCAGTATGGTACGAGTACATATGGTTTAGTAACTAATTCTGCTTACGCATCTCAGATTTGCGCAGAATTAACGAATCTTGGATACACCGTTCCAAGCGACTATCAAGATAATCCTTTAGCATGGGCTGAAAACCAGTCCACGCCAGTATTTGGTCAGGAAAGTACAGGAACTTCTAGTTCTAACTCACGTAAGTTAGCACAAGCTTTGGCTTCTGTAGCTGCTTCTGACGGTTCTACTTTGAACACTACTGTCACCGGAACTACTGCTACTGCAACTCTTCCAGCTGGTGTTTATGAAATTGTTGATACCTCAACAACTAACTCTTCTGTTCCAATTATTATTTCTACACAGGGTGGTCCAACTGTTACACCAAATCTGACAAACAGCATCGCTATCAAGAATCAAACAACACCACAGGCTCCTGTAAAGACTGTTACTAACGGTTCTGCTACTGATGACACCTTCGATATTGGACAAACAATTGACTATTCCGTTAAAGGAACAATGCCAAATGATTCCAATACCACTACCTATACTTACCAATTCGTTGATACCCCAGGAACTGGTTTAACTTTGAACCTCAACTCCATCGAAATTGATGGATTGACTGTTGCTCAGTTAAATTCCGATGCAGGTACCGGTTCTGTTACTGTTGACCCATCATCTGGTTCTACTTTAGTTGGCAACGGTAGCGATAAGTTAACTGTTACCCTTTCTAAGGCAGCTCTTGACTACCTCCAGACTAAAGAAAAAGTTTCTGTTGGTAGCGATTTAACCATGACATATACCGGTTTCATCAATAACCAAGTCACCGATGAAACTGCAACCAACACTGCAAGTGTCAACAACAATGGAGCAACCTCTGCTGACTCCAGCGCAACTGTTCATACCAACGGTTCACCAAATTCAGGTTCCACTCCAGAAAATCCAAATACTCCAAATTCAAATCCAGTAAGCCCAGATGAGCCTTCACCATCCGCAACTAATGTTGGTATGTGGTGGCAGAAGATTTGGCCAAATGGAACAGCTGCAACTGGAGCAAAGTTCGAAGTCTCTAAGACTGTTAACGGTACTACTGAATATTTGATGGCTGGCAGCACTACTGGTAGCTGGGCTTGGACCACTAACACAGCTGATGCAGAGCAATTCAGCTCTGTCAACCAAAAGGGTCTTTTCGAAATCGGCGGTCTTGCTAACGGCACCTACACCGTTACAGAAACTACCCAAGCAACAGGAGCACAAGCAATTAAGCCAAGCTTCACTGTTACTTTGAAGTACGGTTCTGCAGAAACTGTTTCCAAGACAGCTACTGGCGATCCATGGGGTCTTGTTAACACCTCTGAAGATACCGTCGAAAACGTTAAGTCTATCGATCAGCTTCCTATGACTGGTGGCGCAGGCATCATTCTTGGCGTCTTCGTCGCAATCGTTCTTCTCGGTGGCGCTGCAATTGTCTTGGTTGTCTACCGCAAGAAGAAGGAACTTCTTCAAGACTGATATCTCCCATTATGGTGAGTAAGAAATAGATAGAGTGCGTCCGCTGAGTACATTAGCGGACGCACTTTTTTCTTACAAATTCGATATAATTAGTGAAATCGAAGAAGGAATTAATGGTAGATCAGTCTTGTTCACACCAAAAGACTCAAAAAACAAATTCTCAACTTAGTACTAAATCTGATAAAAAAGTACGTGATAAACGACGTGCAATACGACAGCTTAATGCGCTTCTTGTTCTTTTTATTGCTCTTTTTGTCAGCGGTTTATCTATCGCTGCCTACCCATTTATTTTGGATACTATCTCTCAACGCGAACAGATAGCTATCGTACAAGAACGACAAAAAAACGTATCATCATGGCCATATCCTGAAGCGCAAAACGCGATTAAAGCAGCACAAGAATATAACAAACAGTTATATGAAAGCGGTCAACCAATCATTGGTCAAGTAGATGATCCATTCCTTACTGCAAGTAACCGTAGTTCATCACAGAAATCAAAAGATGACAGTATCACAACATCAAAAGCGTATAAACATTACCTTTCTCTTCTGAATGAAGGAGGAGGAATTGAAGGTTCTGTTGTGATCCCAGAAATAGGTGTGAACCTTCCGATCTATCACGGAACAAGTGAAGCAACACTAGCATCTGGAGCTGGTCAAATCTATGGAACGAGTCTACCTGTCGGCGGTATTAATACCCGCGCAGTGATAGCTGCACATACTGGTTTTATTAAAGCATTAATGTTCACACGATTAACGGAAATGAAAATTGGCGATGATTTTTATATCAAAACCATGGGGGAGACATTAGCCTACAAAGTTATCAGTATTAAGGTGATTCTTCCAACAGATGCATCAGCAATCACTATTGTTCCAGGAAAAGATCTAGTGACCTTACTGACCTGTACACCATATGGTATTAATACGCATCGTCTGTTAGTAACTGGGGAACGAGTCAAAATGCCGCAAGAAGCACCATACCCAAGTGCGGTCACTGACCCACTGTTGAATGGAATCTGCTGTGGTTTTGGCGGCCTACTCTTCTTTATTTTGCTTCTTCCACTTGTGTGGAGAAAGAATCATTGGAAGCAAATGCAGCATGCAAAGATGCGGTACGGTTACTAAATCTCAGTAAGAAGACCAATCCTTCTGATAAAATAAACCCGTTTTGAAATATTTACGTCATTTCCGTGTTTGAGTTTCAAACGGACGTTTGTTTTTTCTTAACTGGAAAAGAAAGAGAGTAATCATAACCTCCATTGTGTTATAACTATTCTTTCTTCTATACATTTCTTACGAATTGTCATCGTATTACTTTTGCGTATGCTATTGAGTCACAGAGGAATCATGCGTATTACTAAATTTTGTATGGCAATTCGATGATGCTTCAGCGATGAAAGGAAGTTGGATCGTGAGTAGTAGTCAATCTAGCGATCTACCAAGCTTGGCCTCATATTCACATCGAGACCATACTGCAATCAAAAAAGAATATATATCAATTTCTGCTCTAGCAATGATGAATGTGTCCATGATTGCTGGATTAGCAAATGACCCTCAACAAGCATTCTATGGTCTTTCTTCAGTAACCTATTTTGCAATTGGAGCAATTTTCTTCTTCATTCCAACCGCATTAGTCTGTGCTGAAATGGCAACAGGATGGCCACAAAAAGGTGGTATTTTCCGCTGGGTTGGCGAAGCGATGGGCAAAGGTTGGGCTTTTGCCTGCTTGATCATTTTATGGTTCCAAACCTCTATTATTCTTGGTGTTGGTATCCCATCGTTTAGTGCAACACTTCTTTTCTATACCAATAACTTCTCCAAAGCAGTCCAATTCGCAAAAGACCCAAACGCTTTTATTGGCAAAACAGGCTTATTGCTTATCATGACTGGTTTCGTTTTATTCTATTGGTTCATGGCATTCTTAGCAGCTCACGGTGTTCAAGCCTTCTCTAAAATCGCTAAAGCTGGCGTCTATGTCGGTACGCTTATTCCACTTGCTTTAATGATTATTTTTGTTTTTGTATGGTTAGCTAAAGGTCACACCTCAGCTATCAGCTACGCACCATCAAACCTCGTTCCAAAATGGAACGGCATGTCATCATTATCACTTGTTGCAGGCGTTCTTTTCAGCTATGCAGGTATTGATATGAATGCAGCGCATATTAAAGACTTAAAAAATCCAAAACGTGATTTTACTCGCGCAATGGTTGTCTCTATGATCCTTGCTTTTCTCATCTTCGTTATCGGAACCCTAATCATCGCAACCGTTATCCCAGAATCACAAATTAATGTCCTCTATACACTTTTCGCGGTCTTCCGTGACCTCGGCGCAACCATCGGAATGCCATGGCTATACATGGTCATTACATGGGCATTACTCTGCAACACCATTGCTCTTACCGTTACCAGCTTCGCTGGCCCATCCTTCATGCTTGGCCAAGCAGCACGCGTCGGTTATCTACCAAAAGCAATGCAAAGCTATAACGAATACGGTATGCCATCAAAACTTATGTATGCACAATGCGCATTCATGACCATTTTCGCCTACCTCGTCGAACTCCTTCCAAACATCGAAGGCTTCGTCATCATGCTTGACCAAGCAGTCACCGTCACCTACCTGCTGTACTACATCATCTTCTTTACTGCCTACCTACGTCTCAAATACATGCAACCAAATCGTCCACGCAGCTTTACCATTCCAGGAGGCAAAGTTGGCGGATGGATCACCTGCATCATCGGATACATCTCCTGCGTATTCGGTATCGTTCTTTCTATCTTGCCACCAGCACAGGTGTCAGAAGAAGTTGGCTCACCAGTAACCTACGTCGTTACCATTATCGCCATCGTCATTTTCGTCCTGCTTGTCGCAGCAATCATCTACGCACTCGCAAAGAATCGTCATGATTGGGTAGATCCGCAGAATGAGTTCTCTCCATTTACATGGGAAATTGAGGGTCTTCCTAAGCCGCAAGCAGTCAGCTCTGATATTGATTCAGATATTCTTGCATATGATCAGAATCCAATGGGAATGCCAATTAAGCATCATTTTGCCTCTACTGCAATGAAGGCTGATTTAGATCCACAGATTATTGCTGATGCTCAAGCGTTAGATTAAAACACGAAAGCCGGTAACGATTTCATCATTAATTTCGATATTTTATGGTGATTTCGTTGCCACAATAATAAAATCATTAATAGAACAAGAGAGGAATTTAAATCTCTCTAAGAGGTTTCATTGCCCTAAGAAAGGGGATGTGCAATGAAAGAGATTAGCATTGATGAGTTAGCAAAGTTCCAAGAGAATTTTGAATCTGACCGTAGCAATCTCATTGCAAAACGTGCAGTAAGCACAAATGGCATTTATAAGTCTGCTCAAGATATGAATGCAGTTGACCGTAACTCTAATGAGAACTTCACCTTCTCCACAGATGATGTCAAGTTAAGTGCATCAAATCAAAATCATTCTGGTCGTTGCTGGATCTATTCTGGTCTGAATACTCTTCGCAACTTCATGGTCAAGAAGTACAATCTGCCAGAAGACTTTGAATTATCTCAGAATTATGAGAACTTCTATGACAAGCTCGAAAAGTCCAATTACTTCTATCAGAATGTCATTGAGACTGCAGACAAACCAATGAGCGATCGTGGAGTTCACTACCTCTTCTCTGCACCACAAGAAGACGGTGGAGATTGGTGCCTCGTTTGTGCTTTGATTGACAAGTATGGTGTTGTACCAAAAGATCAAATGAATGAGACTAACTGCTCCATTAACTCCAGCGAATTAAACACAATCCTGAATCGTAAGCTTCGTAAGGACGGACTGGTTCTTCGTCGTATGGTGACTGATCATGCTTCTGAAGAAGAGATCTCCTCTACACGTAAGGGAATGCTCGACGAAGTCTATCGTATTCTTGCTATCGCTCTTGGTGTTCCACCAAAGGAAATTACCTTTGAATATAAAGACACCACTGATGAGAAGAAGTTCCATCAATATGGTCCAATGACGCCAGCAGAGTTCTACAAAGATTTCATTGGCTTAGATTTGAACGATTATCTTGTCATTATGAACGTTCCAGACGTTGAAGATATGCCATATGGCAAGACCTACAGTGTTCAATACTCTGGAAATATGGTTGGTGGACGTCCAAACATTTATCTCAATGTTCCTGGAGATGAAATGGAACGCTTGACTATCGAACAATTGAAAGATGGTCAAGATGTTTGGTTTGGTTGCGATGTTATGCAGCAATTCGATCGTCAAAAAGGAATCATGGATCTTGATATGTATGGATTTAATGATCTCTTCGATATTGATTTCGATTTCAAGAAGGGTGATATGTTCACCACTCGTGAATCACTGCCAACACACGCAATGGTTATTACTGGTGTCAACATCAAAGATGAAAAGCCAACACGTTTCAAGATCGAAAATTCTTGGGGCGACAAGATTGGTGATAAAGGCTTCATGGTTATGGGTGAACCTTGGTTCCAGAAGTACACATACGAAGTCGTCATCAATAAGAAGTACTTGTCTGATGAACAACTAAAGGCCTTCGAAGAAGAGCCAATTATGCTCCCATTCTGGAATTCTATGCAACCAACTCGCTGAATATAATAAAACTATTAAGGGGCACTGAACACACCACATGTGTGATGACAGTGCCCCTTTTGTCTATTGATAACAACCTCGATACAGTAGAGGATAAGACCATGAGTGCGATATGAGGAGAATGTGGTGACACGGAAGAAAACAATGCATACGTGGCTACAGGATAAACAGAGTGGTCATCCAGCCATAGTTGATAATCAGAAATCCTCATTGACAGCGCAAGAATCATTAGAAACACATCATCATGAGTTGTCCTATGCTGATCAACAAAAGCAAAAAGCTCATCCTATTCGTGCAGTTTTTATGATCATTCTAAGCCTTCTTGCTGCAGTATGCCCCTACTGGGTAGGCCAGAGAATTGCCTACGATAGAACAAATTTCATTATTGTCACTTTTCATCTTTTCCCACCATTCATGTGGTCAATCATTGGGTGGCTCGTTCTTGTTCTCTTGTTTATCTGTCTTGGATCTGCATTATTAACAAGACGTCGACGATTTTACTTTGGGTTAGCATTAGTCTGTTTTGCTTTAGAACAAGGCTTCTCAGGAGCGGCATTATTAAGTTCGAATTTTTGGAGTGAAACCTATATCCTATACGGCAACAGTTCGCCGTATGCTAATGCGCTTGATCTTGGTATTGTGGCTGCTGCCTCAGCTATCTTTATTTTTTCGATTGTTTTTGTCTCATTACTTGTTTTCGCTCGTAAAGGGTCTCGTATCACAGTTCTATTACGGGGATGGTCGGCATTTTATTTCTTCTTGATATGTGAATTCATTGGACTATGTATTGCTTTATGCATAGGAATCTTTTAAATGTCAAGTAATAATGTATACACTAAAAGTGGCGTCATTTTTACCGCCCGCGGATCGAGAGCGTTACTACCATTCTGGTAATAACACCGCGCAACAAAACTATAAAAGGAGGAGCTGTGGCACTCAGCAGCGAAGAGAAGAAGTCTATCGTCAGTGAATACGCAACACGCGAAGGCGATACTGGTTCTCCAGAGGTTCAGGTTGCTCTCTTAACAAAGCGCATCTCTGACCTTACTGAGCATATGAAGGCAAATAAGCATGATTATCATTCTCAGCGCGGATTGCTGCTGATGATTGGTAAGCGCCGCCGCTTGCTTGATTATCTTAAGAAGGAAGACATCAATCGTTATCGTTCTTTGATCGAGCGTCTTGGCCTCCGTCACTGATTTTTTTGCCCAGGCACACAGTATTGGTGTCTGGGCTTTTTTCAAATCTCAGGTTTAATGACGTTTGGCTAAAGAGCCTACTTTGAGAAGAAGCGCGGGCGTAATAAATTAAGAAAAAAAGAAGCCTGAGTACGAGGTTTTGGTAAAAGAAAATAATATCAATTACAAAGAAGGAGGAACCCTTGGAGGGTCCCGATATTACAGCAGTAGAAGCCGTTATTGATAACGGTCATTTTGGTCAACGTACACTGCGTTTTGAAACTGGTCGTTTTGCGCAACAAGCCGATGGTGCTGTTGCTGCATATCTTGATGGACAATCGATGGTTTTGTCCACTACTACAGCAGGCTCTAGTCCAAAAGAAAGTTATGATTTCTTCCCACTAACTGTCGACGTCCAAGAGAAAATGTATGCCGCTGGGGAGATCCCTGGCTCATTCTTCCGTCGTGAAGGACATCCTTCAACGGAAGCCATTTTAGCGTGTCGAATTATTGATCGTCCTTTACGACCATTGTTCCCACATACACTCCGTAACGAAGTTCAAGTTGTTGAAACAGTCTTATCTGTTGAACCAGATGATTCCTATGATTTACTTGCACTCAATGCAGCATCTGCTTCAACAGTTATCTCCGGAATTCCATTTGAAGGTCCTGTTGCTGGAATCCGTTTAGCATTGATTGACGGACAATGGGTTGCTTTCCCACGTTGGTCTGAACGTGAACGTGCTGTTTTCGAAATTGTCGTTGCCGGTCGTATTACTGAGCAAGATGAAGTTGCAATTGCAATGATCGAAGCTGGTGCTGGAAAGAACGCATGGCATCTTATCTACGATGAAGGCCAAATCAAGCCAAATGAGGAAGTCGTTGCCGGTGGTATCGAAGCAGCAAAGCCATTCATTCGTGTTATCTGCGAAGCAGAACAAGAATTAAAAACTCAAGCTGCAAAACCAACAAAAGTCTTCCAATTATTCCCAGAATATACAGAAGAACTTTACAGCCGTATTGATGAAATCGCTCATGCTGATTTAGATGATGCGCTTTCCATCGCTGAAAAATTACCTCGTCAAGATCGTATTGCAGAAATTAAAGAAAATGTTTGCACTATCTTGGCAGAAGAATTTGAAGATATGGAAGAGGCTGAAAAAGAAAAAGAAATCAGCAATGCCTTCAAAGAATTACAACGTTCTATCGTACGTCGTCGTATCCTAACTGAAGATTACCGTATTGATGGTCGTGGATTAAAAGATATTCGTACGCTGTCGGCAGAAGTTGATGTCGTTCCACGTGTCCATGGATCTTCTCTCTTCCAGCGAGGCGAGACACAAGTACTTGGTGTCACTACATTAGGCATGCTTAAGATGGCACAACAAACTGATTCTTTGTCTGGGCCAGATACCAAGCGTTACATGCACCAATACAACATGCCACCATTCTCTACAGGTGAAGTTGGACGTCTTGGCTCCCCAAAGCGTCGTGAAATTGGTCACGGTAATCTGGCAGAACGTGCACTCGTTCCAGTTATCCCAGATGAAGAAGAGTTCCCTTATGCCATCCGTCAGGTGTCCGAAGCAATCGGATCCAACGGTTCAACATCAATGGGCTCTGTATGTGCTTCCACCTTATCCTTATTAGATGCGGGTGTCCCATTACGTGCACCAGTAGCAGGTATCGCCATGGGATTAGTCAGTGGCATTATTGATGGCAAGATGACCTACAAGACCTTAACCGATATCCTTGGTGCTGAAGATGCCTTCGGTGATATGGACTTCAAGGTCGCAGGTACCTCTGAATTCGTCACCGCATTACAGCTCGATACTAAACTCGATGGTATTCCAGCAGATATTCTTGCTTCCGCCTTAAAGCAAGCTCATGAAGCACGTGAAACCATTCTCGAAGTTATCAATGAATGCATTGATGAACCAGCTGAAATGAATGAGACAGCACCTCGCATTCTCTCTATGAGCATCCCAGTCAATAAGATTGGTGAAGTCATCGGACCAAAGGGTAAGACAATCACTGAGATGCAAGAAAAGACTGGTGCTGAAATCTCCATTGAAGATGATGGTACCGTTTATATCGCTTCTGAAGGTGGTAATGGTGCTGAAGAAGCAAAAGCATTGATCAATGCAATTGCACATCCACACATCCCACGAGTAGGAGAGAACTATACCGGTAAAGTAGTCAAGACAACAAGCTTCGGAGCATTTGTTAATTTGACTCCAGGCGTTGACGGATTACTCCATATCTCTCAACTCCGTAACCTTCGTAACGGTGACCGCATTGAACGTGTTGAAGACGTCGTTAAAGAAGGCGATGAAGTCGATGTCATTATTGGTGATATCGATACACACGGAAAGATCTCTCTCGTTGTTCCTGTTGCTGAAGAATCACTCGAAGACATGCAAGATGAGAATGAAGACCTCGAAGAAGATGTAGAAGCTCCTGCACGTTCTTCACGACGTTCTTCTCGCTGTTCCGATCGTGATTATGATCGCTCCTCACGTCGCCACGATGATTATGATCGTTCTTCCGATCGTCGTTCATCCCGTCGCTCTGACCGTGACCACTCTGCTCACGAAGAACGTTTCGAACACAAGCGTTCTGAACAACATTCCCGTCGCTCTGAACACGATGAGCATCGTTTCTCACACTCTAATCATCATTTCAATAAGAACCGTGAATTTACTGCTGATGATGCCAACTACCGTAAATATCGTGATGCACGTAATGAACGTGCTGAACGTCCACGTCGCCGCATCGTACACAGAGATTTCAATGAAGACTGAAATAGATCAATAAATTAGGCATCTGAAGGGGCTCTTTACAACTCTGTAAAGAGCCCCTTTTGTGCGTCTTAAACCTTTTATGGTAACGATTTCATAAAAATAACCGTTTCTTAAAGAAGGGGTGGTGTATTCTAAGTGTAAATAAAGAGCCCACGAAGGAGTGTGTTCGTTTAGGGAAAGGAAGGAGAGCAAAAATGGATCATGTATCGTCTGTTCCATCAGCCTCCTCATATCCAACTGTGACAGAGACAAATAACAAGAAGCAATACATGTCAATGTTTGCTCTTGCTATGATGAATGTTTCAATGATCGCAGGACTTGCTAATGATCCACAGCAAGCATTCTACGGTTTATCATCTATAACATTTTTCTTTATTGGATCTATATTCTTCTTCATTCCAACCGCATTAGTTTGTGCTGAAATGGCAACTGGTTGGTCACAACGCGGTGGTATCTTCCGCTGGGTTGGAGAAGCAATGGGTAAAGGTTGGGCCTTTACCTGCTTAATTATTTTGTGGATGCAATCATCAATTGCAATGGCGATGAGTATTCCTTCCTTTAGTGCGACAATACTTTTCTACACACCAGATTTTGGTAAAGCTGTCGCCTTTGCAGAAAACTCAAGTGCCTTCATTGGTGAAGGTGGATTGCTTGCTATCATGACCGGTTGGGTTGTGTTCTTCTGGATCATGTGCTGGATGTCAACCCGCGGCGTCAAAGCCTTCTCAAAGATTGCAAAATATGGTGTCTTCATTGGAACACTGATCCCATTAGCTTTAATGGTTATCCTTGCAATCGTCTGGGTAGCTGAAGGTCATCATTCCGCAATCAGCTATGCGCCATCTAATTTAATCCCACAATGGAACGGTATCTCAACATTATCGTTAGCAGCAGGCGTCTTCTTCTGCTACGCAGGTATTGATATGAATGCTGCTCACATTAAGGATTTGAAGGATCCAAAGAAAGAATTCCCGAAGGCCATCCTCATTTCCATGATTCTGTGCCTCCTTATCTTCATCATCGGCACATTAGTCATCGCAACTGTTATCCCAGAAAATCAGTTGAATGTTCTTTATGCTTTGTTCGCAACCTTCCGTGCACTAGGAGCAGCTATCGGAATGCCATGGCTCTACATGGTTATTACATGGGCCTTGCTGTGCAACACATTCGCTAGCTTAGTAACACAATTCTCTGGCCCATCCTTCATGCTTGGTCAAGCAGCTCGCGCTGGCTTCCTTCCAAAGTGGCTTCAAAGCTACAACAAGTATGGTATGCCATCAAAGTTGATGTACATTCAGTGCGGTTTCATGACAATTTTCGCTTACCTCGTTGAACTTCTTCCGAATGTTGAAGGCTTCGTTATTCTTCTGACACAAGCAATTACAGTGATCTACTTGGTCTATTACATGATCTTCTTCACTGCTTATCTTCGCCTAAAGTATACGCAGCCAAATCGTCCCCGCAGCTTTACTATTCCAGGAGGTAAAGTTGGTGGATGGATTACCTGCATCATCGGATACATTGCCTGCCTCTTCGGTATTGTTCTTGCAGTTTGGCCTCCAGCACAGGTTGCTAAAGAAGTCGGCTCACCAGTAACCTATGTCGTTACTATTCTGAGCATCGATGTCTTCATCCTAGTCGTTGGATTTATCCTGTATGCATGTGCAAAGCACGCTAACAAGAATGAAGCAACATCTTGGATAGATCAAAACAACGAATTTATGCCATTCACATGGGAAATTGAAGGATTCGATAAACCAACAAAATCACTATCTAACATTCCTTCAGAAATCCTTGCATATGATCAGAACCCAATGTCAACGCCTGTCAAGCATCATTTCTCCCCAGATGCTCGCTTAGAGGACATTCCACAAGAAATCATTGAAGGTGCTCAAGCAAATAACTAAAGAATACAAAAGAATAATCCCTTACTTGATGACAAAGGTCTTGATCATACGATCAAGACCTTTTTAGAAGGAAACTGATAAACACCATAAAAATACGGTAAGAGTATAAAGTAAGAGTATAAATAGATAGTTGCTGTTAACACTGCAATCAGTCGCAGAAAGAATCTTCCTTCTTAAGATGGATTGGCAACGATTTCATCTTGAATTTTATTTTATCCCGGTGATTCTACTGTAGCTAAAAGAAAATTCTTGATAAAACAGTTAATAGTTATGTAGAAGAGAGCGCGGTGCAGTCGTGCTTTTCCGTGTCCTCATAGTCAAAGAAAAAGAAAGGACGCAGATAATGAAAGAAATTACTGCTGAGGAACTCCAAGAATTTGAAAAGAGTTTTGAATCTGATCGTAGTAATCTCATCGCAAAGCGTGCAGTGAGCACTAACGGCATTTATAAAGCTGCTGAAGATATGAATGCTGTTGATCGCAACTCCAATGAGAACTTCACATTCTCCATTGATGTTGATTCAGAAAATGTTGCTAATCAGAAGCGTTCTGGTCGTTGCTGGATCTTCGCTGCATTGAACGTTCTGCGTGAACATCTGCAGAAGGAACACAAGGTTGCTCCTGATTTCCAGCTCTCACAAAGCTATGTTTACTTCTATGACAAGCTCGAGAAGTGCAATTACTTCTATGACAATATGGTTGAACTTGCTGATCGTCCATTAAGCGATGCACTCGTATGGCATCGTATGGATCAACCACAGCAAGATGGTGGCGATTGGTGCCTTGTTTGCGCTTTGATTGACAAGTATGGTGTTGTTCCACAAGATCAAATGAATGAGACTAACTGTTCCATTTCTTCTAACGAACTCAACATGATCCTCAACCGTAAGCTCCGTAAGGATGCTTTAGAGATTCGTTCTCTTGTTAACGAAGGCAAGGCTGACCAACTCGAAGAAGTTCGTAGCCGTATGCTGAACGAAGACTATCGTATCCTTGCTATTGCTCTTGGTGTTCCTCCATCAGAGATCAACTTCGAATTCAAAGATACGTCAGACGCAAAAGAACTACACCAGTATGGTCCAATGACCCCAGTAGATTTCTACAAGCAGTTCATCGGACTTGACTTGAACGACTTCGTTCTTCTTCAAGACATTCCAAATGTAGATTACAATAAGCTCTACAGTATTGAGATGTCTGGAAATATGGTTGGCGGACGTCCAAACCTTTATCTCAACACTCCTGCTAAAGACATGAAGGATGCTGTTATTCAGCAATTGAAAGACGGTTATGGCGTCTGGTTCTCTTGCGACGTTATGCAGCAATTCGACCGTCAAAAGGGCGTTGAAGATCTTGATCTTTACGGATTCAATGATTTATTCAATATTGATTTCTCCATGTCCAAGAAGGATATGTACAACACCAAAGAATCCTTACCAACACACGGTATGGTTATTGCTGGTGTTGATCTTCGTGACGATAAACCAGTTCGCTGGAAGATTGAAAACTCTTGGGGTGATGAACTCGGAGACAAGGGTTATATGATCATGAGTGATGCTTGGTTCGATGAATACACCTATGGTGTTGCTGTCAACAAGAAGTATCTCACTGAAGAACAGCGTCAAGCATTTGAGACTGAGCCAACTATGCTCCCATTCTGGGATACAACAAACCCAATCATGATGTGAGATTCATTTTATGGAATCACCTACAATGATAGTGAAAGCGGCGATCTTTCGATCGCCGCTTTCACTATTTTCCAAGAAAGAGAATCACAATGGATCAAGGAATAAGCCAGTTATTATTATTAGACCGATATAAAATGGCAAATTCTCATACAACGTCGGTGTACGTTACGCCAATGATTTCTCCAATCACCCATGATGATTTTACGTTTAGTTTTCGTGCTGATGGGGGAATATACGAGACAGTACAACGTAATAAAAAAGATCTCCAACAGATTATTGGTCGACCAGTCTGTATTCTTCATCAGATCCATTCAAAACGCATCATTGATCTAGATTTATATTTCCAACGGCAAGATGCTGACCATCACTCTTTAGAAGAGTCATTACAAGATCTAGCTAACTGTGAAGCAGATGGTATGGTAACCTCACAGAAAAATTATGCATTAGGTATTTTGACAGCAGACTGTGTCCCTATTATTTTTGCTGATATTGTGCACAATGTTTATGGTGCTTGCCATTCTGGGCGACGAGGAACAGAACTTAATATAGCAGGAGAAGTTGTCAATCATATGGTTGACAAAGGTGCAGAAACCTCATCGATTGTTGTTTGGATAGGACCACACATTTGTGGTCATTGCTATGAAACGGGTACAGATGTCGTTCACCAGTTTGCATCATTTTTTCCTTATGAAACATCTGTGATAACACAGACACGTTTCGGAGGAGAGGGCATTGACCTAGAAGCAGCCATCCTGAATGAACTACACGAGAGCAATATTGCGCCTCACAATATTCATACACAGTATGCAACGTTAAAAGATCAATCCCAACAGTATGCTTATCAGAATGATGCTACGATGAACGCTTTTAATGCCACTTGTACATTAGAGAACCCAGCATTATATTCCTATCGTCAATACATATTAACAAACGATAAACACTATAATGGCCGTTTCTTAACGTTAGTTGTTCCTTATGAGGATGAGCTTACTGTTCAACAGTAAGATGACTACTAACACTCATATCATCGATGTAATGCAAGCTTTGCTGAAGAATACAGTATCCTGCTTGCTGCATCTGATCACGTGTAATACCAATGGTTTGAAAGTCATCAGGCTGTTTCAATAGGGGGAGGCTAATTGCTCCACCGAGAACATTAACTGTTGAATCACAGTAATGTAGGATGTAATAGAATAATTCGTTCTCGAGAGAATGATGCATACGTGCAATAACTGTTGCAGGAACCTTACCAGAAAATTCTTGCAAAATATGTCCTAATGGAAGACGGGTCCAATACGCTGCAGGAGTGGTCTGATCTTCTACCTCTGCATCGGTACGGAACGCACATCGCGACAGTTCAACACCATGCGCAGTAGGCATGCCAGTCAATAGCAAAATAAGATGAGGATTAACCGAATCTAAGGTATTCTGAAGCACCTCGCATGGATTGGTTTCATCAACAGATGATAATAGTAATGAGGTAAAGCGAAGCGAATGTCGTGACTCTTTTTCAAGCTGTTGTTTTGAATCATCACATGTTAAAGACCGAATAGCTTCGTGAACCATCTGTTCTGTTTGAGAAGAGGATGAGAATCCAACAATCAAAATACTATAAGTTCGCATGATTTTAAGTGTAATAATCCTTTATGAAAAGAGGATAAGAAGACTTTAATTAAAACAATCGTGGAAGATTTAAACGAAAATAGAATTTACTACACATGCATCTTTATATTGTGCTAAAAAAATGATGAGTAATCTCTTCTGATGGAACTGCATCAACAAAAACGGAGGTTTGTGATGGCGGAGTCATTCCCAGTTGTTTTGCGTGGCTATGATAAAGAAAAAGTAGATCGAGCAATTGCTGATCTTGAACAGTCTGCAAGCTTAATGCGCGAGCAGATTAAAACGTATGATTCTCGTATTTTGACATTAGAAGCAGAATTAGAGAATGAAAAAGCAAAGAAGAGCGAAGCACCAAAGAACACTTTTGCTTCACTTGGAGCCAACGCACAACAACTTCTTGCTTCTGCCGAACAGACAAGTACAGAGTTATTAAATCGTGCAAAGTCTGATGCGAAAACAATTAAAGAATCAGCACAACAACAGTCTGAGACAATGGTGAATAATGCTTCAATCGAGGCAAAACGAATCATTGATGATGCCAATTCACAATCATCATCAATCCTCTTTAAAGCCAAAGAGCAAGCAAACACCATCTTGACAACCGCACAACAAAAAGCAGACCAGCTCAATGCTCAAGCACAACAGATGAATGATGAACAACGTGAATCTTTGAAGATTGAACTGGAAAATTCACGTCAAGAGCATGATAAGAAGCTCGAAGCATGGAAGAGTAGTCAGGAACAGCAAATCGCTGCTAAACAAGCTCAAGCTGCTGCACAGATTGCTGAAAAACGTAAGTCTGCTGACGAGGAGATCGCACGATTAAAGTCAGATTCAAACGATCAAATTCAAAAAGCATTAGCAAATGCTAATCAGAAGCTTTCTCAGGCGCGTGAACAAGTAAGCACCATGCTCAGCAATGCTCAACGCCAAGCAAGTGAAATTACAGATGCAGCAACTGCAAAAGCAACCCAAATTCAAGATGCTGCTAATGTACAGCGTGCTGATACCTTATCCAAAGCTGCTCAAGAATATGAAAAGGTACGTAACCAGATTCAAGAGCAACAATCCGAAGCAACTAAAAAGATTAACGAATTGATTGCTCAATTGAATGAACATCGTGCCAAGAGCCAGCAAGAAAGTGATGAAATCCTCGCAAAAGCTCATAAGACACAAGAAGATGCTAATACGTATGCCGAATCAAAACGTAAAGAAGCCGAAGAAAAAGCTGCAGCTATTTTGAAAGAAGCACGCGAAAAAGCGTCCGCACAAATTGACGAGCAACGTGCTGCAGCACAAAAAGAAATTGATGGATTGAACTCTCGTATTTCCCAGTTGCAAACACGTGAAGCATCAATTACGGCTCGTGTTGATGAAATTCGTTCAATGTTCTCTCAAGCTTTTGGCAACTTTGGCATGGCAGCACCAGCAGCAGAACAAGGCACAAACGATTTAGATCTTCTTAATCTTGATGCTGACGCTTCTCAACAAGCGACTGTCAATGAACAAGCTAATAATGAGACACCAGCAGATGAGACTGACAACACACAACAGTGATACTAGTATAAAAATACTAGATAAATGAAAAGCGTTTCGGCCGTTTTACCTTTGTGTAAAACGGCCGAATTAATTAATAAAATAATAAAAGATACATAGCAACTGCGTATCTTTACTCAAGGGATTAAAAAATGAAAGCATTGAATCAATCGATTCTAAGCACTATGAATTCACAATTTATTGCTGATCCAAAAAACAGGATGGCAATGGATGCAGTTACTAAGAATGGTATCGACGCTACCGCTTGCAATTACAATGCCGCACGTCGACTCCAATACCAATTCTCAATTACTATTGATGACGGAACAGTCACCAATCAAAAACGATCTGGCCGCTGCTGGCTTTTCAGCTCTTTAAACGTTGCTCGTTCTCTCGCAAAAAAGAATTTAAATCTTGACGAATTTGAATTCTCACAAGCATATGCTATGTACTTTGATAAATTAGAACGCACCAACTACTTCTTACAAGACATGGCTGACCTTCTACGCCAGGGTGAACCAATTGACGGACAACTCATCCAATACCAATTAGGCAATGTTATGGGTGATGGCGGTCAATGGACCATGGCCATGAATATTTATAAGAAATATGGTGCTGTTCCAAAGAGCTTCTTCCCAGAAACAGCGTCTTCTGAGAATACCGCAATGATGAATACTCAGCTCAAACACCTCCTTCATAAATGCGTCATGGAAATGGCAAAAGCCTCCTCAGATGATGAAATTGAACAAATCATCACCTCAGGAATTGAAGACGCTCATCGCCTCTTAACCATCCATCTCGGCAACCCACCAGAAAACATTGACTGGGAATGGACCGATAAAGACGGAGAATTCCATCGTGCCGGAATAATGACACCACAAGAATTCTGGAACACCTACGTTGGTGACAGCCTTGACGAATACATTTGCCTCATTGACGATCCACGTCACGATCATCCAAAAGGACAAAAGATCGCCATCGAGCACCTCGGCAACATCGTTGATGGTGACCCAACGGAATACCTCAACGTTGATATTCAAACCATGAAAGATTGCGTCCGTCGAATCCTCTCCGAAAAGAACATCCCAGTATGGTTCGGTGCAGACTGCCACCCATTCATGGATCGTATCGGAGGAAGCTGGAGCTTAGATCTCTTCGACTATAAAGGCATCTACAACAGCGACTTCACCATGAGCAAAGAAGACCGCGTTTGTTTCGGCGACTCAGCAATGAACCACGCTATGGCTTTCGTCGGTGTTAACGTCCTCGAAGATGGCACAACAAACCGTTGGCGCGTTGAAAATTCCTGGGGAAGCGATATTGCACACAAAGGTTACTTCACTATGGATGATGACTGGTTCACCGAATACGTTTATGAAGTAGCAATACCAAAGAGCATGCTGAGCGAAGAATTACAAAAAGCCCTCGAAAAGCCAGCAATTTCATTGCCAGCCTGGGATCCAATGGGAGCACTCGCAGAATGATGAATGAGAGAAAAGAATCGACTATCGCTGTTCTTGGAGCGATGGATGAAGAAGTTAGGTTACTAGGACAACATCTCCAGAATAAGCAATATATACATGAAGCAGGATTAGATATTCTCATGGGAGAAATTGACACTTCTCAATCTCATCTTCATGTTGTTGCGACTGTTGCTGGTATGGGAATGGTCGCTGCAGGAGCTGCCACCCAATTTCTTATTACACGTTTCCACCCAGAGTCGATTCTTTTCTCTGGTATTGCTGGAAATATTAGTAACAAAGTAGACGTCAATGATGTCGTACTCGGCGGTACATTACGATACCTCGATTCAGATATGGATCTCATTGGGCAAGCATACCCAGAAGAAAAAGAGTATCACTCTGATGCTTCATTAATTCGTATTGCTGAAGACGTCTTACGCGAACAACAAGTCAATTACATCATTGGTATTATCGCAACCGGTAACCGTTTCATTGATACCGCAGAAAAACGTGAACAAACACGCAAACAAACATCAGCTGATATCGTTGAAATGGAAGGCGCAGCTATCATTCATATCGCAGATAAAAATTCCGTTCCTGCTCTTGTTCTCCGAGCAGTGAGCGATAACACCGATACAGAATATGAAAGTTTCCATCACTTTGATATTTCTGAATATGCAGATACTGCATCTCAAATTATTATCAACATTCTAAAGAAACTGTGAAAGGAAAAGCAGTGTATTCGCTTGAGGATATTGATTCTATTGATCCTGAAATCGCACAAGTAATTCGTCAAGAAACCCAACGACAGCAGAATACCATCGAGCTTATTGCATCAGAAAATATCGTGAGCCCAGCAGTACTCGCAGCATTAGGAAGCACACTGACTAATAAATACGCTGAAGGATATCCTGGAAAACGCTATTACGGTGGTTGTGAATACGTCGATATCATTGAACGATTAGCACAACAACGAGCACAAGAACTTTTCCATTGCACATATGCGAATGTTCAGCCTCACTCTGGAGCACAAGCCAACTTTATAGCCTTCTTTGCACTACTGAAACCTGGAGACACCTTTATGGGAATGGACCTCAGCAACGGGGGACATCTCACCCACGGTAGCCCAGTCAACGTATCAGGCAAATATTTTAATGCCGTTTCTTATGGCGTGAATGATGAAGGATTCATTGACTACAATGAAGTTGCTCGCATCGCACATGAATGCCATCCAAAAATGATCATTGCTGGAGCTTCCGCCTACGCACGTACTATCGATTTTGCTCGTTTCCGTCAAATCGCTGATGAAGTTGGCGCTTATCTCATGGTCGACATGGCACACATCGCTGGCTTAGTCGCGGCAGGATTACACCCAAGCCCATTCCCATATGCAGATGTTGTGACAACAACCACCCATAAAACATTACGTGGACCTCGCGGAGGAATGCTTCTCTCAAGCGCAGAATTCGCCGAAGAACATAAATTAAATAAAGCTCTTTTTCCAGGAGTACAAGGCGGACCACTCATGCATGTTATTGCTGCAAAGGCAGTCAGCTTCAAAGAGGCACTGCAACCTGACTTCCAGCAATACCAACAGCAAATCATTAAGAACGCTCAAGCACTCGCAAATGGTCTTCTATCACGAGGAATTGAGTTAGTAACGGGTGGAACTGATAATCATCTCATGCTTGTTGATCTTCGTTATCGTCAGATCACTGGTAAACAGCTTGAAAAAGACTTAGATGATGTTCATATCACTGCCAATAAGAACACAGTGCCAAATGATCCACAGAAACCGTTCATTACAAGTGGTTTGCGTTTAGGTACACCAGCAGTTACTACACGCGGATTCACTGAAAAAGATATGGATGTTGTGGCTCAATTAATTATAGATATGATTGAGGATCCTCAAGGACGTCGAAACGCTGTTATTTCAACAGTTAACGATCTCGTACACCAGTATCCAATTTATGAATCTATTCGTTAAATCTGTTTAAAAAGTGTGGATCCAGCTCTATAATAGGATCCACACTTTGCATTTGTCCTAGGAAACACATATACTAAACATCGCAAACCAAAGACCGTTGGTTGGAAGAAATTCCCCAAGCTCTTGTGAGGCCATCGCAGGCGAGTCATGATAGTATGGTATGTACTCTTATATACTGTGTATGGTGCTCTGCTTGTAACGCAGGGCTTTTTTTGTATGTGCTTGGCTTCCAAGAATAAGCAACGGTTTGTTATAAGGAAGGAACGCCATGAAAAGGCCAGACAAGGAAAAGGTGATCGCCGAGCTCACTGATCAGTTCAAGAACTCGGATGCTGTCATCGTTACCGAGTATCGTGGCCTGAGCGTCTCACAGGTCAATGATTTGCGAGACAAGCTGGGCTCTGATACTTCCTACACCGTGGCGAAAAACACGCTTGCACGTATCGCTGCTCATGAAGCTGGCATCGATGGTCTCGACCTTGAAATCAAGGGACCTTCTGCGCTTGTCTTCATCAAGGGTGATTACGTTGCTGCCGCACGCGTTCTTCGTGATTTCGCCAAGGGCAACAAGAACCTTATCGTCAAGGGTGGCTACGTTGAAGGAGCTGTCCTTAGTGCTGTTGATGTCGTCAAGATTGCCGACATGCAGACACGCACAGATGCACTCTCCGAGCTTGCTGGTGCAATGAAGGGAACAATCGCCAAGGTTGCAACAGTTGTTGCTGCTTTGCCAACAAAGGTTGTTCGTACTGTCGACGCACTTCGCGAAAAGCAGGAGAAGGCAGCCTGAGCTTAACTACTACGAGTAGTAGTTTTAGGTTCTTCAAAAAGGAAATTTCAGTGAAAATCGTGGTTTAAAAAACCACAAAAGAAAGGAAGCCATTATGGCTAAGCTCTCCACCGATGAGCTCCTTGATGCATTCAAGGATATGACCCTCGTTGAACTTAACGAATTCGTTAAGGCATTCGAAGATGAATTCGATGTCAAGGCTTCAGCTCCTGTAGCTGTTGCTGCTGCTCCAGCTGCTGGTGCTGCTGCTGCTGAGGATGAAAAGACCGAGTTCGATGTTGTCATCACTTCTGTTGGCGACAAGAAGATCCAGGTCATCAAGGCTATCCGCGAGATCACCAAGAAGGGTCTTGCAGAGTCCAAGGCTCTTGCTGATAAGATGCCATCCACCATTCTTGAAGGCGCTTCTAAGGATGATGCAGAGAAGGCAAAGAAGGCTCTCGAGGACGCCGGTGCTTCCGTCGACCTTAAGTGAGTATTGCTTAATTAAGTAATCTTTATAAGCTTTTGAGCAAATAGCTTGAAAATGAAGCCCCGGAAAGTTCAACTTTCCGGGGCTTCGTTGTACATTAGAGCCAGAGGAAACAAGGAGGCTCGATGAGCAGTACTCAGCGATATAGCTGGATTATTACAGTAGTCGATACAGACCAACGTCGTAAATTTAATCCGGGTGATGCAGTAATTATTGGACGAACTCCATTGCGTGCTTCATCAGTAGAACAAGCGGGAATCATACGACTTAATATTAAAGATCCTAAAAAATCAATGTCTAAGAAACATCTTAGTCTCACACTGAATGATATGGGTGAGGCAATGATTCGTGATCTTAAATCAACAAATGGCACCTACGTTGTAAAACCAAACGGTGAGTTAGCACGTATCCCAAGTGACCGCAGTCTTATGCTTGATGAATCACCAGTACGCTTACAGTTAGGTGATGTTGGCGTTATTCTCGAAAAAGTTCCAGAAGGAATGATTGAGGATCGTCTTGCTCCAGTTCCAACAGCAGGACGACATGCTGTTGACTTATTTGCTCAAGCACAAAATATAAATGCCACACACGCAGATGACATCACAGCACCATCTGTCAGCATGGATATTCATGATGTTCTTGATCTCCGTGCCGGAGAACCAACAAGCGCATTTGATGCACAGACTGTACAAAAAAGGGTTCGTGTTTTGCAAACGGAAGAGAAACAAACACGACCAGTATCATTTAAACCAGACACAACAACACCAGCTCAACCAGAAGCATCACAGGCAGAACCAGAAGTAGAAGTAGAAAAAAAGAAATCTATTGTCCCATTGCCAAGTGAAGCAGAACTGAAACAAGCTGAAGAACGACAGCACAAAGATGCTGCTGAGAACGTAACTGTCTCCGAAAAAGAAACCTCTGACTCTGTGAAAAATGATCAATTTAGTCCAAGAGAAGAAGAGAATCTTGAACAAACAATCGCAGAACAGCATTCACATAAGCCAGAAGTTGCTCCACTGATTCAAGAAAATAACATGTGGCATGCACGCCAGGGAAGTGCAACAACTGTAGCGCAACAAGTTGCTGCTGTTGCTAGTACACGTATGACACAACGTATGATACAACCACAAACTTCAGTAGTGCAGAATCCTGTTGTGACACCTACCGCATCATCTGACAGCGCAACTCAGTCAGGAGTCACACCAGTTTCATATCAGCCTCAGCAACGTCGTGCGTCCTATCAGCCAGCTGGATCAACGGGATACGAACCAGGATCTGTTTTTGATCGTTTAACACGTGGCGAATATAACACGTCAAAACCAGCTGTCATCATTGACGATACTATGACATCTGAAGATGCACAGCATACGCCAGATCAAAGCAAGCAATTTGAAATGGCGAAACATCATGAGCTTTTACCATATTTAGCATTAAATCCTTATCTTTATGATGATTTATATGCATGGCTTGAGGCAATTGAAGATCCTTCTATTGAGAAAGCTCTACAAACAAATTCTGGATATCAAGCATTCAAAAGAAAGGTGAATTAATCGTGGCAAAGCTTTTCTCACATGACGGTACTACAGCCGGAAAAAAAGAAAACTCTGCTACGGCTGCAGCTCCTCTTCCACAACCTCTTGCCAACGTGAATACAGTTTCATCATGGGTTGTCGATTACGAAACTGACATAGACGTCGATCCTTTGCATGATGTAAGTGCTTTAAAAGCACGTCTTGATTTAACTCGTGCAAATCCAAACGGTAAATCACGATTACTATCAAGCGGTCATGCAACAGTAGGCAGCCTCTTCAGAGATTCAACCATGCTGAGTGCAGCTGAACGTGACCTTGGCCATGTATATGCACAAATGCAAACCAACCACATAACCTACGGTTACGCGTCGATTAGTTTAATAGCTGGCGTTGCCACTTGGAAGAACAAACATATACCAGTTTTAATCTACCCACTTTATGTTGAACATAACGATAATGAACGTTTCGCTCGCGCACAACTCTGCATCTGGGAACGACCATATTTGAACCCAGAACTTGTCGCAGCATTCCGTGAAGAAGGCGCCGCTTTTAACCCATATGATTTATTAAAAGCATGCGAATATGCTGATGGCGTCATCAACCAAAAGATGGTTCTAGAAAAAGTTGATGCATACGGATCACAACGCATCAATAACTTCACTGTAGAACGACAATATATCGTTGGTTGCTTTATCAACTCCGCAACAATGATTGCACGACAAGCAACAACAATTCTTTGTCGTCTGGAAGCAGGACCAACAGGAGTTCCACTCATTGATGCGATCGCAGGAGATGAAAAAGCTGCTCGTTTCCTTGCTCCACGAAAATCAGATATGGATCGTGACGATATCGATGATGATCCACATGACGAATTTGAAGTAGGGGATATTTCAAACGCTGTTCGCCGTGCAGCTCGTCTTGCAGCCAACGGACACTCCGTTTTTGTTGATGCATCAGCAAACATGGAATCCGCACACGCAGCATTAGCTATCGCATCCCGATGCATCGCTCAAGGTAAAACAGTACTCTACACACCATGCGTTGGAACACAAAAAGAAGAATTCATCCGAGCTGCACATGACACAGGCATCAGCTCTCTTATTCTTGATACCAACGATCTCCACTATCGTCATGCAATTGATAATGTTCTCGTTGACTCATTACGTAGAAGCAACTCACAAGCAATCACTCATTTCAATCAGATTGCTGATGAACTTGTCGGCGTACGATCACGTTTAGCACGTTACTTTGGTGATCTTCACGCCATTGCACAACCATGGGGTGTATCCGCCTACCAAACAATCGAAGAACTGGCTAGCATTGCTGCACTACCAACACACCCAAGTAACCGTATCCGTCTCGGCTCACAAACAGCACGCGCTCTCAAAGATCATTTAGATGACTGGAGCAAAAAACTCATTGAAGCAGGAGAACTAGGCGAATTTACTGTTGAACCAGGCGATACACCATGGTACAGCGCTTCTATTTTTACGGATGAAGATGCAAAAGACACTTATCAACGCGTTACACGCTTGCTAGATGTCTCACTACCAAAAATCCAACAGCAAATCACCAGCACTGAAGAAAAATGTGGATTCCCAACCCCAATTACCATCGAAGAATGGGGTCGCCAAGTCTCAGTACTCCAAAATCTGCGCCGTACACTCGATGTCTTTAAACCTGAAATCTTCAGCCGCGACATCACAGCAATGCTTGATGCCACCATGACAAAAGAAGCACGCGAAGACGTCCACATCGACATGGGATATTGGGAACGACGCCGCTACATCAAAGAAATCCGCTCACTCATCCGACCAGGACAACACGTTGAAGACCTCCATAGCGCACTCATCATCGTACGACGCGACGCTAAAATCTGGAAATCCATGTCATCACTCGATGGATGGCCAACACTTCCAGACCAACTAGACCAAATCATTGAAACCTTCGAATCAGTCATGAGCGACATCACCGCCCTTGATTCAGTACTTGCTACCACGCCAGAAGGACCAGGACTCTCAGGAGCAGCCTTCGAGATGCTCACTGATCGTCTACAACGCTTACACGACGATAAAAAAGCATTAGAAAACCTTCCAGCACGAGCACGACTCGAACGAGAATTCAAAAAAATCGGTTTAACACCATTAATCAACGATCTTTCCGCACGCCACATCCGATCAGAAAACGCTCCTGACGAATTACGACTAGCATGGTGGACAACAGTTTTCGAACTCATCGTGCGCTCATCACAAATGATCGCCAACCAAGATGGAGAACTCCTCGCCAACACCACAGAACGATTCGTTGAACTCGACCTTGAACATATCCGTTCAATAGGACCATTACTCACCAAAGAACTGTCAAAGCGACTTGCAGAAGCACTCTATTCGCACTCGCAAGAAGCAAACCAGTTACATACACAATTATCAGGTGACGTGGCTCCATCATTGTCAGCTCTGCTACGTGAGCACCCAGAATTGATTCATGCGGCTAAACCAATTTTGATTGGATCTCCAGCTAACTTAGCTGCGTCATTTAGTAATGAACGGCTGGCTGATGTTGTTATCGTTGATGCATGCTCTCATGCACCAAGCGCAGAAGTTCTTAGTGTTTTATCTTATGCACCAATCTCTGTGATTATTGCCGATAAAAACTTTATTTCTTCGCCAATTATCGATGCAGCTTCACGCTATTTACAGAATATTAATATTCCACGTGATTTAGCACCAACCAACGCGTATCTCACACAATTCTTAGAACAGCATGGGTATCAGACTGAATCACTCCCACCAAGTAACTTGTTGAATCTTCATGCTCATTTCCACCATATTGATGCTAAAGGTGTACCAATGCGTGGATCAGGATTAGTTGATACAACAAGCGATGAAGTGGCACTGGTTCTGAATCTGATTAAGAAACGTGCGGAGAGTTTCGGCCAATATAGAGTACCGTCAACATATCATTTGTCAGTAGTGACATTGACACGTTCACATGCTGCGCAGATATCAGAGGCTTTGAACCATCTTGCTGTTCGTAACACACAAGTAGCTTCTTTGCTTCCTCAAGTATGTGTCGCAGATATTTCAAATGTTGCTGGTATGCCAGCTGGGGATTTAATTCTTTCCACAAGCTTTGCTAAAACAGTTCATGGTAAGCTTCTCCAACAGTTTGGCATTATTGATACTAATGAGGGTGATAAGCTGCTACTCAATGCGTTAGCTCTTGCTAAAGGTAATTGCAGTATTGTTGCTGGTTTTACATCACATGATTTAGAAGATCAACGTCTTGTTCATGCAGGATCTCGACTTCTTCGCGATCTTTTACAATGGGCTGAACAGTTAACCAATGCGCCTGTTCCACTCGTCGCTCACTCTGGAGCTCGGGGAGAGTTGCTCACGGATCTTGCTATGCGATTACAAAATCGTGGTTATACAACAGCGTTAAATTACGGGTATACCGAAGGAAGAAAACTTCCTCTTGCTGTTGGTACCGCGCAGCATAGCTATAATTTGACTGTTTTCACTGATGATGCATACTTCATGAGTATTCCATCATTACGAACACGTCATCGTTTCTTACCAATGAATCTAGCAAAAGCTGGATGGTATGCAGCGCATGTATGGTCAGTTGGCTTGTTCGTTGACCCTGAAAAGGAAATTGATCGAATTCTCTCTCAGATCTCATCTCATACTGAGGCTCCATCACAAGCGAAAGAGGAGATATCAAGCAATCAGACTCCGGGACTACGCCAATTTTTTGCGGAATCATAGAGAAGGAATTTAATGGCAACAGATAATAAGAGTCAGGACTCACCAAAAAGAAAACAGCATCGCCGTGTTGTTCGTCAGGGAACTGAACGATTTACTGTTGAAGGTGATTATAGTCCGCAATGGGATCGTGAAGTTGATACAGAAAAGAAAGAGGATGAATACATTCTGCGTGAACTACCGCCGCATTGGGGTACCTTTGATTTAGAGAAGAATAGGTAAAGAAGGGGGAAGTACCAATGGTACTTCCCCCTTCTTTACCTATTCTCAATTACTCTTGATGAGAAAGTGATATATCACTGGATAGAGATGGAATAGTTAAATTAGTTAATGATACTTCATCATGATCAGATTCATGGTGATGTGCATTAGCTTCTGCTAACTGATCACGAATTTCTGATAATAAAGCAATAGTTTGCTCTTCAGCGCTGAGAACATCCTTTTCTATAGCTTCTTCTGCAGCTGCAGCTTCTTCCTCAGTGTCATTACCATGCATAATTTTGTGAGTTACTTTATGAAGCTTATTGATTGGGATAATAATGCAGAAATAAACAGCTGCAGCAACAGCAAAGAAGTTAATTAATGCATTCAGAATAGCTCCAAAGGAAATGGTTGCACCACGAACAGTAAATGCTAATAAGCTGCCCATATTTGGTTTGCCAAAAATCATTGCAATCAAAGGATTGATGAAGTTCTTAACAATTGCAGTCACAACTGTAGTAACAGCAGTACCCATGACAACACCGACTGCCATGTCAATCATGTTGCCGCGTGTAATGAACTCTTTAAATCCAGCGATCATTCCTTTATCAGAATAATCAGAAATGGTATCTTTAGAATCAGCCATAACTGTTTAGAGAACAAAATACAACGTTATGTTCTCTTTCACCTTTCTTTATTTGTACATCTAAGTGTATTCGTATAACGAATACATTGCCTTATAGAATAGCTATTCTATACCGATGACTTCCTAATGAATTTTTCAAGAAATTTTAAGGTAATGAAAAAGGGAAGAAGACCTTTGTAAATATACGAGTCTTCTTCCCTTTTATACTACTAATTTTAGTAATTTATTTTTTAGATGATGCGGAATGATCGGTATGATAAAATCCATTACCTTTAAATTGGATTGATGATATAGAATAAACTTTCTGTACTTGTTCCTTATGGCATTGAGGGCAGCAGGTAATTGGATCATCAGAGAAAGATTGTTCTAGAGTAAAATCATATCCGCAATTTTTACAACGATAATGATATGTAGGCACGATGAACACCTTTCAAATAGTCATCTAAATCTATTCTTCATTCTATCAATAACGATAAATACTGTATGACAGTGCAAAAATGAGCCTAAAACACAGCTTATTTATAGAAATAATAAAGTTTCTTTTCAGAGAACCGATGAGAAAACTGAAAGCGTGTTTTCTATGGTTATTTTGATAGAATTGCAAGGAAACTAATGTATTCTAAACTGTATGGGTTATAGTTCTGTCAGTGCATTGTGTTTTGTTATTATTGTGGCAATGTTACTGGTAGGAGTTGTGCCATGGTGGATGCGATCCTCGATTGATAAAAAGAGGAATAAAAACGATCAAGGATTAATGCATATAGTAAAAATTGAGGCTGAACCAGTGGAACGTGAGACAAAAGGAAAGCAGACAGAACAGCCAGCACCAAAGAAGAAGCTAACACAACAACAAATTAATCGTGCTCGTGCTTTGCGGCGTGCAGCTATTAAACGTCGTCAGATCTTAGTTATTTCTTTGCTTGTTGTAACAGCGGTTGTTGCTATTTTAAGCTTTATATTACAGTTCAGTGTTTTATATACACTTATTCCATTATGCTTTGTAGCAATTGTCTTAGGATTAGGTTTCCGTGCATCACAAGTAGCACATGCATGGGAACAAGATCTTAACTCTCGCACGTCCAACCTGCCATCTTCATCTCATTCAGTTGATCATCCTAAAGGGTTAACCACACCATTAAAGAAATCTGCACTTCAATCTAAAGCTTTAGCAGATAAGAAAAATGCAGTGAATACACCCGCTGAGGATAATGCGCCAACATATATCATCCCAGTAAGTGATGTTCGCGCTGTTCTTAAGAAACAGGGTATTACTACTCCTTCTAAGCAAGTAAAGAGAAAATCTGTAAAGAAGGATACTCCAGTAAACCGTCGTGGAAACGAACAAAAGAAATCGCTCAAGCAAGCTACTGCATCAAACCTTGTTTCATTTTCACTAGGTGATCAACATAACGATGCAGACTATCCACAAAGCATGGAAATTAAGTCGTACCGTAGCGTTGCAAAAGCAAAGCCAGTATCACCAGCTGAACGTCAAGCTATCTTTGAAGACGTTACTCCAAGTATTGTCTCTCTGAAATCAGTTGATATTCCCGAACCATCAGATGAGTCTTTGGGAATGAATGTTGACTCGATTTTGTCACGTCGTCAACATTAAGTAGAAGATTTTTCGCTATTAGCTCTTTTTCCTTACTACCACTTCATAGAATAGGATAGTCTAGGAGAAAGAGCTTTAGTTTTAAAGCGTAAAAATGTTGTTTTGCATATAGGGGAGGGCTTTATGTCGATCTCATTAAAACCATTAGAGGATAAAGTCATCATTAAGCAAGCACCAGCTGAGACCACAACTGCATCTGGACTTGTTATTCCAGATTCTGCTAAAGAAAAGCCACAGCAAGGTGAAGTTCTTGCTGTAGGTCCTGGACGCTTAGATGATAATGGAAACCGTCTTCCTATGGATGTTAAAGAAGGAGACAAGGTTCTATTCTCTAAGTACGGTGGAACTGAATTACATTACAAGGGTGAGGATTATCTCATCATTGCAGCTCGCGATATTCTCGCTATCCTTTTGTGAGATAGCTGTATATGTCGTCATATTACGTGCTGATTGCATAAAATAGTTGAAGACCCGCCTAAATCTGGGCGGGTCTTTTTTCATCTAATTATGCTTAAAAATGTATAAATAAATTATCTCGTTAGCCACCAACGACTATACGAGTCCAACAACCGAAAAAAGGACGGGCGGCGATGAAGCATGATCGGCGAACCTTCTGATACAACTGCAAAAAAATTCGCTGCAAGCGCTTCTAAAAAGGAAAAACGATTTAAAGATCCAAGCGCACCAGACCATCAAGATTTAACGAATTCACCAATTCTGATTCATCATCGACATAAGCAAAAACGTGCTACATGGGAAACATGGGTAGCGGATGCTTTGCATGGTGGTATTTCACCAAAGTTACTTTTTTGGTCAGTAATTGATGGTATTGTGGCTGGCTTTGTTGTTGCTGGATTCCGTTGGGTAATTGAAGAACTTTTCGACCCATTACTGAAACTTTATGATTATATTCGTGCAGGACATTGGTGGGTTATCACTATCGTTGTAGCTGTCAGTATTTGTTTAAGCTTCTTTATAGCTGCATTAGTAAGGAGTGAACCATTATCCTCACGATCTGGTGCAGCTGATGTCGAAGCCCGTTTACATTCAAGCCACCCATCATGGTGGGGTTGGTGGCGATTACTCTGGAGGAAGTTCATCGGAGGTGTTCTCGCCTTCGCACCTGGACTCTTTCTCGGCCGTGAAGGACCATCTATTCAGTTAGGTGCTACTGTTGGTCTCGGCTTAACCTATCTTGATGAGGAAACTAAAGGCGACCGTCGTGAACTTGTTGCTGCAGGCGCAGCTGCAGGTTTAGCTGCTGCATTCACTGCACCAATCGCCGCAACCTTATTCTTAGTTGAAGGTGACTACCTCAATAAAGGAGAATTCAAATATTCTCTCCGAACAATTGCCGCATCATTTATTGCTAGTGTGTCAGCAAGTATCGTTACTGTACAGATAGTTGGATGGGAACCTGATTTTTCACTTCCACGACCAGTTGATTTGCCAATCACTTTGTACTGGCAATTAATTCCTGTTGGTATCCTTTGTGGTATCTTGGCATGGATCTATGAATCCACTTTGGCATGGGGCGTTAATATTTATGACAAGCTTCATATCCCACAGAACTGGAGAGCTTTTGTCCCCTTTGTCATGGTCATTCCAATCGGTATCTATCTCCCATTCACGCTTGGCGATGGTTCTCTGATCGTTTTACGCTTAGCCCATACCGCCCAATACTCGATTATCGCTTTGTTCGGGCTTATTGTTCTCCGTTTAATCTTTGCTCAAATTTCTTATGGTTCTGGTGTACCAGGCGGTATTTTCCTACCTATTTGCGCCTTAGGAGCAGTATTTGGAATCTTCTGTGGTCGAGTTTTTGCTTTCTTAAACTTAGGTCCTCATACACTGCATTACTATTCATTATTCGCTATCGTGTGCATGTCAGGTTTATTTGGTGCAACAGTAAAACGTCCATTAACCGCTGTTGTTCTTGTTATTGAAGTAACGTCATATAGTAACCTGATGGTCACCGGTGTTGTTACGATCATTGCATACATTATTGCGAATATGTGCGATCGATTAAGCAGTTATCGCGCAATGAGACGTGATGAACAACGCATAGAAAACTTATCGAATGACGCAAAAGACCATCAAGAAGAAACTTTCAAGATGACAATAAAAGATGATGATCAATACGATAACGTTAATAAAACAGAGCATGTACAGCAAGATCTTCAATTTTCTGAAGAGATAAGAAATAAAGATAGTGATTCATCTCTTTAGCAATCTTGATGATGGTATAGATATAGAGATAAAGATAATTTGTTATTGCAGAGGGAGTAAAGCATATATATGAGTCAAAGTGAAGAAGCTGAAGAAACTGAATTTCCTGTTGCGTTAACTGCAACTCGTGAATATAAAGAGTTAGAGCAGCAAATGAGTCTTCCAGAAAATAGTGCTGATCCTACTACTCTTCGTAAACTTGGCAGCCGTCATGCTGCTTTACAATCTATCGTTGACGGATATGCACAAGTACAGCACTTGCGCAGTGATCTTGAAGCCGCTCAGGAATTAGCAGAAGTTGATTCTTTATTTGCTGATGAAGCAAAAGATCTTGAAATTCAGTTGGAAACAGCTAAAGACGCATTACGTACTGCTTTAGTTCCTCGTGATCCAGATGATGCACGCGATACCATTATGGAGATTAAAGCTGGAACTGGTGGTGAAGAAGCTGCCTTGTTCGCTGGCGATCTGATGCGAATGTACGCGCGTTATGCTCAACGTCGTGGCTGGGCTATGGAAATTCAAAGCGAAAACGCTACACAATTGGGAGGCATTAAAGACGCGCAGATTGTATTCCGTACAAAAGGAACAGTCGCTCCAGCCGATGGTGTGTGGGCAAGCTTAAAATATGAGGGCGGTGTCCATCGAGTCCAACGAGTTCCAGTTACTGAATCTCAAGGACGTATCCAAACATCAGCTGCTGGAATTATTGTCTTCCCAGAAGCAGACGATGATGATGATGAAATTGTCATTGATCCTAAAGACCTTAAAATTGATACTTTCATGAGCTCTGGTCCAGGAGGACAATCAGTTAATACAACATATTCCGCTGTTCGTATGACTCATATTCCAACTGGAATTGTGATTAGTATGCAGGATCAAAAATCACAGATTCAGAATCGTGCTGCAGCATTACGAGTCTTAAAATCACGTTTACTTGCTTTAAAACATGAAAAAGAAGCAGAAGAAGCAGCAAACCTCCGTCACTCTCAAGTACGCAGTCTTGATCGATCAGAACGAGTCCGTACCTATAACTTCCCAGAAAATCGCATTGTTGACCACCGTACAGGATATAAGGCATACAATCTCGATCAGGTTCTTGATGGAGATTTACAAGCTGTGATTGATTCAGATATTCAAGCTGATGAGGCAGCACGCCTTTCTCATTCAGCAGAGTAAGTCATAACATTATGGATACTCATGACGATATATCCAACGTACTATTAAAAGATGTCTTAGCTGATGCTCAGCAGACACTGTATCATCATGATATCGAGTATGCTGAGCATGATGCGTTAGAACTATGCGCAGATGCCGCTGACTGTTCTATTAGTGATTTACGTCGCTTTCTTCTTTTAGGGTACACATGCCGTGATTCTTTTGGGTTGCAGGCGCAGGATACTCTACACCGTTTTAATGAAATGATTGTTCGACGATCAGCACGAGAACCATTACAATATATTGTTCAATCAACAGTATTCCGTTATATTACTGTGTCAGTAGGTCCTGGTGTTTTTATTCCACGACCAGAAACTGAACTTATCGTTGAACGAGGATTACAGTGGCTACAACAGGAAAAACAGGATACTCTATGTCGCGTTGTTGATTTCTGTTCAGGATCTGGCGTTATTGGCCTATCGCTGGCAGTAGAACGACCACAGACACAGGTTTATGGAGTAGAAAAAAACGATACAGCTTACACGTGGCTTCAAAAAAATAGCCATCATGTTGCTTCCTCATATGCATCAGGATCAACCTTTACACCTATACATGCTGATGCTTTAAGTGTAACAACGCTACAAGAATTGAATGGGGTAGTAGATTGCGTGATTACTAACCCACCATATCTACCATTAGCTCGCCCAGTGACACAACCTGAAGCACAATATGATCCAGAGGACGCGCTCTACGGTGGCTCACAAGATGGTTTATCCATTCCACAAGGCATTGTCGATCAAGCACATCGATTATTAAAACCTGGTGGTTTCCTCATCATGGAGCATGATATTACACAAGGCGAGTCGCTCCAACAATATTTTAAACAATCTGGATTTTCTGACGTGCGCACCTGCTGCGATCTGACGCATCGACATCGATGGACAGAAGGTATCAAAGTTCAGTGAGCAACAAAGGAGATAATTAATGATGAGCCCGAATAAGATTTGTGCCATCACAGACGAATCAATTCAGTACGCACAACAATTAATTAAAGCAGGAGAACTCATTGTTGTCCCAACAGACACTGTTTATGGAATTGCTTGTGACCCAACGAATAGTGAAGCAGTAAAAAAATTATTTACAGTGAAAGAACGCCCGTTATCGAAATCAATCCAAGTAATTATATCGGATCTTAATGATCTTCAGCAGCTTGGTTTAGAATTACCGCAGCCATTAGATATCCTTGCAGAAGGATTATTACCTGGCGGTTTTTCTCCTATAGCAACAGTGAAAACAGAAGAATCACCGTTAGTAACCATGAAACATGAAGAGGATGGGACACAAACACAAGCAATACGTATCCCAGATTGCCCATCTCTAAATGCGATTGTTCGTATGACAGGACCATTAGCCTGTACTAGTGCTAATAAATCAGGAGAAACCTCTGCTTCAACTGTGATGGAAGCCTATACAGCCTTGGGTAATGATGTGGCTCTTTATCTTGATGCAGGACCAACACCAGGATCAACCGGATCAACTGTTGTAGCGGCTGACCCACAGGCTACTGATGGTATTATTATTCTTCGAGAAGGAGTAATCCCATCAGCAGTGATTCATCACTATGCTATCCGTGCTAATGCGTTTTTCATGCCAGCGTCACTTATGGATCAACAAGGTGGCAAAACACTTAATGATGCGTTAATAGCGGTCTTGAATACATCTCAGTTTGACCAGGAAAGCTAATGAGAGTTTACTTATTTATTGCCTTAATCGCTGCGGTAGTAACCTTTATTGCCACGCCTCCAATTCGATTACTAGCAATCAAAGTTGGTGCTATTGGTCAGATTCGTGCGCGTGATATGCATACGACGCCGACTCCTCGTATGGGAGGAGTCGCTATGCTGATTGGTTTTGCTGTAGCCTTATGCTTTGCACGGTCAGCACCATGGATTTCACGTGTTTTTCCTCGTAGTGATAACCAGTCATGGATTATTCTTGCTGGAGCAGCTATGATCTGCGCCTTAGGCGTATGCGATGATATTTGGGACCTTGACTGGATGCTCAAAATGTCAGGGCAAATTCTCATTGCTGTTTTTGTCTCGTGGAAAGGCGTACAAATCGTTTCATTACCATGGGGAACAACATTAATTACAGCATCACCATCATTATCAATGGCAATTACCGCATTATTGATCGTTACGTCAATTAATGCAGTGAATTTTGTTGATGGCTTAGATGGTTTGGCAGCTGGAATTGTCGCTATAGGCGGCTTAGCATTTGCAACCTATAGTTATATTCTGTCACGATCACAGCCAAGCTTTGCTTCAATGGCAACGCTCCTCGACATGATTCTCGTTGGCGTATGTATTGGATTCCTTATTCATAATTGGCATCCAGCCAGCATCTTTATGGGTGATTCTGGATCAATGCTTCTCGGATATTTAGTAACCTGCGCTTCTGTTGTTCTTACTGGACACTTTGACCCATCAACAATGCATTCCGGTATTGCAATGCCAGTATTCATGCCAATTTTGCTTCCAATCCTCGTCCTCTTCATACCAGTACTGGACATGTGCATGGCTATTATCCGACGAACATCACATGGACAATCTCCAATGCATCCAGATCGTATGCATCTTCACCACCGCATGATTCGTATCGGTCACACTGTACGCGGTGCCGTACTCATCATGTGGGGATGGGCCTTTGTGATCGCCTTCTCATCCATTATGACTTTGTTTTATACCGCTTCAGTCATTATCACTATGCTATGTATTCTTGTTCCAATCCTTAGCGCCTTAACCCTTGTACCACATTATCGACAACGACTACGAGAAATACGACAAGAAAATTTATTAGCACAGCAACAGAAAGGAGAACATAAAAATGATTAATCAATCGCAGAATGCAGTATTACTCTTAATGAAACGTATTGTACTTGCCAGTATCAGCGCACTCATTCTTTTACTTATCATCGGATCTATCATCGGTAATGCGCATGCAGGACACGCAGGATTGATAGGCGCAATTCTTGCTTTTGTTGTTCTCCTTTTCTTCAGCCTAACAACACCAATCACCTTCGCCATCTTAGGAAACAAGCACCTCACACCACGAAGCTTCATCGGCATTACCATGGGATCATGGGTCGTTAAAATCCTGATCATTTTTATTGCTCTACTCATTCTTAAACACTACACCTGGTTCAACCACGTTATCTTTGCATGGATCCTCGCCATCGGCGCACTCCTCATCCTCTTCATAGAATCAATTCTGGTTCTCACCAGCAACATCCCACTCATCAACACACCAGAAAAATTCGCACACATGCAAATGACCGAACCACGAAAAACAAAACACGCACATGATGACTCAGATCTCGCACCATACCTTGCCATCAAACCAGAAGATAAACTCAACAATATAAACAAAAAACACTAACCACATCCCCTAGAAAGGACACAAAATGGCAGACACCATAACCTATACCCCAGAAGAATCACGACTCATCTGGATTGATTGCGAAATGACAGGACTCGACATCTTCAATGATGAACTATGCGAAATCGCAGTCGTCCCAACAGATTTCAACCTCAACATCCTCGACAAAGGAATCGAATTCATCATCAAACCAAGCGACCACGCCTTCGAACACATGCGCCATAACGACATCGTCTGGAAAATGCACACAGACAACGGCCTCATCGAACAAATGAAAAACGGCATCAGCTACCAAGAAGCAGAACAACGCGTCCTCAACTACATCCAGCAATACCTCCTACAAAACGGGAAAGCACACCTCGCTGGAAACACCATCGGCTCCGATAAAAAATTCCTAGACCACTTCATGCCAACACTCATGTCACAACTACACTACAGAACCATTGACGTCAGTACCATCAAAGAACTCTGCCGCAGATGGTACCCACAAACATACATCAACAAACCAATCAAACACGGAGGAGACCGAGCACTCGCCGACATCATTGAATCCATCGACGAACTCCGCTACTACAAAGATACTATGTTCCTCCCAAGCCCAGGACTCTCCGCCAACGAAGCAGCCACCATAGAACAACATATCGAACAAACCAGCCTTCTACGCACCTACGAACAAGAAGGACACATCGTTTCTAACCCACTCACAGCACCAAAAGCAGACTACTAAATTACAGCAACCCACAACTGATTAGAAAGATATAAGCACACTATGCGTCAGGATCAAGCACTCGCGATTCTCCAAAGTGGAGCTAGTACCTTTATTACAGGAGCTCCAGGTTCAGGTAAAACGTATCTGTTAAATCGCTTTATTGCTGAAGAAAAAAACATCGGTAAAAACATTGCTATTACAGCTTCGACTGGTATTGCTGCAACTCATTTGAACGGGCAAACTCTTCATTCATGGAGTGGTCTAGGTATTGCAACTTCACTGACAGATGACTTGTATAAGCAGATTCGTACACGTCGAAAAAAAGCAATTAATGCTGCTGATGTCCTTATCATTGACGAAGTGTCTATGACCCCAGCATGGCTTTTTGATCTTGTTGACCAAGTGTGTCGAAAAATCAGGAATGATTCAACACCATTTGGTGGGCTACAAGTAGTTCTCTCAGGTGATTTTTATCAGCTTCCTCCAGTAGTCAAAGCGTGGCAACATTCATCACAACATGATGTCAAAACAGAAGAATTCCGTAACCGTTATAAAGATCGTAATCCAGATGGCTTTATTACTGAGTCATTTGTCTGGTCACAAATGGGATTACAAATCTGCTATTTAACTGAGCAACATCGTCAGAATAATGGGGAACTGTTAACAGTTCTTACTGATATACGTCAGGGAACGATTACTGATCATGATCGGAACATTCTTCTGTCACGTTGCCACCAGATACCATTAGAAGATCAAGTTGCTGTTCGCTTATTCCCAACAAACGTACAAGCAGACCGATTAAATGATCAGCGGTTAGCTGATTTAGCTGGGGAAGAACATGTATTTTTAACTGAGTCATTTGGACAAAGCGTGACAGTTAAAAAATTGAAACAAAGTGTTCTTGCGCCTGATCATCTTATACTGAAACAAGGTGCAGCTGTGATGGCCTTACGTAATGATTTAGAACACCATTACGTTAATGGATCATTAGGAACAGTTATTGATTTTTTGCCAGAAAGTAAAGGCGGTTATCCGCTTGTAGAGTTCGAGAATGGTTATATTACTGTTATACGTCCTGCAAGTTGGAAAATGATAGATGGTGACACCACACTTGCTGAAGTAACTCAAATACCTTTACGGTGCGCATGGGGCATTACCATCCATAAATCACAGGGTATGACACTTGATGCAGCTATGATGGATCTCCGACGGACATTTACAGCTGGAATGGGATATGTTGCTCTGTCACGAGTTGAAACGCTTCAAGGGCTGTTCTTAGAAGATATCAACGAAAAAGCTTTTCTTATTTCTCCATATGCACAACAATTAGATCAAGAACTTAAAGATTTATCAGAAGCAGTAGTACAACAATTAGAAACAGAAGGAATAGATTCTTTCTCATTTGCAAGCGGATCGTCGCTCTTTTAATAAAGATGTCATGTTTCATGACTAACTTTGAAAATATGACTTCAGAACCATTACGTATGTCGACTCTCTTTTTACGCACGTTGCGTGATAATCCAGCCGACGAAGATATTGATTCCGCAAAATTATTAATTCGCGCTGCTTATATTCGCAAAGAAGCACCAGGTGTATTTGCTTGGCTGCCTCTTGGTCTTCGCGTTTTAAATAAAGTGGAAAGCATTGTTCGCGAAGAAATGGCCAAGATTGGTGCCCAGGAAGTGCATCTTCCTGCTTTACTTCCTCGTGAGCCATATGAAATTACAAACCGTTGGGAAGAATACGGCGATAACATCTTTAAATTAAAAGATCGTCATAAAGCTGACTACTTACTTGCCCCAACACATGAAGAGATGTTTACTTTATTGGCAAAAGATTTGTATTCTTCATACAAAGATTTGCCAGTTACTCTCTATCAGATCCAAACCAAGTACCGTGATGAAGCACGCCCGCGAGCAGGATTAATTCGTGGCCGTGAGTTCATCATGAAAGATGCCTATTCCTTCACACTTGATGAAGACGGATTACGACGCTGTTATGCAGACCAACGTGCAGCATATGAGCGTGTCTATCAACGTTTAGGCGTGAAATATGTGATCGTTCATGCCTTCTCGGGACCAATGGGTGGCTCTGAATCTGAAGAATTCTTAGCACCATTACCAATTGGTGAAGATACATTTGCTCAATCACCTGCTGGAAAAGCATGGAATGTTGAAGCCTTAAAGACGCCTGCTCTTGACAGTATTGACTATTCAGCAACCCCACAATCATCCGATGTTAATACCCCACAAGCAGGATCTATTGATGATCTTGTTGACACATTGAATTCAGTAGCCTCACGTACTGATCGTCAATGGGAGAGTGCTGATACCTTAAAGAACATTGTATTGACTGCTCACTATCCTGATGGCAAGACCAAGCTGATTGTTGTAGGTTTACCAGGTGACCGTCAAATCGATCTCAAACGTGTTGAAGCATGCTTGTCACCATTAGAAATGTCTTTGGCAACTGATGAAGAACTAGCCGAACACCCAGAATTAGTTAAAGGCTTCATCGGACCTATGGTACTTGGTCCTCAAGCTCAAGCTGCAGGCATCGAAAATCCAGTTGAATACTACATTGATGCGCATGTTGCTTCTGGTAGCGCATGGGTCAGCGGAGCTAACAAGGCTGATACACACTCGATCAATCTTGTATACGGACGCGATTTCACTGCAGATGGTGTTATCGAAGCTTCACAACTTAACCCAGGTGATATGAGTCCTGATGGATCTGGACCGTTATCCTTCGAACGCGGCGTTGAAATCGGCCAAGTCTTCCAACTTGGCTTGAAGTATTCAAAGGCATTAAGCTTCAATGTCTTAAATGAGAACGGAAAATCTGTACCAGTATGGATGGGCTCTTATGGTATTGGAGTCTCACGAGTTCTTGCCTGCATCGCTGAATTCCACCACGATGATAAAGGCATTATGTGGCCTATTACCGTTGCTCCAGCTCAAGTGCATGTTGTCATTGCTGGAAAAGGTAATGAGATTTCTCAAGCTGCTGAAGACTTTGTCCAGAAGCTAGCTAAAGAAAATATTGAAGTCATTCTTGATGACCGTGCAAAGGTATCACCAGGTGTTAAGTTCAACGACGCTGAACTCCTAGGTATGCCAATTATCGCTGTTGTCGGTAAGAGTTTTACGAAAGATGGATCCATTGAACTACGTGTTCGTGATGGAGGCCAGTCAATGACTGTTCCAGCTGATCAAGCTGTTGATCAAGTGAAAGATATGATTCAACAACTGTCACAGCCGTATACATTAGACTGATATCCTTTTGACATCAGTAAAAAAGGGAGAGGTGCTACTAGTTTCTAGTAGACGTCTCTCCCTTGAAGTTATTAGTTATGATTATTTCTCTTGTAATGGCAATGGGCTCGTTGGATACCCTAAAATAAAAGCATCATAAAATGCCGAACGAATAAATGCGGCTGCTGCATAACGCTTTTGTGGAGATGTCAGCGTTTTTGTACCAGTAACTTCACTCAACCCTAGTTCCATTTCCACAGCAGAGTTTGTCGGGACAAGCAGACCTGTCGATGGGTCAATAATGGATACTGGATTCTTTAATAAGGTTTGTACAGAATAGACTTTTTTGCGAGGATCAGTTGATAATGTTCCAGCAAATTGTGCTGCATTAGTTCGAGATCGGAAGCTGAGTGCAAAATCATCCTCATTTTTAGGATTACTTCGTGCCCCAAGAACTTCCATAGAAAAGGCAGCTTTATCCTGTGCTCCAGCAAGAGCTGTTTCTGTTGAATCACCTAAATCAGTAGGTACAGAAATACTAGCTGTAATCACATCATTAGATGTTGTAGGAGAAACAGTTCGTAAATGATCGAGATCTGCACCAGTATCAACTGCAGAAGAAGCAATACCATTGTGAAGAGCAATCTGATGAGCTTCATAACTATCGTAAGCTGAATATACGATACTTTGTTCATAACGGTCACTACATTGAGCAGCAGCATCAAGCCAAAGGTTTGCATTATTTTGATAAGCAAAGAAACGTAGGATTGATGGATATTCTGCATTTTCTAATGATATATTCCGTCGAATATTTGTCAAAGTAACTGAACATGATTCAATAGGCGTCTGACTAACGGTATCAGCTAAAGCAGGTCGTGCGATACAAACGGTTATTAATAAACCAATGCAGAGGCTTATACAAGCTAATAGTTTTAAAACCTGATGGGACACGGTTGATGTCTCATAATGAAGTTTTCTCACTGATATTCTCCTACTTTAGAAAAGACAAGACGTCCTCTTTTTAATAACATACCTAATTATCGTAGAGACTCTCCACTTTAGTTTTGTGTCTGTATGAATAAGTAGACTAATAGTCGATAAAGACCGAAATATAAGGAGCAATCGCATTAGCGACACCGGAGCTGAAAACTTAATATCGAGAGGGCGAGGATGGATTTAGACTTAACTAGTATTCGTCAACTAGCTGCTACTGAAGGCATTGACGATGCAACATTGACGGATGCTTTGCAGGAAGCCTTGCTTCAAGCTTATTTTAAAACACCAGGATCTGCTAAACATGCTCGTGTAGAGTTAGACGATCGTTCAGGATCTTTTACAGTTTGGGTACAAGATGAGATTAAGCAAGAACCAACTGAAGAAAATCCTTATCCAACTATTCAACTAAGCGAAGAGTATGACGACACAACAAAAGAGTTTGGTCGTCAGGCTGTCTATACTGCACGACAAGTTATCCAGCAGCTTTTCCGCCAGGTAGAGGATGACAAGATTTTTGGTGCTTTCTCAGGACGTAAAGGAAAGCTCATTACTGGTGTCATTCGTCAAGATCATGGTGATCTCCATAATGTTCATATCAAGGTAGGAGACGTTGAAGCCTTACTACCACGACGTGAACAAGTACCTGGAGAAGTTTACCGTCATGGAGAACGTCTTCGTGTCTATGTTGTCTCTGTTTCTCGTGGTATCCACGGGCCAGAAATCATTGTGTCACGCTCACACCCTGATCTTGTTCGCTTACTCTTTGAACGTGAAGTCCCAGAATTAACTTCTGGAGTTGTATCCATTATGGGTATTGCTCGTGAAGCCGGCGCGCGTTCTAAGATCGCTGTTAAAGCTAATGCGAAAGGCATCAATCCTAAAGGAGCATTAATTGGGCCTGGTGGTTCACGTGTTCGTGCCGTAATGGAAAACCTGAATGATGAAAAAATTGATATTGTCGATTATTCATCTGATCCAGCAGCCTTCATTGCAGCAGCATTATCACCAGCACATGTTCCTTCAGTACAAGTTCTTAGCCGAAAGAGTAAGACTGCAGTTGCATTTGTTCCAGATTCTCAACTCAGTCTTGCTATCGGTAAAGAAGGACAAAATGCTCGACTTGCAGCTAAATTAACTGGTTGGAAGATCGGTGTTGAGTCACAAGAACAGCATGAAGCTGCTTTGAAGAAGCGTCAGGAAACCTTAGCTGCTGAAGAGCTTGATTCTAATGATGACTGCAATGATGATACATCTGCATTATCTGGAGACACATCATTCGATAATTCTTCTGAAGAGTGAACCTAGACACTTCAGATTATCCAGCTCTATAGCGGATCACACATCGAGAGATGGGTACGACTATGGTCGCAAAAATGTAATGATGTATTGGAAGTTTTAAACGACCACGCACAATTCCACGTGGTCAGGAATGGAGAAATCTGTGCCTAAAGCACGCGTTTATGAATTGGCAAAAAAATTCAACGTTGATAGTAAGACAATTCTGAATAAGTTAAAAGATATGGGAGAGTTTGTTAAGTCTGCTTCGTCTACAGTTGAAGCACCTGTAGTACATAAGTTGCAAGAACAATTCCCAGGTATAAAAACTGCAAACAAAACAACTACAAGTTCAGCACCACATAAGCTGAGTAACCCTACTCCGAAACCTCACGCTACTCTCGTATCTCATGCTGATGCTGAATCAGTAAAACCATCGTCATTAGTCGCACGACCAATGCCTTCTGCAGTACGCCGTTCTAGTGCTCCGACTCCAGGACCACGTGTCTCTGCAAAACCAGGTGATTTTGCAGGTTTCGATAAGCGTAATAAAGCAGGTAAATCTTCTCCAGTTCGTAAACCAGGTAAACCAGGTGTACCTCGCCCAGGACAAACAGGTGGCTTACCAACTGGCAGTAGCCATGCAAAGCCAGGTGCTCATCTTTCAGGACCACGTCCAGGAAATAATCCATTTGCTTCTCAGCAAGGTATGAGATTCCCAACTCCAGGTGATATTCCTCATCCACATCCAATGTCATCTCATGGTGGAGCTTCTGCCGCCACTAATGGTCGTGGTAACCGTGGTGGAGCAGGACGCAACGCTAATGGTCGTGGTAACCGTGGTGGAGCAGGACGCAACGCAGCATCACCACGTCCAAATAATCAGTGGAATAAGAACAATACAACCAGCACGACTACCTCTTCGCGCCCAGGTTCTGGTCGTTGGAACAATAACAACATTAATAGCGCTCCCCAGAATTCTGCTCCAGCGCGTGGTCGTGGTGGTGCAGCTGGCGCATTCGGACACCAAGGAAGTCGTTCTTCCAAGGCTCGTAAGAACCGTCGTGAAAAGCGTCAAGAGTTCTTAGAGTTAAAGGCACCAACAATTGCTGGAGTACGTATTCCAACGGGCAACGGTAAAACAATTCGTTTGCGTCAAGGTGCTTCATTAGCTGATTTAGCTGATAAGATCCAAATTAATACAGCAGCATTGGTAACAGTCTTATTCCATTTAGGTCAGATAGCAACAGCTACACAGTCACTCGATGCTGATACCTTCAAGATCCTCGGTGAAGAAATCGGTTGGAACATTGAAATTGTTTCTGCCGAGGAAGAAGATAAGCAAATTCTTGAACAGTTTGACATCAATCTTGATGAAGAACAATTACAAGATGATGAAGATTTGAAGCCTCGCCCACCTGTCGTTACTGTTATGGGTCACGTGGATCACGGTAAGACTCGTTTATTGGATACCATTCGTCAAACTCATGTTGCCAAGCATGAGGCTGGTGGTATTACTCAGCGTATTGGTGCTTATCGAGTAACTGTCGATCTGAATGGAAGCAGCCGAGAAATCACCTTCCTTGATACTCCAGGTCACGAAGCATTCACTGCTATGCGTGCTCGTGGTGCTGAGATTACTGATGTTGCTATCTTGGTTGTTGCTGCAGATGATGGCGTCATGCCACAAACTGTAGAAGCAATTAATCACGCTCAAGCAGCTCATGTTCCAATTGTGGTCGCAGTTAACAAGATTGATTTACCTGGTGCTAATCCACAGAAGGTTCGTTCCCAGCTGATGGAATTCGGTCTCGTTTCTGAAGAATATGGTGGAGATACCATGTTTGTTGATATCTCAGCAAAGAACGGAACTAATGTAGACGAATTACTTGACGCTGTTTTGCTCACTGCTGATGCAGATCTTGATTTGCGTGCAAATCCAAATATGCCAGCTCGTGGTGCAACCATCGAAGCACGTCTTGATAAAGGTCGTGGTTCAATGACCACAGTACTCGTTCAACAAGGTACTTTGCATATTGGCGATCCTATCGTTGTAGGAACAGCCTACGGTCGTGTTCGCGCTATGCTTGACGAAGATGGAAGCCAAGTTAAAGAAGCAACACCATCAACCCCAGTGGCAGTTCTTGGTCTTACCTCTGTTCCAACTGCTGGTGATTTGTTCCTTGTTGCTCCTGATGATCGTGCTGCACGTCAGATTGCCGAAAAACGTGAAGCAACAAAGCGTGCAGCTAGCTTGGCAAAGCGTCATAAGATTGTCTCTCTTGAAAGCCTCCAAAAGCAGTTCAAGAAGGCTGAAGTTGATATGCTCAACCTTGTTATTAAGGGCGATTCTTCTGGATCTGTCGAAGCTCTTGAAGATGAGTTAATGAAGATTAAAGTCTCTGAAGAGGTTGGTATTCAAGTTATCCATCGTGGTGTTGGTGCAATCACCCAAAACGATGTCAACTTGGCTACTGTGGATAAAGCTGTCATTGTCGGATTCAATGTTCGTCCAAATAAGAACGTTGCTGATATGGCTGAAAATGAAGGAATCGAAATTAAGTTCTACTCTGTCATTTATAAAGCTGTTGAAGAAATCCAGGCAGCTCTTGAAGGCATGTTAAAGCCAATCTATGAAGAGGTTGTTACATCTCATTCTGAGATCCGACAAATCTTCCGCTCTTCTAAGCTCGGCAACATCGCTGGTGTTCTTGTTCAAGACGGAACCGTTAAACGCGGTACAAAAGCTCGCATCACACGCAATGGTGTCGTTACTGTTAACGATTTGACTATTACCTCATTGCGTCGTTTCAAAGATGATGTTACTGAGGTTAAGGCTGGTTACGAAGCCGGTATCAACCTTGGAACCTTCAATGATATTCAAGAAGGCGACATCATTGAGACCTATGAGATGCAAGAAACTCAGCGTGATCTTGCTGCAGAAAAAGCAAAGGCAGAAGCAGCAGCTAAAGAAGAAGAAAACCCATCCTTAAGTCTTGCTCCTAAGAAAGAGGACTGATTTATGGCAGAGATGACTCCTAAAGCTGGTCGCCTTGCTGCAATGGTTCAACGCATTGTGGCAGCAAGCTTAGAACGCGACTTTCATGATCCTCGTTTACATAATGTCACTATTACAGATGTCCGTGTCACAAACGATTTGCATATTGCACGAATCTTTTGGACACAGTTAGGTGATGCTGGTAAAGAACGTGGTGAACGTGAACGCGCTCAACGTGCATTAGATCAAGCTCGAGGACGTTTACGTTCTAAAGTAGGTCAAAAAGCTCATATGCGTTTAACTCCTCTTCTGGAATTCGTTTTTGATGAAGTTCCTGCTTCAGCAGCTGATTTAGACGATATGCTTGTCTTTGCAGCAAACCGTGATAAGGAACTTGATCATTTACGTGAAGGTAAGGAATATGCAGGAGATGCAGATCCTTACAAACATGATGACGAAGACTTCCTAGATGATTTTGAGGAAGATAAGTGACAGAAGTACCACAAAAATCAGGTTTTCTGTGTGTTGATAAGCCGCTCGGTGTCAGTAGTTTTGACATTGTAGCGGCTTATCGCCGTGTATCACATATTCGTAAAGTAGGACATGCAGGAACGTTAGATCCGCAAGCTAGCGGTCTGCTGTTATTGGCTTTTGGTCAAGGAACACGGTTATTGCAATATCTTTCTGGTCAACAGAAAACATATCGAACAATTATTCGTCTTGGCGCAACAACAACTACTGATGATGCTGAAGGGGAACGAAGCTCATATCAAACCGCATCGCAAACAGAGAAGATTCAGCATCTTACCCCTTCTGATATTCAACGAGAAATATCAGAACATTTTCTAGGCATGATTTATCAAAGGCCAAGCGCGTATTCAGCTATCCATATTGATGGGCAGCGTGCTTATGATTTAGCGCGTAAAGGGGAGAATGTTGTTTTACCTTCTCGACCAGTCACTATTTACTCTTTTACTATCGAAAAATGCCAATTAGTTACTGCAAATGAAGCGAATACCGATTTTCTTATCTCAGCTAATCCACATAATCATGCACAAGAATCTGAGTATTTCTTAGATGTGACTGCAGAAATTACCTGTTCAACAGGAACTTATATTCGATCACTTGGCCGTGATCTAGGTAATTGTCTCGGTGTCGGCGGTTATTTGACTTTTTTGCGTCGTACACAAGTTGGCGCTTTTTCCGTTAATCAAGCGTGTACAGCGCATCAAGAACAAATAATGATTACAGATCGTAAAACTCATCAAGAGATCGCTCGTACTCGTGCGGTGCTAGATGAGTATGATCAGCATGCAGTGATGTCGCTTTATAATGTGGCAAAGCAGGTCTTACCAACAATAACTATTTCAGATATGCAGGTAATAGATATCCGATGTGGACGTCGTATTTGTGTGCCTGTTATTGTGCAATCACCATGCGCTGTGGTCGATAAAACTAATCTTATTGCGATTTGCAGTCCTGTTTGTTCTGATCAGGTTTCATCTATCGTGAAACCTATAACGGTCTTTCCTTTAGATCAGTCATAAAAATAGTTCATGCTGTTACAGCATGACATAAACGAGAAGATATTTATGAGAACTATTTCGATTATTCCTGAAGAAAATGGCACGATTAATTGGCCAACAGAAGCATTAACACAGATGAAGAGTTCTGTCGTTACTATTGGTAGCTTCGATGGTGTACATTGCGGACATCAATCTATTCTTCATCGTGTGACAGAAATAGCTGATCATGAGAATTTACGCTCAATAGTTATTCTTTTTTCTCCTCAACCAGGATTAGTACATCATTATGCTAAGACCCATCATAGGGAACAAATTAGTACAGAAGAAGTTAAAAAAGATTCGTTAAAACATCAGATTATGTCGATCTCACAGAGAATACATTATCTGGAACAGCTCAAAATCGATGAGGTGTATGTGATTACATACACATTAGCGTTTGCTAACAATACCTATCAAGATTTTCTCAATGATCTTGTCACTTCTCTTAAAATGTCCTCTTTAGTATTAGGGGAAGATGCTCAATTAGGAAAGAATAGGGAAGGGACAATTCCAACGATTCGTTCTTTCGCTCAAGATACTCGTCTGTTTTCACTTGAGGTTGTATACCATCAAGGACCTGGGTATGTTACTTTATCTTCTTCACGTCAGGTGCGTGCATGGAGCTCAACTTATATTCGTTCTCTTTTACAAAAAGGACAGATAAGTTACGCCACATCGCTTCTCGGTCATTATCATGTGATAGAAGGGGAAGTGGTTCATGGTGAGCAAAGAGGACGTGAACTTGGATTCCCAACAGCTAATTTAGGTGGAGATATTCAAGGCCTAATGCCTTCTGAAGGTGTCTATTCCGGTTGGCTTGTCGACTGTGGTTTACCTCAACAGAAGAATAGTGAAGAGAAGACCTATCCAGCAGCAATCTCTATCGGGACAAAAGAAACCTTCGCAGATGATGGTATTAAACGAGATTACTTACTTGAAGCAAATATTCTGCATCACCCTGATTGGATTGATTTATACCAGCATCATGTTCATATTATCTTTTTGGAACGTCTCCGAGGACAGATCAAGTTTGATTCCATTCAAGCATTGATTGATCAAATCAAGCAAGATGCTGACATTGCTTATCAACAGACAAGTGAATTATGTGGAAAACATGCTGAAATTTAGCTAAAAACTTGCAAAAATGTCTATATTTTGAAATACTATATATTTTGCTTGTAAGTATGTCATATAGCGGGCATGCTGCAGCGAGGGAGACGCCCGCCGATACATGCCGCTGAAAAACAGCATTCGTATGATCACGGTCGTCCTTTTCCTTTGTGAATAACTACTCAACGTAAGGAACGAATCACTTGGCTGCTGCATCTGAAAAGAGCACGACAAAGACCTTCGCTCGGAACGACGAAGAGGACATCAAATTACATAAAGCGTCCAGGCGTGTCAACTTTGCCTCCATTCGAGAACCAATTCAGTTACCATATTTACTTGGTGTTCAAACTGATTCTTTTGACTGGCTTGTTGGCAATGAACGCTGGAAAGCACGCGTAGCAGATGACGAAAAGAACGGCACCTTCACTACGCCTCATACAAGTGGTTTAGCAGAAGTCTTTGAGGAGATCTCTCCAATCAAGAACTTCGCTGACACGATGGAACTTGCATTCTCAGATCCTTATTTCGAGGAACCAAGCCACACATGGCAAGAATGCAAAGAACAAGGTTATACTTTCTCAGCTCCACTGTATGTTAATGCCGAATTCACTAATGTTGATACTGGAGAAATTAAATCACAAACCGTTTTCATGGGTGATTTTCCTCTCCAAACACCATATGGAACTTTCATCATTGGTGGTTCAGAACGTGTAATTGTTTCTCAGCTTGTTCGTTCTCCAGGCGTTTACTTTGAGCGTGAAGTTGATCGCACAACTGATAAAGAAACCTATGGTGGACGTATTATTCCATCACGTGGTGCTTGGCTCGAATTTGAAATCGATAAACGAGACTCACTTGCTGTACGTATTGATCGTCGCCGCAAAACCTCAGTTATTGTTTTCCTTCAAGCTATTGGCATGAGTATTGAAGAAATCCGCGATGCCTTCAAGGATTATCCATTAGTCCTTGACTTGATTAGCAAGGAAGCAGTCCCAGATCAGGATACTGCTCTTACTGATTTGTATCGTAAGATTCGTCCAAATGATACTCCAACCCCAGAAGCTGGACGTACATTACTTGATAGCTTCTATTTCAACGATCGTCGATATGATTTAGCACGTGTCGGCCGATACAAGATCAACCGCAAGCTTGGTCTCGATATCGATCCAGAAAACCGTTCACTCACTAAAGAAGACATTATTGCTGTTGTCCAGTACCTTGTCTCTCTTCACGATGGACATGAAACCATTAACGGAATTCGTCATGGTCAACCAGTTGAATTACGTGTTGAAGTCGATGATATTGACCACTTCGCTAACCGACGTATTCGTCAAGTTGGTGAATTGATTCAAAATCAGCTACGTACAGGCTTGTCTCATATGGAACGCGTCGTTCGCGAACGTATGACAACACAAGATGCTGAAGCAATCACACCACAGTCTTTGCTTAACATCCGTCCTGTAGCTGCAACAATTAAAGAATTCTTCGGTACATCACAGCTGTCACAGTTCATGGACCAGAACAATCCTTTGGCAGGCGTCACCAACAAACGTCGTCTTTCTGCTTTAGGTCCTGGTGGTTTAACTCGTGACCGTGCTTCCATGGAAGTCCGTGATGTTCACCCATCCCACTACGGCCGTATGTGCCCAATCGAATCTCCAGAAGGTCCAAACATTGGTTTGATTGGCTCTCTGGCAAGCTTCGGACGTGTCAACCCATTCGGTTTCGTTGAAGCTCCATACCGCAAGGTTGTGGATCGCAAGGTCACTGACGAAGTCGTCTACATGACTGCAGACGAAGAAGCAAATCACGTTATCGCACAGGCAAACCAGGAAATCGACGCAGAAGGTCGTATTGCTACAGATACTGCTCTTGCACGAGACGGAATTGAAGAAGCAACCGATGTTCCAACTGATGATGTTGACTTCATGGACGTCTCCCCACGTGAGATGGTCTCTGTTGGATCCTCATTGATTCCATTCCTCGAACACGATGAAGGCCACCGAGCCCTTATGGGTGCAAACATGCAGCGTCAGGCTGTCCCATTAATTGAATCTGAAGCCCCATTAGTTGGTACAGGTTCTGAATGGCGTACTGCCTATGACTCTGGTGACTGCGTTATTGCTGAAAAACCAGGTATTGTTACCTACGTGTCTGCCGATATCATTCGCGTGATGAACGATGATGGAACACAATCAAGCTATAAACTCACCAAGTTCAGCCGTTCCAACCAGACGACATGCTATAACCAAAAGCCAATCGTCTCCAAAGATGAACGTGTCGACCGCGGTTCTGTCTTAGCTGATGGTCCAGCAATCAAAGATGGTGAATTAGCTCTCGGTAAGAATCTTCTTGTCGCATTCATGCCATGGAATGGTTACAACTACGAGGATGCAACCATCATTTCACAGCGTCTTGTCAAAGACGATACCCTCAGCTCTATTCATATTGAAGAATATGAAATTGATGCACGCGATACCAAACTCGGCGCTGAAGAGATCACCCGCGATCTTCCAAACGTCGTCGAAGAAACCGTCGCCAATCTCGATGAACGCGGCGTCATTCGTATTGGTGCTGAAGTCGAAGCTGGAGATATTCTGGTCGGTAAAGTCACTCCAAAAGGTGAAACAGAACTCACCCCAGAAGAACGTCTTCTCCGCGCTATCTTCGGTGAAAAATCACGTGAAGTACGCGATACCTCATTACGCTTACCTCACGGAGAAAAGGGAACTGTCATCTCCGTCAAAGAGATCACAAAAGAAACCGCATCCGAAGAAGACGAAGAATTACCAAGCGGCGTTAACCGTATCATCAAAGTTTATGTTGCACGTCATCGTAAGATCAGCGTCGGCGATAAGCTTTCCGGCCGCCACGGCAACAAGTGCACCATCTCCCGCATTCTTCCAGAAGAAGATATGCCATTCTTAGCTGATGGTACTCCAATCGATATTATGTTGAACCCATTAGGCGTCCCAAGCCGAATGAACCTCGGACAGGTCCTCGAACTCCACCTTGGTTGGATCGCACACGCTGGATGGGATATCGATCTTGATGCTCTCGCATCCGAATGGAAGAAACATATTCCTGCAGGCGCTGAAAAAGCAGAACCTAATACACCAGTCGCAACACCAGTATTCGATGGTGTCAAAGAAGATGCATTAGCCGGCTTACTCAGCACCACACTACCAAACGAAGACGGTCAACGTCTCGTCGACGACAGTGGTAAAGCCATCCTCTACGATGGACGTACTGGCGAACCATATCCAAAGCCAATCTCTGTGGGTATGATGTACATCCTTAAGCTTCACCATCTTGTTGACGATAAGATCCATGCTCGTGCAACCGGACCATACTCAATGATTACCCAACAACCATTAGGTGGTAAGGCACAATTCGGTGGACAGCGCTTCGGCGAAATGGAAGTCTGGGCACTCGAAGCTTATGGTGCTGCATACACATTGCACGAAATGATGACAGTCAAATCCGATGACGTCGACGGTCGAGTCCGCGTCTACGGTGCAATCGTTAAGGGTGAAAACTTACCATCACCAAGCATTCCAGAATCCTTCAAGGTCCTCTTGAAGGAAATGCAAGCACTCGCATTGAATGTCGAAGTTTTGAATGCTGAAGATCAACCAATTGACTTGACATACGACGATGAAGATAGCGCAAATTCTACTGAAGGACTTGGCTTCAACATCAGTGCACGTCAAGATCAAGCAAGTTCTGACACAGCATCATTCGATCAAATGCAGTACTGACATGGTCAGCAGGATTTATCAAGACAAACGACAGGCAGGGTATAGTGCTCGACGTTAATCAATTCCATAAGCTGAGAATCGGCATGGCAACAACTGACGATATTCATCGTTGGAGCCATGGCGAGGTCAAAAAGCCAGAAACTATTAATTACAGAACTCTCAAACCTGAGAAAGAAGGTCTGTTCAGCGAACAGGTCTTCGGACCAACACGTGACTGGGAATGCGCATGCGGTAAATATAAGCGTGTTCGTTTCAAGGGCATTGTGTGTGAACGTTGCGGAGTAGAAGTAACACGATCCCGTGTTCGTCGTGAACGCATGGGTCATATCGAACTTGCTGTTCCAGTAACTCACATTTGGTATTTCAAGGGTGTTCCATCACGTCTCGGATATCTGCTCGATATTTCTCCAAAAGATTTGGAGAAAGTCATTTACTTCGCTGCCTACATGGTTACTGGAGTTAATGCAGAACAACGCCACCAAGATCTTCCAGATCTTCGTAGCGAATTAGACCTCGAATTGAGCAGTTTGGCTCGACGTCGCGATAACGAGATCGAAGAGCGTGCAAAGAAACTCGAAGCTGATTTATCTGAACTTGAGCAAGAAGGCATTAAAGGTGCTGCGCTCAGCAAAGTTCGTAAGTCAGCTGAACGTGATCAAGCACAAATCCGTAAGCGTTACGATGGACAGATTCAGCGCCTGAATTCTGTATGGGACCGCTTCCAATCACTTGAACCTGGTGAAATGGAAGGTGATGTTGATCTATGGCGTGAAATGGAAGATCGCTATGGTGAATACTTCGAAGGCTCCATGGGCGCTGAAGCAATTAAGAAGCGTTTACAAGACTTCGATCTGAAGTCCGCAGATGCTGAATTGCGTCAAACCATTAAAACCAGCACAGGCCAACGTAAGGCTCGTGCATTAAAGCGATTGAAGGTTGTTGATGCATTCTTGAATACAGGTAACTCACCAGTTGCTATGGTTCTTGATGCAATTCCAGTTATTCCACCAGACCTTCGACCAATGATTCAGTTGGATGGTGGCCGCTTTGCTACCTCTGATTTGAACGATTTATATCGTCGTGTTATTAACCGTAATAACCGTCTGAAGCGCTTAATCCAGTTAGGTGCTCCAGAGATTATGCTGAACAACGAAAAACGTATGCTTCAGGAAGCAGTTGATGCACTATTCGATAATGGTCGTCGTGGTCGTCCTGTAACTGGTGCTTCTAACCGCCCATTAAAGTCGCTTTCTGACATGCTCAAAGGTAAGCAGGGACGTTTCCGTCAGAACCTCTTAGGTAAGCGTGTTGATTACTCTGGCCGTTCCGTTATTGTTGTCGGACCTGAATTACGTATGCATCAGTGCGGTTTGCCAAAACCAATGGCATTAGAGCTCTTCAAACCATTCGTCATTAAACGTTTGGTTGATTTAGGATTTGCTCAAAATATCCGCAGTGCAAAGCGTCTTATCGATCGTGCAGACTCAAATGTTTGGGACGTTTTAGCAGAAGTTATTAAAGAGCACCCAGTTCTTTTGAACCGTGCTCCTACACTTCACCGTCTCTCTATCGAAGCATTTGAACCAGTGTTGGTTGAAGGTAACGCAATTCATCTCCCACCATTAGCCTGCGCACCATTCAACGCAGATTTCGATGGTGATCAGATGGCTGTCCATCTACCATTATCTGTAGAGGCACAAGCAGAAGCACGTAACTTGATGCTCGCTTCAAACAACATCTTGAAGCCAGCTGATGGTCACACAGTTACTATGCCATCCCAGGATATGATTTTGGGTCTGTACTGGTTAACTGTCACCATTGACGAAGAGCAAAAGGAAATTGAAGAGGCAAAGAAGGTCTACTATGCGGAGCATCCAAATGGAGACCACCACTTCCCAACAATTCCTGATGCCAAAGGACAAGGCCGCGTCTTCAGCTCTGTTGAAGAAGCTCGCATGGCACTTGACCTTGGTGAGATTGATATGCAGTCTAAGGTTCTTATTCGTATGCCACAGGACTTTGTCCTTCCAAAGAATTGGGAACCAGGAGAATTGCGTGTTGTCAACCCAGCACCAGGTCAACCTTCTGTTGTTCACGAAGAACGTCTTGCCGATGGCGGATACCTCTTCGCAACAAACTACGGACGTCTCTTATTCAACTCATGCTTGCCAGTTGATTATCCATTCATCAACGAGCAAGTTCCTAAGGGATTGCTTTCTAAGATCGTTGATAATATTGCTTTGCATTACTCAACAGCTCAGACAACAGCAACCCTTGATGCGTTGAAGGACATGGGCTTCACTCGCGCTCCATGGGCAGGTGTTACCATCGCCTTCTCTGATATTGAGATTCCACCAGAGCGCACAGAGATCATCCGCAACTATGAGAAGCAAGCTGATGCTATTACCCAGCAATATGCTATGGGTCTTCTTACTGATGAAGAGCGTCGTCAAGAAACCATTAATTTGTGGACTGAATGCACCGATGCTGTTGCAGATCGCATGGAAGAGAACTTCTCTCCAGATAACGACCTCAACATCATGGTTCGCTCTGGTGCACGTGGTAACTGGATGCAGATTCGTCAGATCGCCGCTATGCGAGGCTTAGTGTCTAACCCTAAGGGTGAAATTATTCCTCGACCAGTTAAGTCCAACTATCATGATGGCTTATCTACACTGGAATACTTCATCTCCCAGCACGGTGCACGTAAAGGTCTTGCAGATACTGCATTACGTACAGCTGAATCTGGTTATCTGACACGGCGACTTGTTGATGTATCTCAGGATGTTATTGTTCGTGAACATGATTGTGGCACCAAGCGCGGTATCATGATTACCATTGGCGAGCGTAACGAAGATGGCAGCCTATCCGTTGCAAAGTTTGCTGACGGATCTGCCTATTCACGCATGCTTGCTGAAGACATTATGGATCCTACACATCCAGATGAAGTCCTTATGCATCGTGATGACGCACTAAGCATGGAAGACATCGCCTTCTTAGTAGAACATGGTATTGAACAGGTTAAAGTTCGTTCTGTTCTTACCTGCGAATCCAAGAACGGTGTTTGCGCATTATGCTATGGATGGTCACTGGCAACAAATACCTTGGTCGATATTGGTGAAGCAGTCGGTATTGTCGCTGCACAATCCATTGGTGAACCTGGTACACAGTTGACTCTTCGTTCCTTCCATTCCGGTGGTGTTGCTTCTGCATCGGATATTACACAAGGTCTTCCACGTGTTACCGAGCTTTTTGAAGCACGCACACCAAAGGGTGAAGCTCCAATTGCAGAGTATCCAGGTTTGGTTCAAGTTGACGATTCTGAGAGCGGACGCGCTGTCACACTGATCCCAGATGACCAAACTGTTAAACCAATTACCTATCTCACTACACGTCGTGCTCCACTTGTGGTTCACAATGGTGACCATATTGAAGCCGGTACACAATTGGTTGAAGGTTCTGTCGATCCAAAGAAAGTTCTCCGCATTCTCGGAGTTCATGCTGCTGAATTGAACATTGTTAACGGTGTTCACGATGTTTACCGTTCACAGGGCGTTGGTATTCACGATAAGCACATCGAAGTTATTGTTCACCAGATGATTCGCCGTGTTACTGTGATCGACTCTGGCGACACCTCCTTGTTACCAGGAGAACTTGTTGATCGCAATGAATTCTCACGCTTGAACAAGGAAATGGTTTCCAAGCATCTCAAGCCAGCTGCTGGACGTCCAGAACTTCTTGGTATTACCAAAGCATCTCTGGCTACTGATTCTTGGCTTTCTGCTGCTTCCTTCCAGGAGACAACACGTGTCCTCACTGAAGCTGCACTTGAAAGCAAAGAAGATGGACTTCGTGGTCTTAAAGAGAACGTCATTATCGGTAAGATCATTCCAGCTGGTACTGGTTTAGCTCGTTATCGTGACGCTAAGGTTGAACCTGATAAAGTCATTCGCGAAACAATCTATCCAAGCTTCGGTCTGGGTGATAACTCCGATGGTTTGAACGATATTAGCGATCAAGATTTGTCCAATGTTGATTTCAGCCAAATTGACTTCGGTGACCTCAGCCTTGGTGATGATCTTGAAGACAATGATTTCTTGACTGATGACATTGATTCCATCAATCTTGACGATATCGATGGATCTGACGATTCTTCTCAAGAAACAGAATGATTAGAAAATAGTCAGTAGAAAAGGCCTAACCATGAATTATGGTTAGGCCTTTTTGCTTACAATGGAAAATAAGTTATTTCTCCTGAAATAAAGAAAATTTTCGATGAAGTAGGTTCACAGTGGTTTCTGAAGATAGTGAAGAGTCGTCTGCCAATCAAACAAAGTCATATCCTTATCCAGAACCCCCAATTTTTGGATGGTATCTAGAAGATTTCGCTTGGGGCAGAGAACATGGTCTTGATGATGCTGGTGAACCATTACGTTCATATGCACCACCAGTGATGCGTGATAATGCTCATACTAAAACGCTGGGTGAATCTTCTCAAGGAGAATCTAATCAACTTAAGCAATCAGTTGCCATATTGACACTTCACAATCGAACCAGCGGACAAACAATTACTGTTCACAAAGATTGTATCCTTGGTCGTAAGCCAAGTATTAATACAGAATTACCAATTGACATAATCAAAATAGTTGATTCCACACGAACAGTATCACGAAACCATGCTGCTATTTATTTCGATGATCAAGGACGCGTACTTGTTGAAGATCTTAATTCAATGAACGGAACCTATATCATCGAGAAAGATCATGAAATACAAGCTTCTGCAGGTAACCCGCAAGAATTACGTAACAATGATCTACTACGCATCGGTGACGAATTTTACGATGTGACGGTGTTACATCGTAGAAGAAATTAATCAGAAAGATCTTATCGCTCTTTTAAAGCTTGATTAATTTGAGGATTGTCCAATGATTGTAACCATGTAAGTAATTCACTATACAAATTTGGATTACGAGCAAGATATGGCCGTAACTCTGGCGCATCTTGCGCAATATCATGCTGCATCATTAAAGGAGTATCAGGATCAATAGCTTGTGCTGCGGTATACCCATTGACTTCAATCGAATTCAAATCAACAAGCTGCTGTGAAGCATCATCGCCAGTAGATTCCTTATCGTGAGGCGTATCAATGGTCTCACGAGTATTGGTATCTGATGATACTTCTCTCTTATCAGAGTTCTCACTTGTTGCTGCGTTATCAGTTTCCTTGTTGACATTAGATAATTGTTGAACAGTATTTTTTTCTTCAGGTTCTATCCGCTCTACTGGTTGAGAAGACTGGAATGAGACATTGACATCACTTTTTGCATCATCATCCTTTTTAACAGATTCAAGAGAAGGTGATGATGATGATGACTGTTCTTTTATCTCAGAAGATAAAGTAGCAAGTTGAGAAGGATTTCGCGGTTCACGTTCAAGTATTGATGCATTAATTGGTAAACCACTAATACGCTGTGCTACAATGCGTTTTGCTTCAGGAGAACCAAATTTAGCAAGCCATGCTAAAAGACCTGGATAAGCACGTGGATGTGCAGCAACATTAGGACCAAAGTCAGGGTTTTCATATGCAATTAATGCAAGAAATGCAGGATCAGCATTTTTATCTTGAACTGCTTGAGCTGCAGAATCATAATCAACCATTATTTACTCTTTCTTATATTGTTGCTGATTATTGTTCTTCTGACATTAATTATAAATAAAAGAATTATTCTTCTATTTCAACTATATCGGCATCATCAGTCTGATTGTTTGGCGTGGATAGAGCTGCCTGAACACGCAGATTTTCCAAGGTATAGTCATTCATCGAATCAATATCTTCCTCTGGAGATAAACGCGATGCTTGCCATTCACGAGGAACATGAATCTCCTCAGTTGATTCTATCTCTTCAGGAAAAGCAGTAAATGGATCAATAGCATTTTGATCTTCTTTGATATCAACAATGATGACTGTCGCATTATCATCTCCACCAGCATCAAGTGCCGCATCAATCAGATTCCTAACAACAGTTTCCGGTGTCACATTTTGGCTGCATAAAAGAGCCATTTGAGTCTCATCAATCATTCCATAAATGCCATCTGAGCACATGATGAAACGACCTTCTAAATCTGCTTTAAAGAAATCTGGCTGTACACCATCTGGCGATCCAATAGCTTGCGTAATGATATTACGTGGAATGAGACGTTTCGCTTCATTCGGTAGCATCTTTCCTGAATCAATAGCTTGCTGACGTTGAGAATGATCATGCGTCAGTTGGGAAAAGGTTGTCATATCCCAACCAGATCCGTTCGTTAAGCTTGATAAATGATAAGTTCGAGAATCACCAATGTTAATGACATACCACGAATTATCTTCCTGGTTATTTAAATCCATATCTTTGAGGATTAATCCAGTAAGAGTTGTTCCTGCAATAGCACCTTTTTCTTCACCAATCGCTTCGACACGTTGTTGTGCTTCACGGATACAACTTTCAATCATTGCTCTGCTACGGATAGGAGCATTACGAAGACGATGGAAACAGGATATTGCTGTTGAACTAGCCAATTGTCCACCAACGCCACCGCCCATGCCATCAGCAACAAGATACAACCCAGATTCTGATAGATAAGAATCTTGATTATCACGACGTTTTAAACCAATAGTCGTATCTTCAAATTTTTGGATTGTTACCTGTGTCATAATGCCACCATTATTTCTGGACTGTTATTTATATAACTGACTCTACGCCATTTTAGAAAAGTAAATAGATTTAAGAATATTTTTATAGAAAATTCGTTATAAAGAATTACACGTACAGAAATTGGTGATGGGTAAAGGGTATGCTATGATACTGAAGGTATGTTTTACAGTGCAAAAGGGTTGCCTATTTGCATAACTGTAAGACATTTTGATGTTATTTATAGATTTAGCAATAATGTCAGACCATCGAGCCGGTGGACTGTTGGCTGATGAACTCCGATAGACGAGGAGTCCCAGCGTGCAGCGTAGCGGTTCGGGACATCGATAAACATTTATTTGAATCGGAGTCACAAAGTGCCAACTATTCAGCAGCTTGTCCGTTTCGGACGTAAGCCGAAGACCAAGAAGTCCAAGACTTTGGCGCTCAAGGGAAGCCCTCTGCGCCGCGGTGTGTGCACACGTGTTTATACCACCACACCTAAGAAGCCAAATTCCGCATTACGTAAGGTTGCTCGTGTCAGGCTTAGTTCTGGCATCGAAGTAACTGCATATATCCCAGGTGAAGGCCACAATCTTCAGGAACACTCCATCGTTCTTGTTCGTGGTGGTCGTGTTAAGGATCTCCCAGGTGTACGTTATCACGTCGTTCGTGGTGCACTTGATACACAAGGTGTTAAAGATCGTAAGCAGGGTCGTTCCCTCTACGGAGCAAAGAAGGCTAAGTAATGTCGCGTAAAGGACCAGCAAAGAAACATATCGTTCAGCCTGATCCGATCTACGGTTCTACCGTTGTCGCCCAGCTGATCAACAAGATTCTTCTCGATGGCAAGAAGTCCGTCGCAGAAAAGATCGTTTATACCGCTCTTGACCAAGTCAAAGCTAAGACTGATCAAGAACCAGTAGCAGTTCTCAAGCGTGCTCTTGAGAACATCCGCCCAACTCTTGAGGTTCGTTCCCGCCGTGTTGGTGGCGCAACTTATCAGGTTCCTGTTGAAGTTCGCCCATCCCGTGCAAACACCCTCTCTCTTCGTTGGCTCACTGACTACAGCCGTCTTCGTCGTGAAAAGACCATGGCAGAGCGTCTCGCCAACGAGATCCTCGATGCTTCCAATGGCTTAGGTGCAGCAGTTAAGCGTCGTGAAGATACCCACAAGATGGCTGAGGCTAACCGCGCCTTCGCTCACTATCGTTGGTAATTCGTTCGGTAAATTAGGGGATTAACTATGGCAGATGTGCTTACGGATTTGAACCAAATTCGCAATATCGGCATCATGGCACACATCGATGCTGGAAAGACAACGACGACCGAACGAATTCTGTTCTACACGGGCGTCAACTACAAGATTGGCGAAACCCATGATGGTGATTCCACCATGGACTGGATGGATCAGGAAAAGGAACGCGGTATTACTATTACCTCCGCTGCTATTACCTGCTTCTGGAACCGTCAGTCTCATGATCCAGAAGATCGTTATCAGATCAACATCATTGATACCCCAGGCCACGTCGACTTCACTGCAGAAGTAGAACGTTCTCTTCGTGTTCTCGATGGTGCTGTTGCAGTATTCGATGCAAAGGAAGGCGTTGAGCCACAGTCTGAAACCGTTTGGCGTCAGGCTGATAAGTACAACGTTCCACGCATTTGCTTTATTAACAAGATGGATAAGCTTGGTGCTAACTTCTTCTATTCTGTTAATACCATTAAGGAAAAGTTAGGCGCACGCCCACTTGTTATGCAAATCCCAATCGGATCTGAGAACGACTTCAATGGTGTTGTTGATCTTGTTCGTATGAAGGCCTACGTCTGGGCAGGAGACGTCAAGAAGTCTGATCAAGGTGCTCACTACGACGTCACTGATATTCCTGAAGACTTAAAAGAAATCTCCGAGAAATATCGTACTGAACTTGTTGAAGCTGTTGCAGAAACTTCTGAAGACTTAATGAACAAGTACTTCGAAACTGGCGAATTAAGCGAAGAAGAAATCCGTAACGGTGTACGTCAACTCACCATTACTTCCCAAGCTTACCCAGTCTTCTGCGGATCTGCTTTCAAGGACAAGGGTGTTCAGCCAATGTTGGATGCTGTTGTCGATTATCTTCCAAGCCCAGAGGATGTTCCAGCAATTCGCGGTTACGAACCAGGCAATGAGTCTGTCGAAATTGATCGTAAGCCAACTGCTGAAGATCCATTCAGCGCGCTTGCTTTCAAGATTGCAGTACACCCATTCTATGGAAAGCTTATTTATGTTCGTGTTTACTCTGGTTCTATCAAGCCAGGCGACACCATTCTCAATGCAAACAAGGATAAGCGTGAACGCGTTGGTAAGCTCTTCCAGATGCATTCATCTAAGGAAATCCCAGTCGATGTAGCTACCGCTGGTAACATCTACGCATTTGTCGGTTTGAAGAATGTCAGCACAGGCGATACCTTGTGCGATGTTGCTAACCCAATTTGCCTTGAATCCATGACCTTCCCAGATCCAGTTATTCAGATCGCAGTTGAGCCAAAGTCCAAGGCTGATCAGGAAAAGATGGGTATCGCATTAGCTCGTCTTGCTGATGAAGATCCAACCTTCCAGGTTAAGACCGATCAAGAATCTGGCCAAACCCTCATTTCTGGTATGGGTGAGCTCCAGCTCGATATCATCGTTGATCGTATGCGTCGTGAATTCCACGTTGAATGCAACGTTGGTAAGCCACAGGTTGCCTACCGTGAGACTATTCGTAAGCCAGTGATGGAATACACTTATACTCACAAGAAGCAGACTGGTGGTTCTGGTCAGTTCGCTAAAGTCCAAATGAACTTCATGCCAATTGATGAATCCAACCCAGAAGAAGCAGGTAAAGACTTTGTCTTCATTGACAAGATTACCGGTGGCGCTATTTCTGGCGAATTCATTCCATCCGTTGAGGCTGGTGTCAAGGAAGCTATGGAGTCTGGTATCTTAGCTGGATACCCAGTTGTCGGTGTTAAAGCCGAACTTATCGATGGTCAGATGCACCCAGTTGATTCTTCTGAAATGGCCTTCAAGGTCGCAGGATCTATGGCCTTCAAGGAAGCAGCACCAAAGGCATCCCCAGTTATTCTTGAGCCAATCATGGCTGTTGAAGTTCGTACTCCAGAAGAGTACATGGGTGATGTTATTGGTGATTTGAACTCTCGTCGTGGTCGTATCGATCAGATGACTGATGCAGCTGGTGTCAAGGTCATTGACGCTAAGGTACCACTGGCAGAGATGTTCGGTTACATCGGCGATCTTCGTTCCAAGACACAGGGACGTGCTGTCTACAGCATGCAGATGGATTCTTACTCAGAGGTTCCAAAGAACGTTTCTGACGAAATCATCAAAGCACAGCGTGGCGAGTGATTCGCTAAACTAAGTAGCTAATATTAAAAATATAGTTACTTAAAGCGTGCTATTTTCTTTTGTATCGGTCGTCGGTCATCGGTAAAATCAGTACCAATGACCGCACGTCGGTACACGAATAAAAATAAAGGTATAAAGTGTAGTTAGTGCTTCCAATGGGGAAGTATCTACTAATTGTCCAGGAGGACTGCACATGGCAAAGGCCAAATATGAGCGCACCAAGCCGCACGTAAACGTCGGTACCATCGGCCACATCGATCACGGCAAGACTACCCTCACTGCAGCAATCTCTAAGGTTTTGCATGAGGAATACCCAGATCTCAACCCAGAGTATGATTTCGATCAGATCGATTCTGCTCCAGAAGAGAAGACCCGTGGTATCACCATCAATATTGCCCACATTGAGTATGAGACCGATAAGCGTCACTATGCTCACATCGATGCTCCAGGCCACGCCGATTATGTTAAGAACATGATTACCGGCGCTGCACAGATGGATGGTGCAATTCTTGTTGTCGCTGCTAACGATGGTCCTATGGCTCAGACCCGCGAACACGTTCTTCTTGCAAAGCAGGTCGGTGTCCCACGTATTCTCGTTGCTTTGAACAAGTGCGATATGGTTGACGATCCAGAAATGATCGAGCTTGTCGAAGAAGAAACCCGTGATCTTCTTGAAGAAAACGGTTTCGATCGTGACTGCCCAATCATCCAGACTTCTGCATACGGCGCACTTCATGATGACTTCAAGGATCATGACAAGTGGGTTGAATCCGTCAAGAAGCTTATGGATGCTGTTGACGAATACATCCCAACCCCAACCCATGATCTTGATAAGCCATTCCTCATGCCAATCGAGGATGTCTTCACCATCTCCGGTCGTGGAACCGTTGTTACCGGCCGTATTGAGCGCGGTAAGATCACTCCAGGAACCGAAGTCGAGATCGTTGGTATTCGTCCAACCCAGAAGACAACTGTTACCTCCATCGAAACCTTCCACAAGCAGATGGATGAGGCAGAAGCAGGCGATAACACTGGTCTTCTTCTCCGTGGTGTCAACCGTGATCAGGTTGAGCGTGGTCAGGTCCTCGCTCTTCCAGGCAGCGTCACCCCACACACCGACTTCAAGGCAGAAGTTTACGTTCTTACCAAGGATGAAGGCGGACGTCACACTCCATTCTTCACCAACTATCGTCCACAGTTCTACATTCGTACCACTGATGTAACTGGTACCATTTCCCTCCCAGAAGGCGTTGAAATGGTTCAGCCTGGCGATCACGCAAACTTCACCGTCAACCTTCTTCAGGCAGTTGCTCTTGAAAAGGGTCAGACCTTCGCAATCCGTGAAGGCGGACGTACTGTTGGTTCTGGTCGTGTTACCGAAATCATCAAGTGAGTTTGTTAGTGTCAACTAACTGACAGAAAGGAAAAGCCCGGACAAACCCGGGCTTTTCCTATTTTTGTATGTCAACACTTAAAAATCGCTAGTATGACATAGGTATATGGCATAATAAAATGCGATTATTTTTAAATTTCATAAATCTTCAAGGATGAGCAGAGGAGGATCACATGGCACAAACAACCAATGATATTAAGAATGGATCCGTTTTAAACCTCGACGGTAAGTTATGGACAGTCATTAAGTTCCAGCATGTCAAGCCAGGTAAAGGACCAGCTTTCGTCCGTACCACTATCAAGGATGTTCTTTCTGGCAAGCAGGTTGAACGTACCTTTAACGCAGGCGTAAAGGTTGATTTTGAAACCGTCGATAATCGTAACCTTCAATATTCTTATAAAGATGGTAATGATTACGTCTTCATGGATATGACTACATATGATCAAGTCACTATCTCAGAAGCTCTTCTTGGAGATCAAGCTAAGTATTTGATTGAAGGAACCGATTGTGTTGTTTCATTCCATGATGGAAATGCATTAAGCGTTCAGCTTCCAGCTTCTGTCGTTTTGACAATTACTCATACTGAGCCAGGTCTTCAGGGCAATCGTTCTAATGCCGGTACTAAGCCAGCAACTGTTGAAACTGGAGCAGAAATCCAAGTTCCATTATTCGTTAATGAAGGTGAACGCGTAAAGGTAGATACTCGTGATGGTTCCTACCTTGGCCGTGAGAACTGAGAACGTGAGCAGAGACTAATAATATGGCCCGATTTACTGCTCGTCGACGAGCTTTAAGTACACTGTATGAAGCTGATGAGAAAAGGCAAGATTTCAAATCTCTTTTACAAGAGCGTATTGCTATGCCTGGAACCCAGACGCCTTTACCAGCATATGCTATTGAAATCGTTGAAGGTGTTGCAGAACATCGATTCGAATTGAATCGCATTTTAAACGACCATTCCAGCTGGTCCATCAATCGTATGGCTGTTGTCGATCGTAACATTATGCGTATTGCTGCCTGGGAAATCCTTTATAACCCAGAGATCTCATCAGCAATTGCTATTCACGAAGCAGTACAGCTTGCAGAACAATATTCTGATGCAGATTCACCAGCTTTTATACACGGTGTATTAAGCTCTATTGCCGATGATAAGACTCTAGTCTCTTCTACCACAACGGATAATTCAGTTTCTACCGATGATGAAACAGAAATAGATGCTTCATCATCCATTCAAGAAGAAAATAGTGAATTAGACGCAGAATAAAATATTCTACTAATGATGAATATTTTCTTACTGATAAATGTAAAAAAGGGGTTCCTTTCTAATAAAAAAGAAAGGAACCCCTTTTTCCATTCATCTAAATCAATTTTTTGTTTCACAAACACTGAGATAAGCATGAAAAATTTTAGGAATGAAGCAAAATAGACTTACCATTGATAAGGAATTTTATCAATTCTACTGAAATGAACGTATGACCTTCGATGTTGTATCAGAAGGTCTCGTAATAGGTAAAAGAGAAGAAAATGGCTAATGATGATTTAAATCTCGATGCTTTATTTATTGGAGATAAAGCAGAAAATGGTGATCTTTATAAAGATTTGCTAGATCATATGGTCACAGAGCATTTAGAGTGGCGTAAAAATTATATGGTACAGGATGCGCCTTTAATTAGTCATGACGATCAAGTTTCTGAGAGTTTCAAAGCTACTGAACAAAAAATGAAGTCTGTTCTTCAAGAACTATCTGATAGATTACAAGCTTCTTCTATTCCATGGCATTCACCACGATACTGGGGCCAAATGAATTCTGAAACATTGATGCCATCTCTCTTAGCATACTCATATGCAATGTTATGGAATGGTAATAACGTTGCCTATGAATCTTCTCCAGCGACTAGCCAGATGGAAGAAGAAGTTGGCCATGATTTTGCATGCCTCTTTGGTTTCGATAAAGGGTGGGGTCATATTGTTGCTGATGGTTCCTTAGCTAATTTAGAAGGATTATGGTACGCCCGTAATATCAAGTCTTTACCATTAGCAATGAAAGAAGTAAAACCTGAATTAGTCGCTGACAAAACAGACTGGCAATTATTAAATATGTCTGTTTCAGATATTATGGATTGTCTAGAACAATGCGATGAAGAAATGATCGATCGTATTAAAGAGAAATCTGCACGCGCTGGAGGAGATCTCTCTAAACTTGGTAAATGGATCGTCCCACAAACAAAGCATTATAGTTGGCTGAAAGCAGCAGATATTATTGGTATCGGTCTTGACCAAGTTATTGCTGTACCAGTTGATGATCACTACCATATGGATGTCAGCGCATTAGAAGAAATTATCCGTTCTCTTACTGATCAGCATATTCCAATTCTTGGTGTCGTCGCTGTTGTAGGATCAACAGAGGAAGGCGCTATCGATTATGTTGATAAAATAGCGGATCTACGAGATACATTAAAGCAAGAAGGCATTGATTTCTATTTCCATGTTGATGCAGCTTATGGTGGATATGCACGATCACTGGTTCTTGATTCACACAATGACGTTATCCCATATGATCACCTCAAAGAAATGCATTACGAGTATCATGTCTTCCAAGAAAATAAAGAATACTTATCTCAAGATGTATATAATGCATTAGTTCACATCTCACGTGCAGATTCTGTCACTGTCGATCCGCATAAAATGGGATATGTTCCATATGCAGCAGGTGGAATCGCAATTCGTGATATCAGAATGCGTAATGTCATTTCTTACTTTGCAACATATGTCTTTGAAAAAGGAACAGAAGCCCCAGCACTCCTTGGTGCTTATATCCTCGAAGGATCTAAAGCAGGTGCTACAGCAGCAAGTGTCTGGGTAGCACATCATGTCTTGCCATTAAATATTACAGGATACGGAAAATTAATTGGCCAATCCATTGAAGCAGCCAACCGCTTCTACGATTTCCTTAAGACACTTGATTTCACCATTAATGGCGTCCATATTATAGCGCATCCACTTGTTACACCAGATTTCAATATCGTGGACTGGGCATTCAATATAGAAAATAACCAGAATATTGATGATATGAATCGATTGAATCATACCTTCTTTGATGAAACTTCTATCTATACAGGATCAGCCTACGATAAAGAATTCCTGACTTCACACACTGATTTTGCTAAACCAGATTATGGTGATAGCCCACTTCACTTTGTAGAATCCTGCGGATTCACCGGAGAAGAATGGCAAAAAGCTCAAAAAGTAACAATACTCCGTGCCTGCATTTTAACGCCATTTATGTATGATAAAGATAATTTTGCTCGTTATGCTGGCGAAATTAAAACAGCAATGGAGAAGTATCTTACTCAAGCATTACAACGCATTCAAACAGAACAATAAACATCACATGTGGGATAGTGATATACGAAAAATAAGTATTCCTATCCCCATCACTGTGTACAAACGTAAATTAATGAACAAGTATATATACGAAATAGAAGGGATTTTCAGCTGATGGATATTCTTGAAGAGTTGGAATGGCGTGGCGCAATCAACCAACAAACTGATGCTGAAGGACTTAAAGCTCTGCTTGAAAAAGGACCAATTTCTCTCTATTGTGGAACTGATCCAACAGGAGATTCTCTTCACGTCGGGCATCTTATTCCTTTTATTGTCCTCAAACGATTCCAACTTGCAGGACATCATCCATACATCCTCATTGGCGGAGGAACGGGAGCAATTGGTGACCCATCAGGACGTTCCACTGAACGTGTTCTACAAACCCGAGAGCAAGTACGGAAAAATGAGGCTGCGTTAACCGAACAGATGATCCATCTTTTCGGAACTGAAGATTTCCATATTGTTGATAATTATGATTGGTTAAATAAGTTATCACTCTTAGATTTCCTACGTAACTACGGAAAAGATTTCAGCGTCAACTCAATGCTCTCAAAGGAAGCTGTTTCCTCACGTATGGCAAACGGTATTTCCTTTACAGAATTCAGTTATCAAATTCTTCAATCCATTGATTTTCTTCATCTGTATGAGAATAATAATGTTCAATTACAGATCGGTGGTGCTGATCAATGGGGTAATCTTACTGACGGTGTTGATCTTATTCATCGTAAGCACAACACAGCAAATGTTTATGGTCTCACTATCCCATTAATGCTGAAAGCTGATGGAACTAAGTTTGGTAAGTCTGCTGGTGGTGCTGTTTGGCTTGATCCAAAGAAAACTTCTCCATATGAGTTCTATCAATTCTGGATTAATCAAGATGATCGTGATGTGGTGAAATACCTCAAGTACTTTACCTTCTTAAGTAAAGAAGAAATTGAAGAACTTGAAGCAAAAGTACAAGAACATCCAGAAGAGCGTGAAGCACAACGTCGTCTTGCACAAGAAGTAACTACCTTTGTCCATGGTGAAAAAGCAATGCTTGAAGCTGAGAAAATTTCACAAGTATTGTTTAATGGGTGTATTAGCAACTTGACAGCTGATGAAGTGGAACAAGCATTCGAGAAAGTACCATCTGTCACCATTACATCAGATAGTGCTAATATTGTTGACTTGCTCGTCACCTCAGGTATTGAATCATCAAAGCGTCAAGCACGAGAAGATATCATACATGGTGCTATCACGATCAATGGGGAAAAGATTACTAATATTACTAGCATGATTGATCCTCATACGTCCTTTGATGGCCGTTTTGTTGTCATCCGTCGAGGAAAGAAAAAATATACTCTTGCTCATGTGCTCGATGAAACACAAGAGTAAAAAAAGAAGAGTAGATTGAAAGCAGTATGACTCTCTAATCCTAGAAGTCATACTGCTTTTTCGAAAGGACAGTTCTTCATATGAGTCATTCACGTCGTTTAATTATTCTGACTGGACCAACTGCTGTTGGTAAAGGAACAGTTGAAGCTGCATTACGAGCAAAACATCCAGAGATTTGGGTCTCAGTATCAGCAACGACACGAGCTCCAAGACCTGGAGAAGAAAATGGTAAAGATTATATTTTCTTATCTAATGATTCATTCAACCAGATGAAAGAAGCAGGGGATTTCCTTGAAACAGCAGTTGTACACGGTATGGCTCAATATGGAACACCATTACAACCTGTACTAGATCATTTAACCAATGATGCATTACCACCAGTATTGGAAATTGATTTGCAAGGAGCTCGCCGCGTTAAAAAACATGCAGCTGAATTAGGATTAGAAATCCTTTCTATCTTCCTTGCGCCACCAAGTTTTGATGATCTGATTAGTCGTTTAAGTGAACGTGGAACCGAATCAGAAGAACAGAAAAAAGCACGCTTACAAACTGCACGCACAGAGCTTGCAGCGCAAGACGAATTTGATTGCGTTATTGTAAACCAAACAGTTGATTCTGCTGCAGATGAACTATGGGATGCTATTGCATCTGGTATTGAAACGATATAAAACAACTAAGTATTAAGAATATACACATACATCCGTCGTGATACTGTAAACTATACACAGTTTCGATGAGAAGACTGTCAGCTCAGCCGTAACATCGTAACCCATCGGATCGAGTCTGAGGGAGTGAAAGTATGCCATTAGGCACTACCCCTGAACCGCAGGGATTAGGAAATCCGCCAATTGATGAGCTTATGAAGCATGCGGATTCCAAGTATGCGTTGTCTATTTTTGCTGCAAAACGAGCACGCCAGATTAACTCATATTTCAATCAGTTAAATGAAGGATTATTACAAAACGTTGGTCCTCTGGTTGAATATGAAAATGATGAGAAGCCTTTATCAATCGCATTCCGAGAAATTAATGAAGGTTTGCTTGAGGAGACACTTGGTTCTGATGAAAAAGAGAATGAGCGTACTCCATTAATGAATGCTACAACCAGCATTCCAGTTTCTGCTGCCGATGTCGATTCTGCTGCTGCAGTTGATGCTGCTGATGATGCAGAAGATTCTAACGATACCGATGATGATGACGATGATGACATCGTTGATCGTGATGACGAATCAGAAGAAGATGACATTGACATGGGCTTCCTCGACATAGATGATGACGAAGAAGAAGATGACTGATTAAACTCACGAAGAGTCTCCCTCAGATTATCTCATTGTCTGCGGGAGACTTTTATTATATTAAATTCCATTTGCTCCGCTGCATGCAACAAGATAAAGGAGAATCATGGCGGAACCGCGTTTGATAACTGCAGAATCAGTAACTGAAGGGCATCCAGATAAGATTTGTGATCAAATTTCTGATGCTATTCTCGACGACCTTTTAGCACAAGATAAAGCGTCCCACGTCGCTGTCGAAACCTCAGCAACACGAGGACAATTCTTCGTTTTTGGTGAAATAGATTCCCAAGGCTATAGCGAAGTACAACAAGTTGTTCGCAATGTAGTACGAGAAATTGGATATACCAGTTCACATATTGGACTCGATGCTGATTCCTGCGGTGTCCTTGTTGCAATCGGACAACAAAGTCCAGAAATTGAACAAGGTGTTAACCGTGTTCAACGCGCTAGCGAAATGACAGCAGAACAAAAAGAATATTTATACGAACAGCAAGGAGCAGGAGATCAGGGCGTCATGTTCGGTTACGCCTGTGATGAAACTCCAGTCTATATGCCAATGCCAATCACAATCGCGAGCCGCATGGCATACCGACTAGCTGAAGTACGTAAGAAGAACATTATCAGTGGTTTACGTCCTGATGGTAAAACTCAAGTTACATTAGAATACAATGCTGAAGGACGACCAGTTCGCGTTGACACAGTCATTGTTTCTGCACAACACGATGATGATCTTGACCAATCAACCCTAAAGACCTTAATTAAAGAACATGTCGTTACACCAATACTTGATGAATGGTGCGGTGATACAGTCAAACATGATTCTTATCGCCTTCTTGTGAACCCAACAGGTTCCTTTATTCTGGGTGGTCCTGCCGCTGACGCAGGCTTGACAGGACGAAAAATTATTGTCGACACCTACGGTGGTGCAGCCCACCACGGTGGTGGAGCCTTTTCAGGAAAAGACCCATCAAAGGTAGACCGTTCTGGAGCATATGCCGCACGATGGGTAGCAAAAAATATTGTGGCCGCTGGACTCGCTCATGTTGCCGAAGTCCAAATTGCGTACGCAATTGGTGTTGCAAATCCAGTTGCCATTAACGTAGAAACCTTTGGAACTGAACGTGATGGCATTACACGATCTCAAATCGAAAGCGCTGTCCGCTCGGTCTTCGATCTACGTCCAGCAGCAATCATCGACGAACTCGATTTACTACGACCAATCTACCGTAAGACAGCTGCTTATGGTCATTTTGGTCGCGATGATGCTGATTTCACATGGGAACAAACCAACAAGGTTAACGAATTACGAGCTGCTCTTCGCTGATAGGAGAGTATCACGACCATGACTAAAAACAGTGCTATTCCATTAGACGTAGCTAACACACAGCCAACGCTCGATGGAATAGCACCAAAAGTCCGTCGCAAAAAAAAGCAAGCACACCCACTACAAGCAGCGTCCTCATTACCAATCGCACGTATCATTCTGAATCTTCAAGCAGAACATTTTGATACAGTTTTCGATTACCTTATCCCAGAAAAATTCGATGCGCTCATTCAACCAGGTGTTCGAGTACGCGTCCATTTTGGAAATCAACAAGTCAATGGAATTGTTTGGGAACGAGTTGACAAAAGTAACACAACACATACCTTACGTTTTATTGATCGTATCCTATCACCATTCCCGCTTTGCAACCACGACTATCGACAAGATATCACTGCCATCGCTAACTATTTTGGTGGCACTCGCGCCAACCTTCTCAGACTTGCTTTACCAACACGTGTAGCGAAAGTAGACATAGAACGTGACTGGACTCGAATTGGTCACGCTAGTCGACAAGCATGCTTAGAACAACAATGGCTCCACAAGCCACAGTTTCAACAGATTTATCAACAACAAAGTACTGAAGAAGACAATCTTTATACGAATATACAGAATGTTTATCAGGCATTAACACAATCATCACAGTCATATCATGAATATTCATGGAATATACAAGCTGGATATCATCAGTGGGCTAAAGATATTGCATGGACTCTGATTACTGCACAAAATTCCGGGTTCTCAGTAATCGTTGTACTCCCAACACATGATGCTGTCCAAACACTCAAATGTGAACTCATGCGTTTATCTTTTGGCTATTATGCTATATTCGATTCAGCAGATTCACTAGAAGTACGATACCGATCATATTGTGCGTGTGCCAGTGAAATTGTGACCTGTGCTATTGGAACGCGGTCAGCGATGTATGCTCCCCTGAATGGGAAACTCCTTTTTATCACACTCACTGATAATTGTTATCAGAATACTGACGGGTTTGCTCCCTATGCCAATGTGACAGATGTGGCACGTCTTCGAGCCCAACAGCATCATGGTGTCACTATTTTTATGAATTATGCTCCAAGCGCAGATCTTCAATATCATGTTGATACCTGTCATAGCATTCAAATAACGCCACGCTTCATGATGACACGTCTCCCAAAAATTACATGGCTCACTCCTGAAATCCTGATGCAAAAAGGAGAAATCGCTCCTACCAGCCGTATTCCACACCTGGTTGTCGCTACTGTACACAAAGCTCTCCAAAAAGGTCCAGTCTTGTTTGTGATACCACCACATTCTACTGATCTCTTTTTCTGCCAACACTGTCATAAACAAGCGCGATGCAACCGATGTATGGGACCATTACAATGGAATCCGAACCAGAAAAACTATAGCTGTCTTTGGTGTCATACAGTGATACATCAATGGACATGCCAAAGCTGCCATCAAACAACGATTCAAATGGCTCGTATCAGCATACAGAGCACAATCCGTGATCTTCAAAATCTCTTTAAAGATATACCTATTACTGTTATCAGCGAGAACACTCGCCAGACACAGCATATGATTTCTCAATCCCCATCAATTGTTCTCATCACAGGGGATAAATGCCCACCAATGATTCAATCTCAGCACGGTGAAATTCATAGTTATCACAGTTGCGTTATCTTAGACGCATGGTCATCACTATCTGCAACAGCACTTGATGCTCGCGAAGATATATTAGATCAATGGATGTCTATCGCAGCACATATCAGCCCAATGACACAACAAGGAGAAGTTTTTCTCATCGGCCAATGCGACCCCTCATTAGCAAGATCTTTGATAACATGGGATGGTCGACTCATGGCACGTGTCGATAATAAGGAAAGAAAAGAGCTTTCCCTTCCACCCTATGTCAGTACTGCTGTAGTATGGGGTACACAGACTACTGTTATGGAATGCTTGCAAGAAATTGGTGCTCTTTCTGGCGATCTCTCCCACATTGGTGATATGCCAAGCATAATGGGTCCTATTCCCATCGCAGTAGATAGAAATGATACATACGTTTTAGATGGTACTAATGATCGAGTTCGTGTAATAGTTCGAGCAAAACACACACAACAAATGTCACTGACACAACGTTTACGGCACGTTATCCAAAAACACAGCCGTCAAAAAAAGTCAGGCGAATTACGCTTTTGTATACATTCTAAAAATTTAGTTCAACGATAAAAGACAGTAAAGGATATTAATACTAATGAATTCTGATATCCACAACATAGTTTTTGATTTTGGTAATGTCCTCGTCCACTGGGATATTGAAGGCGCAATGATCAGCCGCTACTCCCACGACCTTATCAGCATGTTTAGAGACAACGAAAACTCCGGATTCGAAGACATCAACGTCCTCTGTGACATGGGAAAACCACTCTCCGAATGCATTCAACTCATGCGCCAACAACACGGAGACATCTGGGCAGACATGATGCAATGGTATATCGATCACTTCACCGATGCCGTCTCCGGACAATTAGAAGGATCACAACAACTCATCCTTGACCTCAAAGAAGCTGGATACCACGTCTACGGCCTCTCCAACTGGTCAGCAGAAACATTCAAACTCGTCTGGAACAACCCACAACGATATCCAATCTTCCACCTTCTCGAAGACCTCATTATCTCTGGAGATGTACACTGCGTAAAACCAAACCGCAACATCTACGAATTAGCCCTCTCACGCTTCGGAATTACCGCAAACGAAACCGCATTCCTCGACGATCGCCGCGACAATATCGACGGCGCACTCGCTGTCGGAATGCACACTATCCAATTCGTTAGTCCAGAACAAGTACGTACTGATTTAATTCAATTAGGTGTGAATATTCCACGACTGATCACCCCACAAGATCTTCAATAAAGAGAGTTTTAACTAAAAATAGAGAAAGGACTATTATGCGTATTCTTTTTGCAGGAACACCGGAAGTAGCAGTAGCACCATTACGCACCTTATGCGAATCACATAATGTTGTTGCTGTCTTAACACGACCAGATGCAATTCGTTCACGCGGACGAAAACTTACGCCAAGCCCTGTTAAAGAAGCCGCATTAGATCTACAGCTGCCTGTATGGGAAGATAATCCAAATAGTCCTGAATTCTTAGAAAAAGTTAAAAAAGAGCATATCGATCTTGCTATCGTCGTCGCTTATGGACGATTACTTCGTCAACCAATCCTTGATGCAATCCCATACGGGTGGTATAACCTTCACTTCTCACTTTTACCAACCTGGAGAGGAGCTGCACCAGTACAACGAACAATCTGGGCTAATGATCCAAAAACAGGCGTTAGTATTTTCCAACTGACAGCAGGCATGGATGAAGGCCCCTTGTTACTTCAGAAAGAAGTAACCATCAGTAATCGTCCTAATACTGAAGAATTAATGATGCAATTATCAGCATGCGGAGCACAATTACTTGTTCAAGCAGTTAACCAAATTGAAACAAATCAATACACATTTTATGAACAAGATGATATTGAATCAGTTCCACAAGATCATCGTCGTGCAGAAAAAATTACTGCTGAAGATGCACATGCTGACTTTACTCTTCCAGCATCTATTCTTGATGGTCATATTCGTGCTTGCAACCCAGATCCAGGAGCATGGTGCACACTTCATACCGATACTAAAGAACCCTATATACTTCATCTAAATGATATTGATCTGACACCATGGGATGATCCAGCATTCCAAACTGCGTATACAACTGTTCAAAATCCACAATGTGGTAGCCTTATCGTTTCTAAAAAACGTGTATGGGTGCTTTGCGGAGGAGAACAAGCGATACCATTTACAGTCTTAGAGTTACGTCAAGTAACAGCGCAAGGGAAAAAGAAAATGACTGCAGCTGATTGGGCGCGTGGTGCTCGTCTAGGAAACCAGGCGTATTGTGACTAAACACGATCAAAAAGTAGTATCACAACAACATTCCGTTCAAACACGTGACATTGCTTTCGCTGTCTGTTTAAAAGTACAGAAAGATCATGCTTTTTCTAATCTTCTTCTCCCAGCAGTATTAGAAAAATCATCATGCACTGCTCATGAAAAAGCTTATATCACTGATTTAGTGTACGGTACATTACGTTGGCAAGGATTTTGTGATGCTGTTATTGCAGCGAACATGAAAAGATCACTATCACAACTTGATACTCCAGTACTAATCATCTTACGATTAGCGACATATCAAGCACTTTTCATGGCAACACCTGATTATGCTGTTGCTTCCACATATGTTCTTCTTGCTAAAAAACAAGGATTATCACGGCAAGCGAAGTTTATTAACGCCATCTTGCGAAAAATAGTTATGAGATCACGACAAGAATGGGAATCTATTCTTGTTTCTCGTATTCCAAAAGACCATTCCAATGAACGATTAGCTGTCCGATATTCACATCCACTGTGGATCGTTAATAAACTATCAGAATCAGTCAACTATATAAATCAACGTCTTCAGCAGGAAAAAAACACACCATTATTATCATTGCCAGATATTCTAGCAATGGATAATCAGCCGCCGACAGTATCACTAGCCTTACGTCCTGGAATATTATCTGAAAAAGATTTGCATCAACAAATACCTCATCGTGCTAAGATTCAAAAAGGGGAGTGGTCTCCATACGCTTATCACGTTAAAGGAATTTCTCCAAACCTTCTGCCTGGTATTACTAATGGTTCTATTGGCGTTGAAGATGAAGGTAGTCAACTCGCAGCATTAACCTTAGCATGCGCTCCACTTCCAGTTCCAATGCATGAAGATCGTTGGTTAGATCTATGCGCTGGGCCGGGAGGCAAAACTGCTATTCTCGCGTCAATTGCACGTCAACGTGGCATCACCGTGACTGCAAACGAAATTTCAGCTCATCGTGCTGACCTCGTACGACAAAACATCCGACAACTACGCGAAACGATTACACAAATTACTGTTCGTGATGGACGAGACTATTCTCCAGAAAAAGACGGACTTTTTGATCGTATTCTTGTTGATGCCCCATGCTCTGGCCTTGGAGTCTTAAGACGCCGTCCTGAAGCACGATGGACAAAAACAGAGGAGGACGTTCATGAACTTACTCTTCTCCAACAACAGTTATTAGAAACAGCAATCACACTGCTGAAACCAGGTGGCCTTCTTGCCTATGTAACCTGCTCCCCAGTACTAGAGGAGACAGTTACTATTGTTGATTCTGTTTGCCATCGTCATCAACAGATAGAACGATATGATACCGTTCAAGCATTACACCGAGTATGCCCTCATATTCCTGTAGCATCGCATGGTGATGTCCAACTCTTTACAGAGCCTCATCATACTGACATGATGTTTATCAGCTTATTAACACGACATGCATAAAAATGAGTTGAGATACTCTCTTTTTTAATAAAATGGGTATCTCAACTCATAAAATACGCGATAATTTAAATATGGTTTCATCATTGACATTTCTTGCAGGTACTGTACCTTGTGGAACACTTGATAATGGTTTTATCGCTAAAATCGTGATATGGATTTTCCACCTCTTTACTATTGCGGGAGCACCAGCAGTCGGTTTTGGTGAACTTGTCGAGAATGTCTTCCCATTAAGTAGCAGTGAAGTTATTTTGCCGATGGCCGGTTATGCTTCTCGCTCTGGTGGATTATCATATATCACCTCAATAATATGGGCAATGATAGGCTCTATGCTTGGCGTATGGTTTATTTACTTGATATGCCGTGCTATTGGTGCTGACCGTTTATTAGAAATGCGTAAATATATGCCTGGCTTAAAGACACGACGTATGGAACAGTCTTTAGCACGGTTTACACGACATCACACCATACTGCTTATATTTGGTCGTCTTATTCCTGTCATTCGATCTCTTGTTATTATTCCTGCAGGTTTTTCAAAAGTTAATTTTTTAAAGCTGACTCTTATTACGTTAGGTGATGCTCTCATTTGGGATTCAGTGCTGATTGGTTTTGGAAGATGGGCAGGTGCATCCTGGTGTCTAGTCTTGCATATGGTTGTTACTGCCGAAATTATTGTCTTTTTCTTATGTGTTTTCTTCTTAATCATTGCTCTCATAAAATTGCTATGCGCATTCTTTAAAACCAAGTAAAGATCATAAAGAAATTAAAAAAGAGGGTGGAGATATTCAACGGAATATCTCCACCCTCTTATAATAAGAATGAAATTATCACTCGCTAACGGCCTTCTTTAACAGGCTACCTGCTTGGAGCTTAACACCATAACGTGCAGGAATCTTAATGATTTCATTAGTACGTGGGTTACGTCCGGTACGCTCTGCACGCTTGACACGTTCTACAGAAAGAATACCAGTAAGCTTTAGTCCTTCACCAGTCTTTAAAGACTCAATAAGTACTTCTTGGAAGGCATTAATCGCTGCTTCAGACTGTGCCTTAGTGAGGTTAGACTTTTGTGCGATCTTAGAAATAAGATCAGCTTTATTATATGCCATAATTATTCCTTACTTTCCAAGTGTGATAATGATACTTAAAAATAATAATCCCTATCACACAATATCTTTAAAATAATAGCGCTATATATTGCCTAATATATTGAAATTAGTAGAAAATTACTTTAGCTTTCAATCTATTTACAATATATTACAATTACAGTAGTTTTTTCTTTTCCATCCATTTCATGTAGAACCCACCAAGAACCATACGTAACCAGTAGGTTTCAACGCGGAAGAGAAGCGTAGCAGAAACAGCAATAGCAGATGGTACACCGATACCGATAAATGCTGCTGAAAGAACTGTTTCAATAGCACCAAGACCGCCAGGAGTTGGTACAGCTTGTCCGATTGCATTTGCAAGGAGGAAAAGAAAAATTGTCTCGATAAAGTCAGCATGATAGCCGAAAGCAATCAAAGAGAACCAGAATGCCATCGCAAGAGTCATATTTTGACCAACAGAACCAAGCATTGAAATAATTAAGGTGCTTGGATGAGAAAAGAGCTCAATCAGTTGTTGACCATATGATCGCAGAATAGGAATTAAGGTTTTTTGAATCCAACGACGTACAGCTGGGATCAGCATAGCAATAGCACATGCAGCACCAATAATACCGATAACAATGATGACCATTTTCCCAGGTAAGACATTTTGTAATGCATTCTGACCTGTGAAAATTCCAAAGACAATGAACATTAAGAAGGTTGTCGTAAACTCAGCTACCATATCAGCAGATGCGATAGCAGTAGCTCGAGAAGCCTTGTAGCCGATTTTACGTAGGAAGGTAATATTGACAGCAACTGGCCCTGCGAGAGCTGGCATGGAAACAGCAGCGAAGCTAGCAGCAGCCTGTGTGCCAAGAATACCAAGATAATGTCCTTTGCGTTGTTCTTTATCAATAAACGAACCGAATGCAATACCAGATCCAGCCCAGGAAATAATACCGATAACAAAGCCAGCTAAAGCCCACCATGGATCTGCATTCTGGACTGCTTTAATAACTTGGTCAAAATTAAGTTGTGTAAACACAACAATCAAGGCAAGAACAACAAGTAATCCTGTAATAAAGCGTCGTACGCTGAAACGTGATAATTGAACAGGCTGAGCAGATTCAAGGTTTTCAGCTTGGCTGAGACCAGCTAAACGAGTACGCAAATTTTTAATGAGATGTTTATCCCATTGCGGTAGCTGCTTAGTACTTAGAGGAATAATCACAGCCTGTGTATACGGAGCAATAGAGGATAATTGTTTATCATCCATGACACGGTGTGCAAGCTTAATCGTACGGTCTAACCCAATCACTGCACTTAATAAAGCTAATAATTGCACGCGATCAATCTGCTCATGCGCACTATTAGAAATAACGTCACCATTCGACCAACCAGTTAAGATCAGTGAATGATCATCACGTTGACCGATATAATCCATCATGATATTACGATGTGTTAATCCATGCTGATGTGCTATTTCTAAGTCAGACATTAAATGAATAATTTGATCATCAGTACAGGTATCAAACTGAACAGGATGAAAAGTAGCGTCTGGTTTCTGATAAATAAAGAAATTAGATTCTGTTGTTTCTCCAATAGCAATAGGAGTATTTGTTGCGAGATTTAATTGATTCAACCTCAAGAGAACAGTAAAGTGATGTTCTGTCATATCATGAACAGAACGATACCGATGGAATGTGAGTCCCTCTAGCTTGATTGTTTTCCATAACTGTACGAGGTAATCAATAGCATGCTGTTGCGCGTCATTAACCGCAATAATTAACTCTCTACCATCAGTATCAGTTGCTTCATACAAACGAGTTAATTCAGTGCAATCACTCGCAAAATGTTCCGTTGTAAACGTCTCATCATCTGGAAGACGTTTTAAAGAGGTTAAGCAAATACCAGTTGATGACTGTACTGCAGATACTAACTGTTCACCCCAAACACCACTTCCCGGTGAACCGATTAAGAAACGTACAGCAAGACCAAGGCAATATCCAAGACCAATTGATACTAATAACCCTGTAATCGTAATAGTATTGGCAGCAAGAACAATGAAGGAGAGTATATAGAATGTCTCCCATGACCATTTAATACGTGAACGAATACCACGATTATTTGCTGCCGTAAGAAACGCAAAGATTGTCGTGAAAAGTTCGAAAGGTCCTGCACCAAACCAGTTACTTGCTTGAGTGATCACTTCACCTAATTTGTCATTAAAATACGTAACAATGATTTGACCAAAGATAGATGACACAATAAAACCAACAAATAACCCTACCGTGGCAACGACCGATTGAATCCACATTCGAGCAAGAAGCAATTGTGTAAGAACAATGGCAACAATAATAATCAAGGTTAATGACAATAAGAATGATAATGGAAGCTGAACAAGCCAATGGAACCGATTACTCGCATGCTGCATATCTTGTTCAGCACCTTCAGTTGTACTGCGGAACCAGACTGCAACAAAAAGAATCCCGACAGTAAAAAGGAGTGAAAAAACAAGCTTGATGATATCGCTCCAGTCTCTGACTTGCTTAGCAGCTGAATCGTGAATCACAATTGAGGTATTGCTTTTATCTACTGTTGGCATATCCTCTTGTTGGTGTTCTGCGGATTTCACTTTTGTACTTTCACTAGAACTTAAATTATTTATTTTTAGTTTATATTGCTCTAAAAAAGAAATTAAAGAGTTTTATGTGCAGGAGAAATTTACTCTTTCTCCTGCACATAAAACTCTTGCAAACTCACCATGGTTCCGTCGCATTAGAACTGGAATTAGACGTTGCTGTCGTTGAGTCAGCCGTTGATGAATTATTCACGGTATTCTCATTTAGAAGGGAATTCAGTTTTGATTGATCATTTGACTCAGCAGTACGTTGTGCTTCATCATTTTTCGTATCAGTTGATTGAGACTGATTTTGCTTATTCTTTTCTGCCTGCTTCGTCAACTGATTTAAGCGTGCATCTGCAGCAGCTTTCATCTGAGCGATATTCTTATTGAGATCATCATTAATACGTTGCCCTTGAGCAATAGTTTTTCGGACACGAGGGAACTGAATGAAATGAGTAGAACTCTCACTCTTTAATTGTTGCGTCACTTGTGATTGTGATTTTTGCAATGAATCAAAATTTGGATTCGTTGCTGAAGCAGCAATTAAATCATCGCGAAGAAGTGCAGCCGTTGCATTATATGAACGTGCGACAGACCAGTTCAGAATTGCTATAGCAGCTCCAGCAAGAAAAACAACGCCTAAGACAAGAGCAATAATCAGACGCCGAACAGAATGTTTGTGTTTTGTCACTGGAATCTCCTTTGTCGATAGAGATCAACCCCTAATTCCCATAGGCAGAGAATGACCAGAACAATGGCATACGGCCATACAGCAATGTTCCGTTGCATATGCTTTCGTTTTGTTTGTCGTACAAGATATGTGTGAGAGGTATCTGCAGATAACTTCTTAACAGTAGAAGTGGAGCTCAACATGAGAGAAGTTCCACCAAACTGATCTGCAATTTGTTCAAGAGCTTTAGGATCTTCTTTTGAAATTGCATCTTTATGAGTAGTTGGATCAACAATCCAGTTTGTGCCGTAATCTGAACTGTTCATCATCGTAGCGGTGACATATGGTATTTTCCCACCATCAGTAGAACCAACACCTAGGGCAGCACCTGCATCGACAAATTGACGTAATGAGCTGAAAGATTGCAAAGTTTGCTTCGAGGTCTCGTTACCATCAGAAATATAGTACAAGACAATAATATTATTCGGATGCTCTTTATGTACTGTTTGCATAGCAGTCAATAATGTATTCACTGGCTCACTTAAAAGTGTTCCATTAGAAACAGCAGTTGGTTCAACCTGCAAATCATTCAGCCAATTATTCATAGCACTGACATCAGAAGTTGGAGGAACAGCTAAATCAGCTGACGCACCGAAACTAACAGCAGCAAAATTAGCCCCTGAATACATAGACATCAAACCTTTAATAGCATCTTTTGCAGCATTAATACGAGTGATTTTTGTATCTGACCCATACGTAGCATCTTTTACTGCCATTGATCCAGTAATATCAACAGCGAAAAAGACATCAGTACCATTGGTTGCTTGTGTTGAATTAGATACTAAAACAGTTGGCCCTAAACTCATAATCACAGTAATAAGAGCGATAATACCACGACGAATCCAATCTAGTGGCTTACCATCAGTATTGTGGTGTGCTCGTATAAAAAGCGACAGTCCAATGACAAAACTACCAAGAAGAATAACATCAAAGATAATAGTGGCAAGCCAGCTATGAAGAAGTGGAATAAAAACAAATCCCATTATCGCTTCACCCATCCCAGCATAATAAAGAATGCTGCTAACAGAATGCCCAGTGCAATAATCCATGGATCTGGTTGATCACTGAGATTAACCATACGTTCTTTTGAAGCTTCAGTAATCTTTTGAGCCTCAATGCTTTTAACAAGGTCATCAACTGATTGACCATTTTGTCGTGTTAAGAAAGTTCCACCTTCCCACTGGACTTGTTGACGGAATTCTGCAGTTGTTGCGGAATCCAGAGATTCGTTATCACCTGTATAGAGACCATCTACACGAATGGAATTCATTTTTGCGAGCTGCATGGCTTGATGAAGGGTATAAATTGGTGTACCTGCAAGCACATTATCAGTAGCAAGCACAATGGATGCTGGCGCGACACGAGGTTGTATTGTTTGAGCTGAAGCAGAGAAACCAGGGAACATTGCTTCACAACTGACCAAACCATCACCAATCAAACTCGTTGCGTTAGGACGTTCCTCCGTGCCAGACAAGAAATTGGAAATCTCCTGATACTGTTTTGGAGTCATATTATTAATGCTTGTTGGTGAGGAAACACCATCCAAAGCAGTTAACGCGGAAGTTAATTCCTGCTTGACTAAGGAATAATCATTAGTCAATGGGAAAACCATCTTAGAAGTGGAGTTAAAAATACTCATGCCGATACGTTCTGTTTTGAACTTTTGTATCAATTCAAGGTAACTGGCAATAACTTGTTGATCAAATGGTAAAGCAGAACCAGAAACATCAAGACATAAGACAATATCACGTGATGATGAGGTTTCATTTAAATTTTCGATAGCGCTTGGACGAGCTACCAAGCAGACTGAAATAGCTAAAGCAAGGCATGAGAGCACACTGGTTACTAAAACACCAATTTTATAAATACGGTATCGTGCATAAATAGGGGATGAGGTAATACGATCCTTCAGATTCCACGCAAATAAAGTTGGCTCCGTATCATTACGTTTTCCTCGTTTGAATGATGACCTATGTTTCTCATGATTGTGTGCGTATTCTGAAGCTCGTTGCCGTTCTTCTGGATCCAATAATTTTGCTGGATCTGGTTTACTACGAGAAGCTCGTGTTAACCACAGAACAGAAAGAATGAGCAAAATAGTGAGGACTGCGCCAAGTACTAATGCTATTGGCCATTTCCATGTAAATCCTGTCACGCAGCCCACCTGCCAATCAATGATTCAACCCAGTCAGCTGCTGTATCAACATCAGCTTCGTTTGCAGCACGATTCTGATCAGATTTTGCAAACTCTGGTGGATATAAGGCAGCAATAGTTTGTTTGAATATTTCGAAATGTTCTTTACTACTTATTTGATGACGTCGATTTAAGTCAAGAAGAGTATTAGAACTTAAATCGGTTCCTAAACGGTCAGAAGCAAAAGATCGTGCTAATCGTGCTAGTTGAGCATAGGCTTCGTTCTCAGTAATAGAACCCACTTGATAATCAGAACGAATCTTTTCAGCTTGTTCTGTCCAACGATCAATAGGACGGTTAATACCATGCTTCATAGTACGTATCTTTTTTGGCTTCTTATGCGGAATGAATAAGATGAGCAGGACTGCTACAACCGCAAAAATTACCAAAATAACAGCATAGTAAAGGTAAAGATTCACATTATCAATATGTGGGACTGTCATTTTCTAAGAGAATCTCCTAATCGTGGAAGAAGACTAGCCTGGTGAGGGTGAGGACTGTTCTGACGAGTAGAAACAAGACGAATGAAATGGTTGAGCATATCGTCGCTAGAACTACCACGGAGCAATGTTGCTCCTTCGCGAGTTAAAGCTTTATCAAAAGCGAGAGCTAAAACCTCAGAACGGGCATCAATCTCAGCAGCCCGAGAATTACTTTTCAAGAATGCTGGCATATACTTACCATTACGAGCATCTTGAACACGCGTATTGGCTGGATCAAAAGGATTTACTGGTTCTACAGAAATAAAGACAAATGGATGATCTTGAGCAATAGCTGAAATCATCTTTTCATGTCGTGCATCCATTGCACTATCATCTGTTGCAATGACGACGAGACTATGTCGCGAATGGATACTTTCTGCATACCTTAATAATGAAGCCATATCACGTGGTGCAGGATGCAAGCTTGATAATGCGTCCGTTAGCGTGTGATCAAACTTTGGGTATCCGCCAGTAAACGGTATACGAGTAATTGTTTTAGAGTCAGCTAAAACTAAAGAAATATTATCTGATCGTTTTAAGCTGAGTAACGCGAACATGCGAAGAGCATTGGCCGCTACCGTTAGTAGAGTTTCACCACTACGCGCAGATGCACTCATTTGTGAGCTCACATCTAACATTAGCCAAATAGTGCTATTAACCTCACGTTGCTTATTAATAATGATTGGTCGGCCTGCACGTCCACTTGCTTTCCAATCAATTAATTGCGCTTCATCGCCTGGTTCATAGGGACGTAAATCAAGATAGTCATATCCATGACCATACTGATTTGAAATATGCTCACCTTTGAGATTACCTAATGCTTTTTGAACGATTGGCAACGTTAGATGTGAACCAAATGCTTCGATCTTAGCGTGAATAGGATCTTTGATCATGGGGCAGGAACCACCTCAAGAACTTTATCAATGACTTCGTCGCTGGTGAGATTATCGGCAAGAGCTTCAAAAGTAAGAAGAACACGATGGCGAAGAATCTCATGTGCGAACATTTTGATATCTTCAGGGATAACAAACTTCCGGCCATTCATAAGAGCGAACGCTTGACCAACACGAATGAGAGCAATCGAGGCACGAGGAGAAGCGCCTAAACGAACTAATTGCGCCAGTCCCTTAATTGGTTTCGGTCCGACACCACGAGTCGTTGTGGTGAGATCAACAGCATATTTAATAATCTGGTCACTAACATGAACGCGACGAGCGCAGATACGAAGGAATTGAATATCATCAATATCAATACGCTGTTCTAATGGAGTTTCTTGAACTTTATCAGTGCCACGTGTTGCCAGTAAGCGAAGAATATCTTCTTCTTCCTCTTCACTTGGATAGGTCATGATTGTTTTCATGAAGAATCGATCCATTTGAGCTTCTGGAAGATTATAGGTTCCTTCTTCTTCAATTGGATTTTGTGTAGCAATGACCATGAATGGTTGTGGTAATTCGATTCGTTGACCACCGATGGTGACAGCACCTTCGCTCATTGCTTCCAACATTGCTGACTGTGTCTTTGCACTAGAACGGTTAATTTCGTCAAGAAGGACGAAATTAGCATTGATAGGACCGATCTGTGTGATGAGCTTTTGACTTTGGAAGTCGAAAATCTGCATACCGACAAGGTCAGATGGCATTAAATCAGGAGTGCATTGAACGCGCTTAAAAGTACCTGATACTGCTTGAGCTAATGTCTGAGCAGCTGTTGTTTTTGCCAAACCAGGGACAGATTCAACCAGAACGTGACCGCCAGCAATTAGAGAAGTAATTAATGATTCTCGAAGCATTGTCTGGCCAATAACTTGAGCAGAGAACCGTTGGCGGAGCTCTGCTGTCAATGCTTGGGCACGTTCAGTATCAGCACTTGTCAACCCAGGCTGATTCTGATCTACTATTTGTTCATTTGCCGCTTCGGGCGTTGGTGGGAATAAAGCCATAAGATTAATTTTACAAATGAGTCATGAAAAGAAGCGAATTAACTAAAATTCTGGATCATCTTGAGGCATAGGCAAATTCTCTTGTAATGCTGGAAGAGACCAGTCAATTGGCGTAGCACCCATACGAATAAGAGCTGAGTTTGTTCGTGAAAAAGGATGAGAACCGAAGAATCCTCGATGTGCTGATAAAGGTGAAGGATGTGCAGACTCAATAACGTATGCATGGGTAAGGAGCGGTTTAAGAGATCGAGCGTCACGACCCCATAAGATAGCTACAAGTGGTTGAGCTGAACCATCCTCTCGTGTCCTTTGATTAAGAACACAAATAGCTTTCTCTGTTATTTTTTCCCATCCATGACCACGATGACTTCCTGCTTGACCAGCTTGAACTGTTAAACACCTGTTCAGAAGCATTACTCCTTGTTGTAGCCATGGTCGAAGATCACCATTGGCTGGTAAAGGAACATGAACATCATCAATTAATTCCTTATATATATTACGTAAGCTAGCTGGTAAAGGATGCGTTGACGGATCCACAGCAAAGGCTAATCCTATTGGATTACCCGGAGTCGGATACGGATCTTGACCCACAAGAAGAACTTTTACTTGATTTACAGGAATACTAAACGCGCGAAAAATATTATTATTGGCAGGCAAATAAGGGCGATTATGCCGTATCTCATCACGGAGAAAATCTCCCATATGACGAATATCTGGTTCAACGTCATGAAGCGCCTCTGCCCATGATGGATCCATTAACTGCTGCAATGATGTTCGTGTAGTCATACATAACAAAGTAATAAAAAGAATGAACATATCAAAGCTATATTTTCTCTTTTCTCTGTTCAGTCTTAAAAGAATGGTACTGTTATCGTTGCTACTAAGCTCATAAACAGATATGCAGAAGGGTAGAAATGTCTAAAAAGCAAACAGAGCCAACAAGTTTTACAGACGAATTCGAAAATGCATCCAATGGTCCAGTTGGTTTACACCGTGGTAAAAAATCGGCTCTTGCGCGTTTATACCCTTATCTTGCTGCAGCAATCGTTACTGTCCTATTAGCGTTATGCGTATGGGGTATCTGGAGTGGAGAAATGAAAACGCTCTTTTCTTCACATAGTAATAGTACAAGTACTAGTGCTTCTTCTACGACAAGCTCCTCAATAAACAGTGCATCATCTAGCTCATCAACATCAACCACATCAGGTACAACTGCTTCAGGACAGTCTTCCAATACTACTTCAGCAGCTAAATCATCTTCCGCATCAACTGCATCGATTAATTATTCTGCACAGATCATTGTGTATAACGATAACGGTATTAGCGGCTTCGCAGGAAATAAAGCATCAATTTTAAAGTCTGCTGGCTATACCAATGTTTCTGCCGAAAATTATCCTGATCAACCACGACCAGAAACAAACGCAATTTGGTATACCGGTGCTAGTAACGCCGCCACAGCAAAAGCAATTGCTAGTCAATTAGGTATCTCAACAGTTATCCAACAATCAACATCATTGGCAGCAACAATCGAAGTAATTTATGTTTCTCAATGAGATTCTTGCATAGAAATTGAAGATTCCATTGAAACTATTAAAAATGCGTGTGTTGCTACATTCTGCACGGTATGATTTAAGACATCCGCCGAGTGGTTTTATGAAATGAACGGTGTTTCTCTTGCACGGCGGTTTAAAGGAAGTTGGGAAAATATGGCAACTGGTATCGTTAAGTTCTTTAACGCAACCAAAGGATATGGTTTCATTACTCCTGAAGAAGGAGATGAAGATATCTTCGTTCACTACTCTGCGATTCAAGCTGATGGATATCGCACTCTTAACGAAGGTGATAAGGTTGAGTACGAAGCAGAGCGTGGTGCAAAAGGTTTCCAGGCAACAAGCGTTAAGAAACTCGACTGAGATTCTTCGACTTTAACAATACGGGAGATATTCTTATCTCCCGTTTTTTGTATCAATGAAAAAATTTGCGCTGTCAGTGTAGAAGACGATAAATCATTAGCAACAATAAGTTCGTCGTGATAATGTCACAAATAGTACTCGAAGTATAGCCTCATATTGTGAGACACAATACTGTTGAGTAGATACTATAAATCCGATGTATCAGTTTATTTTGGAGGCAACATGGCAAAGATGATCGCGTATGACGAGGAAGCGCGTTCGTATATGCTTGCAGGTCTCGACAAGCTTGCTAATACTGTTAAAGTTACTCTTGGACCACGTGGACGTAACGTAGTCCTCGATAAGACTTATGGCGCACCAACCATTACTAATGATGGTGTCTCTATTGCAAACGATATTGAGCTCGAAGACCCATATGAGCGTATTGGCGCTGAGCTTGTGAAAGAAGTTGCAAAAAAGACTGATGATGTTGCAGGCGATGGTACAACAACCGCAACAGTTCTCGCACAATCTCTCGTTCATGAAGGATTAAAGAACGTCGTTGCTGGATCTAACCCAATTGCTCTTCGTCATGGTATTGAAAAAGCCACAGCAGAAATCGTCAAGCAACTCCTTGCTCACGCAAAACCAGTTGAAACCAAAGACCAAATTGCTGCAACAGCAACTATCTCTGCTGGTGATCCAGAAGTAGGTAGCGTTATTGCTGAAGCTTTGGATAAGGTAGGACAAGACGGTGTTGTTACCGTTGAAGATAACAACAAGTTTGGTCTCGATCTTGACTTTACTGAAGGCATGCGTTTCGATAAGGGATACATTGCTTCTTACTTCGTTACTAACGCAGACGATCAAACCGCAGTTCTTGATCACCCATACATTCTCTTCACCTCAAGCAAGGTCTCAAGTCAACAAGATATCATCCATATCGCTGACTTAGTCATGAAGAGTGGTAAACCACTCTTAATTGTTGCTGAAGATGTCGACGGCGAAGCACTCGCTACATTAATCTTGAACAAGATTCGTGGAACCTTCAATTCTTGTGCTGTTAAGGCTCCTGGATTTGGAGACCGTCGCAAGGCAATGCTTCAAGATATGGCTATCCTCACTGGTGCACAAGTTGTTTCCGATGAGCTTGGTTTAAAGCTTGACTCCATTGATATTGACGTTCTTGGTACTGCCGAAAAGGTTATTGTTGCTAAAGACGAAACAACAATTGTTGCCGGCGGCGGATCTAAGGAAGAAGTAGAAGCGCGTGTTGCTCAGATCCGTAAGGAAATTGACAATACTGATTCTGACTATGATCGTGAAAAGCTTCAAGAACGTTTAGCAAAGCTTGCTGGTGG
>JAFYHY010000096.1 GCA_017538895.1 Aeriscardovia sp. | reverse complement strand
CTGTCTTGCTGTTTTAAGCACCGTAAAATTTAAATATTAACATCTTAAAAAATTAAAGTTATGAAGACAATGAACAACTTTCAGATTTCAGGTTTCGTAGTAAACAACGCTACTGTCAACCAGTTCGCAACATCATCAATCGCCCGCTTCGGCATCTCCGTAAGACGCACCGAGAAGAATGGCGACTCTGAGAAAAAGGTTTCCGCAATCCTCAATATCGAGGCATGGAAGAGCAACGAGGACGCTGATGCATTCAACCTCCTGACCAAGGGAACACGTCTGACCGTCGAGGGTTACTTCAAGCCTGAAGAGTGGACGGATAAGGAAAACGTTAACCACAACACTATAAAACTCGTGGCCACCAAGTTCTTCGAGATGAAGGGTGAGGAAAGTCCCAACGAGACCCCCGCTGAGGATTCAGCACAGGCAGAGTAACATCTGCCTTCTTCTTTTTTCTGCCATGTGCCTCTGTCTTCGGACAGGGGCATCTTTCGTCTTATGCTTTTATGATAATATGCTATTATGTAATTATCATGTTTGCATATTATAAGATTACCATCAATTATATAAATATTGATATATTCTTATTCAAAAATGCAATTAGTGAAACAAAATAATTAAATATTTATATATTTTCTTGGCTGTTTCAGTATTTTTTTGTACCTTTGCATCATGATTGTTGACCATCATGGATGTGTGATGAGAAGTACATCGTCAACGAATACTTATTCTGGGGCCCAACTCCAAGTATAATTGGCCTACCAAAAAGGAGTCTGTTTTTGCCGTCAGCGATGGCACTTTGAAAGAATAAGTTGAACTTTAATTTGTATTCTTATGGTTAAATCTATCTTGGAGCCAGTCATGGCCGTATCTTCGTGTCGTGGGCATGAATGCCAGCGCACCAGTCGTTACACATTATTATATATAAATAGGGAGGGCTGGCTATGGTAATAGTATTCGGAAATCAGAAAGGTGGTGTGGGCAAGACCACCCTTTGTACCCTGTTTGCCAACTACCTCGCTTCTATTGGTAAGCGTACGCTTGTTATTGACTGTGACAATCAGCAGACTATCTCTGAGAAACGTAAGGCCGACGAGCGGAAATATACGGATGTGAAGTTCCCGTATAATGTGCAGCCGTTCAACATCGCTAATGAGGAGCATGTCCAGAACCTGATGCGGAACCTGAAGGAAATGGACGGCGTGGTGCTGATAGATGCGCCGGGCAACCTCGCCCAGCAGGGCTTGATCCCTATCTTCTCACAGGCTGACTATGTGGTATGCCCGTTCCAGTACGAGTCAACTTCCGTGAACTCTACGGCAACCTTCATCCTCTTCCTGGCCAAACTGAAGGAGAAGTTCCCCGGTATGCATACCGAGACCTTCTTTGTAGTGAACAGACATGACAAGCGTTACGGCAAGAAGGCTGAGCTGGCTCTCTGGGCCAAGACCGATGAACGTCTCTCTCAATACGGCATCGTCACGCCGAAGATCGAGGTGAAGGCCGACATGCAGCGTTACAACACCATCGAGGTGATGAGCAACCAGCGTGACATCGTTTATCCTACTTTCAAGTTTATCTGTGACCATATCTTCAAGGACAATGAATAAGAGATTCAATACTGAGACGACGGCTGATGACCTGCTGATGCTGCCGGACATTGACGGCATCGTCAAGGACATCAGAGGCCAGAAGACCATATCCGGCCAGTCAAAAACAGAGGTAAAGACGGAGCAGCCGGAGGAGGCTCCTGCTGAGACGGACAACACATCTTCTGAAGGTGGAAGCAGCTGGGAGGTGTTCCTCAGATGCAGCCAGAGCTATGACTACAGGGTGAGGAATGATGACCGCAGGGTCTATCCGATAGACAACGACATCATTAATACCCTCAAACAGTGTAACATCAACAGGATGTCCACGGCTACGATGATCAACTCCATCCTACGTGCGTTCATAGAACAGAACAAGGATCAGCTCAGAGAGCATAAGTCGATGGGCAGGAGCCTGTTCTGACTCCCCGGTGCTGCTGGCAGCCATGCTGTCAGTGGCATTTTGATTTTTAATTTAAAATGTGTTATATTATGGCAAAGAATCACGATTTCGAGGAATACATGACTCTACAAAAAAGGAATTTCAAAAGTGCTGTGGTGGCGTTGGCTGCAACTATGTTGTTCTGTCTAAGCCTAAGTTTTGTCACCATGAGATTATTCGGAAGACAGGACGGTGATGGGTGGTTCTATGTGCATGGGACGGTTTGCTTTGTCTGTCTGTTTCTCGCCATGACAATCTCAGCCGTGTTTGCAGGACATGCCCTGATACGAATCTATATCAAATATGGCTGGCGCGATGTAAGTAAATTGCCGGAAATCAGGGAAAGGACAAAATATGTCGCGTTCATAACCAAGGAGCATTGTCTTTACAATGGTGTCTATGATAAGGAAGAGAAGCTGTTCACCACCTATGATGGTCTGGTGTTCAGACAGAGTGAGATCATATCGTGGTGTAATGACCGCAATCTGAACTATATGATCAAATATGTCGAATATCCGACGGATAACCTGTATGAAAGAAACGGCTGAGAGATTTGATGAGAGGATAAGGCGCCATGTCAAGAACAAGATGTTCGTGTGGCTTGTCCTGCTGTCCTTCGTGTTGTTTATTGTCACGGACAAGGTGTATGACTTCATGCGGCAATGTGTTTATTTCCATTGGAGTTTCCGTATTGAGAAGTTCCTCAGAGAGAACGGCATGACAGCAGTCGACTATGTTGAGAAAGAAGCGGAATTCTATGAAGAACCTACTTACAGGTTCCCGTCGCTGAATGGCTTCGGACTACGCCGCTTTTATTGGAAGATGCTTGAGAAGGCAAGGAAGGAGATCGCTGTCAGTAACTTTGAGAAGAATGACTCGTTGAGCCTCTATTGCTTCGGTTGCTACTTTAACCCTGTGTGCAGACAGAAATACTGCCTGACTTGTAGCGACTGTGCTGTGGAATCCTGCGAGAGAAGGGCTGACGGTCATGTATGCGTATGCAAGAAGTTTGTCTGTGGGAAAAGAATCGAAAACGACTGATTATGCCAAGACCATCTATTATATGGACAGACGAAATGCTGGATCATCTGACCAGGGAATATGCCATTACTTTTAATGGCGTGCTTGCCCAGAGGTTAGGTGTCAGCGTCAAAAGCATCCAGAGGAAAGCATCTGAGCTGGGACTTGTAAAAGCCGGGACAGGAAAGATGAACTACAAGACATGGGAAACTGTGGAACGGCTTTTCCCTACTAACTGTCAGAGACAGATTGCCGAAGTTGCAGGGGTTTCTGAACGGACTGTCAGGCGCATATGCAAGTCTTTGAACCTCAGACGTGACCATGATGAAAAGAAAGTGATGTGTTCAGAAGGCATGAAGAGAGTTTTTCAGAGCGAGAACCGGAGAGTCCTTTTCGGACTGGAACAGAATACCAATAAGCTATTGGGTAGGGACAAGGAACGGTTGCGGATCAGCGAGGAGTTGAAAAAGCATGGCTATATCGTCATCAAGGGAAGCCGGATTGTCTATTATTCTTCTGGAATGAGGCGTATCATTCATCTGGAGTCCTATGCGGAAGCCCTCGGGCTGAGGTTCGAGGAATGGGAGTCGGAATAGTTTTTTTGTTTAACCAAATAAACATATTTTCAAAATGCAGTTAAAAGGTAAGATTATCGTTGTCATCCCGCCAAAGTCAGGAACAACGGAGAAAGGTGACTGGCAGAGCCAGCAGTATGTATTGGAAACACAGGAGGAGCATCCCAAGAAGCTGCTCTTCGAGGTGTTCGGTGAGAACAAGATCAAGGAGTTCGACATCAAGCAGGATGAGGTGCTGACTGTTTCCTTCGATCCGAAGGTGGACGAGAAAGACGGTCACTACTATGGTAAGAACCGCGCATTTGCGGTGTCGAGAGACTGATTTCTTCTTCAAAGGCGGGTGGTCTTCGGACTGCCTGCCTTTACTTAAAGTGTCATTTTACACATAATATTCGATATAAGAATTGATATATTTGAAAATTTTTAGCCGAAAATATTAAATTTCTGATATATTTTGTTGGCGATTCGTATTTTTTTGTTACCTTTGCACCCGATTTTCGGCAGTCCGAGTGCTGGACTGCATAACGGAGATCTGAAAAAAGAGCGTTGAAGAGAGCCTGGTGTGCCGAAATCTGGAAAATTTCACCATACATCGAAACGGCTTCGTAAATGACTCACGTTTTGGCTTTGTCTGCCTAAGGGACTACGAGCTTTTCCCGTATGCAGGCAAATGGGTATAACGGCGTGGACTGTTTATGTGCTGCATTTCGATAGGTATTTTCCAGAACCTCAGGCACCCGCAGCGGATAAGGTCCATGCCGTTTCGTCATTATATAGGTTCAATCGTTCATGCGTGTCCGCAGTTCCGCAATTCATCTGCGGGCTGCGGGTTTTGAAGAGAAAGTATAGAAAAAGAAATATAGG
>JAFYHY010000095.1 GCA_017538895.1 Aeriscardovia sp. | reverse complement strand
TCTACACCCCAGCCACCATCAAGAAAGACTTTAATCTCCGCATCTATTGCAAATTGAAGAATCTGTTTTACATCTGTTATATTGACCATCTTATCATCTCCACAAATTCTAATTAGGCGACCAGAGGAACTGCTGGTCTGTATGCGTCAGTAAACCATTTCTCAGCTTTCAAGTACCATGTACCCTCAATAGATGCAGAAGAACTTCCTCCACCACCATTATTGTCATCATCATCACTACTGCTACAAGCAGAGAAACTAACACTCATTAGCACTGTAAGTAGTGCAATTCCGAATAATCTAATTGTTTTAATAATTCTTTTTATTTGATAACTATTATTGCCTATGCCAACCAATCCCAAGATGTCAGCGTATTATTGTTTAAAGAACGTGGGACTATCACTTACTATCACCCCAGAGGTCGTGGATTACCTATCAGCCAATAATGAAGCAATAGCCCACGTGTTGAGGTATATCATTCCCATAAATGGGTACAATAATCCCAAACGTGAGCATATTGCCATTACCCTTGCTGATTAGTAATTTTCCACGTTTCTGAGGAAGGATAATATCAATCGCTCTTTTTCCTAAATTGAGCCATTAAAACGCACTCCTACACGTAGGGTACTTGAAACTCACGTGCAAATATCGGAAAAATATTCCATATTCAACACTAATTATTTAAAAAAGTAGCGATTTTAGTGTAATAATGTAAGAAACTTGATATAAACGGCATGAAAATATAAGGTAGGACACCATTACTGATGCCCTACCTAACTATTAGATGTTGAACTCCGATTTTATCCGTTGTACTGTGCTAATTCCTTTTCCTGTGAGTTTAGCAACATTACGGATGGAATAGCCACGTTTAAGATAACTAATAATGTCGTGATGTTCCTCCTTCTTTTGTTCTATCGTCTTAACACTACCAACTTTACGACCAAGTTTCCCACCACGTTCAAGGTAGAGTTTACGACCACTATTTAAACGAAACTTGATGTTTTCACGTTCTAACTGTGCGCAGGTAGATAGTGTTGCTATCATTATTGGTGCAAACATGGTGGGCTTTCCCTCATTATCAAGTAAAGTTAGTTGTTCCTTCTGCATATAGAGGTTAATGCCACTATCAATTAAGTCTTTTACTACTGCTAAGACTTCAAAGGCATTTCTCCCCAATCTGCTAAGTTCACTAACTAAGAGGATTGAGACATCATTTTGTTTACAGTAGTCAATAGCCTGCAACAATATAGGTCTCTCTATGTTCTTCTTCGCTCCGCTGATATGTTCCTCAAAAATCTTGGAAATCTCCAGATTTTGATATTTTACATAATCTAAGAGGTCGGAAATTTGACGGTCAGTGTTTTGTCTATCACCGATAGAAGAAACACGTGCGTAAATAACTGCATTCATTTTAATCAAAGTATTAAGTAAACACATTAAGAGTGCATTCAAACCAACCATTATAGATTAATTTGAACACACTCTTTATTTGAACATAGTTTTAGCTATAAACTCTCCAAAGTGTAAGTTCTTCACCTACTACGAACCAACCTTTGTCTTTAATAAACCATATTTCTTCTATTCCGTATGAATTTGGCTTAACCTCATATTTTACAGAATTGTAAGCGTACCAAGGTTGCTTAACTGTATCAATCAGTTGCTTATCATAATCCACTTCTTTTGCTCTTAATGTAACATATATAATTTTGAGCCCATATTGTATTTTATGAGTTTCCCAACCATCATAGTTAGGACTTTTCTTGTTAATTAGGTAGAAGTACGGATTTAAGAAAACCTCTATTGCCTCAATAAAGCAACCCTTGGAACACCATTTAAAACTCATTGTTTGCATAATCGTAAAATTAAAGGGGAACACCTCATTTCTGAAATGCTCCCCAAGTTAGTTAATCAATAAACCATCTGTAACGCTCATCAGTATTATTCAATGCTCCGTTAATGCCCATAGCAATCTCAGAAGCATTAAGTGAACGGTCTAAGAACGTATCAATATAAGACGATTTATTTGCACCTGTCAGCAGATTGTAGAACTTCCACATATTTATGTCTGTACCATAACTGCTAAAGTTCTCATCAGTAATGTAGGACTTTGCCACATTGTTAATCATTGTATCAGTGATTAGTAAACGTGGAATGTGTTGTTGCATTCTCATTGGTAGGTACTGATAAAGTCTCATCTTGCCCAAAATCTGACTAAATTGGTGTTCTGATAGCGAACTGTTGCAAAGTTGCTGCATCAAATGAATCTGCTTTGCAGCGTTAAACTGATTAAGCAACTCCATAACTCTTTGGTAGAGTTCTCTTGTGCTGCTTACCCTTATCTCTCCTTTGTAGCCATCAGTGAAAACGCACATATTGCAACAAACTGAATTTTTAAACCCTATTGCAACACGGAACAACTCAGGCACTTTCTTGCTGTAGAGATTCTGCTGATTGTAGGCTCTCACTCCCACAACTGATAGGTAGAGACGATTACCATTGATGTCTTGGTAAATCGTAGGCACATCAATAGAGAATGCGCAACGCTCATAGTAAATGGTTTTGTCACTCTCCAACAACTGATTTGCAGGCTTGTGAATTGCAGACGGAACACGCCCTTTGATTACGTGGCTTGCTCTAACTTGTGCTTCATTTACCTGTTCACCACGAAAGAAGTCTTTTACACAATCCTCAACGGTATGTATAAAACAAACGTGGTTAATTGTCAGTTCATTGTCTTTAGCAAACACAGGTGTTACACAATCGTTAGCAAGATGTTCCAAAGTCACCTCTACCGTATTGGCTTGAATGAAGTGATTAGGAAGTTCCACCTTCTCAACGATTGGCTCAACAACTTCTGCATCAGCAAAGAAACTTGTACGGTTTTCAGCCACCGTAGGCATTAAAACTAATCCGTTCATAATGAATTGAATTTTGAAGTTAATAAATATATACTGCTTTATAACAGTAGCTAATAGTTGCTATTTTTATAAAAGCATTCTTTTTATTCAATAATGGACGGGGGACTTTCGGGGGTTCTCTACCTACTGTTAGGACACCCTCCAATTTTATGAGAAATGAGATTTTTAATATCGCTGATGCAGCCTATTGTACATAAAATGGATGTATGGCATTAAAATATGTAGTAGAGGTATCTGTATGGAGTTGGTACTATAAATGACCTAAAAAAGCATAATCTGAGAAATAGCAGGATAAATATTATAGGGGGTGTCGAGTGGTGTACCATTAACGCACACGAAAGTAAGCCCGAACACTCACAAGGAGTGAACAGGCTCAAAAGTTAGGGCATAATGTAGATACTCACCAATAGGTGCAAAATCTGAAAAATCTCGCTCTATATGCCCACGCTCCAAAAATCCACCTACTCGAACTTAAAGCTGTTAAGACTGAACGATGGCTTTTCTCTGGAGTTGGAGACTGTCACATCATAGTAATCCTTGATGGTATCTTGTGTTACTTTGTACTGTACCCCATTCTCCTGTAGGATCAGTTTAAGCCTCTGCTTGATTTCTTCCTTTGGTATGTACTCACCCATTGAAAACTCTGCACGGATAGCTTCAAGGACTTCTGGGAAGAATCTCTGTTTGTTGGCAATCGCCTTGTCGTACTCGTTTACCTTTCTTATGATTAACGAGCGTTTGAACTCAGCAGAGACAATTGCATCCTTACCTATTTTATCATAGGCAGAGATTGTAAATTCCCCCTGCGGTGTTGTGCTCAATTGCTCTCTTGCCAGCATCTTTTCTGCGTGTGTGATTTTCCCGTCATTGTACCAATCATCAATTCGAGCCAACAACTCAACAAGTTTTTTACGCTGCCCGATTTCCGTTTTTTCACCCAACACATTATCTACATCATCTTCACCTACACACTCTGTTACATTAGTATATGTTACGTTGAAGAAACCTGTGGATAGATAAGCCTGATATAAAGCTTCACCAGAGGTGTAGTAAGAGCGAACTCTTTGCTCATTATAAAGGTTGTCAATTGCAAAATAATTGATGTCCCCTCGTTCGTCTATCAGGTCTTGGTATTTCATGTTTTTCATATCATCGCTGATAGCCTTACGCCTCAAGTTATTTGCTTCTGTATCTCGGCACTCTTTAAGCATGTTGTAATTAACAGCAGACTGTTCAACCATTTTGTTCACTTCCTCCCTGCTGAGTACAGGTATCTCTGGATTGACATTTGTTATATGGGTCAGGGAGTTGTACGTAACATCATCGTCACCACGCTTGCGGAAGCGACCTTGTATTTGTATCGCCTCTGTAAATGGGTCTATCATCGTCCATAGTGCAGTATGGAGGTCTGTTAGCATGATGATGTCTGGCTTGTACTTACTGATGCGTATATCCAAAGCCGAGTAGAATCTACATGTGAAGAAGTTGTACTTTGCTAATGGGTACTCTATCTGACTATAAGCTTCAGTAATTCCCCTGTTCTTCAATTTCTTCACACTTTCCTCAGAACAGAATATCTTGTATTGGGTAATGTTGAGTCGTTCAATAATATCCAGAATGCCATTTGTCACGTTGTAAAATATGCAAATATGCTTGCTATCTCTGAGGTTATTAAGTACGATGCTGAGCCTCTTGAAGTAACTGTTGGTAACTATCAATTCCATGTCTTTCTTGTAGTCATAGATAGGAGTGATGACGATTTTCTGAAAGCCTTGTTGCTCAAACATCGGATGAGACATTTCAAGTGGTGTCGCAGAGACAAATGCCTTATTCTTGAACATGAAGAAATCGTAGATGGGTTGTGAAATAGCTGGTCTGTAATCAGAGTCCTGTGTC
>JAFYHY010000013.1 GCA_017538895.1 Aeriscardovia sp. | reverse complement strand
GCATGTTCTCAGGATCATACAAGTAAGCAAGATTCACTCGTGTCTTCAGAAGATCCTCTTTGAGAGATTCATTATCAAGTTTATTAATCTCGTCACGTAAATCATGAGGAATGGAATCACGAACAGTAAGAATATTCTTACCTGCCGTGCAAATCTGATCACGTAGCTCAGGCTTGGAATCTAACGATGGTAGTGGAAGGTTATTCCAGACAATTGTGTTCGAGAAACCAGGATCTGATTTCAACCGTCCGCCAACTGCCTTTTGCCATACCATAAACATTCGTGACTCGATAATCGCGAAATTCAACCCAGTCGGATCAACACAGGTATAGACTTTATTGCCGGCAATGATATCTGGCGTGTAGTAATCACATGTCATATACTCACGATTTTGTGTGAAGAACGCTGGTATAGCGAGATATTGTTCTTTTGGTTGATGTGGTGATCCGAATCTCCATGGTGTATCAGCTAACTTTCGGGTTGCTTTTGCAGGAGATTGTAAACGCGATGTTTTGCATGCTTCAATTCGTTCTGTCAAGAACTGTGATGTATGAGCAAGTAACGGTTTCTCCTCTGGCATCCATAAACACCATCGATCAATGCCATTGATTAGTTCTTTTCCCATGCGATAGGGGTGAACGTATTGTCGTGTGATCGGGTCACTCATGGCTCTGTCATACTCATCACGCGTATCTAATAGTAATGCACCACCATCATTTGGCATGGAACCAAAGAACGCTGATGATAATTCAGAAGAAAGCAAACTCTTACGAGTAGTAATCCATATATCTGGCGTATCTAACAAGTAAGGATTAATATGCTTTACTACTAATGCAGTTGGTTCACTAGTAAGACTGTGATATGTATACAAGACTGGTGGTTGTAACGTGTCTGTTTTCGTATCCATGCCGATAATCACAACATGTACGTGTGCTTTATCACTCGATTGAGAATCCCATGCAAACGTACGATGAGCGAAACTGATACGCCATCTTTCTTCACAGAGTGGTTTAAAGATGAAAGCTGGTTGTTTTCCTTGCGTAATACTATTCGTAGAAACGAAAGCAAATTGACCATTCGGATTATCTCGATAATAGTCTACTGCTTTATGATACCAGCATGAGCAATAATCAACATCAATGTTTTTACCGTAGATTACTTCCATATCATGTTGGAGATAAGGATTCTGTTTGCGTTCTTGGTGACCGATAAATGGTGGGTTACCCATCACGTAATCACAGTCTGCTGCTGGGATAAGGTTGTTCCAGTCATATTGAAGAGCATTGCCCTCATAAATATTTGCGCTTTGTTCAAGGGGCAAATGACTAAACTGAGCATCCATGACTGCGGCAGTGCGATCTAATGCTTGTTGTTGTGCGATCCATAATGCTGTTTTAGCAACTTGAACAGCGAAACTATTCAGTTCAATCCCATGGAATTGTTTCAAAGATACTTTAATAAGACTTTCTGATTCTCCATTTAAAGGAAAGTATCCTTGTCCTTTTCCTATTCCAGGATATAGAACATGTAGCACTTTATCTTCTAGTGCTCTGAGGTCGAGATACGTTTCTGTTAAGAAGTTTCCTGAACCACAGGCTGGGTCAAGGAATTGGAGTGAAGCAAGTTTTTCATGGAATTGAACGATGCGTTCACGAGCATCTTTTTTCCCTTTAACGTTCTTTGTATAGTCAGTATATGTTTTAACTAGCTCATCGAATTCATTTTGTAATGGTTGGAAAATTAGTGGTTCTGTGACCTTTTTTATATTAGCGACACTGGTGTAATGCATTCCATTAACACGTCGTTCATCATGGCTGAGGGTTTCTTCCATGAGCGAGCCGAAGATGACTGGGTCAACATCTTGCCATTTAAAATCGCATGCATGGAGTAAAGCGTTTTTTAGTTCTTCTGTTAAGAGTGGTATTTCGAGTGGGTGTTGTGGATCATCATCAAATAATCCTCCGTCCATGTATGGGAATGCATTAAGAAGTGGAGGCACGTAGCGACGTTGATCTTCAGGTGTTTCAAGGACTTCAAATAATTTTTGTAGTTTGTTTCCTAGATCGTCTGGGTCTGTTTTTTCGATAAAGGTAGTAAATTGTTGTTCTTGTAGTAGTGATGCGTTTTCTGCATACATGAGGAAGACAAGACGAACGGTTAATGTTGCTAATGATCGGTGTGATTCCGGATCATCAGGATTAATGTATTGTTTTGCTAATGCACTGTAGATGGTGGCTACTTGATCAGCTGCACGTTTAGAAATATCTTCTTGTACATGTAGGTAGTCTGTTTTGTGAACGAGATTGTTAGCAATAAAGGTGATGACATCGTGTATTTGGCCCAGCGTGTATCGTGCGGCGTATTCATCGTTTACTTTTCTACGTTGATCGTAGAACCGGAATTCGTGGAAGTTACAGGTGCAGATCCAGTCAGCTCTATTTTCAGTTCCTAATCCTCCATTGTATCGGAGAGCTTGTTCGATAGGGGTAACGTCTTCACCTTGTCGTTGTTCTTTTTTATCAAGATCAACGGATGGTCCTTTTTGTTCGATGAGCAAGGATAATGGGCGAACGAAGACATCAATTTTACCTTCGCTTTTTGTGCCTGCTGATTTATTTGTTGCTGAATGTTCTTGGGCGATAATATCAGCATTGTTCCCAATGCTGTATCCCAGGTTCATGACATTGTTTAGTAAATTAATCCAGAATAAGGTATCAGAACCGTCTTCTGTATAATTCGACCCCCCCCCATTGGGAAATAAAGTCGTTTTCTGACATGATGTTTGTACTCATATGTATATTTTTACATATACGTGAAATACAAATAAAGGCACTGATAATGAGTGCCTTTATTTATTGCTTTTATTACTTTATTTTCACCTTATTTTTAGGTGTGTGTTGTGTTTACATGACGATTTTGTCCATTGGCATAGAGGAGTCAATGGAGAAGTCAAGTGCGCTTGGTTTGACGCCTGCTTCAACAAGGTTAGATCCGAGCATAGCGATCATGGCTCCGTTGTCTGTGCAGAGTGAGATACGTGGGACACGGATATCAAGGCCATGTTGTTGGCCTTTGGTAAGGAGTGCTTGTCGGAGTTGTGAGTTGGCGCTGAATCCACCGCCAACAATGAGGGTGTGCGCGTCGAATTGTGTGCAGGCTGCGATAGCTTTATTGCTTAGAACATTAGCTACTGATGAAGCGAGTGACGCGCAAACATCATCTACTGGGATTGATTTGCCTTGTTCTTGACGTCGTTCTACCCAACGTGCGACAGCGGTTTTCACACCGGAGAAGCTGAAATCATAAGGATGGTTTTGTGCGGAACGTCCTGTGGTTAATGCTTGTGGAACGCGTAGGGCATGTGGATCACCATGTTGTGCATGCTGGTCAACAATTGGTCCGCCTGGGTATGGGAAGCCAAGTAGCCGAGCAATTTTATCGAAGCACTCTCCTGCTGCGTCATCAAGAGTGGTACCGATGACTTGAACATCTGTTGCAATATTCATGACGCGAAGTAGTGAGGTATGTCCACCAGAAACGATTAACGCTAAGGTGTTTTCTGGGAAAGCACCAAATTGTAATTGTGTGACTGCAATATGACCAATAACGTGGTTCACTCCATAGAGTGGTTTATTTGCCGCATAGGCTAATGCTTTTGCTCCAGAGACACCAACAGCAAGGCATCCTGCAAGACCTGGTCCAGCAGAAACAGCAATAGCATCAATGTCAGATAGGTCTACTTGTGCTTCTTCTAATGCTTTCGTCACCACAGGAACAAATGCTTCCGCGTGAGCACGAGAGGCAATTTCTGGAATAACACCACCATATCGTGCGTGCATATCCATAGAGGATGCAACCACACTAGAAAGAAGTTCTTTTCCGCGAACAACTCCTGCTGCGGTTTCATCACAGGTGGATTCAATACCAAGAATAAGAGGACTACTCATGACATACACTTTCTAAATACAAACACATGGTTAATGCATCAATATCTTCTGGCTGATAATAATGTTTTCGAATTCCTATGCACTCGAATCCAGCTGTTTTATATAAATGTTTCGCTGGCTCATTATCCACGCGTACTTCTAATAGCACGCGAGTGCATTGTTTTTCTTTGGCGGTTTCGATGAGTTGGTTGAGGAGGAGTCGTCCTAGTCCGAAGTGTTGGCATTGTGGGCGGACTCCGATGGTCATTACTTCTGCATCTGTGTTTCCATACCAGAGGCCTGCGTAGCCGAGGATTTCATCTTGTGCCGTGTTTTCGGTGAGTTGTGATTGGCTTGGGAGGTGTCCGACGCATACGTAGTAGGCTCTGTCTGGGCCGTTGAGTTCTTGTGCGAGTGTGGAGAGGCTCCAGGATGCGGAGGTAAAGAGTTCTGATTCGAGTTGTGCGATGATGGGGAGATCGGAGGGTTTCATGTATCGGATCATTGGTGGTCCTTTGACCAGGTGGTCCAGATGAGGTTTTCTTCTACTTCGTGGACGGTGTCTTCTGCTTGTTCTGGTGCTTCGGCTCGTTTGTTTGGTGCAAGGTTGTTTTCGCTGTTGGTGATGGTGGTGGTGCTGTTTTCGAGGACTGGTTTGAGTGGTGCTGGTAGTTTAGCGTCTGGTCGGCGTAGGTAGAGTGGGTTGGCGGCGGTGTTGTCGTGGTGGTGATAGTGGTTGAGGGCGAGGGTGGTGATGAGGGTGAGGCCTTCTGCCCCGTTGGCGTAGGTGACTGATTGGTCTGTGAGGGTGATGTTGGTGTACCCGTTGTTGGTGAGTTGGTCGTGGAGGATGCTGTAGGTGGTGGCACCGTGTCCTGTGATGATGAGTGGGCTGGTGGTGTCGGTGCAGAGGTTGCTGATAGTGTTTGCGATATTTTGTGGGTAGTCGATATCCATATCGGTGAGTGCTTCGTATGGTGTGGCAGCGTTGGGTGTGATTTTGAAGAGTTGATAGTAGAGTTGACGTCGGCGTGCGTCGTTGACAGCGAGAACGTATTCAGTGGTGTGTGCGTGTGCTGCTTCCCATGCTACTTGTGGTTCGAGAATGTTTTGGCCGATGAGGGTGGCGCCGGTTGCGAAGGCGAGTGCTTTGGCGAAGACGATGCCTGCGCGGAGGCCGGTGAAAGGTCCTGGTCCGGTGAGGACGATGATGGTGGTGAGGTCGGCGGGTGTGAGTCCATGACTGGTGAGGCATTGTTCGACTGTTTTTTCGATGTTTTCGACGTGTGATCGTGAGTCGGTATTGTGGTAGGGTTCATGACCTGTTATACCGATAGTGAGACCGTAGGTGGTGTCAATAATTAACGTGTTGTGTGAGCACATTGGTGTTCTTCTTCCTTACCGTAAATATTTTTTATGCTCTGTATGAAAGATGCGCTTGTGTTAAGCGCTTTTGGAAATCTGTGAAACGGGTGTCCCATTGGTTGCCGCTGGCGTGGAAGGTAATGGTGCGTGTGCCGTCAGCGGTGAGAATGGTGTCTGTGTCGTGTGTGAGAGTGCGGTTGATGCTGATTTCGAGACGATCTTGGGAGAGGATGTTGGCCATTTGTTCTCCCCATTCCATGAGGATGATGGTTCCTTCACTGGGGTCTTCGAGTTCTTCGTCAAGTCCGAGAGATTCGAGTTCGTCGAATAGGGCTGATTCCATGTCACTGCCTGCTGCTCGTTCGACGCCGCCGATACGGTAGGCGTCAACGTGCACGAGGTGTGCTGGTTGTCCGGATGCGAAGGTGCCGTATAGTTCACGGGCGATGGTAAAGGTTGGTGACACAATCAGACCGTTCAGATGGAGGCCGGTACCGACACCTTGAGCGAATGTGGTTTTACCAGCGCCTAATGGTCCAGATAAGAGAATTACGTCACCTGATTGAAGTAATGAGGCAAAGAGTTCACCGCATGTACGCATATCGTCTGCGGTTGGTATTGAAACGCTTATTTCTGAAACTGTCATCTTCGTCATCCTATCATTTCTCACTGGTCACGCCCGTGGGTGGCGATGAGGGTTACTGCTTGTTCTAATGCGTATGGAACATCTCCGGAGGAAGTTTTTGCTTCTTCATCCGCATGTGCTAAGGCTTCAAAGCAGCGTGCTAATCCTATGGAGGTAAATCCTTTAACTTGTCGACGTAGTTTTGTCATCACCCATCCTGCCATGGGAAGATCCGTGTTAGGGATCAGACCATGATCACAGGCAGCAACTAACGCTAATGATTGTAATTTAGAAGCGATCGCTGCGATAATGCCGATTGGTTCAACACCTGATTCTAAAGCGCGTCGCAGCATCATCACTGCGTCTACTGGTTGACTGGCGAGTGCGGTATCTGCTACTTGGAATCCGGTGGTTTGTGGGACTGTGGCCGTATACTGTTGGATGATCTCCAGGGTTAATGGATCATCATCAAAGTCGTTACAGAGTTGATCACAGAGTGCGATGAGTCTTGAAATATCTGTCCCATAAGCAGCAACCAGTTCACGTGCTGCAGTAAGATCAATCGATCGATGATGATCACGTATTTCTGTCATTACGAAACTGGTTTTATCAGAAACACTTTTTAATGGTTTCACGGTGTCAACGCGAGCACCGTTTTTCTTTAAGGTGTTAACAATGCCTTGTCCTTTCTGTCCTGCTGATTTCGATAGAATTAACCGTGTTTCTGAGGGATCGGTTTCTGTTTTGCAGGATTGAAGGAAGCGGTTTAACGCGGTGATTAACGCGTCTGATGCGTTCTCTAGCTTCCGGAGAATCACCAATGAGGATGGTGAGAATAAGGAGGCGCCTAACGCATTATTCAGGGTGAGAGGATCGGTCGCTCCTGCATCCAGATCAATTACCTCACTATCTGGCATCAGCGATTGGTATAGTGCGGTGATTTTTTTGAGCTCGCGATAGTGAAGATAATCATCCCCACCATTAATGATGGTGATGGGCGCAATATCATGAAAAGTTTCTGGGTAATGGAAAAGGGATCGTACCGGTGAGGTGGCTGATCGGTGATTAGAATAACTCGTCATAGTCTTCTCATGCTTTCACGTTAAGGAGCGATAACAAAAAGAAGGAAGTAGACAGAAGAATCACGTGGACACTTCCCTACTTCCTTCTTCATCGTACACTCTTAGTGATTAACGACGATAGGGGTCGTTTGCCCACTCTTTCTGTTGTTCTGGCTGCTCATAGTGGAGCGCATAGTTGGCGTCTGCAACAAATTGCGTATTCACAGTGAATGAGACACCATCTAATTCAGAAACTGGAATGATCCAACCGCCACGTGCCTGATACACTTCATCAGCTTTTTTGAGTTGATCAACAGATAGTTTCTCATAGGTGGTGGTCATACTGTGACGACGACCGAAAGCAAACAGTTCACGTTGTGTGGTTCCAAAGAGAATACCGATCTTTGGATCTGGGGTCACTAAATGATCACCAAAACGTGCCACGATGGACGCGTGTGGGGATTCAAGAACATACCCGTCAGTGGTCACGAAGAGCGCGTCATTAACACCACGACGATGTGCTTCACGTTCAGCAGCCATGTTGACCACATAACTTAATGTCTTATTACCCAGCATGAGCCATGGTGAGGTTGCTGCAACGGTAGAATCACGTCCAGCGGATAAGGATACCATTGCTAATGGTGTGGTCTCATGACGTTCACCTTCACCATCGAGATACATCCAAACGGATGGCATACCTGGATGATGACGACGTCCAATACCAGTTCCTGGATCAGCACCACGAGACACAAGAATACGAAGCATTGGATCATCATGACCACCATCGTAACGGCGGATCAGTTCTAAGCAAGCGTCACGGAAAGCTTCTGAATCAGGTTCAGGCATATCCAAACTAGCAGCACTTTCAGCGAGACGCTGCAAATGTAAATCTAAAGAAACAGGAATCTTTCCATCGATAATACTAATAGCCTCAAAGAAACCATCACCACGCATCACAGCGCGATCAAAAATACGAGACTGATAGGAATCTGGATCAACAAAAATAAGATGATGAGATGACTCAGCAGTAGTTTCACTAGAAGGGAATCCTGCATAAGGGAAAAGTTCTTCAGCTACACCGCGTGCGAGTTGTATAGAAGGCATTCGTTCCTCTTTTCGACGATAACCTATATCACGGGTTTATCTGATTATGGACAGATACAGGCAATGATGCCACAGCATCATTGCCTGTATCTACTATTTAGATTCTCTCACTCAGATGGCACAATGGAAACAATCTTCGGAGCTTTGACAATTACTTTACGTGGAGGCAAAGTGCCGATCCATTTTTCGATGCCCTCAGAGTGGAGTGCACGGTCTCGAAGATCCTCTTCAGTAATGTCAGATGGTACCTCAAGTTTGGCACGAACTTTTCCTTTAACCTGAATGACTGCAGTCACGAGATCTGCACCCAAATACTGTGGATCAGCAACAGGCCAATCAGCATGAGCTAAGGATTCGTCATGTCCTAAACGATTCCATAATTCTTCAGCAATATGTGGAGCAATTGGAGCAACCATTAGGATCAATGGTTCAACTGCTGCACGTGGGACAGCTGGTAATGAGGTGAGATGATTGTTTAGAACGATCAATTTTGCGATAGCAGTATTTGGTCGCATGCCTTCCATCTCATCAGTCACTTCTGCAATTGTCTTGTTGAGAAGTTTCAATGTTTTCAGATCTGGGGCCTCATCCGTTACTGTTGATAATCCAGTTTGTTCATTAATGCAGTTACGCCATAAGCGTTGCAGGAATCGGAGTGATCCTGTCACATCTTTCGTATTCCATGGGCGGGATTCCGCTAATGGTCCCATTGACATTTCATAGAGACGGAAGGTATCAGCACCATACTCTTCATACATGTCATCTGGGGTAACGATATTCTTTAGGCTCTTACCCATCTTACCGAACTCACGGTTAACCATTTCACCGTTCCATTCAAACTGATGATAGGAGCCCTCAACTGTTTCGATGACTTCAGCTGCTGGAACATATTGGCCACGTGAATCCGTGTATGCGTAGGCTTGAACATATCCCTGATTGAACAGTTTATGGAATGGTTCAGAAGAGCTCACGTACCCTAAATCAAAGAGAACCTTATGCCAGAAACGTGCATACAGTAAGTGCAAAACAGCATGTTCCACACCACCGATATACAGATCAATGCCACCAGATTTACCAGCAGTAGCATTATGATCTGGTCCCATCCAATAAGCTTCTTCAGATGGATCAACGCAATATGTGTCATCCTGTGGATCAAGATAACGCAAATAGTACCAGCATGATCCGGCCCAGTTAGGCATGGTATTCGTTTCACGATGATACGTTTTTAGACCATCACCAAGATCTAATTGGACAGTTGTCCATTCTGTATTACGGCTTAATGGTGCTTCAGGGTTTGAGGAAGCATCATCAGGATCGAATGTTTTTGGCGTGTAATCAGGAACGTCTGGTAAACGGACTGGAAGCATATCTGCTGGAAGAAGATGTGGCACTTCGTCCTCATCGTATACGATTGGGAATGGTTCTCCCCAGTAGCGTTGACGTGAGAATAGCCAATCACGTAAACGGTAAGAAGTGACACCGTTCCCAATCTGCTCCTCTTCCAACCATGTGATGACAGTGGAGGTCGCATCGGCAACAGATTGACCATTCAGACTTAATGGTTGCTGACCATGCGCAGTACTCTCAGTAGCGGAATTAATAACAGTACCCACTTTAGTAACCATTGGTTGAGATCCATCAAGATCATCAACTATCACACCTTGTGGGAGAACCGTGTACACAATTGGTAAGCCGAATGTTGTTGCAAAGTCATAATCACGTTGGTCACCACCTGGCACTGCCATGATGGCACCAAAACCATAATCCATAAGCACATAGTCAGCAGTAAAGATTGGCAACTGTTGACCAGTAACAGGATTAATCGCATATAAGCCAGTGAACACACCGGATTTTGTTTGACCATCAGACACATGATCTGCAGCACTTTTTGCTTCATCAGCTTGACGATACGCGCGAACAGCTTCTAATGGTGAGTCATATCCCCCAGTCCACTGTTCTGGAACACCAACAGGCCACTCTGCAGGAGCCTTCTCACATAATGGGTGTTCTGGTGAAATCACCATAAAGGTTGTACCGAAAATAGTGTCAGGACGTGTGGTGTAAATATCTAAACCATCAGCTACGCGATCAACATCAAAGTGAATAGCAGCACCATGAGATTCACCAATCCAATTGCGTTGCATTGCTTTGACTTTGTCAGGCCAATCCACAGTTTCCAAATCTTCAATAAGTCGATGACCATACGCAGTAATACGCATGGACCATTGACGTAACTGACGCTTAAAGACCGGGAAATTACCGCGTTCAGAACGACCATCAGCGGTGACTTCCTCATTAGCAAGAACCGTACCTAAACCAGGAGCCCAATTCACTGGAGCTTTAGAAATATACGCAAGACGAAAGTCGTTTAACACATCTTCCTGTTCACGTGTAGTCAAATCACTCCATTGTGCTCCAGCATGTCCTGGAATACTGCGAGTGCCGTTTGTGAATTGGTCGATGAGTGTGCTGATTGGTCGTGCGGATCCTTGTCCTCCGTCTGGGCGGGTGAAGGTTGGATCGTACCATGAGTTATAAATTTGGGAGAAGATCCATTGTGTCCATTGTACGTAGTTCATGTCGGTGGTGGCGAAGGATCGTCGGCTGTCGAAGCTGAGTCCCATGCGGTGGAGTTGGCGTCGCATATTGGCGATATTTTCTTCGGTGGTGATGCGTGGGTGTTGGCCGGTTTGGACGGCGTATTGTTCTGCGGGGAGACCGAATGCGTCGAAGGCGATAGCATGGAGGACGTTTTCGCCTTTCATGCGGTGATAGCGGGACATCATGTCGGTGGCGATGTATCCGAGTGGGTGTCCGACGTGGAGTCCTTTTCCTGATGGGAATGGGAACATGTCGATGGCGAAGTATGGTTTTTGGGTGCCGGCATGGTCGCCTTTACCGTTGACAAGGTTGCCTTTGACGTTTGCTGCGTAGAAGGCTCCCGTGTCATCCCATTCTTTTTGCCATTTTAGTTCGATGTCTTGTGCTAGTGCAGCGTTGTATCTCCATTGAGGTTCCGCTGTATATTGTTCTTTTGGTTTTTTTGTCTCGTCAGACATGCAATTCCTTATTTATTACTGATCGTCAATACCTTATATCGCGATTATCGTTTACGATTTCGACTTTTATTATTCTTATTGTGACGTTGATGAATCTGTTTCTTGCGAAATTTGAGCATCAAAAGTTGTTGGTAAGTTCCATGCAGTGTTCATGGTGTATCCGGTATTAGCAATTGCAGTGTTGAAGTCACGTTTCCAGGTTCCGGTTGATACCATTTTTTTGAGTGCTTGGTTGATTTGGTAGACGAGTCCTGGACTATTCTTTTTTACTGCGATTCCGTAGTAATCTTTGGTGAATGGTTGTCCTACGATTTTGAGGTACCCGTCTCCTTTGGTTGAGTTTAATCCTGCGAGAATGATGCCGTCTGCTGCTACTGCATCGACGGTTCCTGATAGTAAGGAGGTGACGCATTGCGCGTAGGTTGGGTATTGGATGAGATGGACGGTTGTGCCGAAGTTTTTTGTTATTTCTTGAGCAGCAACGGTTCCTGCTGATGTACAAATGGTTTTGCCGGCTAAGGATTGTGGGCCGGTGATACTGGTGTTGGTTTTGTTCACTAAGAGTTTCAGGCCTGTACTCACATATGGTCCTGCAAAATCAACGTTTTGTTTGTGAGCGTTGGAGATAGCGTACGGTCCAACAATCATGTCAACGGCATCATCGTTTAGCATGGTGGCACGGTCAGCGATAGGAACATTTTTCCAAATGATTTCCTTAGGCGCATACCCTAATTGGTCGGCAACATATTCAGCAACATCAACAGCGAATCCGGAATATTGGTTACCTTGTTGCAGACTTAATCCTGGAAGATCATTTTCAATACCAATAGTGATGGTTGGTCCTGTTGATTCAGCTGCATTAACAGCACTGATGTTGCCACATGCGCTGCAGAAAAGCGTCATGATACCAGTGAGAAGCGCTGCGCATGTCATTGGCAACCGTCGAGAAAGCGGATTGTTGTGCTTCATACGTTATCTTTCATGTCGTATATTAAAAAATAAGGCGATGAAATCAATTTCATCGCCTTATCTAATTTGTGGAGCTAGGGGGATTCGAACCCCCGACCCCCTCCATGCCATGGAGATGCGCTACCAACTGCGCTATAGCCCCAAAAGGAACTTAGTACAGTGTATCACGTTCTCACAGTATAGCAACAGGGCGTTTCTATTTTGTTGTGTTGTTTCCTGTCGTGCTTGTTGTTGATGTGCTGGTTGTTGATGTTGTATCAGCACTTTTCTTCTTTGCTGAGGAACTTGACGAGGTTGATCCGCTATTAGTAGTGGAAGAATTCGTGCTAGTGGACGTGTCCTGTTGCGTGCTATTAGAAGACGTTTGGGATGTGTCACTGTCATGCGTATCAGATGATGACGTGGTGCTTGGCGAAGTGGTGTCCTCATGTGATGAGGAGGATGTCTGCTGTGACGTTTCTGATGATCGCAATGAGGAGGATGGTGATGACGTTGACGATGAGGAGGATGACGAGGAGTCATTATTCATCGTTGATGAAGATGGTGCTGAAGATTCTGATGATGAGGAGGTCTTACTTGTCGAAGAATCAGTGACATCATTTTTATCCTGTTGATTCTCTGACATGTGAGTGCTCTTTTTCACTACACGTGCTGCAGTAACTGCATCACGAACAATCGCATCTGTACCATGACCGCCAGTAAGAAGCATAATAGCTCCACTTACCACACCAAGAGTTAATAAAGCGGACGCGATAGTGACCACAATAATCTTTGTACGAGCAGATTTATTTTTTTCTGTTGCACTCAAGCTAGAAATATGGTAAGTCATTGGTCGTGCTGATACCAATGTCGAAGATCCAGATGCGGTACGTCGCGGCCGTGATGATCCAGTAGACTGTCGTGGCGAGGAGCTTGCAGTACGTGGTATTGGCGAGGCCGATAACTGTCGGCCTGCTACAGATTGTTGTTCCTCACTATCCTGATCATCATCGCTCCCCTCGTCGTCTGAAGTACCTAATCTATTCTTCATATGACGAGAGGCTTCGTTGATGATATTACGATACAACTGTGAGGTAATAGTTGAGATAACAGATGCTAACGCGGCACCAATAATTGCTCCTGCAAGACCAATTTGCGCTGACAATAAAAATACTGTGATTGCTGATAAGCCGGAAGCGATGATTTGCGCCCAGGACAGATCTTTAAAGATATTCTTTGTTACCGTTTTGCGTTGTTGTTTATCCACAATTATTGCTCGTCTCTGTCCCAATCAAGATGATGCGCAATTTCCGGACCTTCATTATAAGAAACAAGTGTCCATGAAATATGACCATCTCGATGCATTTGTGGAACCATCACAGCCCAAAACGCATTATTCATTGGGATCAAATTCTCATACATAATTTCTGTGTGTTGACTACGTCCTCCAAGAAGGTACGTAATTGTTTGAGCAATGCTTGACCCATGTGCGAACACATAAAGATCTGTATCACGATCACAGGATTGCATCCACTCTAAAACCGCTTGAGCACCACGTTCACCAGTATGTAGCTTCGATTCAGCATGATGCTTTAATTCTGATCCATCACCATCAAGCCAGCCAATAATATCTTCTGGCATTTGCTGGTAAAGCTTTTGAACTGATTGACCTTCCCACTCCCCAAAATAACGTTCACGTAAACGTTCATCATCATGAACAGTCAGGTTCAATGGATCAGCAAAAGCATGTGCAGTCTCATCAGCACGGGAAAGATCAGAAGCGATCACAATATGTTTAGAAACAGGTTTGCTAATCGTTCCTAACATGTCTGATTCATGATCAATAAAAAGATGACGTAATGCAGTCGCTGTCTGTTGAATTTGCCAGCGACCATGCTGGTTCAAAGGAATATCTGTTGAACCTTGAATCATTCCTTGAGAGTTACCATTCGTTTGACCGTGGCGAATAAAAACCACACGACTTGGTAAATGAGCTGCTCTGTCAGCGGATGATTGTAATGAAACTTTAATGGATTGTTTCATTGCTGATTGAGAGGCTGTCTCAGATAGTTGATTCATTCAGTCTCCTCAGGATTCTCGAGTTTAATCTCTAAGCGTGGACAGTCTTCCCACAGTTTTTCTAAACCATAGAAATCACGAGCTTCGGTATCCATGACATGGATAACAAAATCACCGAAATCAAGAAGGATCCACTGTGCTTCACTAATACCTTCACGTGAGAATGGCTTACGATGGAATTGAAGGAAAATTCGCTTTTCGATTTCCTCAGAAATAGCAATAATTTGACGTGGATTTGATCCGCTTGCGATGAGGAAAGCTTCAGTTAAAGCGAGAGAGTCCGAAACATCGATAGCAACAATATTGGTTGCTTTCATATCGTTTGCTGCATTAGCAGCAACGGTAATGCATTGCATGGAATCTTCATTCATGCTCATAAAGATATGCTCCTTTAATTTCTTTCATCAAAACTGGCATGCATCATTGTGCTTTTGGATGCCAATTGTGAACTTCATGTTGCGTGTTTTCAGAATAAGCTAATGATCCACGATGAACATAATGTCGTATAACAGCACCAGCTCCTGTTGTTACTCCATCTGCAATTTCAACTGGTGCAACGAACATATTATCGACGCCAACATGAACATTAGAACCGATAATTGTTTTATTCTTATGAACTCCATCATAGTTAGCAGTGATTGTTCCACCACCGATATTGGAATGATCGCCAATAGTGCAATCTCCAATATAACTAAGATGAGGAACTTTTGTATTATCACCAATCGTTGATTTCTTCATCTCAACATAGGTACCTTGTTTTGCCCACGCACCTAAGTCGCATCCTGGACGCATATAAGAGAACGGACCAACTTCAGCACAAGCACCAACAGTACTCTGCTGCATTAAAGCACGATGAATATGCGCATTCTGCCCAACAATCATGGTATCGAGTTCCACATCCGGGCCGATCAAAGAACCTTCCCCAATAACTGTACGACCACGTAAGAAAGTATTTGGAAGCAGCTCAACATCATGCCCTAAGCGCACTTCATCATCAATCCAAGTGCTTTCTGGATCCCAAATCGTCACGCCTTCACGCATCCAATATTCACAAATACGACGGTTATACGCTTTTGCTAAGTTCATTAACTGAATACGATCGTTAACGCCTTCAACAGCAAGTGAATCAGGAGCTGCACAGGCACCAACATGACCATACTGTCGAGCAAATTCCATGGCATCAGTTAAATAGAATTCGTTTTGCGCATTATGAGAATTCAAATTACGAATCGCTGCTTTCAAAACTGAAGTCTTAAAAACATATACCGATGTATTCACTTCTGTAATTTGACGTTGCGCATCAGTAGCATCTTTTTCTTCAACGATGCAGGCAACGGACTGGTCAGCAGCACGAACAATACGACCATACCCATACGGGTTGTCTAAATGCGTGGTTAAGACAGTGGCAACATCATCTGAATGATCATGCGCTTCTAATAAGGTCATTAAGGTTGCTGTATTTAATAACGGCATATCAGTTGCGGCGATCAAAATAGAACCATTTTGTTCTGGATCAAGCTGATTAATACGTTCTTCTAAGCTAGCAAGAGCACACTGGACAGCTCGACCAGTTCCAGGATGAGCATCCTGATGTACCATAACAGCATCAGGGAACGCACGTAAAGCTACTGCTTCTACTTGTTCTTTCCCATAACGAGTTACAACAGACATAATACGCGGATGAAGATGATCCACAGCACTCATAATACGGATGATAAACGGCTTCCCTGCAAGAGTGAAAAGAGGCTTTGGGATCCTTGTCTTCATTCGTGTCCCTCCGCCTGCTGCAAGAAGAATCGCTGCATCGAGAGCCATACTTCACCACTTTCCTAGATAACAATTTTTCAGTTTTGAAAAAGTTCCTCTTATATCGACTATTTCACACAATATTGTAAAGAGATGAAGATTTCATTAAAGAAAAATAATCTCAGCAATAAAAACAAATCACCACCGCATAAAGAACAAAAAAGGCTGAAGAAATATCAATTCTTCAGCCTTAATCTGTCAGTACTTCTTTTATTTTGCTGCTAGTTTCTTTTGATGATGCTTTTCAATAGGTTTATTGATGAAGAACACCAGACCAGCAACAATAGCGACGCAAATGCCAATAGCAAATGTTTCCAAATCGAATTGGAACATCATGTATGCAGAAACAATCAATGCCAAGATCGGGATGATATAACCACCCTTTAATTGGAAACCGGTGCTTGGATACTCGTTTGTACGTTTGAAGTGAATGACAGACAAAATACTTGGAACGTATTGAACGAAGGAAGCAAACACGAGCATGTTGACAAGAGCTAAGTAGGACTGTGAAACGAGCACTGCAGCGATAACAGTAGTTACCACGACAGAAGCCCATGGAGAACCAAAACGATTCTTACGAGTCAAACCTGCTGGCAGGAATCCATGGGTTGGGTCAGCCAAAGAAGCTAACTGCAATGGTGCACTAAAGCTAATAGCAAAGGCAACACCAAAGATGGAAATCAGCATACCGATGATAATAACTACATATCCCCATGTTCCTACAGCTGCGCGTAAAGCAACTGCGACTGGAAGGCTATAGTGAACAATTGATGGGCCAAGAATACCAATAGCGAAGAGAGCCATCAAAACATACAAAACTGTGCATGAGACCATAACGACGATCAAGACACGAGGAACGTTCTTTTCAGGGTGATCCATTTGTGATGCCAGAATTGGAATGAAGTTAAATCCAGTGAACATGTAGAACACATCACTGAAGGCCATTCCAAATTGATGGAAGAATCCGCCAGCACTGGCTGTCGCAGCAGCTGTAATCAATGGGTGGAAATCTTGAGAGTGCAAATAGAATGCAGCAATAACAATGAACAGAATGATAATGCTCATCTTTGCACCAGAAGAAATGTTATTAACCCATTTGACTAATGATTGTCCAAAAAGATTAATAATTCCGAAGAGGACGACCATAGCGACCTCTGACCAGAAACAAATCTTTGCGTTGTTAAAGATCGGGAAGAATGATTTAAGGGTAATGAAGAAAGCGACAGTTTCAGCTGCAATGGTGCAGACACCAAGGAACCAAATGAAGATACCAACTTCATATCCAGTGAATTTACCGTACGCTTTCGCTGTATGAATCCATGCCGCATCAGGGCCTGTAAATCGTCCTGCCAAATCAGCAAAGCAAAGGGCAACCATCGTAACACAAACGGCTGCAGCAATAATGACAAATACGGATGATAAATCCATGTATCCGTAAATTGTTTGAACAAGTAAGAAAGCCCCAGATCCGATTACACTGTTGACACCTAAAAGATAAACGGATCCAAAACCTAACTTTTTGCTCGCTTGATTATTCGAAGAAGACATGCCAACCTCCCTCTCCGACTATCGCTATACAAAAGATAGTTAACTTTTATTGCCGTTTAAAACTTAACACATCTGGGGAGGAAACACATAAAACCAAAGAAAACGTTACAAAAAGAGGAAAAACACAAAGAACAGTAGATAAAAAAGTTCCCCCATCTGGATTCGAACCAAAACTAAGGGTTCCAAAGACCCGTGTGCTGCCATTACACCATGGGGGAATGTCAATAACTTGACTTCAATTATTATGCCAAAGAAAAAAGAAAATAGCAAGTCAAAAACTCTATTTTTTAAAAAAAGTTTTTGACTTGCTATTTTCTCTTAAAAAATTTTTAAGCCTTCAGATACTTCTGGCCGCTATGATCATAATTCTGGAATAATCCAGCAACAGATCCATCACTGAAGATTGCCTTCATTGCATCTGCAAGTAATGGGGCAATTGACAGAACAGTAAGGTTATCAAAACGTTTTTCTTCAGGAACTGGAACCGTATCAGTTACAATAACCTCGCGAGCGCCGCATTCCTTGAGGTTCTTAACGGCGTCACCGTTAAAGAGTGCGTGGGTAGCAACGATGGTGACGGATTTAGCTCCTGCTTCTTTGAGGCAAGCGCAAGCACCAACAATGGTTCCACCGGTATCGATCATATCGTCGGTAATGACGCAATCACGGCCAGCGACATCACCAATAACGCGTTTAGAGACCGCATGATTTGCGCGGGTGACATCACGTGTTTTATGAATGTAGGCTAATGGACATCCGTTCAGTTGGGCTGCCCATTGTTCTGCGACGCGGATACGGCCTGCATCAGGGGAAACAACAGCGATATTATCGGTGTTCATGGTGTCACGAACATAGCTGACGAGAAGAGGCATTGCCTGTAAGTGGTCAACTGGACCGTTGAAGAATCCTTGAGATTGTGCAGCATGAAGGTCAACTGACATGATGCGGTCAGCACCAGCTGAAGCGAAAAGATCAAAAATTAAGCGGCAAGAAATTGGTTCACGACCAAGATGCTTTTTATCTTGACGAGAATATCCAAGAAATGGAACAACTGCGGTTACTGAACGCGCAGAAGCACGCTTCATTGCGTCAATCATGATTAATTGTTCAATAATCCATTTATTAATTGGTTGTGTGTGTGACTGCAATACGAAGGCATCAGCACCACGGACAGATTCTGTATAACGGCAGTAAATCTCTCCATCAGCAAAGTCATATGCGGTTGTTTTTAACACATTAATACCAAGCTGTTGTGCAACGTCATCAGCAAGCTTTGGATAAGCACGACCAGTAACAAGAACAAGATTCTTCTTTGGTGCGCCTTTGAGTAACGAACTCACCCTGGTTCTCTCCCAACATAAATTGGTCTTAGGTTACTTTTTCACTCTACAAAGGCGATAAGACACTTATTAGGATACATACAAACCTTTTTTCTGAATATAAGCATTCACTGGATCTGGTACGAGATAGTGAATTGTTTGATGATGATGGAGCCGTTCACGAATCATTGTGGAGGAAATATCGAGTGCTGGGATGGTAAGGAAGGTGATGTTTTCTCTGGCGAGGCCAATTTCTTCGCATGGTCGGAGGGCATATCCTGGTCGGGTAACGACGATGAGGTGTGTGAGGAGTGGGATTGTTTGATAGTTTTTCCATTCATAGAATGTATTGAAATTGTCTGCTCCGATGATGAAAAAGAGGTGGTCTGTGGGATGCTGTTTTTTGATGTCGTGTAGGGTGTCGATTGTGTAGGTGGTTGTGTGTCGTTCGATGTCGACGCGTGACACGGTAAAGTGTGGGTTGTTGATGGTTGCTAAGAGGGTCATGGCGTATCGGTCTTCTGAGTTGGCGCCGTGTTGTTCTTGTTTTGTAGTTGTGTGTTGTGTTGGGATGAAGCAGATTTCATCGAGCTGGCATTCTTGTGCAACGGTGGCTGCGACGAGAAGATGCCCGTTATGAATGGGGTCGAAGGTGCCTCCGAGTAGGCCGATACGTTGTGGTGTTGGGTTATTCATCTTGTGTTCCGAGTGGGTTAATTTCTGATTGGAATCCACTGTGTAGGTCTTTTTCATCGATATCTGATCCGATGAGGATCATGTTTTGGTTCCATTCTTCAGTAACGACACGTTTGATTTCTGCGAAGGTTGGAACAAGGAAATCAGGTTGGTAGATTTTTCGTATTTGAGCAATGTTGTCTGCTATTTGGATGAGGTTGTCTGCCATGATATTGGTTTTATTGTTTTTTTCTGCAGCACAAAAAGTGGTGAGGTGAAGTTCGGTGGATTGGATGCATTGCTGGATAAGTTTTGTATCGTATTCGGTGGGTTCTTGTAGGTCATCATCATTATCTGGCCATCCGAAGAGTACGGCGTCAGCGTATTCTAATGCTGCTTGTTGGTAGGCCGAAGGTATTCCGTCTTCTGTTTGAACAATGAAGGCGTAGCGAACTTGGCTTAATCGTTCAGCGCTGATGCTGAGGGTCTCATGGCGTCGTTCTATTTTTTCTGGTGGTGGGTCGATTGCTTGACTTTGATATTCCATGGTTATTTCTCTTCCTTGTGTGAAAGAACACTGTTAGCGAGGAGTTGGTGTGCATGTTGTTGTGCGAGAGTGTCGCTGGTTCCTGACAGCATACGTGCTATTTCTGTTTCACGGTCAGTACCGTGAACTGTTCGCACGGTTGTTTCTACAGTGTCATGATCACTATTAGTTTTTTCTACTACGCATTGTTGTTGTGCCCATGAGGCTACTTGTGGAAGGTGTGTAACGACGATGACTTGTTCATGTTGCGCTAATTGGGCTAAACGTTTTCCGAGTTCAACCGCAGTTTGTCCACCAACGCCGGAGTCTACTTCATCGAAGATGAATGTACGACGTTGCATATTGTCGGATGAATGCGTTGTTTGAGTCTGTCGTGCAACACACAGTTCTAGGGCGAGCATGAGTCGACTGAGCTCTCCCCCAGATGCTGCTTTTGAAAAGGTTTGAGCAGGTGCTCCATGGAATGCAGAAAACAGGAAAGTTATGGTGTCTAGACCAGTTGCGCTTAACTCTTTCAGTGTATCGAAATGGATAGAAAATGTGGCGTCTTTAAACGCTAAGGCACATAATTCTTGATTCACTTCGTCAGCAAGATGCTGTGACGCTTGTAAGCGTTGTTGATGGAGTTGTTGAGCAACCTGATACGCGTTTTGATACGCGTTATTTGCTTCTTCTGTCAGCTTGTGTATCTTTTCTGGTGAGGTATCTAGACTGTCGAGTTCTTTTTCAGCATCCTGCTTCCAGGCAAGCACATCATCCAGTGATGGTCCCCACCGTCGTGTTAATTCATGTAACTCATGGATGCGTTCATTAATCGTGTCAATATCAATGTTGCTAATATCATCATATGCTTGTAGCTGACTGGTTAACATGTTGCTAATGGTGGCGACCATGGTGGAAATATCAGATAATTGGTTCAAGCAGGAACTGATCTCTGAGAAAGAGCTAATTGGCCGTAAGGCTGTATCAATATCATGCAAACAGTCAACTAATGAGGTTGTCATATTCGGCGTATCATAAGTGGCTTCAGACTCATAGTCAGAGGCGTCCAATAATTGGAGTGCATGATGTAACGCTTGAACGACAAGTGCGGAATGTTCCGCTTTTTCTCGTTGATCCTGCAGAGTATCTTCTTCATGAGGTTGCGGGTTCGCTGAGTTTATTGTATGGAGTGAATCTCGTAAATAGTCAGCACGTTGACGGGCTTCTGCCTGCTGATTTTGTAAGGCATCAACACGCGCTTTTTTCTCCTGATATTCATTCCACAAGTCTGCATACTGATGTGCAAGATCACGGGTGTCTGCATAACGATCCAGGAAAGCGCGCTGCCGAGCACTGGAGACTAAGCGTATTTGATCGGCTTGACCATGGATAACAATGAGAGGTTCTGTAAGACGTTTTAAAACCGTATTCGGGACTGTATACCCATTCACAACTGCTTTAGCACGACCACGTGTTGGAACATGTCGCGTAATGAACAGTTGATCTGGCTGATCATCTGATATCAGTCCAGCATCATCCAATATTGCTGATACCGTCGTATAATCAGTAACATCAAAGATTGCTTGTACCCATGTCTCGGTACTACCAGTAGTAATACGTGCGGTACTAGCTGCGTCCCCTTGAATTAATTTGAGAGCGCTGAGAAGCATAGACTTTCCTGCACCAGTTTCACCAGTGATTGCTGTCATGAAGGGTGAAAAACTAACGTGAGCATGATAGATTGGTCCAAGATGACGAATTTCTATTTCATCAAGCATCTCTCATCTTCTCCTCATGAATCGTGTGATGTCTGCGTTTTCCATCCATTCACAGGAATCTGGAACTTGGTAATTAACCGTTCAGTAAAGGATTCTTTATTTAACCGCACAAGTTTTACTGTAGTCTCAGCGAGCGCGATGTGTATTTTTGTTTGTTCTGGTAGTGTCATTTCGCGACGTCCATCACATACAATATAACCCGTATTGTCAAAATGGTTGAGAATTTGGATGTCTAATTCGGAGTGTGGTCCGATAATCATTGGTCGTGCGAAGAGTGAATAGGCTGCGATTGGTACGATTTCTAATGCTGGTAGTGTTGGCCAGAGGATTGGTCCTCCTGCGGAGAATCCGTAGGCAGTTGATCCTGTTGGGGTGGCAATAACGATGCCGTCAGCTCCGAATGAGCTGACTTCTGTGTGATCGACGGAGACTGCTAGTTCGATCATTTTTCCGCGGTGTGTTTTTTCAATAACGATTTCGTTTAATGCCCAATCTTGTTGTAGTGGTTGTCCTGGGATGGTGATGGTCGCTGAGGCGATGTTGCGTTCTTCGATGGAATAGTTTTGGTGGATGATGCTGTCGATGGCTTCATCGGTTTGGAATTGGTCGAGTTCTGCGAGGAATCCGACGTGTCCCATATTGATGCCGAGGATAGGGATGTTGGTTCCGTAGACTAGTTCTGTTGTGCCGAGGATGGCGCCATCACCGCCAAGGACCATGACGAGTTCTGTGTCTTGTGGGAGTAGTTGTCGTGGTACTCCGAAAGGATATGGGTCAAGGTTATCAATAAGTGTAATACGAATTCCGTGTTCTTGAAGACGGCGGCATAGTTTTTGTACGATTGCGCTTGAGGCATTTAATTTGTGATGGAGAACAACTGCAATAGATCTTTGCATCTTGTTTTTTCTATCCTTTTCACTGAGCACATTGATCTTTTAGGGTTGCTGATGGTCGTAACCATAAAAGATATTCGTGATTACCATGTGTTCCGGTTACTGATGAGGGTTGGCATCCGTAGACCTGGAAACCGTTGTGTTGAGCACAGGTGGTGACTTTATCAATTGCTTCTTGTCGTAAAGTGTCATCGACAACAATACCGTTTTTCCCAAGGTGCCCTTTCCCGACTTCAAATTGCGGTTTGATTAAGAGGATGATTTCAGGGATGAGATCAATGTGGTGGTGTTCTGCTTCTTCTTGTAGTAATTGTGCGATGACAGGTATCACATACGTTAATGAAATGAATGAGACGTCGGACACGAAGTACGTTGGTACTGCTGGGAGCGTGGTGAGATGTGTGTCACGAATGTTGCATCCACTGAGGTCGATCACTCGGGGATCAGTGCGTAGGGATTCTGCAAGTTGATCATGACCAACATCAAGAGCAAGAACAGTGTGAGCGCCGTTTTCAAGGAGTACTTGTGTGAATCCGCCAGTGGAAGCACCGATATCAAGGCAGACACGATCTGCAGGTGATTGTAATCCTTGAGGGATGAAAGCGGAAAGTGCTCCTACTAATTTAAGTGCTCCACGTGAGACATAATGATAGTCATCAGGTTCAGACTGAAGAGTAACCTGATCAGTCTCTTTGACGCTATATGACGGGCGTTGTATTAGCTGCCCATTTACTGTGATAGCACCGTTTTTAATAAGTCGGACAGCTTTGGTTCGTGTTGTACTCCATTGATGATGAACAAGCCATATATCTAAACGTTCAGACACACTCTACCCCTCGTAAACCTTTATAAGATGCTGCAATATGATGATCAGAAAGATACCAGGAGAGATAACAGACACAGGTCATTTCTTCCCCAGTGAATTGAGATTCTCTTACTTCATTACCATGATAAAGAGTTATGTGTTGTGATGTCATTTCATAGTGGGCACATGTTTCACCATAGGAAACCTCCACGCTCGTATCCGTATGGTTATATGTTGGTGTGAGGCATGCACGAAGAGTCATTAACCCACGTAAATCTGCACTCACATAAGTTGGACGCTGATCACGGGATGCATGCAAAACATCACTGAAACGAGTTACTCCTGTCAAAACGCAAAGAGAATCATATCCCCCACGATTAGCTGCAAGAATATCCGTATCAAGTCGATCACCAACAGCTAACACACGACATCTATCAAGAGAGGAACTATATTGTCTACAACATAAGCGATACAATGTTGGTTCTGGCTTTCCTGCTGACACAAGAGGCTCAACACCCGAAGCAGTCACCACCGTTTGAACAAGAGAGCCATTACCAGGCGCCAGACCTTGCTCTTGTGGAAGCGTGAGATCTCTATTCGTAATAAAGTACAATGCCCCTTGTTCTAAAGCAAACGCAGCTTGTGCGAGATCGGACCACCCTATTTGTGGAAACCATCCTTCCACAACAGCAACAGGATGATCTGCAGCTGAATGAACAATCTCATACCCAGCCTCATAAATACGTTGTTGCAACGTGGAAGAGCCAACCACGAGAACCGGTGCTGATGCTGGTATGCGCTGTTGTAAGGCTAACGCAACAGCATCTGCTGAGGTCATCACATGTGACGGTTGAACAGGTAATCCTAAATGAGTAATATGCTGAGCAACATCGTCACATGATCGTGACGGATTATTCGTTACATACCGTAAGCTCATCTGCTGTGAGGCGTGACGCAAACTCTCTATGGCATACGGCACAGCATCATGACCACGATAAATAACTCCATCAAGGTCTAAGAGTGCAAGAGAATAAAAAGATGATAATGAGCATCCTTCTGCATAAGAATGATGCTCATTATCATCATATGGTGTTGTCACAACGTGAACTCACTTTTCACTGTCAGATAGCTGAGACATGCCAGTAATGGTTCTGTCTTCTTCAGCTGGTTCTTCTGAATCCTCATCAGCTAAAGCTGCCATATCAGTCGTTTCATCATCAAGAGATGCAGTGAGATCAATGCCTAAGCCTTTTAAGATTTCTTCATCAATATTTTCAAGATCATTATCGATGATGTCCTCTTCAAGATCTGCTTCATCTACGTCGGCATATAGAGCTTCAAGTTTATCAAGAGTATCATCTAAGGCTTCTGCTTCTTTTCCACGATGATCTTGATCAAGGAAGTATTGTTCTGCTTGGAGTGCACGCATACGGTATCCACCGTTGATACCGCGAGACTGTGACAAGGTATGAGCGATCTTGACAGCTTGTGCGTATTTACCCATGTCAGCGTAAGCTCCAGCAAACACGAGCATCATTTCTGCTTTAGACTCACCAGTTAATTGTTTGGAATCGTCAGATAATGCAATTTCAATGGCGCGTTCTGGATGATGTAAACCACGTTCGCAGTCAGCAATGAATGGAAGGTAATCAGTTTCACCATTCATACGGTAAGCGGTACGGAATTCACGGTTAGCAAGCTTGTAGTCGCCTTGACGATAAGCAATCAATGCTAAGGTCTCACGGGTGATATCAATGCGTGAGGCTTGACGCGCTACCCATTTAGCGTGTGCGAGTGCGGATTCAGGGTTGGATTCTTCTAGAGCGTAAGCAGCGAGAATATGGAGACCGATATTTTCTGCGTGTTCTTTGCTGAGTCCGCGTAAGCGCATACGGTCGTCGCTGGAGAGCATGGACCATTCCATGCCGACTGGCATTTTTGGTTCGCCTGGTCGACGTGCTGTATATGGATTCTGTGATGGGAAGGAAATGGTTCCATCAGAGTTGCGGCGTGGACCGTTTTCGAAATGGCGGCTACCATCTAAATCGTTGATGCGTTCGTAACGTTGATCATTGTGGGTGTTATCAGAACGGTGTGAGACGCGAGGACGATCCTTACTGTGGTCTGCGCCGAAGTGAGAACGTCCACGGTATTCATCACGATCGTAGGTTACTTTTTCGTTAACTGGTTTGTCTTCTGTACGGTCGAAATGTGGTTTTGTTGAACGTTGTTTGGAATGGTTGTTGTTACGGCGACGATCTTTGTCATATGGCTTGCGATCATATGACTTATGCTGATCAGCACCACGTAAATTATCATCATCATGACGGCGAGATGAATGGAAATCGTTGCTCTTCATTCCACCGTTGTTATGTCTGCGTGAACGATGATCATGACGATCAAAATGATGATTGTCATTATGTGAAGAATAGTTCTTTGAACCTTTATTGTATCCGCTATGGCGCTTATCAGATTCTGACTGATGAGACTGATATGATCGAGCATTTTCGCTCATGATCTGACCTCCAGAAACCGCTCTGACTCTACATTATTGATGTAACTGTATTTGTCTTTCAAGATAGATTTTTATTTTCACAGTTCATCAAGACAGATTTATAACTCTCTTTGTTTAGTATGCACGATGTTTAAAGAAAGTTTGTAACTGTAATGTTTTTGATTGAGCATTATGTAATTGTTCGTTAACTCTTTTAAGTGCAGTACCACCGATATGACGCCGCGACTCAATAGATCCATGCGGATCAACAATGAGACGGATGCTGTGAACATCTTTTATTGATCGTTGTGGATTTGTTCGTATATACTCAAAACCAATGATGTGTTCCCATTCTTCTGGAATGAGATCTTTCAGAAGAATAGCTTTTTCATTGGCACGAAAGACACATTTTTGGATGAGTTGTTGTGCATTATCTTGTTTAATACCATGACGGACACACCAGTCAAGAGCATCGTGATCAATGGTCATGGTGTGTATAGCATCATAATATAATTTTTCCTTATCAATAAAGCATGCAGTAAGGCAGCTTGTATAGTATGGGAAAACATGATCCATATATTGGCTTATGTGAACAATATCTAATAGGGTTTGTCCTGAGTCATGCTGATCCCATGCTTGCTGATCGCAATTATTCAAAATGAGTGATGAGAGTTGACTGATCAGCTCTGTCACGTGAGAACAGAGTTCTGTCATGATGAATAATAATTCATGTTCAGCATCTGTTGCTTGTAGTGCATTAATCGAGTTCATCATGACACGTGAAAAACCAAGACTATGCGCAGCAGATTGAATATCATTCTCTTCAAAAGAGGTTCCAGCACCTTCACCACACCCATATGGTGAGGCATCATACCGTTTCATCCAGCTTTGTAAATGCTCACTATCGCGTAACAATGACCAGATAAATGAGAGTAAATAATGTGCTAATAAGACCGGTTCACATGCTGCGGATTCTTGTGAAGAGAGAGGGTCTTTAAAAACAGTGATCACCGTATTGCTTTTTTCAGCAACCACTTCTAACGCATGAATAAGATCGAAAACAAGTGTTGCGCAATGCGTTGCTTTCAAACGAAGCCAGACATACTTCGTTGTGACAGCAATCTCAGTGCAACTTGTTCCGGTCCATAGGAGAGGTAAAAGTTGTAGATCTTCTGCCCTTTTTTCAGACAAAATAGCATCGTGAAGTAAAGCAAAAACACCGTCATGTGATGCAGAATAATGATGCATATTCTCAGTATTGATATGCTGATTCACATGCTCGATAATCTGCTGTAACTGATACACCTCATTGGGATGTAATAAACGCATCTTCTGTACCATGCGAAGATGCACAGACAAAACAGAAAGCTCAGCATGAAGATAATCAGCATCGTAAAACATCATTATTTGTTCCCTATTTACATGAAGAAGGCAGAGGTCGCACTATTTTGTTGCAATGTTGATGTAGCCCAGTTTAATAATTGCTGTTCCATACCAGTGGAATACATCACGATGGAGAACACAAACGTTGCAATGGTTAAAACGATAGCTGCAATTGCTAATCCTTTACCACGCATATGCATCTTTTTCACACGCATGAGAGAGAACATAGCTAATGGTAGAGAAACAAACCATAATCCAAAGAAGGAGGCAACAAACGCAATGATAGCGAAACCATCCCATTTACCTTCATAAGGATTCTGTTGGAAATTCTGGAAATTTGGATTCTGATATTGCGGCTGTTGGAAATTCTGATTATAGAAATTATTGTAGAAACCATTTTGTTGAGGAGCACCGAATGGCATACCATTGTATCCTGGCATTTGGTTCTGCCCTTGATTGTTTGGATTCTGCATTGGTGGCTGTTGCCCTATATATGGCATTTGTTGATTTGATATACCATTTTGCTGCGGTTGCTGAGGAGCTGCTGGTTTGGTTGGTTCACCAAAAAGATACGGATTATAGTTTGGATAATCCGACATCATTTTACCGTAGTGAGGAACCTGACTATTAGATGAAGTGTTCTCTTCATGAGATGAGGAGGTTGTTGACGTATTTGTTGTTTCTGGCGCTGGTTCTGATGTCACTGGTTGACTAGTGTTGTCATCATTTGGAGTAAGATTCATATCTTTCCTTCTCTCCTAAGAATCATAAAAATACAGCCCTGTATCACATAGTATCTATTTTAAACTAGTAATACAGAGCTGCATTTAGGAGTTTTCTGCACTTAGGAGCGTAATTGAGCTCCTAATTTCTCTGCTTCTGTGACAATGTTAGCGCGAATGGCAGCTGAATCTTTTGCTTTTAGTGTCTTTTCTGAGGAACGGAAGACAACAGCATAGGCAAGAGATTTCTTTCCTTCACCAAGATCATCACCTTGATACACATCGAAAAGATCAATAGATTCAAGGTAATCACCAGCACCACGTCGAATCGCTGCAGTGAGATCAGCATTAGTCATGTCTTGATCAACAGTAAAAGCAAGATCTTGTTTTACTGGTGGGAATGTAGAAATCAAATGTGCTTGCAATGGAGTCGAGGCAAGTGAGGCAAAAATTGCTGTTAAATCAAGTTCGAAGGCAGCAGAATGCTCTGGAATACCAAGCTTTACAGTCACATGTGGATGTAATTCTCCTGCAATGCCTACTGGCGTTCCATTTTCAAGTTGAAGAACAGCAGTACGTCCAGGATGCCATGATTCTGCAAATAATCCTTGAGGTAATGCTGCTGCGTGAGGCAAAGCAACACGTGTCAGTGTGGCATGTAAACGTTGTGCTAAGCGGTCAGTAGCAGCCATCGCGTCTTGCCAATCAATTGTATGAACTGTTGAATCCCATCCACCTTCTTTAAAGGTTCCTGTTAATAATCCAGCAACATGCAATGGTTGATTTGGAATGCCAGCATCTAATGCATGCAGATCCTCTTCACTTGGCTTTTGTGCTCCTGCTAAGGCAGGAATAGCGGAAGCATCAGAAGACATGAGGTACACATGTCCAGTTTCAAAGAGGCGAATATTGGCTAACCCACGTCGAATATTACGTCGAACAGCGGTTGCTAATGTTGTCAAAACATTAGTACGTAACCATGGCTTATCCCCCATTAATGGGTTAACAATCTCAACTGATTCCTCGGTAACTGCGTCTTTATTAATTTGGAATGCAGCATAATCAGCATCACCAACATATGGATAGGTTAAGGTTTCAACTAATCCAGATTCTGCTAATGTTTGTGCAACCCAACGTTGACGCTGCTGGTTTAACGTGAGACCGGATGTCTTTTGTTGTACAGCAGGAATACGTTCTGGAATCTGATCGTATCCAATGACACGAGCTACTTCTTCAACCAGATCACAAGCGAGAAGAAGATCTGGCCTCCAGGTTGGAGGGCAAACATTCAATGTATCTTTCTCGATTGTGACAGAGCATCCAACATGCGTGAGGATTGTTTCTACTATTTCGAGTGAAAGATCCAGATCAGTCAATCGTTTGATATCAATTAAACGTAATGCGATTGTTTGTGGTTGAGTTGTGGTATCCAAATTAGTAACGTGTTCGGAAACTGTCCCACCAGCATACTGAATCAGATATGTGACTGCCGCTTGGACTGCAGCTGCTTGAATTTGAGTATCAGTACCACGTTCATAACGATGAGAAGCTTCTGTTGGTAACTTATGACGACGAGCTGTACGAGCAACAGTCACTGCATCGAAGTGAGCTGCCTCGAACGCAATATTCGTGGTTTCAGAGGTTACTGCAACTTCTTTGCTGACCATTACACCAGCTAAATTAATGATGCGTGATCCTTGCTGACCATTTGGTGAATCAGTAATGACCAAGTCTTCCTCTGATAATGTTCGTTCAACATTATCAAGAGTGATCATTTTTTCTCCTGCATGAGCACGACGAACAACCAACGGTGCATGAATCTTATCTAGATCATAGGCAGTGAGTGGTTCACCTAACTCAAGCATGACATAGTTCACAATGTCACTTGTTAAGAAGGATACTGCGCTACCAGCACGTACTAAACGTTGCAGAATGAGATCTGGAGTAACAGCTGCAGCATTAATGTTGCGCACCGTACGCAGATAATAATGATCGCATCCTGGAACACCATGAATTGGAGCTTTATCGTCAATAATGACTTCAATATCTCCCTGCTCATTACATGATACTGCTGGTGCTTCTTGATTAAAGCGTTGTGCTGGATCTACCCATTCTTTACCATTCGAAAGTGCATATTCGTTAGAGATGCCACGATAGGAAAAGGCATATCCGCGGTCTGGGGTGATGTTAATTTCGAGTGTTGGTGTATTGAGACCGAGAAGGCTGATGGCGTCTTGTCCTGGGTAGAGTTGTGCGAATTGTTCTGGGCTGAGGTAGTCTTTGAGAAGGATAATACCGTCGTACTCATTGCTGATACCTAGTTCGCGTTTTGAGCAGCACATGCCGTCGGAGGTGTGTCCGTATTTTGGTTGTGGCACGATTTTGAAGTTTCCTGGGAGAACTGCTCCTGTGAGGGCAACGACGACCCATTCACCTTGTGCGATGTTTGGTGCTCCGCAGACAATCCCGCGTGGGGCTTTGACACCGTCTGTGTTTGGGAGGTTGTATTCACCAACGTCGATTTGGTTCCAGTGAACGATGCGTCCTGTCTTTTTTTGTACTTCTTCGATACATTCGGTTACATATCCAACGACGAGTGGTCCAGTTACGGATGCTGGGTGGATGGTTTCTTCTTCAAAACCGACTTTGACAAGTTCTTTGCTGAGTTGGTCAATCGTGAGATCTTCTGGAACGGCAACGTAGTCTTTAAGCCATTCAATGTCGACAATAGGCATTATTTGATTACCTTCCCATCGTGAATTGTTTGCTGAATCGGATATCGCCTTCGACAAGATCATGCATATCGTTAATGTCATGGCGGAAAAGCAGTGTACGTTCCACGCCGACACCGAAAGCGAATCCTGTATATTCATCTGGGTCAATGCCAGCAGAGCGGAGAACGTTTGGATGAACCATTCCACATCCACCCCATTCAACCCATCCGGCGCCACCTTTTTTGTCTGGGAACCAGAGGTCCATTTCTGCGCTTGGTTCGGTGAATGGGAAGTATGATGGGCGTAAACGTGTTTTTGCTTCTGGGCCGAACATAGCAACTGCGAGAGCATCTAATGTGCCTTTGAGATCAGCCATGGTGAGGTGCTTGTCAACAGCGAGTGCTTCGCATTGGTGGAAGACTGGTGTGTGGGTGGCATCGAGTTCGTCGGTACGGAAGACACGTCCGGTGCAGACGATGTAGAGTGGGACGCCTGTGGTGATAAGCGCGCGGACTTGGTCGGAGCTTGTTTGTGTGCGCATGACCATGTTTGATCCGACAAATCCTGCGGCGTCGCGTGATTTGTCACCTTTAACGTAGAAGGTGTCTTGCATTTGGCGTGCTGGGTGGTCTGGTCCAAAGTTAAGTGCGTCGAAGTTGTACCATTCGGTTTCTACTTCTGGACCGTCAGAAACTTGCCATCCGCGTGAGATGAAGAAATCTTGTATTTCTTCCATGAGAACGGTTAATGGATGTCGGGCGCCGAGATGATTGTTCACTGGTAGGGTGACATCAACTGTTTCCGATTCTAGTTTTTGTTGTTCTTCGAGATGAATGAGTTCTTGCTCACGGAGTGCATAGGCTCGACCGAAATCAGCGCGGAGTTGTCCGACAATTTTTCCGACTGTTTTCTTTTGATCGTTAGGGAGCGAGCCGATCATCTTTGATGCTCGTGTCAATTCAGATTGAGCGCCAGCATATTGAGTTCGTAATGCGTGGAGTTCGTCAGTACTCTGAGCATCCAGGAGGGCTTGAAGGCCTTGCTGGACTGTCTGTACTACCGCTTGCTCATCAAAAACCGCTTCAGACACTGATTTAACCTTTCTCACGGTTCAGTTTTTCAAACGTTTATTTAGAAAAATCTAGTGTTAATTTTCCCACTTAAAGGTGACGTTGATGACGTGCCATTGAAATACTATAAAGCAAAATAGCAACGCTTGATGCTAAATTCAATGATTCTGCCTGCCCGTAGAGTGGGATGATAATGCTTTGTTGTGTGCGACGAACAAGATCTTGTGGTAAGCCTCGTGCTTCATTTCCGAAGAGGATAATGAGTGGGTTTTCTGTTTTTGTGAGAAGAGTTTGTTCGTCGGAGAAGAGTAAGTCTGTTAGTGTGCGTGGAGGATTTTCTGGTGTGCCGTGAATATCAGCTGCGCATAGTGTTAAGTGGTATGTGATGATCCAGGTGAAGAATTCTTCTTCGCTGACTTGGTAAACAGGAATATGGAAGAGTGAGCCTGCTGTGCTACGCACTACTTTTGGGTTAAAGGGGCTTACACAGTCACCGATAAGAATGACTGCTTCACATCCTGCTGCATCTGCAGTGCGGATAATAGTCCCTTCATTTCCTGGATCACGCGCTTGCCAGCATGCAGCCAGTAATCCAATTGATTGAGGGTTATGAAGAAGATCATTAAGATCAGTGAGTTGATCATAATGATGTTCAATACTGGTGATTGCTGCTGAAGTGATGATTCCTTGCGCATCGGGACTAATTTGTTCCATGACTGCTGCTGATGTTTCATGCACATACATGCCTTTTTGAAGTGCCATGTCAATAATAGTATGATCATGACATTGATCAGCAACATAATAGATATCAGTCACCTTTTGCGGTTCCATGGCAACGGCTTCACGAACTGCTTGCGGTCCTTCAATAAGGAAACGTCCTGAGCGTCCTTGACCTCGTTTTGTTCGTTGATCTGCTAACTTTTTGACTCGATCAGCATGAGGATTTGTCATTATTTGTTCTGCTAAAGGCATATGTCTACTCTATCTTACTTGTCTTTCTAACGTCCTCCTCCGAGTGAGAAAGTACCAAGAAGAATAGAAACAACAAGAGCAATAACTGGAATGAGTAAGCAAATGACCGCGAAAACCCAGTCGCGAGCACGGACACGTGAAATACGTGCATGTGAACGTTGTTGTGATGGGTCAGCCCCGAAAGCACGAGCTTCCATCGCAGTTGATAATCCAGTTGAACGTCGTATTGACATGACAAGAAGAGCAAATCCGCAGGATAAGAATCGAGCGACTTTATTCTGATCCCCTAATCCGCGAGATCGACGTGCTTGCTGAATATCATTCCAATCGTCATGAAGAACAGTGAATAATCGTGTTCCTGCTAAACCACCGTATACGAACCTATCTGGTAAATGAAAAACTTGAGAGATAGCATCAGCTAAATCAGTGGAGTCAATACCAAGAATCAGCAAAATAGATGGAATACTAATTGCAAGAACACGAAGGAAGGTAGCAAAAGCTAGCCAAATAGATCGTGTTGTGATATGGATCATTCCCCAATGTAAGTACGTGTGTCCACCGTGTTTACCGTACAGGACGACCGCAAGGAACGTCCATGGTGCCATCAGAAGAACAGGCCATACAGACTTCACAACCTTTGGTAAATGAATGCCAATTAAGCCGAAAGCAATGAGAACAAGAATCAGTGATACGCCAGCTGACACTGGGTCCAATGAGAACAGTAATGGGATTGAGATAAGGAAGGCACCCAGGAAACGGAATGCTGGATTGATCCCTGCTAAGACTTGTGAGACACTCGCCTGCTTTGGTGGCTCTTGGCGCTCTTTTTCTGTCGTCACCTGAATGGTAGCGGTATCAGTCGTTCCAACAGTAATAATATTATCAGCTAAGACTTCAATGAGATCTTGATCATGGGTAACAGCGATTACTGCAACACCACTATCAGCAACAGAACGAATAAGCATGACAATCTCGAGCCAAGTCGACCGATCTTGACCGAAGGTTGGCTCATCAAGAATCAGTACTTCTGGAGCAGAAGCTAACGCTGCGGCAACCGTTAAACGGCGTTTCTCACCACCAGATAATGTGTATGGATTCGCATCAGCATACTGATCTAAACCAAACCGTTGTAATAATGCATGAGCATTATACATAGCTTTGCTATCATCCTCACTGGTGTTAAATAAGCCAACCATAACTTCTTCGAGAACAGTGTTCTTCACAAACTGATGTTCTGGATTTTGGAAAACAAACGCAATACGACTGGATAATTGTTTGCTTGTCCATTTTTGTGGATCGGTTTCAGTGATTCCTTTGCATAATTCTGGTGACGCAACAATCTGCCCACCTTGCTGATGTAGTAAGCCTGCTAATGTCATTGACAATGTTGATTTGCCAGCACCATTTTTACCTTGGAGAATAGTAATTTCCCCGCTCTTGAATTGGCAATTAATGTGCTGCGCAATAATTGTTTTTCCATGGCCAATAGCGAGATCATTCGTTTGAAGAAGAACAGTCCCCTTTTGGATAGACTTTTGCTTCGCAAACTTCACTTTGGGAAGAATTAATTTTTGTGCTGATGAATCATCATCACCAATGGAGTTCATAACGTCCACAATGTCATCTTGATGATGTAATGAATCCACCTGTTTCTTTAAATCTAACTGTTTTGCAATACGCTGATGTTGCGTGTGAGAAACAGGATACTTTGATGGAACCCAAACGCCTAAACTATCAAAATCAATCGATGGGTCTGAAAAAACATTATCTGGCGTACCATCAGCAATGATCTGAGCTGCACCAGTCTCTGAGCGACCAAGAATGACAACACGGTCAAGAATATCTAACCATTGTTCTGCACGATGTTCCACAATCATCACGGTTGTTTGACGATCACGTAACACATGATGAACCGCTTGAATAACCTCTTGAGCTCCTTGTGGATCTAAGTTAGCAGTTGGTTCATCAAGAAGAAGAACTCCTGGTTCCATGCAGAGAGCACCAGCTAACGCAATACGCTGCATCTGTCCGCCTGACAGATGTGACGTCGCATGATGAAGATCCAAGTCCTCTAATCCAACACTGTTCAGTGTGCGTTGTACTCTTCCCCAGATTTCGTTGCGAGGAACGCCCAGGTTTTCTAATCCAAAGGCAACATTATCACCAACACGTTGAAGAACCATTTGTGCCTCTGGGTCTTGCATCATAAGTGCACACCGATGACGAGCCTGAGAAGCAGGACAGTGATCAATATAGATTTGTCCTTCAGTGAGGCCACCTTCTTGGTCTTCGCGCAGAGAGGTTGTTGCTCCCTCTTCTTTAATGAAGGACTCATCATTGCCTAATAGTCCAGCAATTCCAGCAAAAATAGTTGATTTACCAATACCGGATTCGCCAAGAAGAAGAACGTGTTGTCCTGCTGGAATATGCAAATTTAAGTGTTGAATAACAAATTTGGTGCGTAGTGGACGACAGTAACCCCAATCCATGAAATCAATATCAGCAGGATTATGACTATTACGATTTTTTTCTGACATAGTATCTTGATTCTGTGTACTGCTCATTGTGATGCTTTCATCCTGACAACACGTCCTGACTCAAATCGATCTAATGCTCCAGTCCGCGCAATTGACCGATACACTAACCAGGTTAATATTCCAGCAATAACAATTCCTGAAATAATAGTTGCGATAAAGTATGATAAGGCATACCATCCTAATGCATTAAAAGCCTGCATATCTGTTGCGAAACTCACAACACGATAGAAAAAGCCTGACATAGCGCCTGCAAGCATCGTGATCCACACGTTCCAAACACGATACGTGCAAATTGCAAAAATCAGTTCAGCACCAATACCCTGAATTAAGCCGCTGAGAACGGTCAACGCTCCACCATATAAATTGCCCATTAATGATTCGCATAGTGATGCAAGAACCTGGGCATAAATAGCTGCTCCAGGTTTCCGAATAATAATACCTGTCAGAACACCTGCAAAAAGCCAAATACCGTCAATAAGACTTCCCAGTCCAGGGAACAATGCTTGGAGGCCAGCATGAGGAATAAAGTCTGCAGCCCAGAAAATAATTGATGAAGCAACACCAATCACTGATGCGACAGCGATATCAACAGGACGCCACCGCAAATTACGATGAGTTTTTTTCCTAACTAAAATCTGATCATGATGTTGCAGCTTCTCCGTCATAATGACCTTTCACTCTGACCTAATGATCAAAAAATTTATAGATTGAAGACAAAAATTTATTTTTTATCTTATATGTATTGACAAACATCACATTTTACGACACTAAGGATAACAAAATAAACTGACTAAACACTAAGGATTATTACAATGATTGTTTGTCTCGTATTTGCCGACCGGATTCAAACCGGTCTAACGCGCCAGTCATCGCAATTTTCTTATAAACGATCCATACAAAAAGCCCAGCAACAATAGTCCCTGAGAGAATAGTGAAATAAAGGTAGGCAAGCCCATAAGGTCCAGTTAGTTTAATTGCTTGCAAATCAGTTAAGAAGGAATATAACCAGCAAAAAACGCCAGATAATGCTCCTGAAAAAAGAGTTGTCCAAATGTTCCATACATAGTAAAAAAAGAGACAGAAAGCTATCTCAGCTCCTAACCCTTGAATAATACCAGGCAATAATGTTTTGACACCACCCCAAAAATCACCCATAAAGGTTTCAAAAAACGCAGCAAGAAATTCCGTGTAGAAAGCGGCACCGGGTTTCCGAATGATAATGGCTGCGAGAGGACCAGCAAAAAGCCATAATCCATTCAGTAATCCTCCTAAGCCTGGAATAAGTGCCTGTAATCCATCAAAAGGAAGAAAATCTGCAGCCCAGAAAATAATTGATGAAGCAACACCAATCACTGATGCGACAGCGATATCAACAGGACGCCACCGCAAATATCGGTGATATCTTTTCTTTTTGTATCGTACTATTGTCACAATTTGTATATAGCACAAAAAAAGGGACAACACATTTAAGTTGTGTCGCCCCTTTCCAAATTTCTTTATTTTATGCCTTTAAATCGTGAGCACGGCGTGCGAAACGATCAAGCATTAAGACTTCTGCGACAATATCACCTTTGAGTTCCTCAAGATCCTGGGATTCATTGGGACTATGTGCATTGGTCATTGGATCTTCTGGACCATCAACAAGAACCTTTGCTTCTGGAAATGCTGCTTGAAGAATAGGAATCATTGGGATTGATCCACCTTCTCCTTTATTTTGAACTTCATGTCCAAAGGCTTCTTTGAAAGCTTCTTCAGCAATTTCAGTGACGATAGAAGCATTGTCCATTGCCCAACCGGTTCCAGTTTCATTAACTGTAACGTCAACTTGTGCGCCGAATGGAGCATGTTCCTTTAAGAAAGTGCTTACTGCTGCTGCTGCTGCTTCACCTGTTTGAAGTGGGCATACACGCATGGATAAGCGGAAGCGGCATTCTGGAACAAGCTGGTTAAAGGATTCATCTACGCTTGGAAGATCTGCACCAATGACAGAAATTGATGGCTTTGTCCATAGGCGTGAGGCAATTGATCCTTGACCTGCAAAGGTGTAGCTGTCAATGACGCCTGAATCTGAACGGAAGGTAGCTTCATCAAGATCTTCTTGTAGTCCTCCGATTGGTTCTGCAGATTGAAGTCCAGGGATAATAATATTGCCGTCAGCATTGTACATGGAAGCGATCAATAATGCTGCTGTAGTATTTGCGTCGAGAATTGGGCCACCAAAGGATCCAGAGTGTACTGGATGCTCCAATACCTTGACGGTAACATCCATGGTGACATTACCGCGGAGTGAAGCAGTTAAGCTTGGAATTTGTGGTGACCAATTGGATGAGTCAGTGATAAACATGACATCTGCGTCAAAATACTCAGGATGAGTATGAAGGAATGGTACGAAACTTGGAGATCCTACTTCCTCTTCACCTTCAATGAAAATCTTGATGTTTACACCAAGATCATCACCCAGTGCAGCTAAAGAACCAATATGAATCATGCATCCTGCACCATCATCAGAAGAACCACGACCATATAAGCGTCCGTCAACAATGGTTCCTACAAATGGGTCAGTCTTCCAAACACTTGCATCAGGAACTGGTTGGACATCATGGTGTGCGTATAAAAGAATTGTTGGTGCTTCTAGGTTAACGATACGTGATCCAATTACTTCGAAGGCGCCCGGTTCACCATTTTCTTGTGTTGCTTGTTCAACACGAGCATTATCGATACCAACTTCTCGTAAGGCTGCTGCGATGAATTCTGCATCTTCCTTCATTCGAGGTTCAGCAATTCCTTCGCAAGAAATAGCTTTATTAGCAATTTTTTGCTTGAGAAGATCGAGAATATTATCCCATCCAGCATTTACACGTGAACGTACGTCATCAAGTGAAAGACTCATATTAGCCTTTTCTATCATAATCCCGTCCTTTCAATGATTCAAAGACTTTTCCGTCCCGCCTATAGCATAACGTTTTCTCTATGACATGGAACCCTTTTTCAAATAAAAAAGAGGAAAAAGCAGCAAAAGAAATGCACGAGGAACCTACGCTTCCAGGCGGTAAAAAGAATCGTGCGACACCGAAACGCAAAGAAGCACAGGCTGCTGCCTATACTCCTCTCATCCCAGATCCAAAAGATCGTAAGGCACGACGTAAAGTTGAGCGTCAACGCATCCGTGAGCGTGAAAACCGTGAATATGCTGCTATGGAAAGCGGCAATATTGCAGAGATGCCAAAAGCTGAGCGTAACCCAATGCGCGTCTATATGCGTGCATGGATTGATGCACGATTCAACGTCAGTGAATTCTTTATTCCTGCCGCCATTATTTTGCTTGTTGGCTCATTAGTCTTTTCTGCTTATTCAACAGTAGTTGGCTTTGTGCTTGCTATGGCAATGTACCTTTATATGTTTGCTGTCATTATTGATCTAATTGTGATGTGGATCACTTTAAAACGCAGCATGATTAAACATCATAAGTGGGATGGTGATAAGTCGAAGTTACGTGAAACTCATGCAATGACTTATGCCATTTCGCGCGCATTGCAAATTCGCCGTATGCGTGTTCCTCGTCCAACAGAAAAGAAACGTGGAAATTGGCCAAAGTAATTCGGTAAAAATAATAAAAGACTGAGAGCATTAAGAAATGATTAACACACATTTTGATATTGCAGTTATTGGTGCGGGACCAGGCGGCTATGCAACCGCTTTACGTGCTGCCTCTTTAGGAAAATCAGTTGTTCTTATTGATAGTCGCCAGACACCTGGCGGCGTTTGTGTCCATGAGGGATGTATTCCTAGTCGTGCTCTAATTCACGTAACACAATTAAAGCGACGTTTCCTTGCTGCATCTCTATGCGGATTGCATGGTAATCATCTTGAGATTAACCCACAGGAATTATTGGCATATCAGCAAGAAACAGTAGCCTCTATGGTGACTAATCTTGCTTCTCTTCTCTCTGCTCGTGGAGTGACCTACATTCAGGCAGAAGCTGCTTTAGTTGATTCTCATACTGTGTGTCTTCTACCGGTTGATACAGTCAAGCAGCCAATCCATGAAGGTGTGGAGGCAGCTGGAGATTCCGCATTAGATACAGAAACAAGTATTACTGCTGATGATGTCGTTTTAGCAATGGGATCACGAACCAATGTTATTCCGACATTACCAATTTCACATCAGGGTGTTCTCTCATCAACTGATGCTCTCAATCTTTCCTATACACCAGAGAGCGCTATTATCGTCGGTACTGGTGATGTTGGTCTTGAATTTGCTAGTATTTGGAGTGATTTAGGTGTTCATGTGACGTTAATTGAGCGTGGACCACGTATCTTAAAATCCTCTACGCGACGCATTAGTGCTACTCTTCTCCGAACTCTTCGCAAAAATGGCGTTACTGTTCTAACTAATATTTCTATTGATGATGTAACAGAACAAACAGATTCAGTTCAGCTATCGTATACGGATTCGCACAATAATCAACAAACGCTTACAGCACAAGTATTGCTATCTGCTACTGGACGCCGTCCAAATACCGATTTTGGATGGATCCAAGCGCTTGGCATTCAGTGTACAGAAACGCATCGTATTAGCACTGATCCGTATGGACGTACATCCGTTGATCATATTTGGGCTGTGGGAGATATTACTGAGGGTAAACAAGTTGCTCATCGTGCTTATGCGCAAGGTATTGTTATTGCTGAAGGTATTGCTGGATTATCAACGACCCCAGTTAATAATATGACAGTCCCCTTGGTGACCTTTGGACTTGCAGAAAATAGTTCTGTTGGTTTAACTGCTGAGGAAGCTCGGTTAGATACATCACTCTGTGAGGTTATAGAGACATCGTATCCGCTGACTGGTAATGCGTGTGTAGCTATGGAACATGATACGACTGGCATTATTACTATTGTGTCTGCTCGTTCACGTGATACTGATTCTGATCCATATATTGTTGGTGTGCAGATGGCTGGTCCTGGAGTAACTGATTTTACTGCTGAAGCTCAAGAGTTAATTGGTAACCATATATCGGTGCATGAGGCTTCACAGTTGATTCACCCGCATCCAACCATCAGCGAAGCATTTGGGGAGGCTCTTCTCTTAGCAGATGGACGCCCATTACATGCGCGATGACTGTTTTTCTTAATTGATATAAAATAAACTTCATTAGGAATATTAATATTTCATAAAATTCATAGCATTAAAGGAAGAATGATGGCATGGAAAACCACTGAATCAAAAAAGAAAAAGCATAGCGGAACTTTGGGACAGTTATGGACGATTTATAAATACACTGCTAAAGGTAATAAGGCTCTGCCATGGTTAATGCTCTTAGGCTTCCTTGTTCCTGTTGCACTCTTCATTATTCTGAGTATCTGCTTGCATGCCAATGTCCTCTTATGGATCCTTTACGTGCTTTGCGGTGTTTTGCTTGGTGCTGTTCTTGCAGTTTTTATTTTGACCCGTATTTCTGATCGTGTAGGATATAAGCAATTAGAGAATCAGCCTGGTGCTTCTGCAGCTATTTTGGCTAATCTTGGTCGTAACGGTTTTGAGTTCTCTCAAGAACCAGTGTGGGTTAGTCGTAAGACCCGTGACACTATTTGGCGCGGTACAGGACGTCCAGGTATTTTCTTGATTGGTGAAGGTGATAAGCAACGTCTGAACATTGAAATGAATCATCAAGAAGCAATGATTCATCGTTTGTTCCCTGGATCTAAGATTAAGATTTATCGTATTTATGTTGGTCAGGGTGAAGGTTATACGCCAATTGCTAAGCTTCGTGGTCAGATTATTAAGCATGCTGCACGTTTAACCAAGATGGAATTGCATAATCTGAATGGTCGTTTACAAACCATGCAAACAAAGCAGTCTAACGTACCTCACGGCATTGATCCAAATCGTTTAAAGGTAAATAGCCGTATGATGCGTCATCGTAACTAAATGATTCCATGCTATAAAGATAAATACTTATCATAGTACTTTTAAAATTAAACTGTCCCAGTGAAATGAACTGAGATAAGAAAAAGGTGGCTTGCTACGAAAGTAGCAAGCCACCTTTTTTAATGGGTAAAACAGATATCTATTTTCGATCATATAACAAAAAGAGTGAGATGTTTATGCATCGTGTTTCTTGTTGTCATCCTCTTTTACTGAATGGATAAAGGCTTCTCTGTAAGACGTTATTGTTTGTTATCCATACTAATATATGGCTATTCGATATATGTGTGTTTGGTCAGTTTTACTCCGTATGGAATATGATGAAATGCTCTTCTATGATGAGTTTTTCTCATGTAAAAAGGGTATAAATAGGGGTCAACCATGAATAGCTGACCCCTATTGCAGAAGAGATATTTTAGTTCTTAGCGGTCTCTTCTACTGTATTGTCATCGTTTATATCGTCCTCGCTGGCACCAGCAAATCCTTGTTCACGATTAATTTCTTGAGTACGAAGTGCTTCTTCATGTAACTTCTTCTTGCCTGGCAAGCCCAACGACAGTAAGAAAGTAACAACCATAATACCGGAAGTGATATAGGTTGTACGAGAAATACCTTCGCTGAAACCGCTCTTAATGTTGCTATCAAAGCTCTTCTGCCACGCGCGTGGCATATGTGTAAATTCTTTGGATTCTTCAATGATTGGAATTGAATCACCTTGGGTCACGATAATCGAGTTTTGGATAGCACTACGCATAGTTGCTGGCATTTCAACTTTGTTTAAAGCTGCTGGCATTGATCCGCCTAAGACAGCTGATAAGATTGATCCGATAACGCCAATAGCTAATGCGGAGCTGATCTGAGATGCGGTTGACTGGATTGATGAAGCCTGGCCACCAAGTTTGTTTGGAATACCATTCATCAAGATAGCAGCTAACTGTGCTGAGGAGAGACCTAAGCCAAGACCGAAGAGCATTAACCATCCGCGGATAGCCCATGGATTTGGGTTGATGGTCATGTGAAGCAGTGCAGCTAATCCACCAGAACCAATTGCCATCAAGATCATACCGAAAGACACAACAATCTTTGTTGAGGTCAGCTTGACTAATGGGACTGCAACAGTACCGGCAACCAAGGAAGAGAGACCCATGAAGCAGGTAATAGCTCCTGCATCTACTGCACTCATTCCGAGGACATTCTGTAGGAACTGTGGTAACAAGAAGATCAATCCTACCATACCAATACGGAAGATGATCTGCATGATAATAGACAGTCTGAAGGAATGAACCTTGAATAAGTAAAGATCCATTAAATACTGCTTTTGAGTATTGACTGCATGGAGTTCATAGAAGGAGAAGATGGTTAAGGTAATTAATGCAATTAAGAAATACCATGGGATTGGTGAGAGACCGAACCATTTGGTAACGCCATCTTTTGCACACCACCAGCCGTCAGTCTTACCTTCGATAAGACCGAAGGTTAAAGTACCAAAACCAATGCATGAGGTGATAAATCCGATAACATCAAATCCATCTAGGTGAGCTCCAAAGGTTTCAGGTACTGCAAAAAGTGCGAAACCAGCTGCGACGACTGAGAATGGAATATCAATCCAGAATACCCAGCGCCATGTTGAATAGGTAACGAATAAACCACCAAGATATGGTCCGATTGCTGACATTGCAGAGATAAATGAACCGAACGTTGCGAAAGCGATAATACGCATTGTTCCAACATAAATCTCATTCATGGTTGACATGATTGGTGGCAAAATCAAAGCACCGCCAATACCTTGAACGAAACGAGCAATCATTAATGCTGAATAGTTATTGGCTAAAGCGCCGATTATTGCTCCTACAGAGAAGATTAATAATCCAATGATTAAAGTCTTTTTACGACCTAATGAATCTGCGATACGACCAAATGTAACTAGTAAGGCACAGAAGACTAAGGAATAGATGGTAACAATCCATTCCGCTTTTGTGGCTGTTAAGTTCATTGTTCGCATGATTGTTGGTAAAGCGACATTCATAATCGTGCCGTCAATCATAATGACTGACATTGCAACGACTAAACCAAATAAAGCAAGCCACTTATGCTTTGCTAGCGTCTGAGGTTGCTTTTGAGACATTTATTCTCCGATTCCCTAAAATTCAATAGTCTAAGATTTTTTAGATAGTATGTACAATAATCATACATAAAATATTAAATTATTGTGAAAAGCATACTATAATTGGACTCATGGTAATAAAAACTGCTTCACGTATTCCAGTAAAAACAAAGATACATACAGCTTTTTGGAAATTATTAGAGGAAAAAAAATATACAGAAATTACTGTCAAAGATATTGTGCTCACTGCTAACGTTGATCGCAGTGCCTTCTACTACTATTACTCAGATCTCCAAAGTTTAGCGACAGATGTCATCATACACGAACGCACTGCTATTAATGATTTATTTAAGATTGCACAATTAACACCAGATTTTTTTACCAAATATCTCATCATGATCAAGCATGATCCCCAAAAGTTTGAGTCATTCCATCATTGTGTTCTAATTAATAGTCCTCATAGCACACTTGAATTAGCACACCTTTTTAATGACTATGCCATAGAAACATGGCTTTCGTATTACAACAAGAAAAATTCGCAGTTAACCATTAAGCAAACCATGCTTTTAGATTTCATGGTTTCTGGAATGTTAGGCAGTTTAAAAGATATCGAGAAACTTATTACCACTGAATCTCTTGATTCTCTTAGTCAAATACGATTCCAAGCCCTTTATTATATTCTCAGAATTATTGTTAAGATCGTTTTCCTCTGTAAATGAAGCGTAATAATACGTTTTTAAAGGATTAAAAAGTAGGGGGTATCACACACATGTCGTGTGATACCCCCTACTGGCTTAAAAGAAATTGTTCCTTATTGTTCCGCGACATTATTGTCAGAAGTCTCTTTTTTCTTCGTTGATGGTAATAAGCATGTTGCTATAGCTTCACCACAGAGAATAAGAGAGGCAACGCCAATAGAATCTGCAACTGCAGTTGTAAATCCTTTATTAATTCTGTTATCGAATTTAATTTGATAGCTATGAGGCATCATTAAGTAATCATGAGAGTGCTTCAGTTCACCGATTGCAGAGCCAGCACTATCAATAATGGCTGTTTCAATACCATGTTGTGCAACTTGTGGAAGACCCATATTCTGCAATGCTGCTGGCAAGGTCGCGCCGAGAGAAGACACAAGAACTGTACCGATAATAGCAACACCTAGTGCGCTTCCCAATTGGTTTGAGGTGGATTTCAGTGAAGAGGCTTGCCCGGCTTTTGTATCTGGAACATCAATCATAATGACGGATGATAATTGGGCATTAGCAAAGCCTAAACCTAAACCGTATAAGCATAACCAAAGGTAGATTAATTTGATTTCGCTAGCATCTGGCCTAATTGTAAAGAAGAAACCACCGAGTGCAATGGCTTCTAGGAAGGATCCGAGAACCACTGCGGTTTTTGTACTAGTGAAGCGTACTAATGGTTCAGTAAATCCACCTGAGACGAATGCGCCAGCGCCCATTACGCAGAGAATAAGTCCTACTTTGAGTGCAGACATGCCAAGAATATTTTCAAGATAAAGAGGCATTAAGAATACAACGCCATATTCACCAATCATTCCAAGACAATTAGCAATGGTGCCAATAGTAAAGCTACGATATTTGAAAATCTCGAGAGACATTAAGGATGATTTTCCTGCATTCTCTAAAGCGATTTCTCGCCAAACAAAGATAATCAATGCGAGAATGCCACAGAGCGCAATCCATACAATACGGGATAATCCCCACCATGCTTGTGTATGATCTTTGGCGTACCACCAACCATAATTCTTGCCATCAGTTAATGCAAATACAATGCATGAGAATGCAATGACAGAAATAATGAAGCCGAGGAAGTCAAAACGTCCTTTAATTTCTTCTCCATGAGTATTTGGTAAGAAAAGGAAAGCAAAAATGAGTGCAATAATTGCCACGATAAGGTCAAACCAGAATATCCAACGCCATGTCAGATAGGTTGCGAAAAGACCGCCGATAACTGGTGCGATAGCAACAACTACAGAAATAGCAATACCGTACATTGCGAAAGCTATAATACGGCTCTTACCTTTAAAGAGAGTGTTGATCGAAGCGATTGTTGTTGGCATAATCATCGATCCGCCTAAACCTTGGATACAACGTCCAATCAGCATCAAAGCGAGATCATGAGAACAAGCAGAGAAAATTGCGCCAATACCAAAAGTAATCAGGCCAAGAATCATCATTTTCTGGCGACCGATATGGTCTGATATACGTCCAAACGTAATTAAAAATGAAGCAAGGAATAACGAATAGATCGTAATAATCCATTCTGAAGAAGTGAAACTTAATTTGAGGCCCGTCATAATGTTTGGAATAGCAATATTAACGATTGTGCCATCCATAATAACTAAACATACAGTGAGCGAAATGGCAGCAAACGCTAGCCAAATACTGTGTTTTAATTGCGGTTCTTGCGGCTGTGAAGATTCTGTGATCGAAGATGATGCATGAAGTTCAGCAGACATTCTTTCTCCTTACATGAAGAGTGACACTGTGTCACTCTTCATGTAGAATATCAAACTCCCCTATGAAGATCAATCACTTCTTCATTAAAATTTGCAAAATTTGAAACAGTTGATTAAGAGTTTCCTCTTGTGATTTCTTTTCTATAACAATGTCATAGACAGCAGAATGACACATATTTCTTACTGCCCATGAAATCGGTGACTCGCACTCATTTTCATAATGCGGTAAAGGACGATCTTTTAAACTAGTGCAGAAAAGATAATTGATAATAAATTGTCCATATTGTGTTTCACGTGCAAACACTAAAAATTCTCGAAGATTATTAACATACTTTTCAGGAGTCATCTGATTTATTGCAGATATAGAAAACCGTAATGGTGCATGTACAATCTTAATTGTCTCTTGATACGTATAATCATATGCGTCTTGGAGATTAACAAAATACTTATAGAATGCACCACGTGAAATACCAGCGTTAACAATAACGCGTGATACTTTAGCCTCACTCAATGGATGCTGGCTAAATTCATTCAATAAAGCGTTGATAATGATCTGTTTCTTTGCTGCTGGCAAATTGTTAAATGTAGCAAGAGGCATTCGTTATCCTTTGATCCGATTCTGTTATTACTAATCTTCATGCAATAAAGATGAAGCGATAGAACAAAATGTTTGAGCTATCAGTGATTGCGTCAAATGCCCGGAATCATCTAAAACAGCAGGATGTCCTGTTTCACCTTTTTGTCGTACATCGTTTTCTAATGGAATTTGTCCTAGTAGAGGAACATCATAACCTAAATCACGAGTTAGATGATCAGCTACTTGTTGTCCTCCACCCTGTCCAAACAAATAAAGGCGATCGCCTTGATAGTCATACCATGACATATTTTCAATGACACCACATACGTGGCCTGGTAATTGTAATGACATTAACCCAGATCGAGCTGCAATGGTAGCAGCTGATTTTTGAGGTGTTGTCACTACTACTGTCTGTGCTGATGGAAGAAATTGCGCAACTGAAATTGGCATATCGCCAGTCCCAGGTGGTAAATCTAAGAGAAGAACATCAGGATCATCCCACCATACATCAGACAAAAACTGTTGTAATGATCGTTGTAATCGTGGTCCACGCCATAAAATCGCATTCTGAGATCCTGCAAACATGCCAATCGACATGATATTCACACCCCAGGCTTTTACTGGCATCAGCATGCCATCAAGATTCGTTGGTTGTGATTGAATTCCAAATAATGTTGGAATAGAAAAACCATAAATATCTGCATCAATAACTGCAGTTTTATATCCTAATGCTGCAAAAGTAGCAGCCAAATTTGCGGTGATAGATGATTTTCCAACACCGCCTTTACCAGAGGCAATCGCAAAAATTTTCGTTCGACATGTTGGATGTAGGAAAGGATTATCATGACGAGACTCTTTTAATCGTTTCATCAAGTCCGATAACTTCTCTGAGCTCATCGTTGTAATCGAAACTTGCGGAATCACTTTAGCGTATGATGTGCTGCATAAAATAACTGCTTGAGTAACCGTATCAAGTAATTGTTGACTTAACGGACATCCACTAACAGTGATTTCCATATTAATATGAGCATCATAGAGATCCACACCATCGTCATCATGCTGTAGCTCGTTATCTTGAAGACGTGAGGAAACCGCAATTGAGGTGATCATTCCTAAATCAACCAGTGAGCGCCCTAGTTCAGGGTCAATCACATTTTCTAATGCATGGAAAATTGCTTTTTCGATCGTGAGACACCGGTCGTTATCAGTAGAAGCGCACAGTTGGCTGATATCAGCATGTTGGAAGTTAGTGTGATGTTGATTTTGGATTGCATGGGGCATCGTATAACGGAATTCATTACTCATTGCTCACTCCTTGTTGCAAGAGTTTTTCAAATTGAGCTTCATTCAGTAAGGTAATTCCTAATTGTTCTGCTTTCAGTGCTTTGGATCCTGGATTGGTTCCGATCACAACGTAATTTGTTTTTTTACTCACTGAACTTGCTGCCTTACCACCGTGTGCTTCGATTGTTTCTTTAATTCCTTCTCTCGAGTATCCAACTAAAGTTCCCGTAATAACAAGAGTTAATCCTTGAAGAGTTTGAGGAACTTCTTGTGTTGGTAATGATTGTTGACCAACACCTGCTTGTTTCCATGCGTTGAGTACATGATAACGGAAGTCTTGAGGATCTTGCGCTTTGGTAAACCATTCGCAAACACATTTGGCTATTTCTTCTCCAACACCTTTAATTGCTGTTAAATCAGTGATTTGTGCTGATTCTAAGGCATCTAGGGTGCGCATTTGGTTCGCAATCAAACGAGCAGTTGGTGGGCCTAATCGACGGATTGAAAAGGCTACAAGGATACGCCATAATTCCGCTTGCTTTGTTTTTTCAAATTCTGAGAAGAGTGCTACGGTATTGATGTTTGGTCGTGCAGTTTCTGCTGTCTCATTCTTTTTAGGTTCATTGAAGAATGCTGGGACTTGGTGCCATAATCCAGATCCTCCACGACGATGACGCTTCTTTTTAATTTTCCCATTTCCATCTTTACTAGTGGTTACTTCAATGATTGGTATTTCACGCCATACACGAACATATCGGAGTTGTTCAATGGTTAGTGAAAAGATATCTGCTTCACTAGAAAGAACTGGTTGTTGTGATGGTGGGAGCGTGAGTCCCTCTGGTGGTTGATATGGCTCTGGTTCTTTTCCTGGTTGAACAATGATTTCTTTGCCTAAGAAGGGTGCGTAAACATCGAGAGAAGTTGGTCGATTCTCTTCTGGATTTGTTAATGCGGTTGCTGCTTCTTCACCTAAATGTTCAATATCGAAAGCAGAGCGGGATCCAAGATGAAGAACACGTTCAGTTAATTGTGATGGGCATGATTCAATGTTTGGGCAACGAACGTCAACGTCACCTTCTTTAGCAGGCGCTAATGGTGCTCCACAGCTTGGACAAGTGGTTGGCATCTTGAATTCATGAAGTTCCTTTTCATGCCCTTCTCGATCAACAATCACTGGACCCACTAATTCAGGAATAACGTCACCAGCTTTACGAACAATGACGGTATCACCAATAAGAATTCCTTTCCGTTTGACTTCATCTGCATTATGAAGAGTTGTTCGTGAAATAGTAGAGCCCGCTACACAGACAGGATCGAGAACTGCGACCGGTGTAACGCGACCTGTACGTCCTACTTGGACAATGATATCCCGTAATTTTGTATTGACTTCTTCTGGTGGATACTTATAAGCTATTGCCCATCGTGGCGCTCGTGAGGTATTTCCTAAAGAGGATTGAAACTCAAGATTATCGATTTTAATGACGATACCATCAAGCGGATGTTCAATATCATTACGATGTTTACTGTAATAAGCAATCATATCCAAAATGTCATGGAATGAGTGCACTAAACGCGTATGGGAAGATGTTGGAATACCCCATTTTTTATATAAGTCATAGGCATTCGACAAGTAATCTAAATGATGTTCAGTATTATTGCTTCCCCATTGAATTAATCCAATACCATGAGCGTAAAAACTGAGTTTTCGATGCGCAGTAATACGAGGATCTTTTTGTCGTAAAGATCCTGCAGCAGCATTACGCGGATTTGCAAAAGGTATTTTATCGTCATTCTCACGTTGCTGATTCAATGCTATGAAATCATCGAATCGCATGAAAACTTCTCCTCGTATCTCAACAAGATGAGGAATGTCTTCATGATTTCCGTGAAGTCGATCTGGGATGGAATCAATTGTTCTCACATTGAGTGTGATATCTTCCCCAGTAATACCATCTCCTCGTGTTAATCCTTGGACAAGAATGCCATCTTGATAAATGAGATTTAATGCAAGGCCATCGATTTTTACTTCACTAGTCATTTGTATGGTTGGTTGAGCAGTGACAGCGGAAAGATCAGTGAGAACACTGTCGTACCATGCTTTTAATTCATCAAAGCTGAACACATCATCAAGACTGAGCATGCGTGAGGGATGTCGTACTGATGGGAAGGTATTAGAAAAACTGCCTCCAACACGATGTGTTGGAGAATCAGGTGAATCTAAGGATGGGAAATCTTCTTCGAGTGTTTGTAAGGCTCGTAAGCGCGCATCATAGGCAGCGTCTGAGGCTACTGGAGCATCATGAATATAGTAAGCAATTTGATCACGTTCAACCCATGCAGACAGCATGCCATGAACACGTTGTGCTTCTTGCATAGATAACTGGCGAAGATCCAAAGCTGATAAAACCATAATGTCATGATCAGTACCATCAAGATCAGCATGTTTTGATTGAGTGACTACAGGATTTTGATCAGGAGTCTGAGGTGTCTCATCAAAATCAAAAAGTGGGGACATACCAGTGATAGGCGCTGATTGATACGACATAATGATTTTCATCTTTCTAAAAATATCGCGCGACAAATAATGTCGCGCGATATCGTTGATTTTGATAACTTTCTAATTTTATTTTACATACGCTGATACTGACGTTCTTGACCAATAACCCCAGTTAAAATAAATGAACCATGATGGTAGTCTTTATTGGTCTCGTAATCATCTGCTGCGTATGGAACCATATCAGTGAAGATCTGCTCATATTCTTCGACAGATACTTGCTGACGATTATCGAGTATTGCATGATGCTGTTCGCTATGTAAATACTGTGCATATCCAGGGACGAGGGTGAGGGTGAAGAGTTCACCGATAGCCCCAGATCCATAAGAGAATGCTGCAATGGTGTCATTGTCTTGAAGAGTTGAATCGTTGTCAAGAAGTGACAAGATACCAAGATACAGTGATGCAGTATAGACGTTTCCGATACGACGGCAGTAATATACGCTCTTCTGATATCGGTCTAATAAGCATTGTTGTGTTTCTTCGGATGTTGTTGGAAGAATGGTGCGTAAGGCTTTGAGTCCCATTTTACTGAATGGAAGATGGAAACATAGTGCAGCAAAGTTATCTAACGTTACATAATAGTTCTGAGTGTAGCGTTCCCATACATCGTTAAAGAATTCGATGTATTTTTCGGTTGAATATTTTCCTCGTGCTAATGCGCAATCCGTGTAGAGGGGTCGCCAAAAATCTTGAATATCTTCAGAATGTACAATGGAGTCATCATGGATTTCTAGAATATGTGGATCTTTGCTGATGAGCATGGCGATTGCGCCTGCTCCTTGTGTGACTTCCCCACTTGTTGCTAAACCATAGCGTGCTATATCAGCTGCGATCACGATAGCTTGTTTATCTGGATGTGCAACAATATAGTCTCTAGCCATCATTAAGGCACCAGTACCACCGTAGCATGCCTCTTTAATTTCCATGCATCGTACTGATGATGGTAAGTGAAGAAGTCGGTGAATATAGAGGGCACTGGCTTTACTGGAGTCAACGCCACTTTCAGTGCCAACAACAAGTAAACCTAAACGATCCATATCAATATCTTCACGGAATTCGAGAACAGCTTGTGCTCCTAGGGTCACAATATCTTGACTGGAAGGTGTGACTGCTTGTTGGTCTTGTCCAATACCAATAGTGTATTTGTCTGGTTCATCTCCACGTTGTACTGCAACTTCTCGTAAATCGACATAGAGATGTGGGGTTGAAAGACCAAAACGATCAATACCAATATGCATAGCTCTTCCTTTCGTAATAAAAATCACACTGTTGGTATAGTGCGTGCTGCTCGTATTTCTTGAAGAATTTGTTGCGCAGAAGCAAGATCCTTGGCGGTTGATTGCATTTTTTGTACTGTTAAAGCAATTTCATCACCGTGTGCTCCGGCAGTGAGTGCGAGGTTGCGTGCTTGGAGTGCCATATGTCCTTTTTGGATTCCTGGTCCGACGAGGGCTCGGAGTGCTGCGAGGTTTTGGGCAAGTCCGAGTGATGCCAGTATGTTTTGGTAGGTTTGGACACTATGGTATCGTCCGATTTTTTGTGCGATGCGGGCGGTTGGGAGTGATCGGATGGCTCCACCAACGATTCCTACTTGTAGTGGTATTTCAAGGCGTCCGTGGAGTAGGTTGTTGGTCATGTCCCATTGTGCGAGTGGGTAATACTGGTGGTTGCGTGCTGCGTAGCAGTGTGCTCCGGCTTCAACGGCGCGCGTGTCGTTTCCTGTTGCGAGGACTGCTGAGGTGATGCCGTTCATGATTCCTTTGTTGTGGGTGACAGCACGGTCAATATCACAGGTTGCTAGTTCGCTGAGGGCAACGATTTTTTGTGCGATACGTTCTCCTGGTATGTTTTTTGTTGCGAGGGTTTCTGTTTTGAGGGTGACGGTTGCGATGGTTGGTTCTGGTGCAAGGTTGGTGAGTATGGCGGTTAATGCGTCACTGTGAACCCATTGTTCGCAGAGGTGTGCGACCGCTTCAGCAATGGTGTTAGCGATGTTGGCTCCCATGGCTGCTTGCACGTCAATAGTGAGGACGATTTTGATGAAGCGTCCTGGTGTATCGATGGTAATTTTTCGGAGTCCTCCACCGCGTTGGAGAATGGAGGGTTTGGCTTGGGCTGCGCAGGTGATGATGTCATCATGGTGTTGTTGTAAGCAGTGTATGGTGTTATTGAGGCCATCTGGAAAAGTGTCGAAGACAATTTCAGCGAGAACGGTATGTTGTGCTGGTGATTGTGCGGTTGTTCCTCCGTTGAGTGCAAAGATGCGTGCACCATTGTTGGCTGCTGCGACGACTGATGGTTCTTCAACGACCATTGGGATATCGTATTTTTTACCGTTGACGATGAGGCCTCGTGCGACTCCTAGGGGTAATGCGAATTGGCCTATTTGGTTTTCAATAAGATTGTTGGCAACGGTATCGTCAAGAGCAATATCTGATTCGAGGGTGTTGGCATCGTTTTCGGTTAAGATGCCTTCTCGAATGAGGCATTGACGACGTTCGCATGGTGTCATCTCATAGAATTTTGTCATTTTTCTCTTATCGTTCAATTTGCATTGCTACAGCCATACCGCCGCCGATGCATAGGCTAATGATTCCACGATGCTTGTTACAGCGAATTAGAGAGTAGATGAGTGTGGTGAGTAACCGTGCTCCTGTTGCTCCTAGAGGGTGTCCTAAGGCTATTGCTCCTCCACACACATTCAGTTTTTCTGATGGGATATGAAGATCTCGTTGTACTGCTACTGCTTGGGCTGCAAATGCTTCGTTAATTTCGAAAAGATCAACTGATTGGAGTGGCATATGAGTACGGTTGCTGAGTTTTTCGATCGCTACTTTTGGAGCATATCCCATGTATTCTGGATCGATACCAGCTTCTGCATATCCTGTGATCACTGCAAGAGGCTCATAGTGGAGTACTTGTGCACGTTCTTCACTCATGAGAATCAGAACGGAAGCTCCATCGTTCATAGTGCTGGAGTTTCCTGCTGTGACGGTACCGGTTCCGTCATGAAGAAAAGCAGGCTCGAGGTGAGCTAACTTATCTAATGAGGTGTCTTCTCGGATGGTTTCGTCTGTTGCGAAGCATAAGGTTTTACCATGCTGCTGTAGTGTGACGGGGATGATTTCGTGATCAAAGTATCCGTTCTGTCGTGCGTAGCTTGCACGTTGGTGTGATTGTAAAGAGAATGAATCTTGTTCTTCACGGGTGACATGATATTTTCTCGCCACATTTTCTGCGGTAATTCCCATCGCTTCATGTGAAAAGGCATCTGTTAAACCATCATGTTCAAGAGCATCATTGAATTCTGTGGCACCGTATTTATGCCCGAATCGGACTGATGACACATAGTAAGGTGCGTGGCTCATGGATTCTGTTCCACCAGCAAGAACGATATCAGCATCACCACTGTTAATTGCAAAATCAGCAAGACGAACTGCTTTCAATCCTGATCCACAGACTTGATTAATGGTCATTGCTGTACTGGAATTATCCAAGTGTGATCGTAAGGCGATTTGACGTGCAATATTTTGGCCTGCTCCCGTTTGAATCACGTTACCAAAAATAGCTTGATCAATACGCTGTGGATCTAGTCCGATTCGTTGTATTGCTGCTTCTGCAGCTGCTACACCTAAATCAACTGAGGAAAGAGTAGATAAGGATCCGCCAAATTTTCCGCTTGCTGTTCGTGTAGCACTTACAATCGCTATTCGTCCCATCATTACCCCTTCATGTGACCAGTCAGTACTTATTTTGATTGTCCCGCATTCATACCATAAAAAATAATGTGCTTGATATGAGTGCAATATTTGCCCAATAATGAATATTTTGTGAAAGGCATTTTAGAATGTCATTGACCGTAAGAATTGCGTTTGAATGGCATCTGGTTTCCCTGCCCGCGTATCCATTCGAGCTGTAGCGAGTGCTAATGTTCGTGCTGGAACGAACAGGCCATCATCTACCATTGCACGTGAGGCTTGTCGAATAATTGTCGCGACTTCTGTATGCGGCCATATTGGTATATCAGCTTCTGTGAGAATGTTGATTGCTTCGCTCACTGTTTGTGGTAGTGAGATACGTTGTGATGCTGCACGATCAAGTAATTCTTTGTATTCGTGAGCGAGTGCTGGGATTCCGTTTGGATGGATGGCGTCGCTAAGAATGTAGGCGGCGGCAGCTCGATCGAAATGTCCGAGCATCCATGCAGCGTATGCGTAACGGTAGTAGGCGTATGCGGCATCATCATAATTGTAAGCTACGCGTAGTGCGTTGAGGCATGCGGCTTGTGCAGAACTCCAATCTTGTATTAGAGCGAATTGTATTGATTGTTGTAGGTGTACTAGTGGGTATGACGGTGCATAGGCTACTGCTTTGTTTAGGTGGGCGATACCTTCTTGCGGGTTCCCTGTTTTGACAAGTAACATTCCTATTTCCATATGCGCGTAGAAGAGGCTGTCTGGAATGAGGACGGTTGTTTCATCGTCTGCTTTAAAGAGTCGATTATAGATAACACGTTCGGCGTAGGAATTGAAGTATCGTGGTACGGTTCTTCCAATGCCACTGAAGAGGGTGTCTTGTTTGTCGATTTCTGTTTGTAATGATTGGATGGCTGGAATGATTTCTCCATTGAGGAGGAGGCTCCGTGCGGTTAATCGTGCTTGATCTAGTTGGTGTGAACTAGTGAGCGTGACTGTTGGTAGTTGTGTGTGATCGATGATGGCTTGAATAATGATTTGTGATTGGCGAATAAGTTCGGGATCTCCCACATGGTTGGTGATATCGAGAATACGGTGGGCTGCGTCTGTGGCAGGAAGACGACCTTCTTGAACTTGTTGTCGGATTGTTTCAAATGTGGTGAGTATTGAGGTAAGAAGATCATCACGTTGGATGGCTAATCCAGAGGTATCGTTTGTGCCTACGATGCGAGCAACCTCAGGAGAGAACTGATGATCTAAGAGTTCAGGTTCTTCTTGCGAGTCTGGTGGAATGCACTCCGATTCGGGGATTTCATCTTCTGCGTCCTCATCAATAGGAATGAATCCTCTATCCTGTGGGATTGTCATTACTGCATTAAAGTCACTGTAGAAGGTGCGTGGAGTGGTAAGTCCTTGAGTGCGTAAAAGTCGAAGGAAATCACGGCGTGTGAACTGTACTGCGACCATTGTTTGTGTCACAGCTTCCATATGCTGTTGAAGAAGAAGACTTGGTGACTCTTCTTGCGATAACACATTGGTTTCTTTTAACCCACTGACGATCTCATCAAACTGTTGACGAATATCGGATGATGGTTCTTGGATAGGTGTGGTCACTGGTGATAGTGATAAGGAGGGTCCAGGTTCACCATGAGTATCCCCATCCTTAGGATTACCTTTTTCTTCTCGTTTTTTCGCATTCACATCATGCGCTACTACACCAAAATCAGCTAATGCATTGATCAGCAAATTAGCTAAATCTGTTTTCTCATTGCTGATTTCCAGACCCATACGATCAATATACAGGGTGACTGTTTGAATATGGGAATTAATACCAAAGGCTAATGCGGCAAGAATGATACCTAAACGAAGATCATAATCAGCTGCAAGACGTTCACGATCTTTGTTCAGCAATGATTGGTAAATCACACGCGTATCATTCGGTTTATCGAGTATAAAACTGTGTGGTAGTAACCCATCCCCTGCTGTTGTAACGGTTACTGATACTTCCCCAGCATACACATAGGATTGGAAATCAACATCAAAACGGAATGGTATACGAAGTTCATGGATTAACCGTGAAAATGCTTGACGATATAACCATTCTGATTGATCATCTGGCACGGTTCCAGCAACCTTTTGATGGCGTGCTTGTTCTCCAATATCGTGTGCGACACGCCGTGCATAGGAAACATAAGAGGCTACTTCTCGTCCATCAGCACGTCGAACGGTTTCTGGTGTCAGGAGGTAGGCGGATGGTAAAGCAATTAGACCAGGGTCTTTGAGGAAATATTCGTCTAATAGTGCAATGATTTTTTCAGTGCACTTTTGTTCGATAAAACTGTGATCAGTTTGACCAAGACGATAAACCATTTCTACGATATTGGCAAATCGGTTTAATGAGGCTTCTAGACTAAACGCGTTGAGAATAGCAGGAGTACTGAGATTTTGATCAGCTTGAATGACAAATAAATTGGATAGTTGTGACAAGGTGGTGGTCAATGCTTCTCGACCGTGTCGTGCTTCTAAACTGGGGCTTAAGCTTCCTGCTTCTTTAATTAAGTGTAAGAAATACTGTTCTAATCCAGATAAGGTTTGATTGGCATGACGGTCTGAGGCTAATTCTCGTTTAATACTGCGTAATGCAGATATCGGTGCTTCAGTCATTAAATGATAGACAATACGATTAGCACCATATCCCTGTGATTGATGTGTGATTAATGGGAAGAAATATAGTCCGAAGAAGGATAAAGCAATAGCAGAACGGAAATCAAGATGAGACGCATCGTCTTCTGTAAAAGGAGCACGGAAGTCTCGTAATGAATACCGATTATTATGACATTCCCACGTTGCTAATCGTAAGGCATTATGGAAGGGATCAAAACACGCTACTTCCCCATTATTCTCATGAGAACGTCGGAGAAAAACCATGACAGGGGTAGTTTGTAATAATTGGTCAGGATGATCATCACCGATATACACGTGTCCGCGTCTATCGACCACTGCGATTTGTCTAAAGCCATGCCATCCTTCAAAAACTCCTAGAAGAAAACAGGTTCCATATCGGGAAGATAACTGTACCCATCCGAAACGGTATTTACTTTTTTTCTCAGAGAGCATATGAAGGACACTATATTTTTCTAGAAAATTCAGTGAACGAAGCTGAATATGATGAGACTGTATGAAATCAGTAATCGCTGTATCTAACTGTTTCCCAAACATAAATGTCATAAAACCAAGCTTCCTTTCTATCACTTATTCTCTATGGTAATTGACAGAAAGGTAAACTGATGAAGTGATATCAGAGTTGTCTACACGGACCCCGCATAAAAATCAGGGGGTACAACCAGTTTTACATTGGTTACGAACACACCACGTGTGGTGGATTTACCTTATTATTGTTGCCCTTTTAGAGTGTGTTGTCTTTAATTGGGGGTTCTGGGGGACACTGCATGATCGGTACACGCATCCTACATCCTTAACAAGTCATGTCACTTTTTCTGCTGGACCAAACTTAGTGTCAACAGGAATAAAGAATGTGTATCTTGTGAATGGTACAGAGTCGTATGTTGAAGCAACGAATATTAATGCTCCAGTTTATTGTGTTCATATTCATTCCGTTGATACACCGGATTGGACCAAAATTAATAATTTGAGTTATGAGTGGTGGGATGAAGTACGCGTAGAAGTCAAATTAGCGTCTACCGCATCAGCATCCACAGCAGCCTCCGCATTATCAGATATAGGATCTGGGTGGATTGTAGGACCTATTCAAAAGTATTCGCCTTTCGCTCCTGCAAGCCTCTACTTGACGGTCCCTCATGCTGGTCAAAAGATTGCAGCATTGCGTCTCCAGTTTGAACAACCGCTTCATTCAACTCTTGGTTTTGCTGGCGCTACGTTGAATAAGTATCCACCATTCAAATTGAATCCAGCACGCTTATTCTTAATGGCAATCGCAGTTGTTTTCCTCCTCGCTTTAGCACCTCAATCTCAGCTATGGCGTATGCAGTTAGAAACTCATCCGTGGGGTAAACAAATCATCACTTTTCTGCTTGCCTTACCAACTCTTATTTTGCTTGGTGTTTTCATTTGGCAGAACCAGTACATTAATTTGCATGCATTACCGCAAGGTGAAGCTGGCAATTATGTGTATGATTTTAATCAGTATGATTGGATTGCAGACGCGATTCTGCATCATCATACCTGGGTTAATCTACCAGTAAACCATATGCTTGCGAGTGCTCAGAATCCATATTCTATGCAGACTCGTGCGCATTTGTTGAATATGGGTGTTATGCCAATTTTTTGGGATCATGCGTTCTGGCATGGTCATTGGTATTGCTATTTTGGTGTTCTTCCTGCTTTGGTATTGTTTATTCCATTCCAATTGGTGACTGCTTTATGGGTTCATAGTGGTTTAGGTTTAGCAACGTGTGTGGCTTGCATGTTTTGTGAGGTGTTGTTTGCTATTGGTTCTACCATGCTGGTGATTCGTCTTTTACAACGTTATTTCCCTGGTTCAAGCTTAGCGATGGCTTATTTGTGTGCGCTTGGTTTCCAGAGTGGTGCACAATTTTTAACGTTGTTGTTCCGTCAAAGTTTCTATGAGTTACCATATGATTCTGCGTTGGTTTGTGTGGCATTTGGTTTCTGGTTCTGGTTTGGATCACGGCGTGTTACTTCTACGCAGGTGAAGCGAAAGAAAAGAAGAAATCATACGGTGTATATTACTCGTTTATGGACGGTTCATGATGATGAGCAGCAGATGCATGTATCTAAGTTGCATTTGATTGCTGGAACGGTGTGTATTGCGGCAACGGTTGGTTGTCGTCCACCGTTTGCAATTGGTGTTTTGCTAGCATTCCCATTGTTCTGGCCTGAAATTAAGCAGATGCGTTTCTTTAGCTATCTTCGTCCTTCTGCATGGAAGGAGAAGCAGCAATGGAGATCGCTTCCGAATGATTTATCTGTTCTCATCTCTGGGTGTGTGACAGTTCTCCCGTTCTTGCTGTATAACTATGTTCGTTTCCATAAGATGACAGATTTTGGTAATAAGTATCAGTTAACGGTGAATGACATGATGACATGGAAACCACAGAAATCAGTTATTTGGCCGCTTGTTTATTATTACTTATTCCAACCATTACATATGGAAGCATCTTTCCCACTGATTCATGTGAATATGACACCGCTTCCAACATGGCAGTTCCGTGAGCCATGGTTTGCTGGAATTATTTTCACTGTCCCCTTCTTGTTATTCTCGGTAGCAGCATGGGTACGTTTGAAAGAATTATGTCATCGTCATCTTTTGGGATTTGTGGCGGTAGCAACGATTTGTGGTTTACTTATTTGTGTTATTGATGCGTATCTGGGTGGATTATCTATGCGATATACTGCTGATTTTGGATGGTTATTGTCCTTTACTCCAGTTTTTGGAGCAGCATTACTATTAGAAGAAGCTCAACAGCATACTCGTGAGCTGCAGATGACAACACATATCGCACAAGAACAAATCGGACGTATGGAATGGTGGGTCCGACTTGTTCTTATGCTTCTTGTTGGATTAGGTGTGTTAATTACTGCACTCATGTATTTTGCGCCTAATCGTTTGAGTGATCTTGTTCAAGCCAATCCACAGTTCTATTATCAGGTTCGTGCGATTTTCTCTAATTGGGCGCAATGGTGACATTTAGTCAAGAGAAAACTTTAAGGCTTCCGCAGCGGCTTCTGGCGATGGATCATACCAATATTCGTCAAGATTATCGTCTGTGGAAAGTGACCTGATTTCACATTTATCGATATAGAGTTCTCCGCTGAGATGGTCGGTTTCGTGTTGGAAGATGCGAGCTGGCCATCCGTGGAGATCTTTTTCGTGTGTTTTACCGTCTTCACTTTGCCAGGTTGCGTGAATATCAAGCCATCGCTTACGAACTGCTTCAACGCCTGGTAAGGATAAGCATCCTTCATAGAAGCTTACTGTTTTATCGTTCAATGGTTCATAATGTGGGTTGATAATGACGTGGAATGGGAATTCTCCGAATTCACGAGGATCATTTTGTCCTGCTTGTTCCATATCTTCATCAATATCAATATCTTTTAATGAGGAGGAGCTTCCTAAAGCTGCTGCTTCTTGTGGGCTTCCTGGAATATGATCTTCCACCACGGCGAAAGCTAATGGTAAACCAATTTGTGGTGCTGCAAGACCTACACCTGGTGCTTCAAGCATGGTGGTATGCATCACATCAATCAGACGTCGGAAAACTTTACCACTAATTTGACCGTTATATGGTTGCGTTTGCATACGCAAGACAGGGTCACCAGCTTCAACAATTGGTAATCGTTTTTGTCGTACGCGACGTAATGCTACAGCAACATCTAACGTTAATTTACGATTTTGCTGTCCTGAAAAAGACATAGGCTCCTCAATTCTTTAACTGAAATAAATGAAGCCGATCGTAGACAGGACGATCGGCTTATTCCATTTATGTCTGTTCTAATGCTTTTACTTTAACGCATCTTCAACAATGGACGCGAGACTCTGACATACCTCATGAGCTTGCTCATCTGTTACTGCCTCAACCATGACACGAACTAATGGTTCTGTGCCTGATGGACGTAAGAGAACACGACCTGTTTCTCCTAATTGTTCTTCAGCAGCATGAACAGCTTCTTGAATTATTGTATTCGTAAAGGCTTCACGTTTACGTTTCGTACGCACGTTGATCAGTTCTTGTGGTAATTGAGGAAAAGCAGATGCTAATTCTTCCAGTGTTTTACCAGATTGAGCAACTTCACAAGCAAGCATTAAAGCGGTTAAGGTTCCATCACCTGTGGTAGCACAATAACGGTTAATAATATGGCCTGACTGTTCACCGCCAAGAGAGTAATCATTCTTTAACATTTCTTCGAGAACATATCGGTCCCCTACTGCTGTTTGAACAGTTGTGATTCCCATGTCTCGTAAGGCGAGTTTCAGACCTAAATTACTCATTACAGTCACAACGAGTGTATCATTCTTTAATAATCCTTTGTTCTTGAAGGAACGTGCAAGGATTCCCATGATTTGGTCACCGTTAACGATGGTACCGTTATGGTCAACAGCAAGGCATCGATCTGCATCACCATCGCAGGCTACGCCAAGATCCGCTTTCATTGCTTTGGTAATGGTTTGTAGTGTTTCTAGATGCATTGTTCCAGCATGATCGTTAATGTTGCGTCCGTCTGGTGCAGCATTAATAACGGTGACTGTTGCTCCTGCACGTTGTAAGACTTCTGGTGCGACATGAGAGGTTGCACCATTAGCACAATCAACCACTATATGTAATCCATGTAATGGTTCATGTGCTTCTTGAATAACAGAATCAAGAATGTGTTGAATATATAACCGTTGTGCAGAAGCAGCATCATATGAAATACGTCCTACAAACGCGTTGATAGGACGTTCCCACTCTTGGTCCAGTAATGCTTCAATCTCATCTTCAGTATTATCAGATAACTTATATCCACCTTTTTGGAAGAACTTAATCCCGTTGTATTGCATTGGATTATGAGATGCAGAGACAACAGCCGCAAAATCAACGTTCAAGATCGAACTTAAATACGCAATTCCTGGGGTTGGTAGCACACCAACATCAATAACATCAACACAACCAGATGCCATACCAGCCGCGAGTGCTGCGCTTAAGAAATCTCCAGAGATGCGTGTATCTCGTCCAATGATCGCGCGTCGGCGTGTATGGTTTTGGGATGATGATCCTAGGATGCGAGCTGCTGCTTCACCTAGTTTTAAAGCGAGTTGTGGTGTTAATTCTTTATTGGCAACTCCGCGGACTCCATCTGTTCCAAAAAGTCGTGGCATCAGTTTCCTCCTTCACTGACTTTATTTTTAGAGTAGTTGTTCTGAAATAAAAGATTAATTTTTCATTGTTCTTTTCACGAAATAGGACTAAGTTATTTTGTCATGTGTCTTTCATTTTTCCGTTGTACCGTGGATACAAATTGATAGGTAGTGTCGAGATCAGAGAGAGAGAATGTTTATGGCAAGTGATCAGACAATAGCCTTTTCTGCTGTTACTCCTGTTCAGAGGGCCTATATGACTCTTGAAAAATCAATGAAATCTGGGTTGAGTAGGCCGTTGAAATGGCGTCGTATGCAGTTAGCTTCGTTGAAACGTATGTTGCAGGAAAACGCGAAGATGCTATGTGATGCGGTTCATGATGATATGGGTAAGCCGGCTGCGGAAACCTTGATGATGGAGATTGGTCTTGTTTTAGATGAGATCAAGTTTGTGACACCGCGTCTTGGTATGTGGTCTGCACCGAAGCCAGTTGCTTTACCATGGTTGTTGCAGCCAGCTTGCGCGTGGAAGCGTCCTGAGCCAGAGGGCGTAGTTTTAGTGATTTCCCCATGGAATTATCCGATTCTTTTAGCACTGGAACCTATGGTGGATGCGATTGCTGCAGGTAATGTTGTTTGTTTAAAGCCATCTGACTTGTCTCCGCATACGAGTGAAGTGTTACAAACATTGATTGAACAGTATATGGATCCTCGTGGGGTTCAAGTTGTTCAAGGTAACCGTGCGGTGAATACAGAATTATTAAGCCATCATTTTGATCATTTATTCTTCACTGGTGGCGGTTATGTGGGTTCTATTTTGATGGCGGAAGCTGCTAAGAATCTGACCCCAACCTCCTTAGAGTTGGGTGGTAAATCACCATGTTATGTGGATCGCACTACTGATATTGCTACTGCTGCTCGTCGTATTGCATGGGGTCGTTTCACGAACGCTGGTCAAACTTGTGTAGCTCCTGACTATGTTCTCGCTACCCCAGATGTTGCAGATGCTCTTGCACATCAGATTGCGTCTGCATTAACAAAGTTTTTTGGTGATGATCCTCAACAAAGCCCAAGTTATGGTCGTATTATTAATGACAAGCAATTTGATCGTTTAGTTAAATTGCTTCCTGGTGAGGATGATCATGTATCCGGATCTGTGATCTGTGGTGGTGTGACCGATCGTTCTGATCGTTATATTGCCCCAACAGTTCTTTTTGATGTTGATCCACAAGCACCTGTTATGCAAGGTGAAATTTTCGGACCAATTCTTCCAATCATTATTGTTGAGAATGAGTCTGAAGCGATTAACTTTATTAATAAGCGTCCAAAACCATTAGCTGAATATGTATTTAGTCAGAATCCACGAGTACGTAATCGTTTCGAACATGAGACAAGTTCTGGTGCTCTGGGATTTAATCTCCCATTAGGTCATCTTTTATCAAGCCGTTTACCATTCGGGGGTATTGGTGCTTCTGGAATGGGACATTATCACGGTAAAGATGGCTTTAACGAGTTTAGTCATATGAAAACAGTTATTTCTAAACCGTTGAAGCCAGATACATTACGATGTGTGATGCCACCATATACAAAGTTAGTGAATAATATTGCAACTATTGTCAGTCATGTCAAGCTGAATAACAAACATTAATATGCCATTAATAAATGAGTAATGGGGGGGGTGGTTCTCATCACCAATGTGATTAGAACCACCCCCCCCTTACTC
>JAFYHY010000094.1 GCA_017538895.1 Aeriscardovia sp. | reverse complement strand
CAGTTCGAAAGTGATGCCCTCCTGGAACAGGATTACAAAATCGCTACCCCCAAACAGGAAATAGCCAAGTTCCTGACCCTTTGTCACTTCGGCACCCACTTTTATCTCGGGCAACCAATTGATGCTGGTTACCGGCATCATACCGACAGGCAAAAGGGCTACAACACCATAATCGGGCGTTTCAAGGATGATGCATCCGCGTGTCTCAATCGTCTGCCAACCTGGGGTGTCACAATACAGCTTGTATTTCTTGGTTTCTTTATCCCAGGAGACGGTACCACCAACGGCATAATCGCCATCGATGATGTTAGCCTCAATCACCTTACCCGACATTGGGAAATGGTAGCGGTGGTAGTCGTAAACATTAAGGAATGAGTGGGTAAGCGTGCCACCATTGAAGGCTTCGCGATACTCGCTATTTGGCCCCACCAGCTCAGCAATACTACTAAACTTCTTCGACTTAATCTGTACGCCAGGCTTATCGCCTTGTACGATATAGCCTTCGTCGTCAATCTCCCATATTCCCTGTGTGCAGGCATCGGCTGGCGACACCACCACGCTGTTGTCTTCAGGTGATGCAATCGGACGGACAGAAGGAGAGATAAGCTTGCGAGAAAAGAACTGGTTGAATGTCTTCCAGTTTGATGCATCCTCGTACCAACCTTTAGATATGCCAAAAGTATCCTCTTTAGCCACGATGTCATAATAGGACTGATTCCACGATTTCTCGCTGTCAAGGTATGCTCCCCACGCTTTTGCAAACGTTTTGAGCCATGAGCGATAAGGCTCATAGTACTGCAGCGAGTTGTTGTAGAGCGACTTTCCGTCGAGCTCCTCAAGCGGAATATCATTAATGAAGAATAAGTAGTTCAAGCTCTCGTCGATGCGAGTGAAGAGATCGGTTCCTTCAGGCTGGCTGATGACAGTCCATGGCATGGCGTGAGCAGCCCATTCCACAAAGTCGTAATATTCCGAGAGCGTCTGAGCGGGATTGCTCTTGCGGTCGGGATTAATCTCCACGCCCTTTGCAATAGCTTTCTCCAACAGGCTCTTCAACTGCGGATTACCATCAACAAGCGCTATTAGTTCACGAGTAGCACTCGAGTAAGATCCCTTAGGCTGCTCAGGCGAAGGGTTATCACTGTTTGACGTACACGAGATGTTTACATAGCCGCATACCAAAACGATGCAAACAAGAATTAATTTTAAATGTTTCATTAGTCAAAGGGTTGTTTTATCTTTATTATTCTGCAAAATTAAGAATAATATTGGAATTAAACAAATAAAAGTTTTTTTTTTATCGGACACCAATATTTTTTATTATATTAATTTGGCTATCATCATAAAATGATGTATCTTTGTGCCCATAAAACATAAATGAAATGGGCATATAAAAATGGTGAGCATCACTATGCCCACCCATAAATTTAATAATTAAAATATACTTAAGCCTGAGTGCTATCACAGCACATGTAGGCCGAAATAACCAGTTGCAAAAGTACTGCTTTATTTTGTATCTACCAAAGGAAAATATACAAAATTGTGTAGGTCACACTTTTTGTTTAAAAAGCTTTGGTGCTTTCATTTATTATTATTACCTTTGCAGAATGATTTAGAAATAATGGAAGAGAACAAAATTATTATCTATCAGACAGAGGACGGACAGACACAGAT
>JAFYHY010000093.1 GCA_017538895.1 Aeriscardovia sp. | reverse complement strand
TTTATTTGGGTGTTTGATAGAGGATAACCAGCACCATAAAGCAGCTAATGTAAACATGTAGCTTGCGGCTTCTGGAACACTATAGAAGCTACAGGTGAAGACGTGATAGAGGATTCCTGAGCCAATACCCATCATCCAAATTGCTAAGAGCACAGCACCGGCACTGACATTAGTAAAGTAGGTTTTTACTAAACGAACAATAAAGAGCGTTGAGAAAATAGCTCCAATCAGTACACACCACAAAATGGAATAGGCGCTGGGTAGCCATTGTCCTCCGCTGAGTATTTCGTAGGGCATGAAGAAGATGATGGCTGGGATAACACCGAAGTAGCAGTAGTAGTGACCGTTGTAATACGCATGATCCCAAAAATATTGACCACCTTGCGCAGCAATAGTATACCGTGATGCAGGATTATATGGATTACTTAACGACGCTAATTGATGATTCACTGGGAGATCGAGCCAGGTATGTCCATGGAGAAGTGAATTCGCTAAGTTAGCATACTGATCGTAGGAATACCAACCCCAACCTACATTATGCTGTCCTGTCCAAATGACAGTTCCATACGAATATTTCCACATACCGTAATACAGGATCATGAGAATGACTGTATTACCAACAAGAAGGGAAACCTGGAAGAAAGAACGTGTTGAAAATTGTTGACTCCATAATGGGGAACCTGGCCCAAAGAAAAGACAAAGAGTCACAATAAGAAGCATCAACACGATACGTGCAAGACTGAATTGGAACAGTACTTTTGGATTAACCGTTATTGATTTAAACGGAATAATCGTATTTGTTGCACCAGCAAATTGAATTGCCATATGGTGACAACAATCCCCCATATTAATAAAACGAGAACGATAATCTCCAGATGACATTGACAGCCAATTACTTAACGTATGAGACGTTGTACTATCAGCAAAATACGTAACAATACGATAGGTAACTGTATCTTCCTTAGGAGGATTAGCAACATCATTCAAATGAACAAACTGAATTTTTTGATTACTTGTTGTGATATCTAATGTTGCATTATTAGGATTTGTGATCATCCAACCTCGAGGAGTCTCTTGCATTCCCGTAACAGAATAAGCAGTAAACGGTTGAGCAACTCCAGTATTGTGCAAAGTATTCCAGGACGGAAGATTAAAAATAAAAATTTCAAGAAGTGCAACAAGAACAATGCCAAAGATAACTGTTTTCCATCTTTGCTTCAGGAAACGTCTCCATGTTAATGAGGATTGAGCAGCACGCTGAGATAAACGTGATGGAGTAGACACAACTGAATGAGAAACTGAGGTGACTGCCTGGCGTGTAGGTATCCGAACCGGATATTGCGTGATCATACCAGTATTATTACTGTTAGTATGACGTCTTGGCTGTGGTGGCGCAGCATGCATACCTCGTTTTTTACCAGATATCTTAAATGTTTTAGTATTCCAGTCTTGCATGAGATAACCACCTTGAAGAATCAGTCTGCCTACTCAGTTAGCTTTAAAAATCCTATAACGCTCTTTAGAGGAAGAGGAACCAACTTTGTATTGGGAAGTAATGCCAAGGAGCATTACCAATAACACTGCCATATCGTCCTACTGCGAATGTTTCAAAGAACTCAAGAATAAAAGTTCCAATTAAAAGAACACATAAAAGAGAACGTATATCATAGGTTATTCTTGAATAATCTTCACAGACGTGTGTTGGTAAACAAAGAAACACAGCTATTACCGACGCAATAATCAGAAGCAGACCAAAGTCACTGATATACCGTTGTGAAAAACCACCCAAGAGGGAATCAACTCCAATGACTATTGCTGATGACACTACAATGACCCATACAATACTCTGAAGGACATGCTTCATCGTTTTAGCATCATATAACGCATCATTGAGAGCCGCATAACATTCTTCATTATGATGCGATGAGAATAAACGAGGCAATAAGAAGATAATGAGTGCGAATGGAGCCACGAACGTGAAGAAACCACCCTCACTCGGCTCAAGAGGAGTATACAGCGACAATGGTTGCAGCGTATTATTCACAAACGGAAAAACAGCATTAATCTGTGCTGGTTGGAACAAATAGTAGAAAACTATCTCAGGCAGTGAAGCCAGCGGAAAACGAGCTACACGAGCGTCGAAGACGGTGAGTTGGTATTTGTTGCCGAAGTTGAGTGGGCTGCCGAATCGTGCAACGTTATACATCATTAACGGAACAAACACGAGAACAAATGGAAGGATTACCATCACTGTTGGCCAGAAACCACGGCGTGA
>JAFYHY010000092.1 GCA_017538895.1 Aeriscardovia sp. | reverse complement strand
CCAGTTCCACCATTAGCATTATAAGATATTGTTCCTTGGTCAGGCTTCCATTGAGCATAAAGATAGGTGGTATGCCCAGGAATTATATATACCGTTCCTGGTTGGTAGGAAGTGCCGCTACCATCTGCTTCTGTGTTCCATCCGGTAAAGGTATATCCAGGACGTGTAAAACCATTCTGAGAGAGACTTACATTTGAACCTTCAACTTGCGTTTGTGTTGCTGTAGAACCTGATGTAGCACCATTACCTTCATAAATAACTTGCTCATCTGGATTCCTTTTCCATTGAGCATAAACAGTCATGCTTCCTTTAGGTAGATCAAGAGTATCTCCTGGTTGATATGCAGTGCCATTACCTTGAGGCTTAGTGTTCCATCCAGTAAAGGTATATCCAGGACGTGTAAAACCATTCTGAGCTATCGATACCTGTGTGCCAACTGGTTCGATATCTGCATTCATTGTTCCAGTTCCACCATTAGCATTATAATTTAATGCTGCATATAAAATTCCAGATGTTTCTCCTAAGACATTTTGGCTGGAAATAGTTGTCGTGCCGGATAAGGTTCCTGATGGTTGTGCGATGACACCTGTTTGTGTTTGTGTACTGCATGTTTGTTGCCAACCATACCAATTGTTGGTGCATGATCCGGTACTTGTAGTGGTATATGCAGGTCCTATTTGCCATTGTGATACAGCAGATTGCTGTACTTCAGGGTTATCTGTAAATTGGATCTGAACGTTTTGCGACCATCGTGATGGATAATCAAGACCAAGTTGCTTGAGCTGGGTCACAATTGAACTCATGCCAGTGTTATTTTGTGCATTTGGCTGTTTCGAATCAAGATCATTACTTGGCTGATTTCCTGGGGCACCAATATTAGAGGCAATATAATATCCTCCGTCGCCATCTGATTCAATGATGGTTTTTCCTACTGAGTTTTTTAATGTAGCTTGTGCTGCAGCATAACTTTCGATGCCAGTGCCTGTAGTGTATGACGTATTAATCGATGTGTATGCCTGTTTACCAGAAATGAATCCAGCTGCTGAAGATCCTTGGGAAGAAGGAGTTGTTGTTGAGACCCAATTAACAACGCCTTGAATACTTGTTTGATTATGGTTAATGGTAAATGGTGAATTACTGGTAATGTGTTGCCACACAATAATCGGTATATCTAAATTAACTGGATTATTGTACTGTACCTTGTTCTGCTTTAATGCCCAATTGATAATACATTGAGCATCATAACCGACAATCATATTTGCTTGACCAGCTTGTGAATGTGTCAGGTTAAATGCTCTGGCATAACCACTATTTTGGAAACATGCACTGAGGTTAAAAGGTTTATTAGTAATCGTATAGGTATTGCCATCAGTGGTGATAGTGCTCTTTGTTGATCCAGTTAGATCAGACAGAATATTTGCACGCATAAGATTGCCCGCACATTCTAGTGTCGTTGAGGTAATGTTATGCATTCCTGCGACTGCTGGTAACGCTGTCAAAATAATCTCTGGATATGCAGTATCTTCATCCAGTTCACCTTCAATAGTTGAGGAAGCCTGAAAGATTTTTTGACTTTCAAAGGTGACATATTGTGGAGTTGAGATTGAATATTGATATAAAGGTTGATGCGCTCCATTGAATAGAGGAATAACTATCTGCTCACCTGGAGTAAATGAATCATTAGAATTAAAAGTGATTTGAATACTGAGATGATCTGGCTCATCACCATTTGGATTCTCAGTGCCAACTGTTGTCCCGTCGGTATTAATACCCGTAAAAATATTGCCAGAACCATCAGCAATACTAATGATTTTTGCTGTGCCAACACTCGAAATATTAACTTGTGACGTACTAGTGTCTGCGTAGGATGATGGCACAAAAATAAGTGCTATAACAAAAGAAATAATTATAAAAATAACATCAGTAAGACGCACCGTCTTTAAAAAATGCATTTTTCTCCCACACCAGATTAATACTCAACTAAGTATTACATGATATAGCAAAATGAAAGAAAAAACCTACTTTAATGGTAATTAATACATAGCAGGAATAAAATAAATATTTTTTTATAAAACTTTCATATTTATATTTCGTAAAACATAAAGTTTTCTGAAAACATAGTTTTATTTTTGATAAAATTCAAAAAAAATATTAAAAAAAATTCATAAATATCGGCGTTTCTCTCCTTGATTTCTCTTTTATATAAGGCATATAACAGAATTGTCCACTGGGCGGAATGGCGTAGAGGACTCATTGTTTATAAATCAATACGCATTTGCGTAAGGAGTCATCAAAACATGACAGAAAAAATGAATGGCGCACAGCTCCTGGTCGAATCCCTCGTAGCTAACGGCGTCAAGAACGTCTATGGACTTGTCGGTATTCCTGTTACAGACGTAGCTCGTTTAATGGAATACAAGGGTATCCACTTCTATGGATTCCGTCGTGAAGACGCTGCTGTTGAAGCTGCTGCAATCGCTGGTTACCTTACAGGCAAGCCAGGATTTGCATTAACTGTTTCAGCTCCAGGATTCCTCAATGGTTTAGTTGCCTTAAAAGAAGCTACCCAAAACTGCTTCCCAATGGTAATGATGTCTGGATCTTCTGACCGTGCTCTCGTCGATATGGATCGCGGTGAATATGAAGGTCTTGATCAGTACAACATTGCTAAGCCATTGTGCAAGGCTGCTTATCGTATCGATAAGCCTGAAGATGTCGGTCTCGGAGTTGCACGCGCAATTCGTACCGCTTTAACAGGACGTCCTGGTGGAGTCTATCTCGATATTCCAGGTGAGATGCTTGGTGAGTTCATCAATTCTGACATCGATCCAATGTCCACCATCCAGGTTCCAGTTGATCCAGCACCAGCTCAGGAACCAAGCGATGCAGCTATCCAACGTGCTGTAGATGTTTTGACCAACGCAAAGCAGCCAGCAATCCTTATCGGTAAGGGTGCTGCCTATGCAAAGGCAGAAGATCAAGTTCGTGACTTCGTTGAATCAACTAATATTCCATTCGTCCCAATGTCCATGGCAAAGGGTGTTTTGCCAGATGGACACAAGTGCTCTGCTGCAGCAGCACGTTCTCTTGCACTTGGACAGTCAGATGTTATTGTCCTCGTCGGTGCGCGTTTGAACTGGCTTCTTTCCAATGGTGCTTCTCCAAAGCCATTCGGTAGGGATGTAAAGTTCATTCAAATCGATATCGATGGTGAAGAAATTGATTCCAACCGTCACATTGAAGCCCCACTGGTTGGTGATATGGTTTCTGTCTTTAAGAAGCTCATCCCAGCTGTTAAGGCTACCGGATACAAGGCACCACAAGAGTGGATCGATCAAATTGAAGCAAAGCGTTCTGCCAACGAAGCAAAGATGAACGCGCGCTATGAAGCTGGTCGTGATCGTGAGCCAATGGGATTCTATGGTGCATTGCTCCCAATCAAGGAACTCATCGCTGAGCATCCAGATACCTACCTTGTTTCTGAAGGTGCAAACACACTTGACATGGGTCGTAATGTCATCGATATCTTCGAACCACGTCATCGTCTGGACACCGGTACCTGGGGTGTTATGGGTGTTGGTCTTCCATATGCAGTCGGTGCAGCTGTAGAAACTGGACGTCCAGTTATCGCTCTTGAAGGCGACTCTGCTTTCGGCTTTGACGCAATGGAAATGGAAACTATTTGCCGCTACAAGCTTCCAGTCATCGTTGTCGTTGTCAACAACGGTGGTATCTACAACGCTAAGGGTGCAGAATTGAACGGAATGGTTGGACCAACCGTTCTTGCTCCTGAAGGTCACTACGAGATGCTTTCTAGCGCCTTCGGCGGACGTGCCTATGAAGCACGTAACTCCGCAGAGTTAACAAAGTACCTCAAGGAAGCTTACGAATCTGGTGAACCAACAATCATCAACGCTGTCCTTGATCCAAACATGGGTGCAGAATCCGGCCACATCGGACATTTGAACCCAGTTGTCTTCCACGAAGGCATGGAAGGCTACGTGGCTCCAAAAACTGCGTGATAAAGTAAATTTTGTCAAACCAATGATGCTTGGCAAAAATACTTTTTAAAAGACATATACGGACGTTTTATTTGCAGAACAACGAATAAAACGCCCGTTTTGTCATGTTATAGCAAAGTTTCTGCTCTTTTATAAAGGAGTTAGAAAGGAAATGAAGATGAAAATTCAACCAGATTATAAAGGCGAAGAGGCCAAGAATCCACATCTGGACCCAACAAAGCCATATCCTCTCGAAGGAGTGACTGTTATTGATCTAACTCGTGTCCTTTCTGGTCCTACATGCACACGTATGCTTGCTGATGCAGGCGCTCGCGTCATCCATGTTGAACGTCCTCCAAAAGGTGATGACACTCGTAGCCAAGGACCATACGTCCACGATGGTTCTTCTAATTACTTCCGTATCGCTAACGTTGGCAAAGAGTCTATTGCTCTTGATTTCCGCGATCCAGATGATCACGCATTCTTGATGAAAATGATCTCCAAGGCAGATGTTGTCGTTGAAAACTTCCGCCCTGGCGTTATGGCAAAGAATGGTCTTAATCCTGATGAATTAGTAAAACAATTCCCACGCTTAATTGTGTGTTCCATTTCTGGATTTGGACAATATGGTCCAATGTCTGGTAATGCAGCATACGACACTGTTGTCCAAGCATGGTCAGGACTGATCGCAGCAACTGGCGCTCCAGCTTCAGAAGGCGGCAAAGCAACTCGTGTTGGAACCTCTGTCTCTGACATCGTTGCAGGCGTTCACGGTTACGCAGGCATCGTCACCGCATTATATGCTCGCGAAAAAACAGGTAAAGGCTCTACAGTTGATGTCGCAATGCTCGATACCTCCATCTCTCTGATGGCACAAGGACTCATGGCATCACTTGGCTTAGATGAAGCACCAGAACGTATTGGTAACCGCCATCCATATATGTACCCATTCGACATCTTTGACTGTGCAGATGAACCAGTCGCTATTTGCGCAGGCAATGACCGCTTGTGGAGCAAACTAGCTCCATGCTTAGGTCACGAAGAATGGGTTACTGATCCAGAGATGTGCACCAATGATCTCCGTGAAAAGAATTGGCGCCTTGTCAAAGAAAAGATAGAATCAGTTCTTTGTACTGGTACCGCTGAAGAATGGCAGAAGAAGATTGATGAAGCAGGCGTCCCAGCAGGATTATGCCTTAATATTGATGATGCTCGTCGTCTTCCACAAGTTGTCGCACGTGGAATGGTCAAGGAAATGGATGATGGATTCCTTGTCATGGGTACACCAATCAAGTACGGCACATGGAACTCTTATGGCACAACCAAAGACGCTCCAGCATTAAACGCTGACAACGATCAAATTCGAGCTGATTTCGAATAAACAATAATGCATTAAAGAAAAATATGCGGGGGTAGGCAAAATTATTTGCCTACCCCCGCTTTTTCATAAATCATGCACACTATTTACTGCTCTACAGTGTTCTCTAATTCGTCATTCATATCGTTAACAGAAAGATCATCAGAAGACAATGATGAGGAATCATCACTATCTTCTTCTACATGAGGTACTACTGAAGAAGCGGATTTCTCTTTTTGCTGTAACCGTTCTAACCTTTTTTGTTCCTTCAACTGGCAGCGATCATCTTTATGCTGTTGCTTCAGCGAAGCAGAACTCTCAAAAATGAGCGATGGATTTGCATCCATACGACTTAAACCACGCCAAGCAAGATTGACCATATAACTAGCCAATACCTCTTTGCTAACTTTTTGATGCTTAGACCAATACTGTCCTGTAAAGACAATCATGCCAACTAACATTTGTGCATAATATTGAGCACTTTTTGTTGGAATACCATAATGCTTGAAAGCTGATAAGAGAAGATACTCAACTCGAGTACTAACATCCCCTAATAAAGAATTGAAAGAACTTGTCGCATCATTGATTGGTGAATCACGAACAAGAACTTTAAATCCCTCAGAGTTTTTCTCAATATACGTTAAGAAAGCAAGTGTTGCTTTCTCCACTAGCTGACGAGGATGATCACTCGTATCATGAAGAGCCTCATTCAAAGCAGCTGCTAATGATTGCATCTCACGATCAATCACAACTGCATACAAACCTTCTTTACCCCCGAAATGCTCATACACAATTGGCTTACTAATTTTTGCAGTTGCTGCAATTTCTTCAACACTAACTGCTTCAAAACCTTCTTTAGCAAATAATGAACGTCCCACATTAATAAGTTGCGTTCTTCGTTCACTTGCTGTCATTCGTGATGTGCGTACCATATCTTTAGTTTCTCACATATATGCCGTTAAATAGGAAGATTTCAGAGAGAACACGTTAGATTGATAACAGATAAATATTTCTTATGGCAAAATAGGAAGAGTGTGGATTGCATTTGTTGTTTGGTTACTAATTATTGTTGCAGTTGCCATTGGCGTTTTATTCCTCGCCAAGGCTGAATCAGAGCACGGCACGTTTTCTGCTCGTATCCCAGATGGGGAAGAGTCAGAAGCACGTCGTGCACAAGTGGAAGAGCAACGCCGTGAAGCTGCTCGTGTTGTTGCCCCAGGAATGAAGATTGCACCACGTGCAAATATCAGACCAGGATCAACAGCAACACCAGGTATTAATATCAAGCCAGTCGTTGCTACCAGCTCTCGCGTTGTTGAAGTCAAATCTTTAATGCAATCGCATGAAGAAAAGAAATTATCATCACAGCCGGCCATTCCTCAACCAATACAACCAGTTCGTATCCAACCACATCATAATGAGTCATGGTCACCATCATTACCATTACCGCAACGACAGCATAACGTACAGCCTACTCGTCACACCACATCTGAAGAGGACGCTGCTTCGCCACTCTTAGCTCATCTCGTATCACAAACAAAACAGAAAGAACAAAATAAAAAGTAATAACCGATAGGACTCTGTCCTTTGAATTTTCTACCCTGGAATATATGATGACGATTTCAGGGATAATTACTTTTATTATTATTACAGTCCTTGTTGTAGCTGCTATTATTACGGCAATTTCTGTTTCCGTTATAAAAAAACATCAGCAACAAATAGCAAACGCCACACAACAAGAAAATCAAGAAATTGAGCAGAAAGAACTGCCAGTAGCTGAACAAAAAGATTTGAACCATGGATTTCCTGAGGGATCACTGCCAGAATCAGATAACACAGAATTAGCACTCATTCACGTCGCAGAAGACACTACTTCAACAGAAGAAAACAGTATTAGTGAGCAGACAACTGATAATAATGAGAATCAACCAATGGAAGATTCCATTATCAATGAGCCTCAAGAGGCTTCTCAAACAGATATAAGTGATGATCAACATGATCAAGCTATTCAACAAATCGAAGCACCTGAATCACGTGAAAGTCGTTCTATTCGTCTCCGTGCTCGTCTTGCTCACACTAATAATCTTTTTGGTAAAACACTCTTTAAAATTTTGTCTCGAGACATATTAAGTGATGATGATTGGGATGAAGTTGAAGATACTTTATTGATCGCTGATGTTGGTGCAGACACAAGCGAACAAATTATTGATGAATTAAAGAAAGACGCACGTATCCAAGGGCAAAAAGATCCTGATCAAATTCGTGCACTGTTACGTGAAAAACTGCTTCAAGCCGTTGGACCACAAATGGATCGTTCTCTGCATTTAACATCCAATACAGAAAACAGTGAAGAGAAGAAACCATCAATTATCATGATGGTTGGAGTTAATGGTACAGGAAAAACAACAACAGCTGGAAAGCTATCACGTTTATTAATTGCGGATGGCAAAAAAGTCATGATGGCAGCAGCTGATACCTTCCGTGCCGCTGCAGCGGATCAATTAGAAACATGGGCTAAGCCCGTCGGAATTACTGTCGTACGCTCTAATAAAGATGCAGCTGACCCAGCATCAGTTGCTTATGACGGAGTCCAACAAGCTATCCAAGAAAAAGCAGACGTTCTTTTAATTGACACAGCTGGACGCTTGCAGAATAAGCAAAATCTGATGGACGAATTAGGAAAAATCCGCCGTGTTGTTGAAAAGACAGCACCAGTTAGTGAAGTCCTTCTTGTCCTTGATGCAACCACTGGTCAGAACGGAATGACACAGGCAAACGTTTTCGCTGAAGCTATTGGTATCACAGGCATTGTTCTCACCAAACTCGATGGCTCCGCTAAAGGCGGTATTGTCATTTCTGTCCAAAATAAATTAGGCGTTCCTGTAAAACTTGTTGGTCTTGGTGAAGGACCAGATGATCTTGAAACATTTGATCCTGCATCATTTGTTGATGGAATCTTAGGGGAATAAAAAGTAGTGTAGTAGGACAAATCTGGAAAGGATAAAAACATGGATAGTAATACAGCGTGGATGCTGATTGCATCATGCTTAGTATTTCTCATGATTCCAGGCCTTGCTTTCTTCTATGGCGGACTTGTTCGTGCTAAAAATGTTTTAAACATGATCATGCTGTCGTTGGGTTCAATGATCGTAACAGGATTAGTATGGGTCCTCTGGGGATGGTCAATAGCATTTGGTGGAGGAAATGGTGCTGGAATAGTAGGAAATCCATTTACTGGATTCCTTCTTCGAAATATCGTGGTCGCAAAAGATGGTCAATTCGTCTCGTTAGAGGCTAAAAATGCGTTATACCCGGCATGCGTTAATGTTATTTTCCAATGCGCTATTGCCATGCTTGCCGTTGCAATCATTTCTGGTGCTATTGCTGAACGCGTTAAATTTAGTACGTGGATTGTTTTTGTAGGTTTTTGGATTACTTTTGTGTATGCCCCATTAGCCCACATGGATTGGAATATAAACGGTCTTCTCGCTTCAGACGGTATGCTCTCTCAAGCCATCGGTATACCAGCATGCGATAACGCTGGTGGAGCATTATTAGGCGTTGGATCAGCAATCTCAGCACTAATGGTTGTCATGATCATTGGACGTCGCCGTGGGTTCCAAATCACCCCAATGAAACCTCACAATTTAACCCTTACTATGCTTGGTATTTTCCTTCTCTTAATTGGAAGTTTTGGTTTAACTGGAGGATCAGCATTACGTGTTAATGCTGCACCAAGCTACGCCATTCTAGTAACTATTTTGTGCGTTAGCGCATCATCATTTGCCTGGCTCCTTGTAGAACATTTTAAATACGGTCATTTCACAGCTTTAGGAGCTGCCTCCGGAATGGTAGCAGGCCTCATCGCTATTTTGCCAGGAGTTACTACACTGTCACCATTATGGGCCCTTATCACTGGATTATTAGCTGGTGGTATTGCTTGCTTTGCTGTTAGTCTTAAATACCGTCTTGGTTATGATGACTCCTTAGATGTGATTGCAACAAACGGTGTAGGTGGTATTGTTGGGCTCCTTGCAGTGGGCTTATTCTCACAAGGTAATGGTTTACTATGTGGTGGTGGTATTCGACTTCTTCTTATTGAACTCCTTGTCATTATTTTTGTTATTGTTTTTGCAGGCGTTATTACTGGCCTGATTGCTTTTGCTCTTGAAAAGACAATCGGTTGGCGAGTAAGTGAAAATGAAGAACTCCTTGGCATCGACGTGATGGATCATGGCGAACGCGCCTATGACTTTGAAGATGCCATGAACTCTGTTATTAAAGGGGCCAAATAAAAATGAAATTAGTAACAGCAGTTATCCGCCCATCTCGTCTTGATGAAGTCAAAGAGGCCCTAGCAACAGCTGGAGTACAAGGTTTCACCGTATCTCAGATCGGTGGGTTCGGAGAACAACAAGGACATGCAGAGGTATACCGTGGAGCACGGTATAACGTTGATTTTCTTGAACATCTTCGTGTCGAAGTAGTGACTTCTAATGAAGATTCATCAGTTATCGCACAAAGTATTGTTTCTGCAGCATGTACAGGTACTGTAGGGGATGGTATCGTGTGGATTCTTCCGCTAGATTCTGTTATTCATATTCGTGACGGAAAAGAAGATGAATCTGCTCTATAAACTACTTCTATAATAAAGAAGTATAAAAATAATGTCGATCATAAGAATCTTCTTATGATCGACATTCTTATCACTAAGGGGAAAAATGGCCAGCCAAGAACCTGTAATTTTTGATCGTGTTCCACCACATGATGATGCAGCTGAACAAGCAGTTCTTGGAGGTATGTTAATGAGTTCTGATGCAATTGGAGAAGTCGGTGAGATCCTTGATATTTCAGATTTATATCAGCCTCGGCATCAGACTATTTTTCATGCAATTCAACAACTTTATGCTGGCGGTAGCCCTGTCGATATCTTGTTAATCAAAGATTTATTAAGTCGAACAGGTGAATTAGAAAAAGTTGGTGGAATTGACTATTTATCCTCACTAAGTGGTGCTGTCCCAACTGCAGCTAATGCTGTTTATTACGCGCAAGTTGTTCATGAAAAAGCCATTTTACGTAATGTTATTTCTGCTGGAACGAAGATTGCTCAAATGGGTTATTCTTCTGATGGAAATTCTGCAGAAGAGATCGTTAATCTTGCCCAGTCTGAAGTTTACGAAATGGGTATTAACAAAGTTCGACAAGATTACGAACGTATTGGCAGTATTGCAAACGAAACATTACGACAAATTGACAATATTCAGAATAATGTTGTTCGTCGTGGTGTTATGACTGGCTTTAAGAAAATTGATCAAGTCACACAAGGCTTACAACCAGGCCAACTTATTGTTGTCGCTGGACGACCAGCAATGGGTAAGTCAACTTTAGGTATGGATTTTGCCCGATACGCAGCTTTTAACCAGCATATAACAACTATTGTTTTCTCTCTTGAGATGAGCAAAACAGAATTATGCCAACGTATTTTATCTGCACAAACTAATATTCCTCTTGTTGCTTTACGCCGTGCTGAACTTGATCCACGTTCTTGGGGATTATTAAATCAAGCAGCTGCTGATTTCGAACAAGCCCCACTCTATTTGGATGATTCACCAAATATGAGCCTTATGGAAATACGCGCTAAATGCCGTCGCTTAAAACAAGTAGATGACCTAGGCTTAGTTGTTATTGATTACTTACAGTTGATGAGTTCAGCTAAGCAAGTTGAATCACGTCAACAAGAAGTCTCAGAATTTTCCCGTGCTCTTAAACTGTTAGCTAAAGAATTAAATGTTCCTGTTGTAGCACTATCACAGTTAAATCGTGGACCAGAAATGCGTAATGATAAGCGACCAATGCTATCTGATCTCCGTGAATCAGGTTCTATCGAACAGGATGCTGACGTAGTCTTCTTAGTTCATCGTCCAGACGCTTATGATAAAGATGATCGTCCTGGAGAAGCAGACATTATCATGGCAAAACATCGTAATGGTCCAACTGACACCTTCACTCTAGCCTTCTGGGGATCGAACTCAAAGTTCCGTGATATGCCTGATGATTTTGATCAACAAGCAGTATAATGAAAAAGTTTTTTAAAGAAAAATGAAATAACGTTTAAATATTGTTATACTCAACTAATGGCAATGGGACTTGCCAAGTAGATAAAAGGTGTTATACATCTACTAAACCGCTTTCATGCTAATAGTTCCTACTAAGATGAATCTTTCGATGAGTCTTTCAGAAATGAAAGTCTTAGAGCGTAAGATAGATCATTACTTAGTGGTGTTAGTACGTAAATCTTCTTCCGCTTTAAGACTGAATTAATGAGGAAGGAGATGAGAAAATGTCAAACACAACAGAACCAGCAGTTCGTCATCCAAATAACGCGCTTATTATCCTTTACGTCTTTCTTGGCGGCGTAATTGGTACAGGAATTCGCGCAGGATTATGCTTCTTACAGCCAGATAGTTGGCATTGGCCGTGGATCGTTTTTCTTATCAATATTTGCGGTGCTTTTTTGCTTGGTCTTATTAATGCTGCAGTATCAGCACGTAGCGCCAAACATCCTGGAATTAAAATGTTTAGCACCTTTGCTGGTACCGGTATTATGGGCGCCTTCACTACATATGGCACTTTCGTTCACGAAACCGATATGCGTTTTCTTGCTGGATTAAGTGGCGTAGCAATCGCTTATGCCATTATCAGCATTATTGTTGGCATTTTATGCGCAGGATTAGGTTTATGGCTTGGCCATATCCTTTTTGATCGCCACGAGTAGGAGACAGCAAAATGATTCAACCATGGGTTTTTATTGTTGCCCTTATTGCAGGCGGATTCGGAGCTCTTTCACGATATGGTATGAGTGATTTAGTAAATAATCACATTCATACATCAATGAAACTAGGCACCTTTATCGTTAATATTTCTGCCTGCTTCTTAGAAGGATTACTTGGTGGCCTTGTTATCCATTTTGTTGCTTTATGGACTGGAATGAAGATCATTGACTATATTATTGGAACTGGTTTCCTTGGCGGCTACTCAACCTTCTCGACTGCTAGCGTTGAAGGATGGACTAATTTCAAGAGTGGTGCTGGACAAGGATTCCTTTATGCTGGAGGTATGCTCATTCTGAGTATCGCTCTTTGCTTCGCTGGGTATTTTATCGGACTTGCATAAAATAACCTTTTCTTCAAATAAAATAACTTCTCATCAAAAAAGCCGACTTTTACAGCCGGCTTTTTTGATGTTTCACGTGAAACTTCACTTTTTAGTCACGATATTTCTCAATAGTTTCCTGCACTAAACGTGGTAAAGCATCTTGAATAGGCTCACTAATCAAACGAGTAGCAATAGAATCGTACTCAGTTTTACCCATATTCATAATCGTTAATGGCACTCCAGCCTCAACAGCAGCAGGTGCAAGCCATGCTGCAGGCTGTACAGACAAAGTAGAACCAATAACCCAAAATTCATCAGCTTCACGAATGTGACGGAGACTACGTTCCATAGCTCCATCAGGAAGAGCTTCACCAAAATAAACTACATCAGTTTTCAGAAGACCATTGCACTCGCTTCCATCTGAGAGAGAAGCATGGCAATGAGGATCTGGCTCTTGATCAAGATGCGCCATGATATCAGCAGTCTGATACTGTTTGCCACATTTCATGCAATGACTAGTGCCGATTGTTCCATGAAGATTGATAATAATATCGGATGAATTTCCAGCTTTTTCATGTAATGCATCGAAATTCTGTGTGGCAAGGAGAGTAAGCATTCCAGCTTTTTCAAGATCGACAAGAGCTTGATGAGCACCACCTGGATTTGCGTTCCAGGCTGGTGATTCTTTTTGCCATGCCCAAGAGTATTCACGGTCTTCTTTACTTCGAAGAAAAGCATCGATGTCATAAACATTCATTTGTTCAGGATGTTGCGTCCATACTCCTTTAGGACCACGAAAATCAGGAATTCCTGCCGAAGTAGAAATTCCTGCACCAGTCAATACAGCGATTTTTCTCATTGATTCTCCTTTATAGTTACTTGTGGTTTTTCAGCATATTGTTCACTTATTCCATCACAATAATTTGCGTATCGTGCCATTGCAAAAAGATAGTCAGATAAACGATTAACAAAAGCTAGATCAGCAGGAGAGAGAGAATGATCAGTCAGATTATATGCAACACAAGCACGCTCAGCAGTACGAACAAGAGTACGAGCATAATGCAATTGCGCGCCAGTGACACCGCCGCCAGGAAGAATAAAAGCATTAATTGGTGGAATCAGAGACATCCAATGATCAATTGATTTTTCAAGAATATAGACGTCATCATCAGTAATAAAATGACATCCTTGGACTGCAACATCAGATTGTAACTGATACAGTTTTTGCTGCACAAAGCACAAATCCTCATCCAATTCATGACATGATGATGAGAGTGAAGCTCGAATAACACCTATCCATGACTGAGCAGTATCTAAAGTTCCTAATGCGTCAAAATGACTATTAGATTTTGAAATGAAGGTTCCATCAATTTGAAAGCTAGATCCTTGATCTCCATGACGAGTATAAATTTTAGAACTATGTGGAGCATGATCAATGAGATCTTTGGCAGAACGATCGAGAGAAGAATGCTTGGTCATCTCAGTCATATAGTAGTCCTCACAAAAAAAGTACAGGAGTGAAATCTCGCTCCTGTACCCAACGATTAAAGGTAGTACTTAATACTTTAGTTCTTGCTGTGTGTTTCGTCAGATATTTCGCTAATCATGGTGTTTCTTTTACGAACTCGCCGTATTAGCGCAACAGACCATGGAAAACTAATGAAAAGTAATACACCAGTACACAGTCCGCTTAATGTATCGCCACCAACACTATATCCGATAGCAGCCCAGAACATTCCCCAGGTCAAAGTACGCATATACAGAAACGAATACACATTAAGAATAAAACCGTACACCCATCCAGTGCAGAGACCATAGAGAGCCATAACCCATCTATTCCTCGTCCAGGACACTTGAGAGATCCATCCAGTAATAATACCGATAGCACCCCATCCAAGCATTTCCCATGGAGTCCAAGATCCTTGACCAAGCCAAAAATTAGAGATAAATGGAACCATTGTTCCTACAAACAAACCAGATTCAGAACCGAAAGATAAACCAGCAAGAATAACAAGCCAACTTGTAAACTGTATGCCTTCAAGAGGAATACGAATAAAACGAAGAACACAAGCAAGAGCTATCAACGCAATACAGACTCCAAGAGTTGCAGCAGTCATCGATTCATGTTCAAAAATCCAAAATATGATAGCAAAAATAACTGGTATAGCGATAGTAACCCAACCAAAAACAGCATTAGCATTAACCGCCATCGTAATGCTAAGAATAATAAAACAAGCAAGGAAAATAAAACCAAGACAAAACGCAAAGACAGTATGTCTCTTATGGAATGATGGGGAACTCATGAGTTTTTATCCTTTCATCAAAATAGGAGGGACTATTTTTTATTATTCCTGCTCCTTATAGAATGCATGATGAACAGAAACTAAATCTGAAAATGTTAAAAGAGATGTTTGATAGTGATTAAAGAGTTGGTGAACAGGAGTAGTGGAGAAATTTTGAGATCCAATAAGAGACCGAGGATCACCATCAGCAATAATCTCTCCTGAGAGAATAACCATCATTCTTGTACCCCATGTTGCACAAAATTCTTGATCATGAGTACTGACAATAATGCAATATCCTTGCAGAGCGAGATCCTGCAGAGTCTGACCAACTTCAGTAATTGCTATTGCATCAAGACCTTGCGTTGGCTCATCAAGCAAAAGAACTGGCTTTTGCTGGCGAACAATGAGATGCAATGCTTCTAGTTGCTGTTGGCCAATACTTTGATCTAAAGGATCATGAAAATCAGTATTTTGTAGTGATGAGGTAGCAAAAATTTCACCAGCAGAAAGATTGAGAATAGGTCGAACATCTTGCGGCAAATATGATACAAAGGAGAAACTTTTCGATGGTGGAACAGTTCGTCTTTTATCTCGCGGATGCCAGCGAATAGATCCAAATTGAGGTTTTAACAGACCACTCAGCAGATCAAGAATAGTAGATTTTCCACTGCCACTTTGTCCCATTAACATAACAATCTGCCCATAATCTGCTGTTAATGATATGTCATGGACCACAAAAGATGAAGCATGCTTATACGCATAAGAAATATTCGATACAGATAATGCTAAAGAATCTCCTCGTGTACTAGGCATAATGTCATGAAGAGACGGGTATGCCTTTTGAACAGCAGGAATATAATGATTTGCATACTGTGATATGTACGCATGACCTTGTTCATGCGTTAATGGCAAAGACACATCATGACCAATATGCTGATCATGATCCATCAATAGTAAGCATGACTGCTCTTGAGGAATCAGAGCACGTATCTCTGATGAAGAATGATTCCATAATGTGACAAGCGCTTGAGCAGGTTGATCATTAGCAAGAATGACACCATGATCAAGGGCAACTAATCGTGTTGCATTAACGCAACAGCCATCAAGATTATGTTCAGTCATTACAATCGTTAAACCAATATCTTCTTGTAATCGCCGCAATAAATCAAAAGTAGTCCGTCGTGTAATAGTATCTAAACTGGCTGTTGGTTCATCTAAAAGAAGCAAACGCGGATGTGTTGATAAAGCTGCACAAAACGCAACTAATTGTGCTTGACCCTCAGATAATTGATCAACTGGTATATCAAGTAAATGAGATATACCGAGAAAACTCACAATATCATTGGCTGAAAGTTGTTGATGAGCATCATTAAAAAGACGGAGATTGAGTTCTTGACGAAGAGTACCTGCAGAAAGACTTTCTCGCGGTCGTTGAGGTAAATAACTAATCCATGAATCCAACTTTTTGTGATGTAACGTTCCAACAGATTCACTCCATAGAGAGATTGAACCTTCACGATGACCATTAGGAACTTTATCCATAGTTAAATGGCGTAAAAGAGTAGTTTTCCCTGACCCCGTCAATCCAGTGATAATAACGAAATCACCATCGTTAAATTCAAGGTCAATATGTTTCAGTTGAGGAACATTCTCATAAGAAAATGTAAGATCTTTTATGCTCGCACAAAGGCCCATAATTTCATACCTCCTTCAAAAACATATGGCAGTTCAGCGAATACAGCACACACGAGAGCAGAAACAATAAACGGTGAACATGACAGCGACGACAGAAGAAAAATCATACATAACAAAACAATCAGAATAAAAAGAAGATTACGCAGCGAAGAATGATGAGCAAAATGAAATGTGCGCGTTGATGAAGAACATTGCTGCAATAGGTGCGATAATGTCGCTGAACGCAAAGCTGCATCATTTAAAGAAGTCGCAAGAAGAGCATAGAGAAGCACTCGCAGACGGTGGAACCATTGAATACGCTCATAATGATAAAACATCATTCGTAATGAAAATTTTTCTTTATCTGATGACGAATATTGCCGATGATCTAAACGTACTAACTGAGTTGCTTGTATCGCCAATCGTGGAATAGTTCCCAAAGTAATTTGTGCAATCAGAGATAACTGCGGAAGAAACCGTTGCACTAATTTATATGATGACGATGATGAGAGAGAACTTACTGTTAAAACACGTGTTTGTGTCACCATGTCACAAGTAATAGTAATAAAAGCAATACTTAGACAAATACTTAAATTTAACCCAGGTTGAGTTAGTGTAATAAATTTCCATTTCCATAGGACAGGAGTCCCATAACAATAGCACAAAAAGGTAAGAACAAAAATTACTATGCTTGCAGGAAGTGACCAGAGGATGGTTTTATAAAGAGTCGTGTAATGTCCAAAGATAATTTCTGTGATAAAAGCAAGGAAAAGTAATTCGATTTGGAGTGGAATTACTCCGATCATACTTGTGATAAGAAATAATCCAAGAAAATAAAACAAAACACTTAGTGTAGAAAGTCGCTCAAAAGCAAAAGAACGTAGAGCCATAGTTATAAAATAAGAAATAGGGCTCTTGTGTGTACACAGTTTGGGGAACTCATCACACGCAAGAGTTTCTTTTACAAAGAAGAATAATTTATCGTACTGGGCAAGCGCCGCTAGCGCAGTCACTTGAATCAACAAGTGTTAAATTATCTTCATCTAGATTTGAATTAATCTTCTTGAATTCTGTCTCAGGATCACCAGTAATTAAAGCAACTTTTTCCATATATGTTTGGTTAGAAATAGTTTCTTTTGGCATCTGAGCGTAACCACCATCAACATAACCAAGAAGTGAAGTGGATTTAATCATGCCAGCATAATTAGCAAGAATCTCAGGGAGATCCTTCTTCTCATTTTCTTGGAAAGTAACAGTGCAGGATACTGCGTTATCAGACCAATATTGTTGTAAGAAGGATTGGTTTGCTAATTGTTCTTCAGCAGATACAGATCCAGCTGATGCAAACTCTGGTGAATTCCAGTGTGATGATTCAACAGGGAACTCAACACACATGGTATGTGATGTATATACATCAGGTTCAGAGTAATAACCGCAAGCTTGCAATGTAGGCAATAGAGGATCGTTGCTCTGGAAACGAATACGCTGAATAAAGTGTTCAGCCCATTGGAAATGCATACCTTCAGAAGACCCAGCAAGCTTTGCAACTGTACCAGATGGTTTTACTGTCGTGTGCTTAATAGACATGATAGTACCTGTTGCAGCGGAATACTCACGATCAGCATCAATAACTGCTTGATAGAGTTGATCAACTGCTTCTGTGATCTCAGGATCAAACTCTGGAATACGACGAATACTGCCATCATCAAAGATTTCCTCGTGATAGCCAGTAACAACACGTTTACCAAAGTGTCCTAAGAACCAATCCTGGATACCAGACATGGAGACACCGAGACGACGGTTACGTTGAATAACAGTACGAGAAATCTCCCAATCATAGGTTCCGAAGGTAACGCGCTTGGTATAGCGAGTAGCGAGACGGAAAACTTCCTTCAAATCCCAGCCCTGTTGTTCAGCAATATACGGAAAGACTTCGAAAAGATTGCATGGCTCGCCATTTTCCAAAGTAATTTCTCCACATGGATTAGTTCCTTCAGCATATGGATCTGCATTCTCATTAAATCCATCGGCTAAACGACCATAATGACGCGATAAATCAAGATCCACAATGCCAGGCTCACCATTCACAACAACAGCCTTAGCAACTTCTTCATATTGAGCACATTGACCATTAACAACAACAGAGTTATTGGATGCCCAACGATGATGAGCAAGTTGCTCTTGATCTTGCTTCATGACACGGAAATTAGAATCATTCCAATTGCCTAGAGCAAGCTCAGCTGAACGACGAACATTACCAGCTACCACAGCTTTACCGATCATATTGCTAATATCGGTCGCGTCGACTGATGAAAGATGATCAGAAACTTTTGTATTAAGAACAGTATTAACGTCTAACAACATTTCAACTAATGGTGCTGCACCGGAAGCAGTACCACCGAATCCGTGGATTCGTTCACCACGTGGACGAATATCAGACATATCAAGAATGATATGTGTCTGATCGCTTGGGAAGTAGGAGAAGTGAGCATCAATAGTTGCTGCAAGTGCACGAACCCAACCTTCGCGGGAATCTTCTAGCTTATAGAAGTAGGTGTTCTCTTGTTGAGATGGATCACCATGTTGAGCTGTCCATTCCTCTAAGGACAATGCTCCAGCTGTTCGTGATTCTTCGGCAGAACCATTACGATTACTAATTAAGACAGTAACATCAGCAGTGCGATCGATAGTAGGCAGTTGGGAAACATTTTCTTGTGTTACAGAGAAACCAACTCCGCCGCCCTTCATTAATTCATCAAACATGAAGGCATATGGCATAGAGACGCTCAACTGATCTTTAGATAAGTAATCAGGAACAATAGCTGAATCACCATATTTTTGTGGACGGATAGCAACAAACCAGCAGTTATTCAAAGAATCACCATGAGCATTCTGATATGGAGTACCAGAAACCCACAAATTACGTCCGGATGGAGTTGCTGACAATCCATAAATCAAAACAAAGAGATTCTCAGCTTCTGTAGTGAGTTCAGAAATAATTGTTGGGTCAGGTTGGGAACCATCAGCAGGATGTAGACGTGGATCGAGGTTAATATTTCCTTCAACAACACGTTTAACTGTCTCATGCCATTCCTCAGTGCGGTGCTGATCATCAAGATATCGCGCGTACGTACGCTTATAAGTCACCCAACCCAATGGACCCCAATGAGGTTTAATATGCGACATTGCTGATGCAATGAACCCATCAGAGAGTTTAATGGAGTCAACCTGGCTCATACGCGATATCCTTTCACAATGCGATAAAAATGGAAAAATAAAAATGAGTTATAGCGTTGCTTACTTCTATTTTGCTCATTGAATGCACTAGATATAATACACAATAAAAGTTGCACCACAATATGTTGTGTTTCCATCTGGTTAAACGTTTACTCTGAAGAACGATATTTTTAAAAGCTGAAAAAGCCATTTTAGGCTCTTTTAGTGTTCTCGAAAAAAGAATTAAAAATTTTCTGCCGGGCGTGTTCCTTTTGAGACCTATGGACGATACTAGAAATATGACTTCATCAGAAAAACAAATGTTCTCAAACGATGACTCACAGAGAGGGAAAGTAGTTCTTGCAGCTACTCCAATAGGCAATATTAGTGACGCATCTGACCGATTAAAAACTTTGCTTGCAACCGCTGATATTGTTGCAGCAGAAGATACAAGACGTCTCTATGATCTCGCCAATCGTTTACAAATCCATGTGAACGGTCGTATCGTTGCTTACCACGATCATAATGAACGTGACAAATCAGACTCATTGTTAGATGACGTTGAAAATGGTGCAACAATCCTCGTTGTTTCTGATGCTGGCATGCCAACAATTAATGATCCTGGATTAGCAATCGTACGTCGTGCGATTGCCCGACAACTACCAGTAACCTGCGCTCCTGGCCCATCTGCTGTTCTTGACGCTCTTGCTCTTTCGGGTCTTCCAACTGATCGATTCTGCTACGAAGGCTTTGTTCCACGAAAACGATCTGAACAACTCAAAAAATTCAGAGAACTACAGTATGAAACACGAACAATCGTTTTCTATGAAACGCCACAGCGTATTGCACAAACAATGAAATCGCTTCTTGAGATTTTCCCAGCAAACCGTCCTATGGCCCTCGCCCGTGAACTAACAAAAAATTATGAAGAAGTAAGACGATCAACTATCAGCGGTATCGCGGACTCTGTAGAACAAGATCCACCACGAGGAGAAATTGTTCTCGTCATACAAGGAGCCTCAGAACAAGAAATCCATCACATCTCATCAGCATTATCTATTGAAGAATTAGCACGATTATCCCTTGCATATGCAAACGATAACCACACAAGACTTAAAGATGCCATCGCGCAAATACTTCAAGACCATCCTTACCCAGACGGATCTCTTGCCAATAAAAAAACGGTGTATCAAACAGCATTAGAAATCAAAGAATTATAAATTTCAAAAATAAAAACAAAACATGTGAATTTTTATAAAGGTACTAATTATCTTCATATTTATTTCATGTCATAAGTTATACGAATAATAGAAATCATGACAAACATTCTCGTATCCGTCGCCTGGCCATATGCTAATGGGCCACGACATATTGGACACGTCGCTGGATTTGGCGTACCTTCTGACGTTTTTGCACGATATGAACGTATGAAAGGCAATGATGTTCTCATGGTCTCAGGTACGGATGAGCATGGAACACCAATTCTTGTCGAAGCTGATAAAGAGGGAATCACACCTCAAGAGATCGCAAATCGATATAACCGTATCATTGCCGAAGACCTCACAAACCTAGGTCTCAGCTACGATTTATTTACACGTACCACTACAAAAAATCACGAAAAAGTTGTCCAAGAACTTTTCCTACGCTGCCTCCACAACGGGTATATCTATAAAGGAGAACAGCAAGTCGCTATCTCCCCATCAACCGGGCGAACACTTCCAGACCGTTACATTGAAGGAACCTGCCCACTCTGCGGAGCTGATGGCGCTCGTGGCGATCAATGCGATGCATGCGGGCAAGAACTTGACCCAATCGATCTCATTAATCCAAAATCAAAAATCAATGGTGAAACCCCATTATTTAAAACCACAGAACATTATTTCTTAGATCTCCCAGCACTCGCAAAAGCGAACTTAACGTGGTTAGACTCACGTGAAGGTTGGAGAACTAATGTCATCAATTTCTCTAAAGGTTTATTCAAAGAAGTACATCCACGTGCTATTACCAGAGATATTGATTGGGGTATTCCAGTTCCTGTTGATGGATGGATTGACAATCCAAACAAGCGCCTTTATGTATGGTTTGATGCAGTAATCGGATACTTATCTGCATCAATCGAATGGGCACGCCGTACAGGTAAACCAGATGAATGGAAGAAATGGTGGACTGATCCTGCTTCATTAGCCTATTACTTCATGGGCAAAGATAACATTACATTCCATTCCCAGATTTGGCCTTCTGAACTCTTGGCTTATAACGGTGAAGGAGAACTTGGCGGAGAATCAGGCGAACTTGGACACCTCAATTTGCCAGAAGAAGTTGTCTCATCAGCTTATATGACAATGGAAGGAAAGAAATTTAGTAGTTCACGAGGCATCGTTATTTATGTCCGTGACATTCTTTCTCGCTATCAAGTTGATGCTGTACGTTATTACATTTCTGCTGCTGGTCCTGAGAAACAAGACGCTGATTTTACATGGGCTGAATTCGTTCGTCATAACAATGAAGAACTAGTTGCAGGATGGGGAAATCTCGTTAATCGTATCGCCAACTTGATTTACAAGAATTTCGGCTGCATCCCAGAAGTAAAAGAAGACGATTTTACAGCAGAAGATCAAACTTTACTTGACACAACTTTGCAAGGCTTTGACAATGTCGGTAACGACCTCGAGCATCAAAACCAGCATGCTGCTGTCACAGAGATTATGAGATTAGTAGGCCTCATTAATAAGTACATCTCTGACATGGAGCCATGGAAGATTAATAATCGACAACGTTTAGCAACTGTCCTCTTCACAGCAGCACAAGCTGTCAACGACATTGATATCATGTTCGCTCCATTTCTTCCTCACTCCAGCCAAAAAATCCATGACATTATGGGTGGCAAAGGTATGATCGCACCGCTCCCTCATTTAGAGGAAGTAACTGATCTTGATGACTCACAATTCCAATACCCGATCATTACTGGTACTTACCATTTGAACGAGACTGTAGCACCATGGAAACGCGAGCTCATCACTCCTGGAGCAGTGATTGAAAAACCATCTCCAGTATTTACAAAAATTCCTCGTGAAGCAGTCCAAGAGGAAATTGATCGCTTCAAAGCAGACATGAAGCAAAAAAAAGAAGCTGAGAAAGCTCGTCGTATAGCGGCAAAGAAAGCAGCTCAGAACTAATGACGCGAAAACACCGTGACAGGAGCTGGGCTCCAGCTCCTGAACCACTTCCTGTGAGCATTGTGGATAATCATACCCATGTGGCATCTGTTGTCCCATTCTCACAGGAAATGGCACGTCAGGCTGAGGAGCGTGACATGCCAACTGTACCCGTCTACACAGTGGATGAATTATTACAACAAGCAGCTGCTGTAGGCGTGACACAGATCATTGACGTTGGATGCGAATATCCAAGTTTTGCTACAGCATTAACCATGGCTCACCAACGTCCACAAACAGTTTTTGCTGCACTAGCGATTCATCCTAATGAATCTGTTTTACATGGTCATCATGGTGATCCTGGTCCTGATGGATTACCAATCCACTATCAGTCATGGCATGACATTACGTATGAAGATGCATTTGACTATATGGTTCACCAAATTTATTTACATCGTCAACAAGTTGTCGCTATTGGCGAGACTGGTATGGATCTTTTCCGAACTGGAGAATCAGAACAAGAACGACAACGTTGTGCTTTTCGTGATCATATAGCATTAGCAAAAGAACTAGGTTTGCCAATGCAAATCCATGATCGTGATGCTCATCAAATAGTAGTTGATACCTTATTAGCTGATGAGGCGCCAGAAGGAACAGTATTTCATTCTTTCTCTGCTGGGCCTGAAATAGCGCGTATCGCTAATCAACATGGATGGTATTTGAGCTTTTCAGGAACAGTATCATACAAAGGTAATGAAGCATTACGTCAAGCTCTTACAATAATTGATCATCAACATATTCTTGTTGAAACAGATGCACCATACCTTACACCGATGCCATATCGTGGTCGGACTAATGCTCCTTATATGATTCCATATACGTTATCTACTATGGCATCTGTTTTACAAATGTCAGTCAGTGATGTTGCACAGCTCACAGCTGATAATGCTCGACGTTTATATCATTTACCGAACATTCCTTTGGACTATCAGGCGTAGCTGTATAAGAATGAGGATAAGAAGGAAGCGATAAGCTTTAGTTTATCGCATTAACCTTATGAGGATTCTATGACAGAACAAGATAAAAAAAAACAAAATAACGATGGTAATGGGCAATCTGATATTACTCACTTAGATGTGACGCACAGTAGTAATACTGCAACGCGTCGCCTCTCTCAAAAAAATACAAAAACAAAAAAAGTATCAGCAAAACCACATATAGAAATTCCAGTGAAAGAACCATCAACCGCATTAGGGAAATGGTGGTTTAAACTTCAACAATCTCCAGATCGCATTAAATTTGGAATGTGTATTGTGGCCATGGGCGTTGTATACGGGGATATCGGAACGTCACCTTTATATACAATGCAAACTTTCCTGAATGATCAAGGTGGGTTACAACGTATTACACGTTTTCAAGTTCTCGGTATGCTTTCTTTATTGTTTTGGTCTATTTTCCTCGTAGTTACCGTTAAATATGTTGTTATTGCAATGCGCATTAGCAATAAAGGTGAAGGTGGAATCTTTGCCCTTTATACAATGGTTAAACATTACGCTCGGTGGCTTATTGTTCCAGCTATGATCGGTGGTGCAGCATTCTTTGCTGACTCTGTTTTAACTCCAGCTGTTTCTATTTCATCAGCAGTTGGAGGATTACGATCAATTCCACAAATTCGATCGTCATTTAGCCCGGCTATTATTCTGACCATAACTATTGTAATTATCGTGCTCTTATTCTTGATCCAATCACATGGAACTGTTAGCTTAGGACGTGTTTTCGGAACCGTTATTGTTACGTGGTTTGTTTTTATCGCATTCATGGGAATTTATAACTTATCAGTGGCACACGAATGGATCCTCTTTGAAGCCTTAAATCCAATTTTCGGCATTCATTTTCTCTTTAGTGGTGCTAATAAAGTAGGTATTGCTTTAATGGGAACCGTTTTTTTGGCGACTACTGGTGGAGAAGCAATCTACTCCGATATGGGTCATGTTGGTAGAGGAAGTATTTATGCAACATGGCCATTCATTAATATCTCATTAATTCTCTGCTATTTCGGTCAAGGCGCATGGATACTACACGCTCAGAGCAATAGTGCACTTTATAGAATTAGCGAGATTAATCCATTCTTCCAAATGATGCCAGGAGATATCCTCCGTATCGCCGCTATTCTTATCTCCGTTGCAGCAGGAATTATAGCTTCTCAAGCATTAATCACTGGTGCATTTTCTATGGTGTCAGAAGCAACCACTCTTAACTGGATGCCACACCTACAAGTACGTTATCCTGCGGATACACGTGGACAACTATATATTCCAACAGTGAATACTTTATTGTGCTGCGCTACAATTATTACCCTACTTATTTTCCAGACTTCTGAACATTTATCATCTGCTTATGGATTAGCACTAACAATTACAATGTTCATGAACACCTTATTACTAGGTGCTTATCTCTGGTTTGCTGCACATAAAAAAGTCCTATCAGTTATTTTTGAAATCATCTTTTTAACTATCCAAGCACTATTCCTTATTGCATCATGCGCCAAGTTTGTACACGGCGGATGGTACACCATGATTTTAACAATCTTGTACCTCATTGTGATGTATTCATGGTATCGAGGTACAAAAGTTGAGCGTTCTCAGCGGCGTCATTTTAAACCGCGAGAATTTTTACCTGCTTTAGATGCATTACGTCATGATGATTCAATCCCATATTATGCCGATAACATAGCCTATTTAACATCAGACACAGAACTTCGTCGTCTCGATACGGATGTGTTTTACTCAATTTATGCCGATATAAAGAAGCGTGCACGAGCATGGTGGGTCATTTCTGTTGAAATGACAGATGATCCGTTTACTCGCGAATATTCAGTAGAGAATTTTGGCACCGATTATTTATTCCGTGTTCGTATGCGACTCGGATTCAAAATCGATCAAAATATTCCTGTTTATTTACGACAGATTATGAATGAATTAATTGACTCAGGCATGCTTTCAGCACAATCAATGATTCATCCGATTTTCGATCGCAAATCTAAAATCGGAACTATAAAATACGTCTTAATTCGCAAAGAATTAGTTCCAGAATCCAAGATCACTACGACAGGTATTACCGCTTTGCGAGTCAAATATGCTATTCGTAGTGTTGTAGGAGAAACCTCAAAATGGTTTGGATTAACCGCGTACAATCCACTCGTTGAGATCCAACCAATGTTCGTAGCACGAAATACCTTAAAACCATTAAAACGGGTTAATCTCCGTAAAACACGTCAAAGCATTACTTTACAGCAAGTAATGGCAGAACTTCAACAGGAGCACTCGCTAAATGAGACGAGTCAGGAAGATTCAGATGTTTTAGATCAAACAAAATGAACAAGCTGCATACTCTACACCAGCGATTCCACTAATAGTGGATGAAGAAAATAACAAGGAGACTGAGTAAACTAGAACTATCAGAGTCCGTATTTGGGCAGAAAGAGGCAAGAATGGACGTCATGAAAAATCAGCTAAAGAAAGCAGATATTGGTGTTGTTGGCTTAGCTGCTATGGGCAGTAACTTAGCACGTAACTTAGCACATCATGGCTATTATGTGGCAGTGTTTAATCGATCTTCATGGCGTACTGAAGAATTATTAAAGAACCATGGTGATGAAGGTGACTTTATTGCAACTGATTCTATTGCCGATTTAGTGACACATCTGAAAGCTCCACGAACCGTTATTATTATGGTCAAAGCAGGTGCACCAACCCAAGCAATGATTGACCAGTTAGCTGACGCAATGGAACCTGGTGACATCATTATCGATGGTGGTAATACTTATTTTGAAGATACTATGCGTCGAGAAAAAGAATTACGCGCTCGTGGATTAAACTTTGTTGGCTGTGGCATATCAGGTGGTGAAGAAGGAGCTCTCCATGGTCCATCAATGATGCCAGGTGGCTCAGATGATGCATGGAAGACATTAGGACCTATTCTCGAATCTATTTCTGCTAAAGCGGAAGATGGTTCTCCATGTGTTACTCATATCGGTGAAAATGGTGCAGGCCATTTTGTCAAGATGGTTCACAATGGTATTGAATATGCAGATATGCAATTAATCGCTGAAAGCTATGATTTAATGCGACGTGGTTTAGGTCTTCAACCAAGTCAAATTGCAGATGTTTTTAGTCAATGGGACAAAGGCGATTTAAATTCTTACCTTGTTGAAATTACTGCAGAAATTTTGCGCCATACTGATCAAAAAACTGGTAAACCATTTATTGATATTGTGAAAGATGAAGCTGATATGAAAGGTACTGGAACATGGACAGTTCAAACAGCGTTGTCACTTCCAGTACCAGTACCTTCGATTGCAGAAGCTGTTTTTGATCGTGGATTATCTGAGCGACATGAATTACGTGAAATGGTCCAGAAAGAAGGTTTACCTGGACCACAACCATGCTATGTGACTGAACAGACCCTTCAAGATATTATTGAAGATATTCGTCAAGCATTATATGCGTCGAAGATTATTGCCTATGCACAAGGATTTGATGAAATTAGCAATGCAGCTCAGCAGTATAATTGGCAAATTGATAATGCAGCAGTCGCACGTATCTGGCGAAATGGGTGCATTATTCGCGCACAGTTCTTGAATCGTATTTCTGATGCATATGAATCTGGATCAGCTAACATATCGCTCTTATTTGACACGTACTTTAAGGATGTCTTAGAGAAAGCACAAACATCATGGAGACGTGTGGTTGCTGGTGCCGCATTAGGTGGTATTCCTGTACCAGCATTCGCTAGCTCATTAACATATTACGATGGATTACGTTCTGATCGTCTTCCAGCAGCTCTTATTCAAGGACAACGAGACCTCTTTGGCGCGCATACTTATGGTCGTGTTGATGAGCCAGGAGTCTTCCATACACTATGGACAGAGAGCGGAGAGCCAGAAATTAACATGACCCGATAAAGACGATTGTTGTGCTACTCGCTCTGTTCGTGACACAACACTATAGAAGAAGAATTTTATGGAACGAACAACGATACGTGATATTGCAAGGGAAGCGCACACTTCAGTATCTACAGTGTCTCGTGTATTAAATGGAAGTAATCATATCGCACCAGAAACACGAGAACTAGTCACAGGCGCAATTCAACGTCTAAACTATATACCTGATTCTCGTGCGCGTGGAATGAGACTCCAACAAACAAACATGCTAGGGTTTCTTATTCCAGATATTACTAATCGTTATTTTGCGTTACTAGCACAAGTTGTTAAAGGTACTTTAGTTCAATCCGGATACTTAGCTTTTCTTGGTGTTACCTCAGAAAGTGAAAAAGTTCAGGATCTCTATGCATCAGCTATGCTAGCTCAGCATATAGATGGTGCATTAATTGTTCCACAAGGAAAACAATCAAGTTCTTTGCAACAGTTATTAGATAGTGAAATTCCTATCGTATTGATAGATCGTCCTCTTGAAGGACGCGATGATATTCCTCTTGTTGATTCAGATCCACTACCAGGAATGATTGCAACAATTACTGACTTTAAAGAGCATGGTCATAAGAATATCGGATATATTGCAGGACCTGTAACAGGTGCACCAGCATTAGCTTTACGTAGCGTAGTATTTCGTAAATTAGCAGCTGAAATAGCAGGATTCGATAAAGTACTTGTCGATACCACACATGGAGGTCAGAGAGATTTCGATTTACGTTTAGGTAACGAGTATGACGGCATTATTTTTGATAAGTCTGCAGTCGGTCACTATGGTATGAGAAGTACTGTTATCCGTAACCGTATTTCTAGTAAAAACAGTCTTACGATCCAAACGATGGACAATTCTTATTTTGCAGAATATATGGATCGTATTGGCCAAGTTCTTACCGATATGATGAATGAGGGAGTGACAGCAATTTTATTCGGTTACTCACCTGATGCAATTGTGGCTTTAACATGGTTGAGCCAACAAAACATTAAAGTAGGAGTCGATCTCTCTATTGCTTCATTTGATGATCTAGAAATCTTTAGTCTTTATACACCGCAAGTTGCTGCTATCGCTCAGCCAGTTATTCAGATGGGTATGCAGGCTGCTGCAACTATTATTGATCGTGTTAATGGTGGAGTTGTTTCTTCTTCTCGTATTCCAACAATGTATTTGCATCGTGATTCGGTTGGTGATGCACCTAACAGATCATAATAACTTTCTGGAGATAAAGAGATAAGATAAGGAAAACAGTATGAGTACTGTAAAAAAACAGCTTTTAAATCATTTACAGATGATTGCTAACTGTGATGGTCAAATTGGTGTTGTTGGATCCATGAATGCTGATTATACGGTTACAACAGAACGATTTCCACATCCTGGTGAAACAATTCAAGGGGGACCAATGAGCGTCTTGCCAGGTGGTAAGTCAGGTAATCAGGCTGCTTCAGCAGCTCGCTTAGGAGCACGAGTTCATCTTTTCGGAGCGCTCGGCAGTGATTCAAATGCTGAATTTCTTATTACATCTCTTGCCAGTGCTGGAGTGGGAACAGGATCTATTCGGAGAGTTGCTGGGCCAAGCGGCACAACAATGATAACCGTTGATTCTAATGGAGAAAATACCATTGTTTATTCTCCAGGATCAAATGCAACTGTTGATGCTGAATATATTCAATCTGTGGTAGATGATCTAAAACAATCATCAGTTCTTGGATTATGTCTTGAAAGCCCAATGGATGCGGTTCTCGAAGCTGCTTGTGTTTGCCATGGACATAATATTCCGGTGCTTTTAAATGATTCCCCGTTCATTGACTCATTGCCACAAGACCTTATCGATAATACTGATATTCTTTTGGTGAACGAACATGAAATGGCTCAATTATTGAAAGTAAACGAACCAAAAGAGGATGATTGGACTCATGTCGATTGGGAATTCTTAGCTAGCCGATTACATCGATTTGGATATGATAATGCAGTCATTACATTGGGTGCTAGTGGCTCTCGTGTTATTGAAAACGGAATGCTCTCTGTTATCAATCCGGTACATGTCGAGGCCATTGATACAACTGGGTGTGGTGATTCCTTTATGGGAACCATTCTGTCTGGTTTAGCAGCCAATTTATCATTACACGAATCAGCTGAATTAGCATCCTGCGTTGCAGCGTATGCAGCAACAGGTTATGGAGCGCAATCATCTTATGGCTCATTTGAACAGATTGCTGATTTTATTGAACAAAAAATTTCTTAATATTACAGAACTCAATAAAAGTGTTGTGTCATCAGAAATACTGATGACACAACACTTTTATATCATTAATATGGAAATGCCGCTTGATCAACCATCCATATTGTTGATGTTAATCCAGAAACAAAACTAAGTGGCATAGAGATATCATCAGTGATACTCCAACCAGTTGTTAATGCCTTGCGTTTTTTCTCAGATGAAGCAATGATCCATGCATGTTGAGAATAACGAATAAGAGAAGGTGTAACTGTCAAACGGTATGATGGAAGCTTTGGAGAGTCTATAACAGGTACGATGAGTGACTTTTGTTGTAAAGCAGTAGAATAAGGGAACAATGATGCGACATGTCCTTCAGGCCCAACTCCGAACCAAATAATATCAAAACCTTGTTTACTACAACCGAATGCAGAATACAATTCATCTTGATAAGCTCGTGCAGATTGTTCCATTAACGCATATGTATCTTTCTCTGAGGCATGTGCACGTTCATCACTTGTTAGTGGATCAGCTGGCATCTCATGGATATTATTTTCGGGTAAATCGTACTTTTCTTGAAGTAAATCTAAAAGGGCAGATCGAGCTTGAATCGCATTACGGTCAGGATGCATGACTGGAACAAAACGTTCATCACCCCACCAAAAATGAACACATGTCCAATCAATAAAAGGTGTGAGTGGATGATGAGCTATAGCTGATAAAGTACGATTGCCATCACCACCACCGGTAATTGCTAAATCAACACGATGTGTCTGTGATTGAGAAAGAAGATCTAATGTAGTTAAAAGAATATGCGATGCAGCTGCTGTAGCCAGAATATTTTCATCTTTATACCGATACAGTTGACGAGATGCACCGGTTGGAAGAATAACAGTAGTCATAGTAAATCTGTTCCTTGTTGAAGTACTTGTTGTATAAAGTACGAATTCAATGCCTTATGGTACACAGGATCCGCTTTCATACGGCTCAGCTCTTCTGATAAACAATCTGCAATATTACGGTGTGGAAGTGAAACAAGACGATTAGTATTATTGGGTAATCGTAATCGTACTTGATCAGTAAGAACATTATCCGAATTTTTGTTTGTCTCACGTGAAAGACTGATAACGCCATCTTCACGGAGGAAACGAACAGATGAAATATGATGACCAGGTACCGTTTCCCATTTCAGGTGTATAGGACAGTGCAAAGTTTCTTGTAACCATGATGCCAACAATAATGTTGAGAGACTTTGTTTCTGACCAGTAACTGTACATTCTTTTAATGGAAGATGTGGCGGAAGATCAAGCAATGATACTAATGCTCCACGCCAAAACGTTAAACGTGTCCAAGACAAATCAACATCTCTTGGTGATGATTTTTTCTGTAAATCATAGAGCGCAGTTCTTAAATCAGTTGTACGTTCCACGTCTGTGATACGTGTAGCTACCATTCTTTCGATGGAATCATAGGATGATTTGTCGGGGAAAATACCAGGCCACCATGACACAATAGGCGTATCAGCGAGTAATAGTGGGATAACTAGCGTATCAATATGATGAATTAATTGACCTGGAATATGAAGAATAATAACATCCCCAGCACCAACATCTGTACCATAATGGATTTCAGCATCAAGTTGTGTTGACTGTTCTGGAGCATTCATATCAGGAACTAGTGCAATAATACGACATGGATGGGAACTACTTGCTATATTTGCTTCATGCAGTGATTGCTCAAGATCTTGTTCAGAACATTCAATGAGAAGAGTAAAAACACGACCGGTAGTTACCTCACCTCTTTCTTCATACAGTGATGTCAATTGCATAGCAATATCATGCGTGGTTGTATTCTCCAATTTAATAATCATGGCATCCTCCAAGCTCGATTGTCATTCATCATCAACATGTCAGCAGAGTGAGGTCCCCATGTACCTGAACGATATTGCTCTGGTTGACCTTGCGAAGCCCAGAACTGTTCAATCGGATCAAGAATTTTCCACGATAAATCAACCTCTTGAGAGGTTGGAAAGAGAGGAGCATCTCCAAGGAAAACATCTAGAATTAAACGTTCATAGGCTTCAGGTGAATCTTCAGTAAAAGCTTGACCATAGTTGAAATCCATATTGACATCACGAATATCTATACGTGATCCTGGAACTTTTGAGCCGAAACGAAGAGTAATCCCTTCATTTGGTTGAATACGAAAAACAAGAGCGTTATGACCTACGTTCCCTTCAACTACTGAATCAAAAAGTGGTTGAGGTATTTGCTTAAAAATCATAGCAATTTCAGTCACACGTTTGCCTAATCGTTTACCAGCACGTAAATAAAATGGAGTCCCATTCCATCGTGGTGTATCAATATCAAGACGCAAAGCTGCATATGTTTCAGTTGTTGATTCAGGAGAAACACCATCTTCATTCAAATACCCACAAACAGCTTCTTGACCTTGCCATCCAGCAGAATATTGACCACGAGCGGTATAGCGAGCTAAATCTTGAGGAAGACGTACAGCAGAAAGAACGTTAATTTTTTCTTTTGATAAATCTTGAGAGGTAAATGACGCAGGCTTCTCCATTGCTGTTAAGGTTAAAAGTTGTAATAAATGATTTTGAATAACATCACGAGCTGCCCCAACACCATCATAATAGCCAGCACGAGATCCAATACCAAAATCTTCAGCCATTGTAATCTGAACATGATCAACATAATGTGAATTCCAGATTGGCTCAAAAAGCATATTTGTAAAACGAAGAGCAAGTAAATTCTGAACTGTTTCTTTACCTAAATAATGGTCAATTCTGAAAATAGATTCAGCTCCAAAAACGGATGTTACAGTTTTATCTAATTCTTGAGCACTTGCTAAGTCATGACCAAACGGTTTTTCAATAATCACACGTTGCCATGTATCTGATGGATGCTTTGTTAATTCGGCAGCAGCAAGTTGATGAGACACTAAAGAAAACGCTCTAGGCGGAATAGACATATAGAAAGCATGGTTACTGTATGTTCCACACTCATGATCAACAGTTAAAACACGCTGTTTTAATCGTACGAATGCATTAAAATCGTCAAACGTGCCTTGTACAAAATAAAATCCATGCGATAATTGTTCCCATGTTGATTGATGGAATGGAGTACGACAATGCTCTTGAATATAACTCTGTGCCCATTGTTTAAAATCATCATCTGACCACTCACGTCGTCCAAAACCAATGAGCCCAAAGCCAGGTGGCAAAAGACCACGATTCGCTAAATCATAAATTGCAGGTAGTAATTTTTTCCTAGCAAGGTCACCTGTTACGCCGAAAATCACCAGAGTACATGGATCGGCAATACGAGGAAGCCGCAAATCACATGGAACACGCAACGGGTTACTCCATGTGCTGGTTATTGTTTCCTCTTGCTCAGGTTTCGTCATTTTCTTTCCTCCATAATGGCATCCACGTCAATACAGAACTTGAAACAATTAGAATAAAAGAAACTTCTCAAAAAGTTCCATATAAAAGGATGTCCTATATATAAATGGTACTCATAATGAAGCGTATCTAAAATAAGAATTATGACAATGGATGTACTCTTTTCTCCTCTTTTAGCAATTTCCTCTACCTCACAAGAAACGCAAGAAAAAGGAATCTTTAATACGGTTCTTGATTTTAACCATCGACCAGTAACATGGAATCGTATTTACCAACTTCACTGTCATATGGCACCAAACCAAGATACTTTTAACCTTGTATGGACCCATTGCCAAATTGTGGCATTAATTGCATTACAGCGCGCACAATCATATACACAACAACCAGTTAACTATCAAAAAGTTGTCGTCGGTGGACTCGTTCATGACATTGGTGTATATCGGCTCTTTAAAGAAAACAGCCTACAGTTTGACATGTCTCGCTATCTCTTTCATGGTCTTGAAGGATGGCTGATTCTCCAAGAAGAACATTTTGGGGAAGAAATAGCTAATTTTGCTCGTAATCATACAGGATTAGGCATAACTCACTATGATGTACATGAAGAACATTTGCCACTACCGTCAGGCGATTATTCACCACAAACAGTTGAACAAGAATTAGTTATGTATGCAGATAAATTCCATACAAAATCTAATCCACCAGAATTTATCAGTGTTACAGCAGCACGACGATCAGCTCTAAAATTTGGGTCTGAAAATGCTAAAAAATTTGATTACTATCAACAAAAATTTGGTAATCCGCAACTTGACAATTTAGCCTGCGGATACTCTATGAATATCCGCAGGTAAAAACCTCATGCGTTTAATTCTTATTATGAAGCGCAGTGAATGCCCATCCAATCGAACAAGCATCAATGGCTTCTTGTAAAAGTGCTCCAACTACAACGGGAATGAAGTTAAATGCTGCAAGAACCATCAAGATTAGTGCAGCAACAATGCCACCAATACAAGCTTGTAGCATAGTCCTCTTTGTTTGACGGGCAATAGTGATAGCTTGTGGAATCATCTCAAGATCATCATTCATAATGACCACTTGAGCTGATTCAGAAGCAGCTGTACTAGAACCATCAGTCATAGCAACGCCAATATTAGCACTTGCAAGAACAGGCGCATCATTAACACCATCACCCACCATCATTGTGATAACAGATGCATCTTTTTGATGGCATTGAGCTACAATGTCAACTTTATTCTCTGGTAACATGCCTGCATAAACATCAAAAATACCAATTTCATGAGCAATAATTTTGGCAGACGCTTCCGTATCGCCAGTGATCATTGAGATATTTTTAATACCAAGAGACTGTAAACTTTCTATAGTTTGCTTGCTATTCTTTCTAAGAGTGTCTTGTAAGATAATTCGTCCTGACAACACATGATCAATAGCAATATATGTTGCTATTTCATTAGCAGCTAAAGGCTGTTGATCAAAACTCGTTAATGATGCAGGATCATCAATAGAATCAGCTAAGTATGATAAACGACCAATCGTGATGATATGACCATCTACTTCGCCAGAGATACCTTGGCCAGGTGTTTCTTGCAAATGATGGGCAGTAAAACTTTGCTGATGTAATTTATGAAGACGACGTTCAGCAGCATTAAAAATACCTTTTGCAAGAATATGTGTGGAATAAGATTCAACAGCACCAGCATAAAAGAGAAGCATATCGTCAGAAATAGGGTGTTCTTGAAGAATTGGGCGATCGATGCGAGTCACTTCAGGACGTTTATGGGTGAGTGTACCTGTTTTATCAAAAAAGATATGGCTTACTCGTCCTAAAGTCTCTAAAACTTCTTGTGATTTGATTACAATACCAGATTTGGCTAAACGGCCTGTTCCACCCATGTAAGCTACTGGCGCCCCAATCAATAATGGGCACGGTGTTGCAAGAACAAGAACCTGAGCAAAACGAACAGGATCATGAGAACAAATCCATGCAAGAACAGCAATAATTAAAGAAATAATCGTAAATGGAATAGCAAGAATATCAGCTGTTTTGACAATGGATGCGCGTGAATCTTGTGCACTACGTACCAAATCAAGGATTCTTTGATACTGAGAATCTGCTGAGATAGCTGTAGCCTGTAAAATAAGCGCACCAGCTCCATTCACTGCTCCAGAAACTAGATGAGATCCTTTATAAAAATCACCAGGAACAGGCTCACCATTAATAGCGGATAAGTCTAATGTCGCCTGTTCATTTATCAACGTACCATCGACTGGAACAGTCTCTCCTGGCTTCACCAGAATATAGTCATGAAGTTGAATATTGTCGACTGGAACAGTCTCCCACGTATCAGAATCATGAGGAAAATTGGTTAAATGATGTGCTGTTTGTGGTGCGGCATCAAGAAGAGCTTTTAAATTATCTTGAGCACGATTTTCTACGAAATTTTCTAATGCTGCTCCTGTAAAGATCATTACATCAATGATCCATACACCCCAGAAAGCTCTAACAAGAGTAGTAGACACAATAGCAATAGCCGCTAAAATGTCAGTCCCGGCATGTCCTTCTCGGAATGCATTAACAATATCAATAATCTCAATAACAAGTGTATAGAGAGTTAAAAGAATAATTAGTATTGAACCGATAAACGGAGACCATTTCCACAATAAGCCACTAATAATGCCAACTAGCAAAGAAACAAATAATGCAGGCGTCTCGCGGAAAAATTGGAAAACAACCACTATAAAAGAATGATGCGAAATAGAAGAATTATTCACCGATGGAGGTTTGGATAATGAAGTATCAGGCATAAATCAATTTCTTTCATGAGTTATATATTTACCTAAGTTATTTATTTATCATTTATCGTGTTTTGATTATAAAAAAGTCATAAATAATGAATGGAAATAACGTAATCTTCACTTTCTCGTTGCCTATCATGAGATATCACAATACAAACACGCATTATGATGAACATAGCACAACTTTTGCTCAGAATCTATTACAATATTCGTTGTTTATGACCGATTAGTGAATATAGCACAAAAAAATCTATTCTCTAAATTCATTGCGTGTTCCCAAACCATTGACGATAAATCCACGCAAAATTGAGATTACCCCAGCTGGAGCATGAATTGCCTGTTTGTTCTAGTGCAGCTTGATTTGGCTGATACGGTGTATACGTATAGAGCAAAGCAGTCGCTTTATTTTCAATATAGATATCTTGTGTACCGCACGCAGCATTTGGGCTAAAACGAACGGCATTAATGCGATGAACCTGATAATTATATTCTGATAAATGATTTTTATAGTACTGAAAACGTTCTGCAGTACCAAAAACTTGATTAAAGAAACCATAATATTGTGTATTACACGCAGAATGATCAGGACATGATAATCCCATAGCAATACGATATGATTCATCAGTCGGATTTGTTGCTGTCACTAGACCTTGTTCTTTTTGAAGAATTACAATCAAGACTTTTGGATTAATACCACATGATTGTGCTGCAGAACCAATAATTTGTGCAGCAGATTGCATACCAGGTGAAATATAAGCACGACAGCCAGCACTTGCAGCCCAGTTATGCGTTTCGAATTGTTTATTAGCAAGACAATTAGTACCGTTACAGTGTGACCCAAGTTGGGATAATTCTTCTTGGATTTGTTCAATAGACATTGAAGAAGAATCAAAGAACTTGGCATTGCTAATGATATGACCAGGGTTAAAGCCGTAGGTTTGATAGGTTTCTTGTTGCTTTGTAATCAGATGATGTACAACAATGCGATACGTGATAAAAGTTCCTGACCAGAGAATAAGAACAGAAATTAAGAGAATGGTTCCAACTTTTTTTAATAATTGCTGTTGATGAGATCCAATGTGATACCACATATGTAAAGAAGAGATAAAGCTACTTGTATGGGTTATCTCCTCTATATGAATATCAGATTCTTCTTGTGTTTCAGAATCAGCTTTGTCACTGCTTTCATTATCTGAAATCTCGTATTGAGAACTAGTAGTTTGATCGGTAGGAGAGCAGTCGCTTTTAGCTACAGGTAAAGTGAATACGTCAGCATTTTTTTCATCAGATTTAATAGTAGAAACCTTATTTTTTGCGATTGTTCCTTGCTTTGTTAAAGGTGAGGCAAGTGATTGACTGAAATCATCTAATGCAGATGTTAAAGGATCATCTAAAATATCATCCATATGAGATGCTTCATTGCTGTTTCGTAATTCACTATCCATTTTTTTAGTATGTCAAAAGGTGTCGAAACAGAAAATAAATGGATCCTCAATAAAGGATCCATTTATACGCTTTATGATTCCGCTGATTAATCTTTTGAAGTCCCAATTCGTAGCATAGAACTGCTAACGTATTCTTGCAATTTCAACCATTGAGTTAGTCCACTAAGATCTGCAGCAAAAGAATCGAAAGATTGTAGATTATCAAAGTTCTTTTTATCCATTGAAAGAGTCAATGATAAAGTGCCATCTTCATTTTTTATACAAGAAAACTTGATACCAGAATCATGATATTCACGATGATAAGAAAGGTGTGTTGCTGTCTGATTGGTAGTTTTTTTAAATAAAAAAAGTGAAGATGAATTATTGGATGTTGCTAATTTCTTCCTCTTCCGTCTTGTCATTATCTTGTTTTTCCTTTGAATCTACCAATGTAAAAATAGCTGTTAGAATGCTAAAGAAAACGGTCATACGACAAGTTCGTTTTGTCACTTTTGTCTTATGCGCAAAAAAACTCAATATAGTGATAACAACATGAATTCCTGCAAGAATAGCTGAATAGAGACGTAAAGATTTCAGATTCACTTTCATGGGATACCTCCTTTATTGTCCTTTATCTTATCAGTACCCTATTAAAAAGCCCATAATGATGATGGGCTTTTTAATAGGAGGTTGCTAATTATGACAATTCACTAGACTCATTGATTGCTGCGATTTTTGCGTTATCAACAACTAATTGCGGAAGGTCTTCAAGTCGTGAAGTGCCAGTGAATGGGTGACGAATCGGAAGACCCATTGGGTTCTGGTCATAACTCAAAACATCAACTGGGATGTTAGAGAGAGACTTGGATGGCTTATCAAATCCTTCAATCTGCCATGTGAATGGAGCAAATTTATTATCAGGATCTGCCCAACCAGTGCTCCCGTTAGCTTCAGCCTTCGTACGAGCCTTAACTGAGAATGCATACAGGATATAAGGAATAGCAATACAAACAAGGCAGATGATGATAATAGACCAAACGTAGATTTGTGGGCTTCCGACTTCTTCAGAAACTTGTGCCGGTGGCCAGATAGACATGACGATACCGAAGAGGGAACTGAGGAGACCTATAATGGTAACAATCCATGCACCAACAATGCCTCCTGGGCAGGTGACGCCGCGTGGTCGGTTTGGCTGTGTGTACTTGAGCCGGATAAAGCTGATGAACATGATGATGTAGTAGATCAGGTAGAGAACAGTTAATGCTTGAGTCAACATGATAGAGAAGCCTTCGATATTTGGGAAGAGTTCCATCATGAAGCTGATGATAGTCATTAAAATGCCTTGTACAATCATCAAACGGCTAGGCATACCGTGCTTATTGACGTTTTGGAGCCACTTTGGAAGGAATCCAGAACGTCCTGCTGCACCGAGCATGAAGGATGGACCTGCGAAACCAGTAATAACACCAGCAACAGTATTAAAGAGACCCATATACGCGATAATTATGTAAAGCCATGGCATCCCAGCTATTGCACCAATCTCTTCAAATACCTGGTTAAGTGTATACAGAACGTTCATTTGTCCTTCAGGAACTATCATTGCGATGATCAAGGTACCAACCATGAAAATAAAGAGAGAACCAGCCATTGCAATGATTATTGCTTGTGGGAATTGATGACGAGGATTCTTCAGCTGTTTAATATAAGCTGCGTTCATATCAATACCGGCGTAGCTGAAGAAGACTGATGCAGCTAAGGCAAGAGTACTCATACCTTGATACTGAGGAATGAGGTCTGATGCATTGAAATTAATGTAAATCTTGTGTCCCATAGCAACATAGAAGATGATGCCAATAATCATTAAACCTAATGGGATGATAGTGCCGATAGTAATACCGATGGAAGCGACTTTGGAGAAGATCTTAATACCTTTTGTGGAAAGGATAATAAGGATCCAGTAGAAGATAAGCCATCCAATCATAATCCAGAACTCACCAGAAGCTCCAATATATTTAATAGGGTCTTGCGCGAATTGGATAGCGAAATTGTATTGGTTCGTGAAGAACATGATGGTTGCTGCACCGGATGCTGGTGCTCCACCAAAGTTCAATGCATTGAAGAACCACAGTGTAAAGACAAGGAAGAATGCGGTACCTGGTCCTAGTGCTTCACCAACCCAGCGGAAGATACCGCCTCGACGTGACCAAGTTGTTGCTAATTCTGCAGCAACGAGTGCTGTTGGAATGAAGAAGAAAATTGCTCCGAGAATGTAGTATGTGACAGAAGAGAGACCGTAGAAAGCCATCTGAACGTCATTACCAACACCAGCAAGCTGAGCAATGTTCATCATTGCAAGAGCCAACATAGTCATTGTTGCAGATTTCTTCGATACCGTTTCTTTAACAGTTGGATACGGTGTTCCACCTTGTATAGAAGCGGAATTAGATGCTACCGCGTCTACACCTTCATTAGACATATTCATAAAAACTCCAAAATCTGTTGACCTTATTATAGAAGGACATAACAACAATCTATAGTAAAGGAAAATCGCCTTTTTGGTGTTGAAAAACATTATGAAAAGGTTACCAACATATAAATATAAGGATACGTAAGACCATCGCCCCTAAACATGACGCATTATAATGAAAAATTTTTAGTCAATATCTGTATGATAAAAATTGACATATGAGCGTGACGCTGTAGGACCATATTGATCCTGATAATGGGAGCCGACAGCAGCGGAACCATAAGCATGCTCTGCTTCGCTTGAAAGCTGAAAGAAACAAATTTGACCAATTTTCATGCCTGCCCATAATTTCACAGGAAGACTACTAACATTAGATAGTTCTAAAGTAATATGTCCGGTGAAACCAGGATCGATGAATCCGGCTGTAGAATGGGTAAGGATACCTAAACGGCCTAGAGAACTTTTACCCTCTAAACGAGCTGCATAGGATGTTCCAACGTGAATATATTCCAATGTTGAACCTAAAACAAACTCACCAGGACGAAGAATTAAAGGTTCACCTTTTTTAACTTCAAAAGCTTGAGTGAGATCTTTTTGTTCCTCAGCCGGATCAACATACGTATATTTATGATTATTAAAACTACGGAAATATCGATCAAGACGAACATCAATTGATGCTGGCTGTACCATTTCAGGAGTATAGGGGTCAAGAGAAATGTTTCCTGTTGCGATTGCAGATCGAATATCGCGGTCAGACAGAAGCATATGATCCCCTTTAATTGAAGCACACCAGTGCTTTGCTAAATTACTGATTTTAATAGTAGTAATGGGTGCCTACTTTTTATTTTTCCAAAGTGTGATAATTATGTCATCTTTAGTACTCTGAAAGTTTTTTACTTTTTTAGTAAAATGAATTAATAAATTGTAAAATGAAAGCATAAACGAAATTTTTTTCTTTTCTTCTAACACAACACTGGGGACTGATAGACATACTACCAGCCTCTAATACTGCATTAACACATTGATTCATTGGTTCTTTTTTATATAATGCTTCTGCAAATCTATTACTCGATTAATATCAGTTTGAGAAGAATGCATGACAGGAGGGAACCATAAAAGAATACCTAATTGATCATTGTTATAGATAATACTGGCACTTTGCGCTTCAGTTTCACGACCTAAACGCATAAGAGATGCAACAACAACTTGCCGAATCAATTTAGTTCCTGTTAAAAAACCTAAATATTTAAGACCAGCTAGTGCACGAAGTCCTGCATTTAATGCATTTTGATAATCTCCGACAACATAATACGCAATTGCCAATTGACTAATTGATTCAGTAAATAGTTCTGGGGCCTGCATAGCACAGAAGAAAGTATTATTACGTAACAAATGAATAGCTTTCGAAGCATATTCATGATGAGATTTGACTTGACTAAGAAGTAGCTGAGCCATATTAATAACAATCAAGTTATGGTAACGAGTTAATTGAACATGATATGATCTATCAGCAGTCTTGTGAAGAGTTAATTCCGATAAATCAATCGATATTTTCATTTCTTGAAAAGCAAGCGAGAAATCCTTCTGTCCTAATACAGCAAGTCCACGAAGATTATGCCACATCGCTTGAGCACTTAATGTTAGTAAATCATCATCATTCAAATAGGTATATCGAGCTGTATCAGCAATCAATATACCTTTGTCATAATCATGGAAACGCTTAATATACGTGGTTGCATGACGATGGGCGACAGCATAAGCAAGAAAGTTATCCCCTTTTTGAGCATAAAGATGTTCAGAACGCTCAAAAAATGGCATACACCGTGGATCTCCTAATGCTCCTAGGATAACACCTGATTGCATACATACACTCGCTGAGCCTTCAGCAAGAATTTCATCTTTTCGAAGCAAAATAGCTTGTGCGATACTTTTATAGTTTCCAAAAAAGAGAAGATAAGCATCAAGTAATTTATCTAAACGGTTTAATGGGGCTTTTCGCAAACTATTAATAAGATCTGAAGAGGATAAAACTGGAACATTAGCAATACGGGTATGTGCCTCATAAAATAACTGTGCTGATGGAGAAAAACGAATACCCAGATCTGTACTGAGAACAGGAGCAGCAGGAGTCCTCACAAAACGCGCATTGATTTTTCGAGAAATAGCACCACGGACGACTGCAGCACGTTCAGGAAACGCAAAAGAGAAATTCTTATTACAGAGACCTCTATCAAGCTCATTCAAATGATTTTCAATAATTTTCATTACGCTCTCCCCTAGAATCATAATTATTTTTTACTACTCTGACATCGGTAAAGAAGCATTCCACATCATTATGGAATCACCGAAAGCAGTCCATAAAGAGACATCCAACTCATCAGCAACTGTTTCAGGATCAATTGGTCTTTCTATATCTTCATAATAAGCAATGTTTGATTTAGCCATTATTCTTGTTCCCTATGCACGACAAATAAATCTTAAATGCGCGTAAATATGATATCCATACAATTATTATAAAAACAATAAATGAAAGACTTTGTATGTTGCTATAAAAAATGCCCCTTAAAACAAGGGGCATTACAAGCGGAGGATGCGAGATTCGAACTCGCGAGGGCTTGCACCCAACACGCTTTCCAAGCGTGCGCCATAGGCCTCTAGGCGAATCCTCCAAGAATACTTATTAACTATAACACTTTTATTTGAGTTTGTGAAATACTACGGAAGAAAATATAAATAAAATGTTGATAACTTTTTATTTGAATTATTAATGTAAATAAAAACAACGGAAGAGTAAATAAAAACAAGGGAGTAATAGTAGCAACAATGAAGAAAACTGGCAATGAAAATAACCACGCAAAAAAAGATATAAATACTAATAAAAAATACCCACGCATTTTGCTACGTTCAACAGTAACACTATTAGCTGCGAGCGGAATGTTGATATCAATTGCTGGATGTGGACAAACAACCATTGCACAATCAGCTAATAGTGCTATTGAAAAATTGAGTGTTCCTCAAATGTCAACACAGAAGAAAACATCCTCATCTTCGACCTCCTCTTCAAATTCTTTGGATACTTCTTCTCATTCCTCATCAGAAACAACTGGTACACAAAAAGAATCAAATATTCTAGTAACAGGTGCATCAGGAACATACTCAACAAATCCTTCAGTCGCCTTACCACAAAAAATTGCTTCTTCAATTCCAAATAATGCGACAGTCATTGCTCCTGATTATGCGCAGCTACAAAATGGAATAATAGTTAACCTAAAGACAGGTAAAAAAGTTACTAACCCAAAAATTACTGGTACAGCATCTCATCCAGCTGATCCATTAGCAAAAACTGATGGAAAAACATTCATCCCAACTCAAATTTCAACAGTACGACAAGACATTGCAAAGGCTAATATAGAAGTAGGCCGCTCAGACAACAATTCAACAAACTCATCATCAAATACAAACCAAACATCAGCGTCAACAAATACAGCAACAAGTGCTTACATCACCACAAACACTACAAGATCAACGGCTGTCGCTCGACGAGAAGAAACCACTCAAAACTTACCCAACTATTCTTCCTCCATGAACATGATATCCGCAACTTTATCTCATACCGCTACAACAACTTCACTTAGTGATGGAGATTACGGTGCATACTGGGGAACTGATAACGGTACATCAGCTTTTTACAATGCCAATAATCAACTCTTCGTCCAACAAGCGAGAGGCATCATTGATGTCTCACAATGGCAAGGAACAATCAATTGGCAAGCTGTCAAAGACTCTGGCGTCCAAGGTGCAATTATCCGCCTAACTTATGGATGGGATAACGGATACGATAGCCAAGCAGTACGCAATATGCAACAATGCAAAGAACTTGGCATTCCCTTCGGCGTTTATGTATATAGTTATGCATATAACAACGCCACAGGATATGACGAAGGCTCCTATGCAGCACAATTACTCAAAGAAGCTGGAATAAGTCCATCAGATTTATCCCTCGGCATTCAATATGATCTTGAAGCCTACTCATGGCCACAACATCCTCACCCAACAAGCGCTAGCACTTACGATCAAGTCGTTAGTGGTTTCTACAAAGGACTAAAAGACAACGGATACAACAACGTTTCTATTTATTCCTATACTTATTACCTCGATAATGAGCTTAACGACTCATATATCCACTCCAAAGTCGACTGGGTAGCAGCATATGGTCCAACAATAGGATATAACGACTACGGTAGCAACTTCCGAGGATGGCAATACTCTGATAACGGAACTATCAATGGTATCAACAGCTCTGTAGATCTTGATGCTTTTGGTTATGCAACCTTCGTTAACAACCCATGGACCTCACAAGCGTCAGCAGGACTTAACTTATCTACCTATGCACTCGCAGATATTCCAGATGGAAAATATTACATTAATGCTGGGGTTGATATTGATAATTCCCTTAATGTTCCTGGAGCTTCTACTACAAACGGCCAAGATCTTAATGAATGGCAAAGCAATCAAACAGGTGCCCAGATATGGTATTTCCATCGCAATGCTAATGGAAGCTATGGAATCCAGAATGTAAACAGTGGATTATGGCTCAATGTTATTGATGGTGGTGGTTCAGGAACACGTGTGAACCAATGGTATGGTAATAATTCTACTGCACAGCAATGGTGGTTACGTGAAGTTAATGGTGGTATCGTTCTCGAACCAGAATGCGGGAATGTTGCATTAGATATCAAGAACGGTAGTACTGGTAACGGAACAGCAATACGCGTATGGACACCAAATGGTAGTAAAGCACAAACGTGGCGTATCACAGCAGTTAATAATGGAACATTGCCATTAAATCAAGATGTACGTGTACAGTCGGCTAATTCTAGTACAGCTGTAATGTCTGTTATTGGTAATTCAACAGCTAACTTAGCGCGCCTTAATTTATGGCAGTATAGTCCAACATCAAGTGGACAAGATTATCAGATTTCTGAATCTGGTAATGGTCTCTATACCATTGAGAATGTCAGTACAGGAAAAGTATTAGATGATCTATATGGCCAGATGTTAGCTGGAACACCTGTTGATATGTGTAGTAAAAATGGTATGACCACACAAGAATGGTTATTACGCTATGAGAATGGCGGATTCGTTTTTATTAATGCAAACAGTGGATTAGCACTTGACCTGCAAGATGGTGACACTAACAATGGCACGATCATTCGTCAATGGACACCAAATCAAACAATAGCACAAACGTGGCTTGTAACACCTGTATGCAAGTATAACCAATGGCAACAATTAGTTGATAAAAATAAGTACACTCTTGCACAAGGATGGTATGAAGTTTCTCCAGCAACAGCCAATGATCAACGTCTTGATGATTGGTGCGGTAATAAAGCTAATGGAGCAACAGTTGATGTTTACCAGACTAATGGTGATACAACTCAGAAATGGTATGTACAACAAAATAGTTGGAACGGTACTATAAGCCTGAAAAATGATAATACAGGCACATGGTTAACTCTTGGTGGTAATCATGCTGCACAGAATAATGATCAAGTTGTTCTCTGGCAGGGTAATGGCCAATTAGATCAAGATTGGATTGCTATCCCAAACAAGAATAATACAATCACTCTTTTATCTGCGTATGATCCTGCATATGCTATTAATCTTCCATACGGTGTTACTAGTAATGGAACACAAGTACAAGAGTATGTTAACAATGGCACTCCAGCACAACAATGGAATTTCCATTTTATCGGTAATCAAGCAACATTAACGAATAGTCAAAAATTGCTTAACGAGCGTGAAACACTAGCGAATGAAAATCGTAATACTTTAGCAGCAGGATACTATTTTGTTGGAGAATATTCGGCGCTTTATCAGAGACTAACTGGCAATAATTCTTCTGTATCAGTGATCTATAAAAACGAGAGTTCTAATCAATCTCCTCAAGTTTGGTTACTACAACATAATTCATGGAATAACACCATTTCATTGCAAAATACGCAGAATAATGAATGGCTTTCTTTATCAGGTTCTAATACTGCAGTCACAGACGGTGAATCTGTGAATTTACAGTCTGGAGATGGTGATCTTAACCAGGATTGGATTGCTACTAGAAATAGTAATGAATCTATCACGTTACATAGCGCAGTTGACCCAACATATGCTTTGGTTCTGGCTAACAATGACGTGAATGTTACTTCTATAAATATTGATGATATTGCACAACATATTGGTTTTGTGCCAACAGTTTCTCCATCACAAAAAGCACAGTGGCTTCAAGATGCGCAGACAATAGAATCAGAAGGAACATTGAAGACAGGTCAAGATGTGACATTCCATTCAGAATTAAACCAAAATTATCTTCTTGAAGATAAATGGGCTTCAATGGATCCAGGTGCGATAGTAGATATTTATCAAGATAACGGTACTATTGGGCAAACATGGACCGTGCTCGATCATAGCGATGGTAGTATTTCATTACTGAATAATCAGTCTGGCGAATGGTTAGATAATCTGCATTATGTTGCTGGACAAGGTACAGCTATTGTTCAATGGCCTGGAGAAGGACGTGTCGATCAGCAATGGATTCCAGTCATTAACAATGATGGAAGTATTACATTGCATAGCTGGTTAAATCCATATTATGTTGTTGATTTAACCAGTAATACTGCCAGAGACTATAACATTGTACAGTCTCAAGGACAAGACAGTAATATATCACAAAATTGGGTTGTTAATATACAACATTAATAACTCATAGGAGAAATCGTTAAATGATTATTTTAGTTAAGGAAGAAATAATCGTTTGATGGTTTCTCCTTTTGTTGATTATTGTCATTGAGAATGACGACGATTATAGGCAAGTAAATTGCAGTGATAGGTATATAGTTTCCTGTTTTGCTTCGCAAGAAGATTCAAAATGATACCTGCAACAAAATCAATGATACCAGCAAGAATAATAAAGCTTGCTACGATTAATGTAGGGAAGCGTGCTACCATGCCTGTTCGCCAATAACTGATAAATATTGGGCATACCAGTCCAGCGCCAATACAGAATAAGATAATTAATAGTGTCGTGAAAAGTGGGAGTGGACGATATTCGCATATCATTCGTGCAATCGTATAGAGTACTTTAAAACCATCTGAAAAAGTGTTGAGTTTACTAGAAGAATCTGCCGGACGATTACGGAAATTAACTGGCATTTCGTAAATCTTGACATTTTTATCGATGGCGTGAATAGTCATTTCAGTTTCTAACTCAAAACCATGCGATAGAGCAGGATAGGTTTTAACAAAAGTAAAACTCATCGCTCGATATCCAGTCATAACATCATGGATATTAGAACCAAATAAATGATTGATACTATTACGAACAAGCAAGTTACCAAAATTATGGAACGCGCGCGTATTTTCTTGCAAGTAAGTAGAACTTAAACGATCACCAATGACCATATCATATCCTTCAAGGATTTTTTCGATCATTTGTGGTGCATGTTCAGCAGGATATGTATCATCACCATCAACCATCAAATAAATATCCGCATCGATATCTTGGAACATAGACCGGATAACATTTCCTTTACCTTGCCGAGGTTCTCGACGGACAATAGCTCCTGCTTCTCGTGCTCTTTCGCCAGTATTATCTGTTGAATTATTATCGTAGACGTAAATAGTTGCATTAGGAAGAACATGATGAAAATCTGTAACAACTTTTTTAATAGTAAGTGCTTCGTTATAACATGGCACTAAAACAGCAATGGATGGATTCATACTTAACACTTTCAGGATATTTGATGTTCTTCTTTCAAAAGTTTACATTACGAAACATTTTTACAAAATTGATCATTAATATCATGTTGTACTGATAATGTACATCAAGTGTATAGAAATGAAGAAAGCCATCCATATAGTAGCGTTAGTAATGCTTCTATATTTACGTTTCGTTCGTTTTTGAAACAGCGTCGAAAAGTTTTCCTACTGGGAATTATTATTGTTGCTCTGCTTGAGTTCTTTGTTTTTAATCTTCCAATGTGGGAAACACTCCATTCTTCACCACAAACAATTACAAATACAGAAATGACTCTTCAGGATATGAAGAGTGTTCCAGATGGGTTAATGATTACAGGTGATAATGGGGGATCAGTAATCATCGATAATCAATCAAGCGATGATGTTGACTATGTTCATTTTAATAATGCAGCTAGTGTATCGTCTCAACAGAATGGTTCATTAGTATGGTATCGTATCGCCATTTATTATCCGAACGATACAACCTTGCATTCAATGGGCAATTATGAGCCAATGTCAACAGAATCGTATCAATCTCGATACATTAATTTAGGATCCTATGATTCTCATGTAGCGATTCAGTTTAGTGGTTCTAAGGGAACCATTATTCCATTCTCTAGTTTGACAGTGAATCCACATATTGGATTGAACGTTAATCCAGTGTGTATCGCGGTAATGGTCTTTGTTCTTTTGCTGATTCTTACTTTTGGCTCTGGGTCATCTTTATGGGGTATTGGTTTAAATACGAAATCAAAATCACAAGTTATGATGTTAATACTGACAACGATTGGTGTGATGATTACATACTTAGGAATTTGGCTTTTTGCTAGTGGATGGTCAGTATGGGTTGGTATGCATCCATTATCATCTATCTGGTATTCCTATAATCAGTATGCTAACTTAGCGAATTCACTTCTCCATGGACATACCTGGCTCGATCTCCCAGTCTCCAAAGGCTTGAAACATCTGACAGATCCATATAATTACAATGCTCGTATTGGATTAGCTGCTAGTGGATCCTTTAGCTTCTGGGATCATGCGTATTACAACGGTCACTACTACTGCTACTTCGGTGTTATCCCAGCCATCATCTTCTTCATGCCCTACGAAATACTCAGCGGAGGACAATGGCTACCCAGCGCCTACGCAATCTTAATCAGCGTTCT
>JAFYHY010000091.1 GCA_017538895.1 Aeriscardovia sp. | reverse complement strand
GATATCACAATTAGCGCAAAATAAAAGAGCCTGCCAAGTAGTAATATACTTAGCAAGCCCTTCTGTTAACTTGCGCAAAAACTCCCCCAAGACAAACCTGCTAATATTTTGCAAGTGTTTTTTATTATTTTTTGATTTCTACCGATATTTTAGCATGACAAATAAGATCAGCAAATGCTGACCTTAAGTATTTTATTATCTCTATTTTCTGTAGCCGTAGATTTTGAGCCTTATTTCACACTCTCGTTGAGAACGCTTGACACCCTTGAATGATATATTCTTAGGAACTTATTGTAGGCTGCAAACATTGCAACACGATACTTTTTTCCTTCGTTGCGTTTTGCTAAAAAATATTCACATACAGGATCTCCTGCATATAGTTTCTGATGCTTATTGATAGTATCCATTAATTCGAAGCCTAATTTTCGCATTATTCTTGATCCCCTCTTCGACATATGTCTCTCTGTTCCAGTAAATTTCCCGGATTGATATGGAGGCGCATCAATTCCTGCATATGCGATTAGCGCCTTTGCACTATGAAACCTTCTTGGATCTCCTATTTCTGCAATCAGTCGTGGTCCTATTGATATTCCGACTCCTTTCATCTCCATTACGGTTGTGTACTCCGGCAACTTCTTGGCAATTACATTCATTCGGTTTAGAATACTATAGAGAGCAGAATCAACTTCTCTCAATATTTTAACTGCGTCTTGAATCATCAGTTTTGTATTCTTAGACGACGGAAGTGTTGGGATACTGTCTTTGGCGATAGAGTAAAGCTGGCGGGCTTCTTTTTCACTATAGCGGTATCCCTTTTTCTTTGACCACGACTCATACCTATCACAGAATCTATTTTCAGAATACACAGTAATCTTTTCTGCATGATAAAAATCATAGACAAAATCGCTTTTTTTATCTTTTCCCGTAGATTTATCATAACCGTTCAGTACACCTCCGATTCCCGGAAGCGTTCTATCAATGACACTCTCCAATACAAGATATCTATCTTGCCTGGTTTTCATAGTTTTAAAGTATTGCATACCCAAAGTTTTTAGTTCCATTCGTTCATCACTAGCAACATACTCTTGAAAAGAGCGAAACCAAAAATCTATACCGTACTGAGCAATCATAATAGCATCAATGCTATCGGTCTTTGGATTTCTTATTCCCTGGCAACGGTAACGCTTCATTTCCAGAGGATTTACAATCCGCACATCGTAATCCCTTTTCTTTAGATACGTCGCTATTGGATAATGATAATTACCTGTAGCTTCCATAGTTACATGAATCTCATCTTCAAATGAATCCATCTGATCTACAAGCTTTTTCAAATCTCTTTGCGTGTGCTCATAATCATTGGGTGACATCAACACTTCTCCATAGGGTTTTAAAATACAAACCGTACTTTTTCCTTTAGATACATCTACGCCTACACTAATCAATACACTTACCTCCTTTATTTTTTTCATAGCTGGCGACCACCCACACTTATCGAAACTCATTTTCGTTGGTGACACGTGATCCTGAAAGCTTCAGGTCACAACCTGCTTAACCGAATACATACAATAAGGGGGCGGCTGACTGTTTGTCGAACGGGATCACTTACTGTGTCCCAACTAGAATTACGTCAGGCCGCTATCCCCTTAATTATAAAAAATAAGTGCAGATGTATCACTTACATCTACACTTATATAGTACGAAACTTGAATTTATTTTAAGCTATCACGTTTTAACTTCTTAAGCCTTACTATCATTACCATAGGAATTTCTTTGTTGGTTTTAAAACATTCTTCATAAAATCCATCAATGACAAATCCAGCTCTAAAACAAAGGTTAAAAATATCTTGTATGGAACG
>JAFYHY010000012.1 GCA_017538895.1 Aeriscardovia sp. | reverse complement strand
ATTCTTTCGTAAACAAACGGTGTAAGCCCGAACAAAAAAGCAGATCACATTTATAAGTAACCTGCCCTTTTGTTCGGGCTTCACGCCGTTTTTTATCTAATTGAACTAAGTCGCGTCCGGGTGTCATCTGTGGAAATTCAATCCGTTATCTTACACTCGATTTTTGCATGGTTTATGAGATCTGCTTACGGATGGCTGCATAAATGAAGCTTTGAGTTCGGTTTTTTCCACGCAAAATAAGCCTTTGTAAAAAGGCCTGGTAGAGATATTCAGTTGATCTATTTAACAGAGCATATACCTGCCTCTTACAGTGTGACTGATAAGAGGGGAGCCGCATTTGGCGCAGGTGCAGATATCACGGTTATATAGGATTTTGAGTTTCTCTGCTACACTCTTATTTCTTACTCTTGAGATGTACTGTTGGCAGCCGATCAGGTTTCTGCAAAGAGTTATGTTATCTTTCTTGCAGCGGCAGGCAAGAATCCCATAGTATCTGATCTTTACAAAACCTAGTGGTAATACATGAAGAAGGAATCTTGATAAGAAGACTTCTCCTGAAATAGTCAGGGGATGGTATTTACCATCGGTTTTATAATCCTTGGCGTTGAAAGTAACAGTTTCTTCGTCCATGTCTACAATGCGGCGATTGCTGATGGCAATGCGATGAGTATATTTTCCAAGATACTGGAAAACTTCTTGCGCTCCGGCAAATGTCCTCTTTGAATAGACAACCCAGTCCGTTTCATACAACTTATTCATCAGTTCTTTGAATTCATAATCGTTTTTGAGACAGGATGCTTTGCCGGTATATTTGAGTTTTCCTGTGTCATGTAACAACTTCAACTCGCTTAAGTAGTAACGCCTGAATACAGGGGACATGACTTTTACAGGAAGGAAAAACTTATGGCCTTTGTCTTTCCAGTGATTGTTTTTATCCAGCCCGCCGCCAAGAACAATTACATGTAGATGTGGATGGTAATTGAGCATGGAGCCCCAGGTATGAAGAACACAGATGTAACCAATCCTGGCTCCAAAGTGCTTGGGATCCTTTGATAATTCTGAGAGTGTTTTGTTAGCTGCATGGTAAAGAGCATCGTATAGGAGTTTCTGGTTGGAATACACAAGTGCATAAAGTTGGCTTGGAACGGAAAAGACTGTGTGAAAATATGGGGCATCCAGCACATCCTCACGGCGCAGATCAATCCATTCATCTATGTTCATGCCCTGACACATCGGACAATGGCGGTTCTTGCATGAATTATAGTGGATGTAAGTTGAATGGCAGGATTCACACTCGCTGACATGTGCACCCATCTCAGCAGTCCGGCAACTCTTGATACAGCGTATGGCATTGAGCTGCACATCAGAAAAAGATCTGTCAGCAATAGTGGGAAGAAACTGCTCAAACACATCCTGTATAGTTACATTACTCATCCTTCTTGCACTCAGGCTTCTTTTTTGAAGACTTTTCGCTGGTAGAAGAGCCCTTGCGTAGGGATTTCTTTTTTCTGTCCAGGGGACTCTTTATACCCATCAAAGATTTATTTGTAACGTTTATATATACTGCTGTGGAATTGGGAGACCTGTGTCCAAGCATGGACTGTACATACTCGCGCTTAGTATCATCCTCAATGAGATGTGTTGCGAAGGAATGGCGAAGAACGTGGGGATGGATTTTGATACCAGCTTCAGCTCCGACTTTTTTGAGCATTGTCTGTATTGCTCCGGGTTTCAAAGGCTTATGTGGCCTTCTGAGAGTAACAAAGAGAGTATCACGTGGATCAGGACAGGAATACCAATACTGTTTGAGAAGTTCCAGAGCTCTTTCAGACAGAATGGTCCAATGATCCCCGTGATTCTTTGAATTTCTTACATGAACCTGCATGGTAGACATGTAAATATCTGTTGGAGCAAGCTTACAGACCTCACCGACTCTGAGACCTGATGAATAGGTAAGAGCGATGATTGCTTTGTTTCTGATATTTGTGGAAGTATCAATCAGCTTTTCGATATCATCCTGGGAAGCAACCTGGGGCAATGTCCAGTTCCTCTTCATTCTGGGAACTATATCAAGGTCCCAGGTAATGTGAAGAATGTATCTGTAGAAGAAAACAAGAGCTGCATTAATGGTGTTACAACTCCCAGGGGTGACACCATCGTTTCTCTTTTTTATGATGTATTCTCGTGCATCATAAAGAGTAAGTTCGCTTAATGGTTTATCACCGGTCCACTCAAGAAATTTGCCTATATGAAACGTGTATAGTTTACAAGTGCCTTCGGATCGGTTCCTGATTCTGATTTCTTCATGAATCTGTTTTTTTAATGATTCGTCCATAATAAAACCTCCGTAAATGTAGTAGTAAAAATGTGGTTACTACTGGTTACGGAGGGTAACGAATTCTGTGAATATACTTGTAAGGCTTGTTTGTAGGTGATATT
>JAFYHY010000090.1 GCA_017538895.1 Aeriscardovia sp. | reverse complement strand
TGAATTAAACGTGCTAAGGCGTAAATCGGAGTTTGTCTGAGCGTGTATGAAATATGGACATTTACGAATTAAGGACTTGATATGAGTAATTTTGTAGAAAAATGGTATGAAGATAAAAATAATGTTGACGAAATGCTTAATTGGAATTCTGAGCTTAAAGATTGGGAAAAGTCTGTAATTAAGCATTTTCCCTCAGGTGCCAGAATACTAGACATTGGTTGTGGTTTGGGACGGGAAGCTTTTGCGTTGTCTGATCTTGGGTTTAATGTGATTGGGATAGATATTTCTAAAGAGGTAATATCACAAGTAAAGAAGTTGTCTGCTGACAAAGGTTACAAGATTCCGTTTTATGAATATGATGGTGAACATCTGGATTTTTCTGCAGATTCTTTTGATGTCGTATTGATTTGGGCTCAGACACTTGGTTTGATTTATGGAAATGAACGTAAGCAGGTGTTTTTGGGAGAGTGCAAAAGAGTTCTGAAAAAGGATGGATTACTCAGCTTCTCAACGCATGACTATAATTATTTAAAAGAGAATTATCCTAATTGTTTGGTTGATCAGAAGTTTTATCCTTATGCTAATGCCGAAATATATTGGGAAGCATTTGAAGAAGATGATTTGAAGATGTTTGCAGATCAGGCCGGAATGAATGTTCTTATTTTTGAAAAGGGAAGTATTTATAAACCGGAAGACGGAACGATCCTTCATTGCTTATGCAGGAAGTAAATTTGTTGAAATCTTTATCTTTTGAAATAATCGACCATCAAAACTAACGGAGGACATTGTTATTATGCGAGTTATGCTGACATCCTGCGGCTTGGAAACAAAGCAGATTGAGGAGGCTTTCCTGGAGTTCCTGGGCAAAGTGCCAGAACAGGTTAATGCGCTTTTTATTCCCACAGCTGCCATTGATGCGGATGCCATTGAAGTACTTCCGAAGTGCATGAATGATCTGCTGAAAGTCGGGATCCCGAAGCAGAACATCCGGGTATTTGACATGCATCAGAATATGCCGATTGATGAACTGAAAACATACGATGTTGTTTACCTGACCGGCGGGAGAACTTCTTACCTGTTGGAAAGGGTCAACGACACCGGATTCCGGGATACACTCCTGTCCTATATCCGGGACGGTGGTTTTGTGATTGGAGTAAGTGCGGGAAGCATTATCTTTGCCAACAATCTGCCAGGAAACCTTGAACTGCTGGATACAAAGCTGGATGTTCACTGCGAAGCAAGCAGTTATACAGGTAGCGTATCTTTCCCGCTGATTGAGAATATGAAGCTGTCGAACACAGGTGCCATACTTATCCGGAGCATACCGGATAAAACGGAAATCATTGATGGATGATACGGAACAGATCGGAGTTATTTAAAGATAATTGATTAAGTCAAATCGGATTTTGTGGAGGTTGCGATGAAGAATTATACACAGGTATATGTTAAAAACAGTTTTGAAGCAGCAAAAACATACTGCAAAGCCTTTGGAGCAGAAATA
>JAFYHY010000089.1 GCA_017538895.1 Aeriscardovia sp. | reverse complement strand
AAGAGAATTGTAGACCTCAAATAACTAATATGCCTGCTTTTTGTTCCCAAGAAGGGAATATTTTGTTCCCAGTGTGGGAACACTTCAGTCCCAACGTGGGAATATTATATGAGCTATGAATAATTCAGGCTAGAGAATTTTATAGCTTCTTAACTAGTTAGCAATCCTTTGCACGTCACTTAGCCGAAAATTCTCTAGCCTGAATTATTCATAGTGCACAAAAAAAGGAACGTATTTCTTGCACACCTGCAAGATTTTTATTACCTTTGAAGTTGTTGATAATCAAAGCAATATATACGTTCCAATGTGCAAAGGTAACACAATTTTTTCAAATACACAAGCCCAAATAGATTTTTTGGACCTGTTTGAGGTGGAAAAGAAGGTCGAGATGTCGTTTTCAGCCCCAGAGCTTTCTTCTTTGGGTGGCCTTTCGTTATTGACAAAGTCAGCGAGAAACAGCAATTTCCTTACTCGTCTGTCAGGTCTGATTAATGATTGGCGAAATCCCAGTTTCACAGTGCATACGATGGCAGACCTCGTCAAACAGCGGGTTCTCCAGATTGCAGCAGGATATGAGGATGCTGATGATTGTGATCTTCTGCGTCATGATGCCATGCTGAAACTGGCAGTGGGACATACTCCTGAGGATCGTGACCTGTGCTCACAGCCGACAATGACACGCCTTGAAAACCACGTTTCCCATAAAGAGTTGTGGGATATAGGTAATCTGTTCGTCAATCACTTTATCTCTTCTTATAAGGAAGAGCCAACGAGGATAATCCTCGATATTGACGACAGTAATTCCAATGCCTATGGGGCACAACAGCTTACCCTGTTCAACAACTATTATGGAGAGTACTGCTATATGCCGTTGTTCATATTCGAGGCCCAAAGCCAGCGCCTGGTTCTTCCCTTGTTGCGTCCTGGTCGTGTCAGCAAACAGGCAAATGTATGCGGTCTGCTTAAAAGGCTTATCGAAAAGCTCCGTAAACAGTGGAAGCACACCGAGATCATTATCCGTGGTGATGCGATGTTTTCCGGGCATGAGTTCATGGAATGGGCCATGACACAGCCAAGACTGCACTATATCTTTGGATACAAGGCTTACAAGCCCCTGCAGCGTCTTGTGGAGGACTGGAAACAGGATGTCATGCAGCGTTACAAAGAGAATCCGGAGGACATCAAAGAGTACCATGCCCTTGAATATGCTGCTTCAAACTGGAAGTGCAAGCAGTGGACAGTGGTCAAGATCGAGCACACGGAGCAGGGATGCCAGACCAGGTTTATCGTCACAGACATGAAGGAGAAGACTGCCAAGCGGCTATACGAGAAGGACTATTGTAAAAGAGCAGACTGTGAACTATGCATCAAGGAAATGAAGGACGGACTTAGGGCAGACAGAATGTCATGCAACAGGTTTTCCGCCAACCAGTTCCGACTTTTCCTGCATGCCGCTGCCTATGTCATACTGTTGGATGCAAAGCAGAAACTATTCAGGAAAACAGAGATGGCCAATGTCACCATACAGACATTCAGGGAGAAACTCATACTGATGCCGGTAAAGATTACGGAGTTGAAAACCAAAATCAAATTGGAATACCAGAGGGATAACCCGATGAGATATAAATTCCGAAGAGCGTTGGTGTTCATGTAATACTCCAGATTTTCAGGACAAACTAATATGCAGCGAAGGTTGCAGCATATCTGCATGTCGCAACACGAAGGTTGAGGACGATAAAAGAGGAGCTTGAGTAATAAAAAGAGAATTGTAGACCTCAAATAACTAATATGCCTGCTTTTTGTTCCCAAGAAGGGAATATTTTGTTCCCAGTGTGGGAACACTTCAGTCCCAACGTGGGAATATTATATGAGCTATGAATAATTCAGGCTAGAGAATTTT
>JAFYHY010000088.1 GCA_017538895.1 Aeriscardovia sp. | reverse complement strand
TGAGGATACGATAAAATCTATTCTGGGAAGATAAACTCTGTGAAATGCTGCAACAATGACGCTGACCTACGTATTCCATAGCTGTTTCGTGCTGGAAACGGATAAGTCCATCCTGATATTCGACTACTGGCTGGACTTGAATGGTGTCGTGCCACCGTTCCTGAAGAAAGATAAGCCTGTCTATGTATTCTCCAGCCACTTCCACGAAGACCATTTCAACAGGGCCATTTTCGAGTGGAGGAAGCAACGTGAGAATATCATCTACATCCTTTCCAAGGACATCTACAAACATCGGAGAGCCAACAAGGAGGATGCTGACATATGGCTGGCCAAAGGTGGCACATGGTCAGATGGCACTTTGTCCGTTTGGGCATTAGGCAGTACGGACAGCGGTGTATCTTGGATTATTGAGACCGATGGGAAACGAATCTTCCATGCCGGGGACTTGAATAACTGGTATGCGCGATTCCTGCCTGAAGCAGTACCAGGTGAAACTATCTATAGTGAGGAATTCGACGAGGACATCGACCCTATAGCCCACGAGAAGCAGTACCTGGGTGAGTTGAAGGACATTCGCAAGATTACTGACAGCTTCGATGTGGTGATGTTCCCCATTGACGGGCGCATCGGCAATGGCTATACCCTTGGTGGCAGACAGTTCATCGAGCGATTCAAGGTCGGTCTCTTTGTTCCCATGCACTTCGTGGCCAGTGGCTTCGAGTCTGCTTGGCGAATGAAGGAATTTACGGATGAAAGAGGTGTTCCATTCTGGGAAATCAGCAAGGAAGGGGAAACAATTGAATTAAAGGAATAATACTATACCTTCCTGCGTCTTTTCTTCTTTCTCAGGAAGTTGATGGCCACCTTCAGACCAGCTTCGAGAGCCTGATTATATGTTGGGCATTTGGCAGTCTCGCGCATCGTGCCGTCTTTACGGTTGATGATGACAGCATAAAACTTGCCTACCTCATTAAAGAATACTTCACGATACACCAGCACATCCATTCTCTTGCGTCGGCCAATCCATGCCTGTACCTCCTGAAGAGAGGGCGCGAGAAGAAGATTCTCCTGATATTCAGTCAAGTTACCATCGTTATAACAGAATAGAGTCACATCAGAGAATCCCAGTTTTTTCAGGGATTCAGCCATGCTTACACTCACTATCGGCAGAACTGGTGACATCATCTGTTAATTATACTCCTTTATCTCGTTCAGTAAGCAAAGCATCTTGAAGGCAGCATTTACGGGAGTGTCCTCCAGTATTGAATACAGGTCATGGGAGTCAGAATCTGAATAACATATCTGATATTCGTCACCGATCTTATTCATCCTGAATGAATATATTCTGCCTCCATCCTTTATCTCTGAAGGAAGCAGATCCAAAAGTGCAGTCAGAGACCAGGCAGGGGTTAAAGCATCCGGCTTGCTTTTCTTGGCTATGTCCGTCAGGAAACGGTCAGCAGTCATTCTGTTCTCTCTGGCCTGTTCCATTGAAAGCGGGTACAAAGCCGGTTCATCTTTACCGCTTTCCATTGCTATCCAGCATTTGTCAGCTGTTGATGACGAGATACCTAACGCCACCAACATACGACCTTGTTCTACTGATGTGCAGTCTTTTATCATTATATCTGTTACTCTTATACAATTCTAAATTGGGTACAAAATTACGAAAAAAAGTGATTATATTATCAAAAACCGTCTGTTTTTGGTGATTTGGGCGACTTTTCACCTTATTTTTTGTACCTTTGCACACGAAATAGAACATCGATAAGATATGACGCTAAAAGAGTTATTATCATCCGTAAGTGCCGAAGAATATACGGACTACCCACTCTACAAGGAACTGTTGAAGGTAAAGCCTGAATATGGTTCCAGCAGACACATTGAGGTCAAGATGAAGAATGGTAAGGTCGCCGTTTATAATGTTCACATTGGTTCTTTAGGGGATATTATCACCTATCCTATCGATGTGGATCCTGACCTGCAGGTGACGAAAATACAGCTACTTGATGCCATTCTCGCTGAAATGACTTCCCAGAATTATGATGAAGCAGAGCAGTCCGATTTCTGGAACGATATGACCAATCTACAGAAAGCAAAGATCATTAGATAGGAGGACACAAGACATGACTCACGATTACGACGACATTATCAATCTGCCACATTACGAGCCAAAGCATCATCCGAGGATGTCGATGTGGAACCGTGCAGCTCAGTTTGCGCCCTTTGCCGCATTGACAGGCTATGATGCAGCCATTCAGGAATCAAACCGTGTGACGGATGACTGGATAGACTTGGGGGAATCTGGTAATGAAGAGCTGAACCGTAAGATGGAACTTATATTATCCAAGCTCTCTGAACAGCCACATGTAACAATCGAGTATTTTGTGCCAGACGAACATAAGGAAGGTGGATCGTATCAGTCTTACACAGGTAACATCAAGCGCATCGATGAGTATGAGAAGACAATGGTGATGACTGACGGTAAGAAGATACAGCTTAAGATGATAACAAATATAACAGATAACAATGTAATATAAGGAATCTATATCTTTCCTTTATCCATACGCTTCTTCATAAGTTTTTCAATCCTATTCGATTCCGGATTGTCTGCATAGTAGTAAGTAACTTTATCCCTAATATATCCTTTAAAGTCGCTTTTCATTTTTATTGTTTCTTTCGTTCTATTCCAGTTTCCGTCTTTCATCTCGATGAAAAAACAATATTCAACTTTTACTTTTCCATCTTTGTCTACATCACAATCGATACCTTGACGGATTGTTTTACAAACGATTTTCTTTTCTTTCTTCTTCGGGGTCAAATGAGGGGTATCTCCTGCTTTACATAGAAAAGCTAATTCGTTAGCACATCGTCCTGGGCCTCCAATAATCTGCTTACTTTCTTTATCAATAAGACTTCTAATAAGTATTCCTCCAAAATAATAATTCTCAATATCACACTCGCTTTTAAAACAAATATCGACACCTGTGTCATGCCATAAGAATTTCCCTGCCTCGCACGTACGAGGGTAAACGCAATTATCAACGTCTCTATCCAAAATACCCTTCTTATGATAATAGAACTCAATTTCGGCTAAAGAATAAAAATGTTCTTTACCCTTACTATCACATATAAAGATGTCATATCTTTCAAATAGCAGTTCTGCGATTTTCCTAAATAGATTAGGAATTTGACTAATTATATCTTCTTTATCCGAAGAGTCGATATAATCTAACGGATTCTCTAAAACTGCCCTTAATTCAGTTATCTCTTTAATTTTATTCATAACTCCGGCTTAAATGTTCATAAAAGATGAAAGAAGAACAATACAGCTGCGTATTTGGCATTGATGCCACTGGCTGTACCTATCCTCATATTGTTATTATCACGTATAGTACCATCAGAGCTGATAGTGCCAAGACGCATGTTGTTGT
>JAFYHY010000087.1 GCA_017538895.1 Aeriscardovia sp. | reverse complement strand
TTCGCAGCCCGCAAAACACCCCTGAATATATTTCTTAACCATTTTACTACCTACCTTGTTTAAACTTTTGCGTCGGGAATAGAAACAAAAAATAGGCTCCTTTTAATTTTTGGTTAAAGGGAAACCCCCGACGCAAACCCCTATGCGTCAAGCAAATTTCACATAATTTCCATAATCAAACGAAATATTCTTTTCGGCCTTATTAAGCCAATAGTTCTCCGAACAAAGCCCCCTGATTGCCATATTCCGCATTATCGGCAAGTCACGCAAACACTCGCGTTTAACGTCGTAACCGGTTAATTTTTTCAATAAATTGTATTTTCTCGAAAAATTAGCTTTACCAATATGCGCCCAAACTCCGCGCCAACCCTTGTCGAACTTCCAACAGTCCTGCACAAACCCCTTAAGATTGTTGGCAATTGTTCGCGATATGTTGCCGACTTCTGCCAACGTGTCAAGGTGGTTAAAGACCTTTTCTACATTTTCGTAACGGTCCAAATGGTCCTCTACATTTACACCAAGTTGCTCGTCAAACTTTTTCAAAGTTTGCGCCCAATGGTTCTCGCAAATGTAGATAATATTATCGAACATTTTTTTACCGTTTACGCGCTTATAGTCGGTTCCAACCTTTTCAATAAAGAATTTAGAATTATACTGTACTTCAAATCTAACAATTTTTTCAAAAAAACGTGCATTTTTTTTATAAAATTCTTTTCTAGCTGCCAAATCAGTAACTTTTGAGTACGGATCAATGCAAGTATTTGCAAAATTCGAAAAATATTTCTTCTGTTCGGCCTTTTTATCGTAGAACATGGCTTTGTACATCGAACCACGACCGCCGCCAAAAGATACCGTTTCAAATTTTCCCGCCGTGTCTGCTATTTCGTCTTTTAGCGACTGCAAACGGCTTTCAAAGTCCTCTATATCCATTTTGTAACGGTGTTTTTTTAACGCCTTGAAAGTATCTTCTACCTTGTCGAGGTCAATTTCGGCTGTTTTATTGGTCGCGTCCATGTTATTAAGTCTGCAGGTCGCCAATTTTCTCATAACAATAGAAACGTCATTTACTTTAAAATTATAGGATAAATCCAAACGGCGCAAAACAAAATTTTCTTTAACCCAATTAGCAAAAAGGTCGAACCGGTGCCATGAGGTGTATTTCATGACGTTACAACGTTCCAACATCGACAAAATCGGTTCTATACAGTCCTCATAACTTCCACGGACTCCCCTATTTACCCCATTCGTCACGTTATGCCACTTTGCTACACTATACTCTACAATCAGGGCAACCGGTGCGTTTTTGTCAAAATCACTTCCAATTTTGCCTTTATAGATCTGCATTTTTCCAAACCATGAATTTCGGCCGTCCAAACGTTCTTTAGTCCATGTCGGGAAAATTACTTCATTACCATATGTGTCTATAATGACGTTGCCGTTATCGTCTATCATTTTTTGGAATGACGCAATAGACTTCGAGAATTCTTTTGAAATAAAGGACTCCACGTCTAGCGACGGCCCCGCCGGAATCGCAATGCGGATTGTGTCCACTTCGGGAAACGGCAACTTAAAATAGTGCATATTCTCGGCAAACAGCGGGTCAAAATATGGTGAATTCATAGCTATAATGTAATAAAAAAAAATGGTTTGCGGGCATAAAAAGTTACATTTTTTTTGACCGCCGTGCGTGTTACCGGTTCGCACGGCTTTTTATTCTATCTTGTAAAAAAAAATAAACAAATAATCAGTCCCCCCAACAACGGTAAATTTCGGAGTATCTATCCTCATCTTCGTCTAAATGATATGAATGATAAGAGCCGTCTGCTCCATAATACCCTTCTCCATTTTGGACTTGAACGGCGTATCTATTAAAATCCTCATCTGTTCCAATATCGCAACAGCCGCAATAAAAAGACGTTTTAATCATTTAAACACCCCTGATTTATAGTTTTCGATTAAGTACCTAATAAACGCGCTTTTATTCATGACAATTTCGGGCTTTACCTTACGTTTTGCCGCCGTCAATTGCGCTTCGAATAGGTCTTTTTTGTTTATGGTTACAGTTACCTTAACAACATCTAACGACGGTCTAGGCATTTGCTTTTTACTCCTTTTCTTTGAGTTCCCTTTTTACCTTTTCGCGTTCACACCACCAAAAGTTAAATAAGTCTAGATCGTGCATATCTTCCGCACGTTCTAGCCTACTATTGATATATTCTAAAGAATTATTCATTTTATTTTATCCTTGAAATAATTTGTTCTACATCGTTTGCTGAGTAAAAACAATCATCGTCATCTATTCTATCTAAATACTCCCTTTTCAAATCTTCAATTAGTCTGTTTTCCCTTGGAGAAAAAAACGCGTCTAAATCACCAAGTTTTAAAAGAATATTCTCAAAAGTTTCTTGGTGGTACAAACCAATAAATAGCTTTACCCCCCAACGTCCATTTTTCCACCAATTCCGAAAAAATAGGCGTTCTTCATTTGGGATATAGTGATAGTTCCCATTTTTATCTTTTTCAATCATAATTTACCCCTTTTTTGATTGTTTTATACATATTATACATAATCTACATACAAAAAGCAAGCGTTTTTTTAACTTTTTTCGAAAAAATGTGTAAGTTTTTTTTGTTTTTTTAAGGTGCAATATTGTTTTTGTCGATGAAATATTTTATATTACTAATACCCCAAATGACAAATGACCGGCTCCATAAGTTTACGAGCCGGTCATTTTTTATAATCCGGATAAATTACATACAAATTCTATTTTCCGGATTGAACAATTTTTGACAGTTAATTTGTAACAAAAAAGGCCGCGAACTAGTCGCGGCCCCTTGGGTTTTGTTTTATCGGGATAAAATATTAAGGGTCATAAATGCACCTTATATTACACTTATTGTTCGGATTTGAGTATCCACTAGAATTGTAATTTCCCCATTGCACGTTATTCGGGTCCCATTGATTTACAAAAATATCAATAACGAAACAATTTACAGACCCAAAGTCAATATTGTGCCACCATACACCAATTATATTTTTACGGTCAATAGTATCAGAACCACTTGGCTTAAATCCGGTCCCTTCAAATCCCAACAAAGTAGAATTAGTAGGGTTTGGCGTTGGTTCTTTATTGGTGCTGCTATGCCATGTTCCCGGCATTGTGACAGCTTCGATTGCATAATTATTTTTTATGTCGAAATATTCATTTTTGGTTGGAACCCTAAAAGGGCCATGAATATTTTGCACATGAGAAAAAGGGACAAATTGGTAATGGTCTTTTGTCGCCCAATATAAACCGTTGATCTTTTGGCACAAAAATATATCATGCGCGTACTTATCAAGAACTAGCAATTGGTCTGGGTCTACGGACGGGGCATTTACTTGTTCTATAGCAAACGAGTCACCCACTACAGTAACCGTATAATCTTCACCGCCGGTTACAGTATTACCGCCACTATTCCCAAGTGGAACCAAAACGTCATTATTAACCTTATAGACATTTACGGTCGCGTTTACGTCCGTTTCAAGCTCTATAACACTATCTAAGATTTCGCCTTGCTTCGGTTCAAAATAAAAATTTATTTCGTTCCTGCTATCATTGTCATAGCTTGATGTAGTGTTATTTTCGACCTTGATAAAATCCGCGTCCTCAAGTTCTCCACCGTTCTTGTAACCGCCGCCACCGCTGCCGCCCTTATAGATAGAATTGCCCAAAAAAATACTCATGTTAAGCAATCTCCCCATTATAGTCAAAGATTCCCGCCGTGTCAATTTCTAGTTCGACAAAAGGCACAAACGTCTTACCGATATAATCGGCTTGAACGTTAAAATCTTCCAAAGATAAAAAACTATAAGAATGATCTAGCCCCAAATAGAAATTATTATTTGGTGCTGAATCATTACACAAGAAATCAATATTTACGTCCTGCCACTCATTAAAGCGGTCTACCATTATTTGAAACGTTCCGGCCGGTGTTGTCGTATCATTCAGGCCGTAAGCGACAAATAAAAGGTTTGCGGCCCTATCGTCAATCCCACAACGCAAACCCTCGGCTCCGGTCGTAAGAATACGGATTTTTCGGACTTTAAGAACGTTATTCTTTACAAAAGAAATAACATTGTTTATCGGCCTTGTAATGTCCGGACAAATAAAGTTAAGCACCTTGTCGGCCGCAATAGTCAAACGTTCGTCTTGACCGGCATTTTGAAAAGTAAACGCCGTGGCAAAATCCTTAAGGCTTGCCCTTACAATATATTTACCCAATATTTTCGCCATTTTCCACCACCTCGGGCTGTTTTTGCGTTACCTGATAGCCGAACCCCGCCGCCAATTGATTAGCGGCTTCAACGCCGTAATCCTTGACGGCCTTTTCAAAGAATTTCTTTGTAAGTTCTGGGTCGGAGTTAATTATAGACTTTACAATAGGGTTTTCCCGAACTTCACGGCCGACGGCCTGATAGTCGTTATTTTTCTTCTGTAGTAAAGCCGGTAAAAGCTCGAAACCCTTTTCTAAAAGAAAGTTCATTGTGTCCCCTTTTTCTTCATCGTTGTCGTTGTCGAATTCGTCCCTAAATGCGTCCTTTAGGGCCTTGAATTCCGTTATTTGTTGAGTTATGGAAGGCGCGGCGTTCTGCCGCTGCATACCGTCAAGGCACTTTACAAGCACCGCGTCGCTGACATTCGGCTTATTATTCGACATCATAAGTTCAAACATTTTAGTAATGTCGAATTGAGGTTGATGCGGTGCGAAAATATCCTTTACGGTTTTAATAACTCCGCTAATGACGGCCAACTTTTCGACCGTAAGTGTTCCAAGTATTCCCCCCAAGTCCAAACCGCCGACCGTTGCGGCCGTGGGTGCGGACGGTGCCGCCGGTTTCGGTTCTCGAAACTTGTCGTACTCCTTGCCAATGTGCATTGTAACAGACTTGTATTCAGTCCGTGAACTATCCTTTAGGGAATATTTGACAAGGTATGTTCCCGACCCGAAGGTGCGCCCTATATAGTCCTCGTCTACAATTTCGTTTACTTTGCCGACGGCTTCGCGGCTTGGCTTGCCAATGCTGTCTATTGGCGTTGTTATTCGGTACACGCGGCCGCAAATTTCAACGCCGTCTTCAAATTGGTTCAAAAGTTCGTCGAGTTCGCTTTCAGGCTGAACAACAACAACTTCTTCTTTTCTTGGTCTACCCATTTAACTACCTACCTTTTTAGAGTGATAAACAATAACCCCAAAAAACAAATAGCCGCATAAATCAAAGTTTTGTCATTTTCAAAGACAATTGCGACGGCTTCGCCGTTCTTTGCGGCACCTTCCACGACGTTAAACAATTCGTCGCTTTGGTCTTTGCTTATCGTTTCGCCTTTGCGCTCCGCGCCAACCAACAAGCACCCTTTTGTGTTGTCAATTGTCGTTCCCCCATGAATAAGAATATTTGTCCTATTAGGAACATCAATATAAACCTTGTTCTTTTTGAACGTCGGCGAAACCTTGTAATATAGCGAATATTGGCCGTTAGGTATCTTGTAAGGCTCGTTTTCAAGCCCATAGCTAAAGAACACACCATCAACGTAAATTTTTGACGGAATGGCCCCGCTTGCCCTTGATCGTTCCCTTACCACCCTAATAATCATTTGCCGACCTTATGCGAACCAACACGGATAAAGTTAAAAGCAACCCTTAAGACAAGTTCGCTGCTTGTCATTCCGCTTAATTGGTTGACCTCACCGCTAACAGCCAACTTGAAATTTTCCTCTTGCTTCATTGTCGCGGCGGTTATAACCCATTGTAATTGGAAATTATCACCCTGCGAAAATTCCGTAAATGGAAAAGGCGACATATTGACCGGCGTCATGTTGCCGCCGTGCAATACTTGCAGCTTAAGCGGCTTGTCTACACCCTCGGCAAAATTTGCCGGTGTACAGTTCGCCGAAATCATAACACCCGCAATTATTCCGGTCTGTCCTTGTAACAGTTTACCGAAATCCACCGCCGGTGTAGTCAATTCGCTAAACACATATTTTCCCGCAATAACCGGCGCGGAAAATTCCGCGTAACAAGGAAATACGGTGAAACCTTCCATGTCCGGTTTTATTTGCGGGAATAGACTTTGTAATGTTGCGGCCATTATTCGACCCCCTCGTCTTGCAAGTTAATTTCAAGGCCGGTTAAAAGAACCTGAATTCTTGTCGGGTCGCTTTTCGTGTTCTGCACGTCTACATTGACCGTTACACGTTCCCCAAGCGAATAGTAAAGGTTCTTGTATTCCTCGAACCTTGTAAGCCCTTCACGGCCAAAAACGAGGTCGTAGGGAACGTTGTTCATATCGACCGCCGACGTACCAAACGGCGACGTTGGATAAAAGTTTTGGAACTTGATTCCAACCTTTACGCCCTTTTCGCTCGACAAAACAGCCGCGCCGGTCAAAACAAAATACCAATTTGCAGTAGTCGTTACCGTGTCGGAATGAAGCTGAACGTCGTTCAGGTCAAAAGAAAGTAAGTAATCCTTTTGCCTTACGCGCTTTGCCTGAAATAGTATCTTGTCGCGCTGTTCTTCGCTGAATATGGTTCTGTTTGGCTTACAATCTACAATTTGCTTATAGATCGTTTCCGCAAAACTTTTAAGCATGGGGCACCCCCTTACTTATTCAGGGGGTAAATCTTACCATTGAAGCAAATTTGTATAAGTTCGTCTTCCATGGTGTACACGTCGCCGTCGGTCGGATAAGTTGTGGACGGCTTAATAAGCGATTCAGGGGCACGGTTATCGTATTCGATAATCAAAACGTCACCCTTCGGGTACAAATGGAAAAACGGACGCGCACCGTAACGCGGCATATCGTCAAAGCCCGGCGTTGAAATCAACTGAACCGGAATATAGTCGTTACTTTGTGCGCTGTTGTCGGCCTGACTCTTGAACTTAAGTTTGGTAGCGCAAATATTCGTCGTTGTCGTTACGCCGTGATAAGTGCGCGTAAGGACAGAATTTTTCGTTGCAATGATGTTATAAGATTCCTGAAGGAAAGGGCCTTCATTGGTAATCGGAATTGCAAAGCTGTTTGCTTCGCCGGCCTTGGCGACAAAGGAGCGCGTAAAATCGAAAGTCTTTTCGTATGCTTGAGTTTCCTTGAGGTCGCCTAACTTCTTGGTAATTTCTGCCATGTTCATTTTTAAGATATCCTTTTAAAAATGGTTTTACTTATACCCCAAAAAACAAAATTCTTTCTTTACCCATGTAACGCGACACTATTTGTCGTGTTGCATGGATAAAGAAAAGCGGCGGGGGCTTTAGGGGACAAATCCCCGCCGCCGGTAAGTAGTCCTATGGTTAGGACTTCACGACCTTAAGACCGGCCATAATGACAACGAAGCCGAAGGAATTAGCAACGGTGTACAGAGAAGCCGGAACCGGACGCGTAAACTTTACCGTACCGCCAATATTCAAGTTTGCCTGAATACAGACCGGTTCCTTAAGGTTAATCCAAGATGTGTTGTTAATTGCGCCGTTCTGCGAAGAACATGTATTGGTCGCGTCGGCTGCAATGTTATCAACCGGTGCCATGAGGTGCAATCCGGAGAATTCGCCAATCTTGGTTTCGTTGGAACCGTAAGTAAGGGTTACGACGGCCGAAGCCAAAAGGGCCTTCATGTCGTTCACCTGATCAGGTGTAAGGGCGGTTCCACTAGTAAGCGGAACAACACGCAAACCCAATTGAGTAGCCTTGAACTCCATGGTAGAACCGATTTTCTGCGCTTCGGTAAGGTTAGTAAGCTGTTCGGCGTTCGGGATAGAAGTATCCGTTGAGCGGAACGTGAAAAGCGGATTAACGAGGGTTGCGCTTACATTGAAGCCGCCCCAAATATCCGCAATGTACATTTGACCGCCCGCACCGAAAGAAGGGAGCGCGGGGGCACCGGCGGCAACGCCGACAGAATGAGTAATAGAAGACATATTTTACCTCTTTTTGTTTATGTTTTAAATTGTATCGTCACCGTCAAAAGGTGCGTTCATGGGTTCATAGGCACCGGCAAACGGTGCGTTAAGCGGTTCGTAAGAACCGGCAAACGGTGCGGCAATCTGCGGGGCCGTTTCATACATATACGGGATTTGTTCACCGGCCAATGTCGGCACAAAACCGGCAATGATTCCGCGAATACCGACGGCACCCATTCCAAGTCCCGCGCCCATAAGCATCTTATTCTTCTTTTTCAGGCCAACGTAGGTAAGCACACCGCCAAGTGCGGCAACGCCGCCGTTCTTTGCAATGTCCGGCACACCTTCGGGTAACTTCGAAAGCACAATTGCGCCGCCGATTCCACCAACACCGGCACCGGCAACAGCAAGCACAATGTCCTTTTTGCTTACCGGCTGAACTGCTGCACGACGTGCGCGACGTGCGGCTTTCTTTGCCTTTACATAGATTTTTTTAGTCACGGTCTTAACCGTGGTCTTACGCGACTTTTCGCGTCTTGCCTTGATTTTTTTAGCCATTTTTCGACCTCGTTTTAAGTGTTAAATTCGTTTAGTCCTATTTTCAAGGAATTTCCAAACATAAAGCCCCCCGCCAATAATCAAGCCCCATTTTAAAAGGGTCATATTGTCCGGTAATAAAGACTTAAGGCTTGGAACTTGTACCGCATAAGATACCGTTTCGGCTGCTTGCTTGACCGGCTCGACTACAGTTTGCGTAACTGTATTCACCATGTTATCAAGTAGTGAATAGTTAGCCCCGCCAAAGTAATTTACGGCTTGCTGATTCTGTTTAGCAAAATTATAGACCCATGTCAAGAACTTAAGAATTCCCGCCGTGTCAACCTGACCCGCGAAAATATCATAAAGTTCGTTAGCAATTTGCCTTAACGCACTCATTCGCGCGTTATAATCTTCGGTGAACCACCCTTTACCGTGCTGTTTTTTAAGGTATTCAATGCAATACCACAACTTATCACGCGTAAAATTTGGATAGCCGAAAAACACGCCGGTATCGTTTACCTTGTTAGGCAAATTAGACGGCGATGCATACCACTTACACATAGCCGTGTAAATGTTCTTTGCGTCGCTGTCTGTTAGAGTCCACGGCAACATTATTTTTTCTTCCTCAACATCATATAAAGGAGAATTGCAGCCGCGCCGCCAATCAAAATAATTTTACCTCGATTGTCATAAACGACGGTTGCCGTATCGACGGCCTTTTTGCCGCCGGTGATCACGCCGGTAATATCGCGGAACCGTTCGACCGCCGCGTCAACAACCGGAATTTTTGAACCGACATTCAAAATTTGGTGCGTTGCACCTGTAACGGCGTTCTTTGCGTCCGTCCACCAACCTCCAAGTAGTTCATAACCCAAATCGTCGTTAAAACCGAATAGCTGACGCGTCAATGAGTCCGTACCATTTAACTGCGTTACCTGAAAGTTTTTTCCACCAAGTGCAAACTTTGCGGACTTCGGATAAATAGACGTAGACACCGCTTTTGTTGCCTTTTTTAGAATATCGGACAAAGAAGCACCTAGCAATTCTCCTCCGCAAGTTCCCTTAAGGACATTTGCGGTATGAACTACAACGGCCTTTTTAAGCCCATTCCATGCGGGTGCGCCCATGAGTTCTACGCCCATTCGGTCGTTCACATCATATAATGCGTTTACCGCGCCCATGAGTTCGTAATTATTCATAAATATCACCTCTCTACTTTTTTAAAACCGCCAAAGCAAGCAAGCCAAAAACACCCGCCATTACAATAGGCTTATATTTAGACTCGGCTCGATTTTCCATTACTTCGAGTGCCTTTTGCGTTGTCGCTTGTTCCTTTTTTATTTTCGCTTGCTCAACGCCCGCCGTCCGCTGTTGGCTTGCCTTTTCTGCCGCCTTGGCGGCACCACGCGCGGCCGCTTCTGCCAAACGTTGCGCTTCTGCCGCTTCTGCCGCTTCGCGTTCTGCCTTGGCCGCGTCGCTTTCATACACTTGGGCCGTTCCCTTCGAGGTAATTCCGGCGGCTTCGCGGGCCTTTTGTGCCAATTTCATTACTTGCCCAATACCGGTATATTTTAGCGGTGTTTTGGTCGATACATTATAAAGTGCGCTGCTTGTTAGGTCTGTAACAGTCTGCACGGTATCTTTTACCGGCTGATCTATATATTTGTCCTTCGCTTCTGTTGCCTTATTGTAAAGGTAGGCCCCAGGAGTGTACTTAAGCGGCGTTTCTGTTGCAATGTAGTTGGCCGCCGTCAATGGAGCCGTAGCAATTTCTTTAACGACATTTGCGGCCGAAGAAACGCCACTACCAACTTTTTTAACTGCACTTGTCAACCAACCGCCCAAAAGTTCGCCGTCCAATCTGCACTTTAAAGTGTTCCAAGCCGTCGAACCCATGGCACACACCCCCATGTCGTCCACAAAGCCGAACAAAGCACATGAAAGTTCCGACGGCTTGGAATAATCCTTGTCACAATTTGCAATACAGAACAAAAGCGGACTTTTTGCCGCCGATTCCGTCAACTTGCAAGCAAAATTCTTTATACGGTTCCAAGCATCAACGCCAAAGTATTTAACGCCTAAATAGTCATTGACGTTAAATAAATCGTCAAGGGTTATGCCCTCACCTTCCAATGTTGCCAAATAAGCCATTTTTCAACCTCTTAAAAAAATTCCGTAAGCGGGACTATGCGCGTTACCTTTTTAAAGTAAGGGTATTCCCCCAAATAATCCGTATTCTTTGGATAAGTCGCGTCACAAAATAGACCGGTATCAAGTTGTAAAAACACATGATGTAAGCGGCCGGTCGGCTTTGTCGAACTAGCAACAAATCTTTTTTTACGGTCGTGACCTTGGCACCACGAAGCAAGTAAAACGGCCTTATCGTCACAATCACGCGCAATCTTAAAAGCGGGGTTCGCCGTCAATGCTGGACGGCTCACAAATTCCACATTTTTGGGGTCGGCAATGTAAGGCAAATTGCAAACAAATCGGTAAAAATAAATAAAGGGAACACAAAGCCACGGCCCCAAATCGGTGAAATACGTTTCGACCAAACGGCGCATTTGGTCGGCCGTTTGGTAAACGTTATTAAGATTCTGGGTCGTTAGCTGCATATTATTACTTCATTTTCACAAAAAATTCAAACAAATCGTCAAAATGTTTTTGTCTTTCTGTTCTAGACTTATTGACTTTTTTCATTTTTTTATTAACTTCATTTACTCGAACCGAAGCAATAGATAGTGCGTCAACAAGGACTTTTCTATCTTTTTCTGTTATCATTATTTTATACTCTTTAGCCATTTTTTATCCTCATTTCTTCTATAACTTCGCCTCTTGCGTTCAGTCGTTCCCCTTGTCGGAACCGCTGAAACTGTTCGCACTTTTCTTTGTCTACGCACCCGAAATAGAAACAATCCATTTCGCAGCCCGCAAAACACCCCTGAATATATTTCTTAACCATTTTACTACCTACCTTGTTTAAACTTTTGCGTCGGGAATAGAAACAAAAAATAGGCTCCTTTTAATTTTTGGTTAAAGGGAAACCCCCGACGCAAACCCC
>JAFYHY010000086.1 GCA_017538895.1 Aeriscardovia sp. | reverse complement strand
TACTAAAATTTGGTCCAGTTTTACGATTTTGGCCATATTGGACCATATTCGCAGCCTAAAACCTTCTTTAGAAAGCTAGATTTATGGTCCAGTTTTACGATTTTGGCCATGTCGGACCATATTCTCAGCCTGTAACCTACTTTAGCAAGTTAGATTTATGGTCCAGTTTTACGATTTTGGCCATGTCGGACCATATTCTCTTCCTAAAACCTACATTAACAAACAAGATTTATGGTCCGATTTAGTCAAGTCCATATTTGTGTGTAAATTCATCTTTCAGTTACATTAATTTATTTATGCTACTTTTAACTTCAATAATGTCTTTTGAATGTTTGCAAGCTTATCATAATATTCCTTCATGTCGAAGAGTTTTTGAGCTACACTCCAATCATTATGATCATCTTGAAGTACTGCACCAATTAATCTAATAATAGATTCTGTGTTTGGAAATATCTGAATGACCCTCTCGCGTCTTCGGATTTCTCTATTTTCACGTTCTATTATGTTGCTAGTCCTTAATGCAATACGATATTTTGATGGTAAAGCCATTATTGTTATACTATCTTCGAATCCTTCGTCAAGTATGTTCATTGCTTCAACAGCAACGTCCTGGTATTCATCGTAGATTAATTCCTTTAGACGTCTCGCTTCTTCAATAGTGGTTGCATTGAACATATCACGTAATTCAGATGATAGACCAGTACTGTATTTTTTAGGACATTTATCAATGATGTTTCTAGTGAAATGTGCCTGACAACGTTGCCAGGAAGAACCAGAAAAACATTCCTTAATAGCTTCAACCAAACCAGCATGCGCATCAGAAATAACAATATCAACATTTCTTAATCCGCGGCTTTTAAGGTTTTCAAAGAAGTCTTTCCAGGTGTTTGTTTTCTCCGAATCATACACCTCAAAACCTAGTACTTCTTTATGGCCGGTATTGTTTACTCCAACGGCAAGAAAAAGCGCTTTTGATTTAACACGATGATCTTCACGAGCTTTTAGATATATTGCATCTACAATAATGAATGGATAATGGTCCGGAAGAAGTCGCTCTTTGAAATGCTTAATTGGAATATCTAATTCCTTGCAGATTTCAGAAACAGCAGATTTTGAGAATGATTCACCACAAAGTTCTTCTGTAACTTTCTTGACATTCCTAGTAGAAACGCCTTGGACTACCATCTCCATCATGGTTGAGATCAATGCTTGTTCATTACGTTGGTAATTTTCAAACAAAGTTGTTTTAAAAGGAACATTACGATGTCTAGGAACTTTTAACTCAATCTTGCCAATACGAGTAGTCAAAGAGCGAGTGCGAGTACCATTTCGATAATCAGAACGTTCTTCAGAACGCTCATAGTTTTCGGCGCCAAGTTGTTCAGCAGATTCAGCCTGAAGTACCTGATTGAGTAAAGCTTCCATGAGCTTTCCAAAAGCTTCATCCTTAGTTTCTGAAAAAAGTCCTACAAAAAAATCGTGATCTAATGTAAAATGTAATTGAGCCATATGTTTCATCCTTTCAATTATGTTTTTGTTTGGTAATTTAATTATAACTGAAAGATGAGCACTTGGCTCTTTTTATTTAAATTTACAATTTACACCATTATATAGACTTTATC
>JAFYHY010000085.1 GCA_017538895.1 Aeriscardovia sp. | reverse complement strand
CTATCGATACTGCCGATGTAAATCGGAGGAAGGTTGGGATGACGTCAAGTCATCATGCCCTTTATGACTAGGGCTACAAACGTAATACAATGGATGGTACAAACAGCAGCGAACCCGTAAGGGGGAGCAAATCTGAAAAAGCCATTCGTAGTACGGATTGAGGGCTGAAATTCGTCCTCATGAAGCTGGAATCACTAGTAATCGCAAATCAGACATGTTGCGGTGAATACGTTCTCGGGTCTTGTACACACCGCCCGTCAAACTATGAGAGTCGGTAATACCTGAAACTGCATTCCTAACCCGCAAGGGAAGGGTGTAACAAGGGTAGGATTGATGATTGGAGTTAAGTCGTAACAAGGTACCCCTACGAGAACGTGGGGGTGGATCACCTCCTTTCTTTTTCGGAGTTTTTTATAAACTTCACTAAAGAAATTTAGTGTACAATTTTTAAAATCTTTGGTGCATTACATAAACCTAATTAAAAAATGCCCAAAGTCGAGTTATTATTTAGTTTTGAGAGAACTTCTCTCAGGGATAGTTCTTTGACAATTGAATATAGATATCAACAATCTTTCTAGTCCATTTTTTAGAATATAAAAATGTCTTTATTGATAAAGTTACAATAAGGGCGTAAGGTGGATACCTCAGGACTGATAGGCGATGAAGGACGTGTAAATCTGCGATAAGCGACGGGGAGGTGATACAAACCTGTGATCCGTCGATTTCCGAATGGGGAAACCTGTCATGTTTCGCACATGACATTGCTAAATGAATTCATAGTTTAGCAAAGTAAGACCTAGCGAAGTGAAACATCTCAGTAGCTATAGGAAAAGAAAACAAAGCGATTCCGTCAGTAGCGGCGAGCGAAAGCGGAACAGGTTAAACCGGAGTAATCCGGGGTTGTAGGACCTACTTTTAAGCATGGAACCATAGTAGAAGTGGTTGAAACGTCACACGGAACAGAGTTAAAGTCTCGTATACGAAATGCAATGTTGTTGTGTAGTGTTCCTGAGTAAAACGGGACACGTGTAATCTTGTTTGAAGCTACCCAGACCATTGGGTAAACCTAAATACTAATCAGTCACTAATAGCGAATAAGTACCGCGAGGGAACGGTGAAAAGAACCCAGAGATGGGAGTGAAATAGATCTTGAAACCTTATGCCTACAAGTTGTCAGAGCACATTAATGTGTAATGACGTGCGTTTTGAAGTATGAGCCGGCGAGTTATTGTTACCTGCAAGGTTAAACTGTAAAAGTGGAGCCGTAGGGAAACCGAGTCTGAATAGGGCGATTTAGTAAGTAACAATAGACACGAAACGGGTTGAGCTAGTCATGGTCAGGTTGAAAGCGAGGTAACACTTGCTGGAGGACCGAACACACTCTCGTTGAAACGATAGGTGATGAACTGTGACTAGAGGTGAAATTCCAATCGAAATCCGTGATAGCTTGTTCTCGTCGAAATAATTTTAGGATTAGCGTTGGATCAGATTTATATGAAGGTAAAGCACTGAATGCATGACGGCTCCATCTCGGGGTACCGATTGCAATTAAACTCTGAATGTCATATAAGTTATTCCAGCAGTCAGACTGTGGGGGATAAGCTTCATAGTCGCGAGGGAAAGAGCCCAGACCATCAAATAAGGTCCCTAAAATACACTAAGTGAAAAGAAGGATGTTAGGATGCATAAACATCAAGGATGTTGGCTTAGAAGCAGCCACCGTTCAAAGAGTGCGTAACAGCTCACTTGCTGAGCGTCCTAGCGCCGAAGATTTAACGGGTCTAAAGTGTATTACCGAATTTATGGAATATATGATATGAATTCATATATTGGTAGACGAGCGTTTAATCCGAAGTGAAGTTAGAGCGTGAGCACTGATGGATCGAATTAAAGTGAGAATGCCGGTGTGAGTAACGAATGAGAGTGAAAATCTCTCAAGCCGATTGTCTAAGGTTTCCTGGACCAGGGTCGTCCTTCCAGGGTTAGTCGGTGCCTAAGATAAGGCAGAAATGCGTAGTCGATGGGTAGCGGGTTAATATTCCCGCACTATCTTAATGTTCGATGGAATGACGGAGGAGGTTAATGGGAGCCCCTTATTGGTTGGGGTTCAAGCAACAACTGGTGGAAGTAGGCAAATCCGCTTCCTTATACTGGGAGTTGCAAATACGAGCGAACGATTCGTCAAGTAGCGAAGTCCCAAACATCATACTTCCAAGAAAAGTTTCTAAGATTATCATTAAGGTAACCGTACCGAGAACGAACACACGTGGACACGATGAATATTCTAAGGCTAGCGAGTTAAGTACAGTTAAGGAACTCTGCAAATTGACCCCGTAACTTCGGGATAAGGGGTGCTTATTGTTTACTCAATAAGTCGCAGTGAATTACGAGGGGGGACTGTTTAACAAAAACACAGCTCTATGCTAAGTTGCAAAACAACGTATATGGGGTGACACCTGCCCAGTGCTGTAAGGTTAAGGATCTGGGTTAGCATCCGCAAGGGTGCGAAGCT
>JAFYHY010000001.1 GCA_017538895.1 Aeriscardovia sp. | reverse complement strand
ATACTGGCTCCTGGAGGTCAAGTGCTGTGTGATTCATCTGATATATCCTATGTGTTCGAGACTGAGGACGGCATGATTGATATTCCTAATGAAATGGAATATTACGGAGAGCATAGTTTCCAGATGCAGTACAAAGACACCATTGGAGAAACATTCCCTTGGCTCTATATTGACGCTGACACCCTGAGAGAGCAAGCATCGAAGAATGGATATGCTGTCGAGGTGGTTGCGGAGGGAGAGCATTACGATTATCTAGCACGAATAACAAAAATAAATAATTAACAATATGAAAAGTCACTACTGTCCCGTTAAAGTGGACTAATCGCTCTTTGAAATAATTGAAATTCAGTCTATTAGACAGGTTTTTGAAATGAAACGGACTTGATTTTGTAACTTTGCAGCCAAATACAATTGACTGCTATGTTCCAGAACAAATACGTTTTTGCTCAACTTACCGCTTTTCTGAACAGGACTCAGTTTAACAACTATGTTCGCAAGTATGATGGCAATCGCTACGTGAAGCACTTCACCTGCTGGAACCAACTGCTTGCAATGATGTTCGGCCAACTGAGTAATCGTGAGAGTCTCCGTGATCTGATTGTTGCTTTTGAAGCACATCGGGCCAAGCAATACCATCTTGGATTAGGTCGTGAACCTATCGCCAAAACGACTCTTGCGTCCGCTAATCAGAATCGTGACTACAGGATCTTCGAGGACTTTGCCTTCTATATGATGAAGGAGGCTTGCGAGAAACGAGCAACCAACATCCTGGACATCCCAGGGAAGAAATATGCTTTTGATTCAACTACAATCCCGTTGTGTCTGGCAACATTCCCATGGGCGAAATTCCGAAGAAAGAAGGGAGGCGTCAAAGCCCATGTCTTATATGACATTGATGCTCAGGTTCCGGCCTTCTATACTGTGACCACAGCATCTAAGCATGATTCCACGGCAATGTCTTCAATTTCCTGTGAGCCAAACGCTTACTATGTATTCGACAGGGCTTACGACTCTTTTAAAGAACTCTACAGGATACACCTTACAGAGTCTTTCTTTGTAGTCAGAGCCAAGACGAACTTGAAGTATAAGATTGTCAAATGGAAGCGAAGAATGCCTAAGAACGTACTGACTGATGCGGAAGTAAAACTGACTGGCTATCTCTCGGAAAAGAAGTATCCAGAGTCATTCAGACTCATTCGCTACTATGACGAGGAAGATGACCGTGAGTTCACTTTTCTGACGAATGCTAAGCAGCTTTCCGCATTGGATGTCGCAAATCTCTATAAGAAAAGATGGCTAGTAGAGCTGTTCTTCAAATGGCTCAAGCAGCATCTAAAAATAAAGAGGTTTTGGGGTACGACGGAGAATGCTGTCCGCATACAAATCAGTGTGGCCATTATCACTTACTGTCTCGTGGCTATTGTCCAACATGATATGCGATTGGAACGCTCGACCTATGAGGTTTTGCAGATTCTTAGCATCTCATTGACAGACAAAACTCATTTACGAGACCTGTTCGATAAGACTAATTTCAACGATGTCAAAGATCAATTTGGTCCCCTCATTCCGGGGCTATTTGATTAATATTTAAACTCGTCCCATTTTAACGGGACACTAATGATATAAAACAATAAAGTTATGATGAAAATAAACATTTTGTACATGTTAGCAGCAGTCATTATACTGGCTGCCTGTAATAATGACAATGATATGGTCAAGGCAGATGAGGCCTCGACTAATCCGTATGAAAGAATCATTGGTTCATGGTTACTTGTAAAGTATAATGAAGAAGATCAGTCCTCTCAGGGTAAAGTTTGGACTTTCATGACAGACGGGACGTGGTTTATTTCAGATCCTACAGCATCCCCTGTTACAGAATCAGACTCTCAAGAAGAGATGGAAATCAGGCAAGTTGTCTCATTCGAGGATGGATGGACATATAATGCAGAAAAGGACATCATATCTGGATACATGGATTTGATATCCCCCTCT
>JAFYHY010000084.1 GCA_017538895.1 Aeriscardovia sp. | reverse complement strand
TCAGAGGGTAATTTAGGGTATAACAAAATAACCCACCCGAATATCGTTTTTTTTATTTGGTGAGTTTGTTCTTTCAAATACGAAACAAAAAGAGCCGATGATTCGTGAATTGTTCCACAATTTCATCGGCTCTGCGTCTTAAGCGTCTGGCTCTTTGATGACAGTTATCTTCAAGTTGTCAACTTTAATCAATCTTTCTTGTCTGCATTTTGGACAATAAAGGGGATAATTCTCCAAAACAGTGTCCTTCCTAATTTTATTACGGGTTTTGCTCCCACAAACAGGACACAATATCCATTCGCATTTCATCATAATTAGTCTCTAATCCTTTCAAATCTCATTTTATATGACTTTTGCAAGCTGTTAAGCTAACTTGTGGAACATATGCCGAACCTTATCTATACGGCTATTCGGGCGGCGGGGTTGGCAAATAAATTTACCAATAGCTGGCTGGTATCCTTTTAACTCTGTCAAGCAGACTCCCTGCCCATTTGTGAAATAAGTTAAATCGTTCCTGTATTCTTGAATACATCTAGCAGGGATTTCTCCTTTCAGAATGACCTCGTCATTCTTTATCTGAGTACTTACAATATCTGCACAATACCTTGGAGCATCATGATACGCCCGTGAGAGATATTCCTGCGGTGCATAAATTTCAAAGTGGAGATATGGCTCTAATAGTTCTGTCCCTGCTTTTTTTAAAGCCTGCTCCAATACGATAGGGGAAAGCAGCCGAAAGTCTGCGGGGGTACTTACAGGACTATAATACAATCCATATTCAAAACAGATTTTACAGTCTGTCACTTTCCATCCATACAGCCCCTGCTCGCAGCCATAAAGAACCCCCTCCATAACCGCATTTTGGAACGATTGATTTAAATATCCAAGTGAAACTCTGCTTTCATACTGCACTCCGCTTCCAATAGGGAGCGGCTCTATGGACAACCCGACAGAAGCCCAGAAAGGATTTGGCGGGACTTCTATGTGGATGGTATATTCTGCTTTTCTAAGCGGTCTTTCCATATATATAACAGTAGGCTCTTTTATTTCTGCCTCCACATGATATTTTTCCTCAAGGATGGCACAAATGACTTCCATCTGCACATTCCCCAAAAAAGAAAGTATAATCTCATGCGTTGTAGTATCCACATAATATTTTAAAAGAGGGTCGCCATCTGAAATTTCTGTAAGTGCCCCAAGCAATATTTCCCGCTGTTCAGATTTCTTTACTGCAATCGTTGTTTGGAGCATAGGGAGAGGATTTTCAATAAATTTTCTCTGCGGCAACAGTATTTCGTTCCCCAAAATACTGTTTAGCTGCAAAACATCATTTGGTAAAATTACAATATCACCAGAGCAGGCTGTATCGGATGAATATAATTCACCGTTTGTCGGAACACACATCTCTGTGATTTTTATTTTCTCTTTTTCAGATATTCTAATAACATCCCTCAAATGCAATGTTCCGCTATATATACGCACATAAACAAAACGCCGCCTTTTCTCTGAATATTCAATCTTAAAAACCTGCCCGCATAGTTCAGATTGACCTTCAGGCGTTGATGAATAAAATTTACTGGCAATTACTTCTATAAGCTGCCGAATCCCCAGATTGTTTTTAGCGCTTCCGTGATAAACGGGAAATAACGTTCCGTTTTGGAATCTCCTGTTTTCTTCCTGTTCCAGTTCTGACATTTTAAACGGTTTCCCTGACATATATTTCTCTAATAGTTCATCGTTTCCCATAATTACCGCATCCCACTGTTCCATATCGTCATTGTCCGTTACATTTATATGGGGATGCTGCCCAACCTTTTGCTTCACTATAATTTCCGAAGAAAGCTTTGCTTTCATTTCCCGATATACCATTGGCAAATCAATCCCCTCTTGGTCAATTTTATTGATGAAAAAAATTGTCGGAATCTTCATTATCTGTAGTGCATGAAACAGTATACGGGTCTGTGCCTGTATGCCATCCTTTGCAGAAACTAATAATACTGCTCCGTCTAATACGGATAAAGAACGGTATACTTCCGCCAAAAAATCCATATGGCCTGGCGTATCTATAATGTTGACTTTTACATCCTCCCACTGAAAAGATGTCACTGCTGTCTGGATAGTGATTCCCCTTTGACGCTCCAAATTCATTGTATCTGTCCTTGTTGTGCCTTCATCTACGCTCCCTAGTTCTGCAATTGCACCACTGGTATACAATAAACTTTCCGTTAATGTTGTCTTTCCTGCGTCAACGTGAGCCAGAATGCCTAAGTTAATTATTTTCATGTGATTTTCCTCCTATCAACACCCAAAAAAGGGCATAAAAATACCCAGTGATAAATACTCCTATCACTGGGTAAATAACTCCAATAGCCCCAAAACACTTATATGTTTTCGGGCATATAAAATTACATGATAAAAGTATTCTTAAACTGGGTACAAAAAACTAAGCCCCATATTAAAAGTGAAACGGGACTGCTACTTTTTGTTCCCACTATCAAATTGACAGTTTATTTAAGAATACCTTGCCGCATATTTATTAACTCCTTGTATAATACTGAATCTAATTATATTCCTTAACCCTTTATTTGTCAAGCTGACAAACTAAAGCAGAAAAAGCGGCAGGATTTCCCCCTGCCACTAATCATCTGTTTATGCAAAAATAATTTCCTTTTCCACAATCTCCCTCGCACAAGCCCTTATGTTATTGAGGCATCCTGTCCATTCTAAGGCGTTTTCTGCCTTTAGCTGTTCCGTTATGCCCTGTGCCTGTTTCATACCCTCTATGAGCCTTTCAAAGCGTTCCTGTGCCTGTCTGTTGATGTCGGCAAGGTAGGCGTTTAGCCTGCCGCTTGTAAGAAGATTGGTGTATGTAACTTTACGGTACTGTTTTAGATAATCTAAATGCCGTTGCCCCCAGATGCCTATTGCCTGTTCTTCTTCGGCGGGTACAGTTAAGCACGGTATCAAATAATCCCCTTGCCTTTCGTATTTGCCGCCCAGTTCCTCAAATAATGATTTTGCCATTGTCTGTTACCTCCACATTCTTTTTTATTTTGAATGTCCGCAAAATCCGTCCTACATC
>JAFYHY010000083.1 GCA_017538895.1 Aeriscardovia sp. | reverse complement strand
TTTGATTCAATCTTCTGTGTTTCCAAAGAAGTGACAGAAGAATACAAAACAGGGATGGCAATGTCTCTAAGGTTTGGGCAGCTTATACTGAGACTTATGGCACCGCTGCTTTGACAAGATTGATAAAAGGTATATTCCAGTATATCTTGCTTGAGGATACATTAACAATTTGTATAATTTCTGCATAAAGTGGAGGTGTCAATTGAACAGGCACCTCCTAATTTATTTATTGGCTGATTTTAATGTTATTTTAAGATGCATTTTGTAGTATACCCTTATGATTCAACCATGAAACGTAAGGAGGAATACTAATTATGACAGATAAAAGAGACATTATTATAAGAGCAATAGCAAATGAACTTCACATTTCCACAGAAGAGGTGAAAAATGTTACCATAGTCCGCTCGGGAGAGTTTTACGAAACTAGATTCATGACGGATTGGATGATTTACGATTGCTTTGTGGATGATAGTACATTTGAAGTGACTGGTATCGATTCAAGGCCAGTAACGATAAGTAGAATGCTTACGGGAAATCTGGAAAAGATTACTGCTGTATCTTAAAGGCATTTATCATTTCTTAATTATTTTTCAACGTTGTTTTAATGTTGACCATATATTATCAAAATGCAACCAGAAACAGGTGAACACAAGGAGGTGTCATATGCAGATATTTGCAGGAATTCATAAGCCTATGAACGTACAGGGAAGTGAAAACAGCGTAAAGACAGACCATTCAGTTTCAGAAAAAGGGTACAGATCACAGAAGAGCACAGGAAGCATAAAGAAATATGATCAGATATCCAAGGATGGAGATACACTTGAATTAAGCAAACCTAAGATATCAGATGCGATGCTCAGTGGTTATTCTGAGGCAAAGCTTAAACAACTTTTCAATAACAAAGAAATATCAAGACAGCAGTACGACAAAGCAATAAGTAGTAAAGAAGCATAAATGAATTCAGAAATATTTATCAAAGAAAATCCTACAAAGCTATTCTTTAAGTGCGCCATCCCGGCCGTGATAACATCGGTTTTTGGCGCGCTTTATTCAGTTGTTGATGGAGTATTTGTCGGCAGATATCTGGGCGAAAATGCCCTGGCTGCAATAAATCTTATGATGCCCATCATAATGATCGTAGAAGCTGTTGCAAATATGATAGCTACAGGTGCCGCCGTTAACATTTCATTGTTTCTAGGGAAGAAAGAGAGAAAGGAAGCTTCGAAAGTTTTTTCCTCCTCGGTAAGACTTATCCTGGTTTTCTCATGTATTATAGGAATTCTTGGATTTGTCTTTGCCAGGCCATTTGTTATGTTGATATCACCAAATGCCAGCATAGAAGCTATTGAGCTAAGTATAAAATATCTGAAAGTATATTCGGTGTTTGCACCGCTTATACCCATTTACTTTGCTACAGATAATTACCTTCGGGTATGTGGAAAACATAGATTCAGCATGGCGGTAAATGTTGGAACCCAGCTGCTAAACGTTGTCCTGGATTTTCTTTTTATTGTGGTATTTCATATGGGAGTCACATCGGTGGCGGTAGCCAGCTGTTTATCCATTGTTTTGGGGTCACTAATCACCCTGATCTCTTTTACCAACAGGAGAATGGATATTTATTACGTAAAAGAGCGAATTGCAATCAGGCAGTTTGTTGGTATTATCGCCAACGGATCAAGTGAATTCTTCAGTACCATAGCGGCATCTGTCATGAGTATTGTAATGAATCTGTTTTTGCTTAAGTATGGAGGAACAACTGCTGTAGCCGCATTTTCAATTCTAATGTACGTCGACAGTATAATTGGAATGATGAACTTTGGAATATGTGATTCACTT
>JAFYHY010000082.1 GCA_017538895.1 Aeriscardovia sp. | reverse complement strand
GCCTTCATCGGTAAAAGTTTCAATCTCATATGTAAGAACCCCATCGGCGTAGATTTCCTGATAGATCATATCTAATTCTGCTGTTTTTCCTTTTACGGCAATCCATCCTGAATTCGGCAAAACCACAGAACAGTTTGCATTATCTATGTCGCCGGATTTAAGCCCGATGACATATTCAATCGTCTCAGATGTCCAGTTATAGCCTAAGCCTCTAAGGTTTTCTCTGCCATATTCTTTGGATAGTTCATCCCAAAATGCACCGATCGTTTCATATTGCCGATTGTCTTTTGTTGAAAACACCTTACTAATTCCAATAAAAACCATACGATTCTCTTCATCATTTTCTGAAATAAAAGGAGCGTTTAAATCGTAATCCGATATTTCGGAAATGGGTACGGGCAGTTTAAGACCGATTTTTGAATCCTTGTAATTTATTTGTTTTGAATGAGCACCGTCTCCACTTCTGTCCACGGAATAAAGCTGTATCGTATTATTTTGCAATGAAATAAAAGCGTGCCCAAAACCTGCAGGGATCAGTACTGCAAGGGCATTTTCTTCTGACAGTTCAATTGACTCCCACTCCAGATAGGTCGGCGATTCTTTTCTCAGATCAATAACGTAATCCAGCCCTCTGCCTTTTATGACTGTCACAAACTTCGTCATTGGGGCACGCTCATCTCTGTAGTGTATTCCAAAAAAAGTCCCTTCTTTGGGCATGCTGTAAATTCTTGTCTCCCGGGCTTTGAAATCATCAATGCTTTCATCAAAAACATATGCCAGCGATCCACGGTTATCAACACGCGTATGAAGCCTGTATATTTTTACTTTTCCGAATAATTCTTTTACCACCATTTTTCTACCGTATCCTCCGTTAATCATCGCAACAATTCATTTACCTCATCCTTCTTTGGCGGATTAAGCGGTAATGGGAACCTTGAGATTGCGACTGCGGAACATGCACTTGCAAAACGAACTGTCTCCATATCGGAGAATCCATTCAATAGTGCATATACACAGCCCGCTTTAAATGTATCACCTGCTCCAAGTGTGCTTCTGACCGTTATATCAAAAGGCTGCATTCTGTGAATCTCTTCCCCTCTGCGTCCATACAGCATGTCCCCGCCGCCCTGTGTCAGGATCGTGAGTCCCTCCGTTTCCTGCATCATCAGCTTCATGACCTCTTCAACAGACTCCCCAGGGTAATGTTCGGAACGGCATTCCCCAGAAACGACATTAATCGCCGCATGCCTATGAAGATACGAGTCATGTGCCGCGTCTATCGTCACATAAGGGATGCCATGACTGACGCAAGTTTCCGCAGCCTGATCAGACTGTTCTCCAAAATACGGATCGATCGCAGCTACCTTGCACCCGATAATATCTTCTTCCTTTGGATCATTCCACCACTGTTTGCCACCGGAAAAAAGCGTCTGGAAATGTCCCATAGGTGAACGTACAAGCCCTGCGATCACTACATAATCCATTACTCCTGTATCATCCGAAAACGTAAGGGATGATAAGTCTACGCCTGTCCCGGCATAGAAATCACGAAGCATCGGAGCCACTTCCGTACCGATCCATGTGCCATCAATG
>JAFYHY010000081.1 GCA_017538895.1 Aeriscardovia sp. | reverse complement strand
ACACTCGGGAAATCTTCCTGCAATGTATTCAGGATCATCGTTTTCCCAAAGTGCATCAAGAATGCTGCCGATAAGTAAAGCATTAGTAATCTCTGGCTTATATTCCCCTCGGAGCTTAGCCATCGTTCTTGCTTCACATCCGGGTATGATAGGGCAACCGCAAAAGTCTTTGAATTGTGATGCCGAACACCATCTCAAATCTGCTTCTAATGAATAATAATTTGATTCATCAAGAATAAAATCACTCATTTGGCACCTCAGTTGCAGTAGAATCAATTACATCCGCCATAACGTCAACAGCCTTTTCAGGCTCATCTTCAACGTTGTCCACATATTGTGGAACAACGTTTTCATCTAAAACCGCCTGGTCTGAAGTATATGCTGTCTGCATTTCAACGCTCATAGTTCCATAACGTCCAATCAATTGCCTGAGCATTGTCTTCATTGCCATCTTGTCAAAATCTGATTTCCAAATTGAAGAACTCCATCCATTTCTGTAAGATGCAGAATATCTTTTGGCATGTGCTTCCATTTGTTCCTTACTCCAATAAAGCTCTTTACGTAAGCCATTATTCATCTCAAAAAAACAGTAATAACCAATAGTAGGTAATGCTTCACGCTTTGCAAAGTCTGTCTCAGCTTTGAAAGTGTACTCATCCTCGATAGGGTTATAAGCAACAAGCTCACCTTCCTTTATTGGAGTAACGTGAATTTTCTTATACTGTCCTGATCTCATGGCAAGCTGTAACATTCCTTTATATGAGATTTGGAATTGAGCTTCTTTAATTCCTTTTTTCTTATCCTCATATGGGACGAAATAAAACATGCCAATCTGCGGACTCTGTGGTAGATTTAGAGATTGTCCAAGAAGTGCTGCGGATAATATTGACTGATTTGTACATTCCGCAAGTTGTGGATTTGTCTGAACCGCAGAAACTACACTAGATATAAACCTCTGTGCATCACGTTCACCGACAACATTGATAATATTTTCCTTTGCTTTGTCAGATGTCAGAAATGATGCAATCCCCTGTTTTGGTTGTACCTGTACTTCATTTGCCATTACTTGTCCTCCTCCAAGCAATATTTTGTATATGTAATTGTTTTTGAATTATTTATGATTGTCTTTAGAACTTCTTCATTACTTGCTGTGAAAAACACTTCTCCATCTGGATGTATAGAAAGCCTTAAAGTAGTATTTTTCTCACTTGCAATCTTCAAAAGCTTATTGATAGTTTCTCTATTGTTTGAATAAACTTCCTGAAACCAGTCTTTAGTGTTTGACATGATATGACCTTTCTGCCATAATAGAAGGCGAAAATATGATTAATGTCATGTTTTTAACCAAGCCACGTAGAGCAATCTATGTGGCTCTCTCTTATTTATAGAATCTGTGTCCATAATCCTCGAACAGAAACGTCCTATTCTTCTTATGCCAACTCTTTTTTGTAGGAGCTTCAAAATACAATGCTCCCTGTGAAATATCTTCCCCACTTTCAAGTTCCGCTAATGCAAGATGTGTTTCTTCTGTAGGTTCTGCATTCTTAAATACTCCATTACCAACAACGGTAAATTGATAATACTTTCCAAGTTTCTGATATATCACTTCTTCTACTGTGTCTGGGAAGTTCTCATCAGCAACTCGATTCATTACGACATTCATTACGGCAAGTTGCCCTTTAATTCCCTGGTTGCCCGCTTCACTCCAAGCGAGTTTCATAAGGAGCTGCGCTTCATCAAAATCAAGTTCAACAATCTCTGGCTCAGACACGTATGAATTTTGCTGGTCGCTCTGTTCTATATGTACATTCGTTTCTTCCATTTCATATTCTTTCCCGCCAGCGGATAAAGTCGTTATCCAGAAGATAAAGTAGACCATCAAAACTAAGATAATTGTGTAACCCAAAACTTCCGGATCAATCTTCAGCCGCAACTTTTTTAACGTATCTCGCAACAAATCCTTTTTCATTACAACCTCCCGAAAAGCTAACCTCATCACCAACCTTTAAATCATCAAGTCCTCTAAGGCTAAACCAATATGATTCCCCATCGTATGCACTTATGAATCCATAACTTTTATTTGGTCTACTCTTTTTTATTTGTATCTTCTCGATTATTCCGAGCATCCTATCTCCCCGCTATATTCCACGAATAAATTCTGCAATATCTTCATCCGTCCACTTCAATAGCTTTGCTAAAGAAGCAATCTCTCCACCTGTGAATGTAGATGGATATTTCCGCTTATGAGCAAGCGTCTGCCTTATCATTCCTGTTCTTTTGGCTAATTCTGTATTCGTATCAATTTTGTTCTTAGCCATTCCCACTGCGATAACAACATCCGGTTCCATAAACCCTCCTTGTGTAAAGTATATTTAACACTCAAGGCAAATAAAGAGAGTCCATAGGTACGCCAAGCGCATCCGAAATTTTCTTTAATGTACCTGTCGTTGTTGCAACGTCTTCGCCTTTCTCAAGTCTTGCTATGTTTCCTCTTGAAATGCCTGCTTTTTCCGCAAGTTCACCTTGTGACCATCTCTTTTCCTTGCGCAGTTCCCGTACTCTATACTTCATCTTTTCTCCCTCCCGCTTCTTTAGGTGCGTTAAATATATTATACACCATAGCAAAATATAGTCAACAAAATATTCAACATTTCGTGTATAATATATTATACATTTTGTGTTGAATATATTATGCAATTATGGTACTATCTAATTGTAAAATTATATTTTATAGGAGGAAAGAGCATGACATTAGGCGAAATAATCAAGAATTTTCGCTTCTCTAGCGAAGAAGAGATGTCTATAAGACGATTTGCATCTTTATGTGGTCTGAGCGCGCCTTATATCTCATTATTAGAAAGAGACGCAAACATTATCCCTACAATCAAGACTATAAATAAAGTTGCCCAGGTAATGAACGTCTCTCCGGATGATATTGTAAATCAATTAAACAGCGATACACCCGCAGACAATAAGGTTAAAGACATAAAAGAAACTGAATTGTTATCTATGTTTAGGGAATTATCCGATGCTCGTAAAGAAGATATCCTTAACTTTGTGAAAATGATTCATAGCAACGAAATAAAATAAGGAGGTACAAAAATGAAGATCAGAAATTTAAACCTAAACAGAGAAGAAATAGATATAACAAAGCTAAAAATTCCTGCTGGACACAGGCTCTATGATGTAATGGCATCTATAGCTGTAAAAAATGGTCTTTTAGAAGATGACACACCCCAAAGCAAAACTAAGGAGGACAATAATGAACCAAAGTAACACTATGGCATTGTCTGATACAACATTGAATTTACTTTTAGATAATGCTGAAGAATCATTAAAAAAAGCAATTCTACTATCAGCCGAAGTGGGCTTACGATTAAATGAGATTTGTGCGCTCAAATACTCGAATATAAAAAATGACCACATTGAAGTCACACATGTAGCGAAAAACCGCATGTATAATTGGGAAGATGAAGAAATAATGACTGAACATAGAACAGAGCATATTTCACAGGAAATTAAAAAATTACTAGGTGATGGAGAGCCGGAATCGTATGTTACAACACTCACGCCATCTCAAATAGTAGTAAAATTCAGACGTTTAAATGAAAGTTTAAATCTTCCATTTAGGTTCAATGATTTAAGACACTACCATGTACGCAAAATACTTTATACGTAAAATTCATTTTTAAGGAGTTATTATGGCAACACCAAAGAAATTACCATCAGGTAAATGGAATGTGACTGTTTTCTCTCATATGGAGAATGGCAAGCGGAAATACGTTTCATTTACTGCACCAACAAAAACGGAGGCTAATAGACTTGCTGCTGAATTTCAATCTAATAAAACCGATTCATCACAGCCTATGAACCTCACCATAGGACAGGCTGCCGATAAATATCTGCAATCAAAATCCAATGTCCTGTCCCCTTCTACATACAGAAGTTATAAATGTAATAGAAACAATTTAAAACCCATCGAAAACATCAAGCTAGGCTCTATCACTTCATACGATATTCAAGATTTCATCAACGAATTTTCCAAAACACACAAATCAAAAACAGTAAGAAATCTTTATGGTCTGCTCTCTGCCACATTAGGCATGTTCATGGATAAGAACTTCAAGATAACACTTCCACAAAAAGGTGTCGTAGAGAGACATATTCCTACAGATAATGATGTGAAAAACCTATTGGATAATGCAAGCCCTCATTTAAAAGTAGCCATTGCACTCGCGGGCATAGGAACACTTAGAAGAAGTGAGATATGTGCATTAAAATACAAAGATGTCTATCCTGAAACAAATGAGATTTATGTTCATGCAGCCTATGTTAAGGGTGCAGATGGATGGGTTTATAAAAAGCTGACAAAAAAAGATTCCTCAACAAGAAGGATAGAATTACCTAAAAATGTCATAGAACTTATAGGTGAAGGTAATCCGGAGGATTTTATATATCCATACAAACCTGCCAATCTCACCGATACATTCAAGACATTGAGAGACCATCTTGAGCTTGAATGCAGATTCCATGATTTAAGGCATTATGCTGCATCGATTTTACATGCCATTGGAGTGCCTGACCAATATATTATGGAAAAAGGAGGCTGGAGCAGTGACCACGTTTTAAAGACGATATATCGTAATTCACTAAGTGATAAATCTTCTGAATTTAACATGAAGGCAAATAAATATTTTGACACCAAACTTGATCTAAGCAATAACGAAAAAAAAGATACGAATTAATTAAATAAAAAGCAAAAAACTCAAAATCCGTTTTGCATTTCATTTTGCATTTTGCAAAACGTGAGCTTACAAAACGAAAAAATGCATAACAAAGTGCAAAATAAAGTTGCAAAACAAAACACCCGAAAGCCAGTAATTATAGGCATTTCGAGCGTTTTAATAGGTGATAAGCGGCATTAAAAAATAAATCATAAAAATGCCGGCAGTGGGACTTGAACCCACACGGAAAACATCTCTATGTCACTAAACTTCTGTAGTTTCAATTTAACGTTTTGCATTTCGTTTTGCATAAATATTTTTTATTATATTAGACATTTATCATTGTATCAAAAAATTTGCGTTAGTATATTTTGCGTTACGTTAATTTATTGTTGTTTTATCAAGAATCGTTTGCATAAATATTTGCTTTGTTCCAATTGTTTATATTCTCTTTTTCGTATATTATACAATTCTCAATATATACGCAATATCGATATTTTTAAAAATAGGGATAGCCGAAATAGCTATCCCTTATTTCTTATCTATTCATGCTGTCGAGTGCTTTTCTAATAGCTTCTCTTTCTCTATCGTTCTGTGCTGAGTTCATAAGCCTCTGCAACTCTTCTTTGGTATCTCCAGAGTAATCATAATCGTATGACCTTCCCTCGCTTGAATATCTTCCCATAGAATCGCGTCTTGCATTACGACCTCTGCCATAAGAATTACCCTGACCTCCCATACCATCATCGTACATATAGTAGGGCATTCTTCCATAATAGCCGCCTGAATATCCACCATCATGTGAGTTGCCATATTCCTGCTCCATAGCTTCTATGGTCGAAATATCCTTAAGAATATCCACACCTTTGTAAAGGACATCAAGGCTATTAGTAGTAAGCTCTTTTTTCTTTGCAATTCCTTCAAGCTCATCGCACAGCATATCTCTTATATGGTCATATACTTTCATATTCTGCGCTCCTTTCAGGCAATTCTATCAACAACTAAGTTAGCGTTCTGCACTAAAATTACAGGTGCGGGATCTGCGGCTGTTGCCCCTTCAGATACATTCTCTACTGCAACACTAAGGCAGCATCCTCTGGGTACTGTGATTATTGCCGTTGATGTTACGTTAAAGAAGTTTTCTGTAGTAGGCGGATCGGTTGCAACAGCTGCTGGGGTTACAATTGCTCTTGATGTCTGAATGGGTTCTCCATTAATCGAAAGAGCAATCGCTATAGGCCCAACTGTTCCATCGGAAGGAACAGCAATATTTCCGTTGAAAGTAACCTGGTATCGTGCAAAGCAACCATTGACGTTGTTTACAATGCCCCTGAGAGTAAGAATACCGCTACCATCCCTATGATAAACATAGCCCTTATTGCAAGGGATAGAGCCTTGTAATAATACATTCTGGTTCGGCTGAACTCTTTGAACCACGTTGTATACATACTCTGCCATAGCTACACCTCCTTATCAGAAGTTACCGCATCCACATCCGCAACCCTGATTCTGATTGCATGTGAAAATAGGTGTTCTTCCATAAACAGGTGTTGAAGGTACAGGACAATTGCTCAGTCTGTTGTAAAGCTGATCTACTTCGTTAGCAAAGCCCTGTGAAATAAATGCATTCTGAGCTGTCTGAGACTCGCGGAGAGTTGCCATATTAAGCTGTGTCTGAAGCTCTGAAATTCTGTCATTCTTTGCTTCAACCTGTGCCTTAACTCCATCAAGTTCAAGCTGACAAAGCTTATCAAGTATAGCCTGAGTGTTCTGAGTCTGATTTGTGATAATATCTCTTGTGTTGTTTGCATCTGCAAATCTTGTAGCATTACTCTCGTTCTGCACGATATTCTGAGTCTGGCATGTTGCCAATCTGTTATCGCAGCAGCACTGAGCAAGCTGACTCTGAATATTACTCATTCCCTGTGTAGATGCAGTCTGAGCCGCATAACTTCTTTCAAGATCAGCAATCTGATTTGTATAAAGCTGCTGAGCAAGTGCATTCTGAGCATTGTTTACAGACATATTTACGCCATTAAAACCACTGCAAAGATTTGTCTGAACATCGCCTACTGCTCCGCAAAGCTGAGTCGAAAGAGCAGCTATTCCATCTCTAACAGATGTAACGCTGTTATTAAGCTGTGCATCTCTGAATCCATCAGAAACGTTGTTATTGATGCCCTGCTGTCCGTTTAAGAGCCAAGGGAAGTCATAGCCAAGTGCCATGTTTCCAAAGCCTCCGCCAAAGCCACCATTACCCCATCCGCCAAAAGCAAATAAAATAATGATGATAAGCCACCAATCACTTCCATAACCGAATCCACCCATGCCACCGCCTGCACCGTAAGCAGGAGCAACCGGCATGTACATCTGACTTCCGTTTTCTGTCATAGTAGACTCCTTTCGTGAATATATTTTCATTTGCGCAAAATGAAATCATTGTTATCTCTCACGAAAAGGCTTATACTTGTTTTGTTCAGGAACATGCGTAAGCATATCCGTGAGATTAGCGTATCAATAACCCCTTAGTGTCCTTATTGATGCGCTTTTCTTATTGTTCTTGCTTCATCATATTTTGTACCTGCTCAACCTGTCCTTGATACGATTGGACATTGTTAGGCAGTTTTCCATTATCCATTAGGTAGCGCCCTATCTGTTCATAATTATTGCCCATCTTCTCTATCTCTTTAGCCTGGCTCTCATTTATCATTCCTCTTTGCTGTAAGAGACTTGCAAGCTGATTAGGATTTTGCTTAATCTGCCTTACCTGTTGCATCACATTCATAACATTTTGCATAGGATTCATACGTGTCATCCCCTGCATCATTGGATTGAAAAAAGGGTTCATGGTTTAATCCTCATCATCTTCAACAACTACTGTTTTCTTCTTTGTAGGCTTAAAAGAAATCTGCGATACTCGTTTTTCAACTTCTTTTTGGATCTTGTCAGTAATAAGGTTTTCCAATTCTTCTCTCTTTATATATTCAGTAAGATCAATCTTGTTTTCCGAATTATCGCTTTCATCAACAAGCCTTTTCTTTATAAAAGTCGTTTTACCCAGTTGGTCTACTGATTTCATGTAAAGATACGGTTCTTTCTGATTCATAAGGAAAATGCTCTGCCCTGGATTTAAAGGGAAGTTTGTTCCCTCTTCTTCACTCGCAACCCATGCAAGGATCTGATTCTGCACGTTTGTAACTGGTGGTGAAGCTGTTGGCTGTGACATCTGAACAGGTTGATACTGAGGTTGGTAATTTGAATAATTCTGATAATAGTTTGGATAGTTAGGATAATTCATAATCTTCCCTTTCGTAATAATAGATAGGTACACAATCAGAAGAGTCCCATGCATCATAGATTATTCCATCAATGCAGGCTGCAACGTGCGTGCCGGTTCCAAGAATAAAGGTTCCTTTAGGATTATCTATTGCAAAATCCTCAAAACTATAACAATCAGGGCAATTATCCGGCAATGTGTGCTTTGTAAATCCCTTTGTACGAAGATATGAGTTGAGAACAGCGTTTGATGATGGCATATCAGCCATTAAATAACCTTGCATCACCATATCGATATAAGCTGTTTCCCAAGATATATGTAATGCTTTAGATACAGCTCTAATCACGCAGTCACCCACATTATGCTTATGTCTAGGATTATTATTAAAATGCTTATAAGCCATAACCTTTGCCCTCTACAATCTATTTTAGTGGGCATAAATACCGCGAAAAATACGATAAAAGTCCGATTTTCGTATCAATAAAGTATTATTTTTGAAATTTGACTTTCGCTTGCTTTCTGCTATCATTTAATTACAAAATGTTTAATGTATATGACATTAATTATTTTTTTGGAGACTAAATGGGAACAAAAGACATCGCAGAAAAACACTTTGAGGAAATAAATAAAATATTTGCCGATATTATAAATGGAACGTTATTTGAAGGGAGTCAAACGATCAAGGAAACTGAACTTGTAGATTTGCCAATGAAGTCGCAATACAAAGCTGACGATGGTAAATTGCATGAACAAGAACGAGATATTGCAAAACGTTGGTCTAAAGAAGATGTCGTTTTTTCTATTATCGGTATAGAAAATCAAACAGTTATAGACAAAGATATGCCACTTCGAGTAATTGGTTACGATGGTGCATCTTATAGAAGTCAATTACTTGATAAAGACAGTTCAAGAAGATACCCAGTAATAACCATTGTGTTATACTATGGCAAAGAACCTTGGTCTGCTCCGAGAAGTTTAAAGGAACGGTTAGATGTCCCCGCATGTCTTGCTAAATATGTAAGTGATTATCACATAAATGTGTTTGACATTTCACATATGTCTGATGAAGAGATTGATACTCTCTTCCATAGTGATTTTAAGATTCTTGCTAAATTTATGAATGGAACAAATAATATAAGCGAGATAAAAGAAAAAATAGAGTATCCTGATCCATTATTAAAGATATTATCTGTATTAACAGATGATGATAGATTTAAAAATTTGCAAGGGGAATTTATGGAAGGAGGTAGCACCATGTGTGATATTCTGGACAAAATAGAAAACAAAGGAAAAATTGAAGGAAAAATCGAAGGAAAAATCGAAGGAAAAATTGAGGCTTTTAGGGAAATAGCTGAAAATTTATATAAGAATGGTGTTTCGCTTGATATTATTAAATCGTCAATCCCCAATATTCCTAAAGATGAAGTGCAGAAAATCTTTGACGAAATAACAAAATCCAAATAAAGATGATAAATAAGCTTTAGGTACATCTAAGGCTTATTTTATTTAGGAGAATATTCAAATGGCATTTAATCAAGAAGACAACCTATTTTTTATGCAAGTCCGATTGTTCCGCCTTGCACAGATACGGTGGAAAAAGGACGTCGCTGATTGCGAGGATATCTTTGATAAATATGAAGTGAATGATTATATAGAAACATGCTACGAAGAATATCATGTTCAGGGAGATGAATCTAATTTGGATGATATTGAAAAATATCTATATAACAAAGGCGCTAATATCCTAAAAGAAGGAAACATTATAAAAGTCAGTAAATTTGAATATTCAATGGAACTTCTTGCAATGGATGCAGCTATGAATCTTGCTGAAGAAATGAAAATATCAAGACCAAAAGCCTTTTTTATATTCATGAAGTCAGAAACAGGTGATATGCTCTTTGACGAAGACACAGATATGTGGATGAATGGCCCGGACTATATCGCAGATGAATATAGACGTGAAATGAAAGCAAAAACCAAATAAAAAAAGAGGCTCCAGGCGAAAACCCAGAGCCTCAATGTTTATTCTTCTACCCTTAAATGCTTACAAAGAACTTTTTCATAATCGTATGTTATCTTCTTTACTTGGCTTACCGACATATCTAGTTCTTCTGCTAATTCTTCATATGTAAGACCATCACACCATCTTAGTATGAGTAATTTACGATTACGCTTAGCTTTAAATCCTACAACATATTCATTTACAATCTCTTCTATAGTTGATCTTTTAATTCCATGTATTTTCATGTTATTCCTTTATCGAACTCTTGCGTAGAAATTGCGAACCGTAACCCTTATTGAGGAACTGTCTTCATCACGCCAATCACCTGAATCTGCCCATGCATGTATAATTCCAGATGCATCATAATCGCAGCCATAAGAAGCAGGTCGTACCCAATGCCATCCACTATAGCTTGTACGCATTATGGCAGAACCCACATAAGTCCATCCCGATACTGCTACATTGTCATACCAGTCAGCTCTGTGGTCAGAACGAGTAATACTTTTAGAATAATTTCTATCAGCAGCAGTGTACTCTACAGGAATATTATTGGTGTTAATGTATCTATACTCATGAAATTCTCCTAAATCCGCCACCCCACGTGCATAGATATTATATGTCTGCGTGTGGCTTGCCCTAAAAGGGTGAAATGTACCAGCACCCCGCGCAGGGCTTGAGTTCCATCCCCACTTTCCACCCTGAGAATCAAAGTAAAACTTTGTTCCATTAACGGTAAGCTCACTATTAAGATTGGTGATGCTTGTATTTATGTTGTTGATATTTGTATCAATCTCATTTATTTCAGTCGCTCCAAACGAATCTCCTACCTGGCTATACTGAGTTTCGTCAGTAAATGAAATAGTACCGTCACCATTATCTATCTGAGCATATTTTCTGTTTCCGGTAAATACATCATCCTTATAATTTGTCCTTAGTGCCATGCTGATTCTCCTTTTTTTATGCAACAAAAAAAGAAGCTCCATTTCAGAACTTCCTTTTCATTAATGTATCTTATTATTTTGCATCAGGCTCAGGAGCATAAAGTGTAACATCTCCATCTCTGCCTATATAACTATTACTTCCACTCGGAGTTGTTTGCGTTACTGTGACTGGATTATCGGGTTTGTTCGCTTCAAATAAAAGAAATCCGAAGATAGTAATAAGATTGACAAAAATAAGCACACAAATAATGCCATTCTTCCAGCTGTTTTCTATTTTGTGGCTCTGATCTTGCCTGTTCATGTCGTCTTGGTGGACATAATAAGGTACGTTAAAAGAGGCGGGAATAGGCTTGTCAGCTTCAATCCCTAATTCATTCTTCAATTCATCCACAGCGTTCATCATAATTACAACTTCACCCTTTCAACAACATTACACAATATATTATACATCATTTTCAATTTGTTTCATATAATTTATTCACTGCTTTTCTTACAAGTTCATAATCATAACCTGCATCAATAAGTTTTCTTTTTCTCTCTTCACCATTTCCCCATTTACCTGCTTTTACCTCAAGAGCAATGGCTTCAATGGACTTTTGTGCTATGTCATACTTAGGATGTCCAAACAGGACTTTTCCTATATAGCTACTCTTCTTATACTTCTTTTTTGCAACGCCGCCGCCATTTCTTACCACAGTATTAGCATTTGAGGTATTTCCTTCTATAGTGTAGAAATATTCCGAATCTACATTATAGACAATACCTGTATGATAGCATCCACTTGATTTACCATTTTTAGTAAAGAAAACCTGATCTCCGATTTTAGGGCTTTTATCAATCGCATTGTGCTTTTCATACATCTTGCATGATGCAACTGTATAATCATCAAAGACACCCAAAAGAGATTTTGCAGTCGAGATACCATACGCCTTATAAAAACACCAGTCAACAAAAGCATCGCACCAGAGAGAAAACTTATCCATTGTGGCAGGATATATCTTGTTCATCTCATATCCATACTTGGTTATGTTGTCATTCCCTGCTCCTGCGGTCTTTTCAAAAATAACATCCGGATTCTTTTGATAGGCGACTCTCGATTTTTCCAAGTACCCAACTTCATCAGTTGCAATCTTAATCACCTTATCTACCGTATTCATTATTCATCCTCATCATAGGTGTCAGGATTGATGGCTTTTCCATCAACCCAAGCTTCACAAAAAGCATAGATTGCTGCCGCCAAGATACCGCATACAGTTCCAATAATTGTAACAGTCTCATTACTTGTTGTGATTCCTGATATAGACGTTGCAATACTTGCTAGAAATGCAGCTACACATATCCAAAACTTACGACTCTTGAGTTTATTCATATCATTACTCCTTTCCCTTAAACTTTTATTGTGCTTCCTCTTTGCCCAAGCCTATAAGAAAGTCTCAATTTTCCTGCAATTGAACTTTCAATATGCTCATATAGATCAAGAAATGCGCTTTCAATCCTATTAAGCTCTTTATAATCAATGAATGCTCCATTCTCATAAAAAAGCTTCGTATCTCCATAATCAAATAACCCAATAGCATCCTGTATTCCTTTAAGCCCATTCTCAATTGCGTTTATCTCATCAGCAAAGATATTGTCATTACTAAAATCTGGACTTCCCGGAGTCGGAAAGTGCTTATCTGCACCCGGATTGAATGTAGGAATGTTGGAGAAAAGCTCTTTAGCCCTATCATCAATATATTTAAGATTATTCTTTATCCGGTTATAATCTTCGACGTTAAAGAAATCACCCAAATATATATTTATGTTGCTATATTCAGCTTTCCAATCTGTTTTTGGTGTTGTCCAAGCCATAATAACTCCTTATCTAAATAAGATCATTGCCGCACCATTTCTTGTATTTCTAAATGAATCAGTACTAGGCATTCCATTGTCATCTACGCAACATGCAGATGCACTCGATGCAATATCTCTCAGCCAAAAGCCTCCTTCAAGACTCATGACAGGAAGATATTTTTGGAAGATTTCAAGCTGATGATATGCTTCCCCTGTCTGTAACTGGTCTTTTGAATAAAGAGCTGAACCATAAACTTGTCTCTCTGTTAAAGCAGATATATACTTGTGCCTATCTCTCGAAAGAGCGGGTTCGTCATCATTTCTTCTAAAATACTTAGTCTGCTCTCTCAAATATTCAAGTCCTGTTTCACCTCCAAGTAGCTCTATCATGTCGTTTTTGACATTATTCATTACTGTTGTTTCTAAGTAATTCTGATAATCTGAACCCGCATAACCAACGTTCATAACAGATGTCCCAGAATCATGCCATTTAAGCTGCCCAACAGAAAATACAAGTGCCACATGGTCAACATCTAAGCATATTGAACTTGCTGGGTCAGCAGCACTTGAACGATTACCACGAAAAGGATTATATCCTGCAATGAAATATCTATAATTCGTCCCATCAAACCAATCGCCAACAAAGAAGCCATACCTAGCAAGTTCTGCATGGTGAATGGCAAGTGATAGATTTTCTACATTTCTAGTCACATCTTCAGGATTTCTGACATTCAGATAGAAAGTACCTCTATCATTCATATGGATACTACTTCCATCAGGCTTACATATTCCTAATCTACTGTTAGTTGCTATGTCTGTGTATTTAACAAATTCTGATGTATCGATAGACGCAGCCATTACATCGTAGTATAAATTTGTGGTTGTAGTCTTTGAATAATATGTTTTTCCACTTACAGGAGAAGTGTCTTCAGTAAGAACATATCTATCAGCAACAGAATCATATTCATATAATCCCAGTTCATGAGGATCATCTCCGCTTTCTACTGTCTCTGCATGATATACATCCTCAGCAACCTGAATAATAGAAACGTTTGTACCTGCTGGGTAAGATTGTCCCGCTCCTTCAAAGAAATCTGCCGTAGTCGTAAAAGCGTCTTTTATGTTGTAAACATTACCTACGAGAGACACAGATAATTCAGGTAATTCAGAAAAATAAATTGAACCACTAGCCTTATATGTGGATGCAATTGTAGAATCGACATAATCTCTCAGAAGGGTGATATCTGAATTTAATTGATTGATTCTTGCTGATAAATCCGCTTCCGATGTTGTTGCTCTAAGTCTTTCTGTATCAATAGCATCATCTGAAGATGATTTATTTGTTTCTATCTTTCCATCTAAGATATCCTCAACTTCCGTTGCTCTCATTTCTTCATTTGCGATACCATTTTCTATGTTATTTAGAGGCTCGGCATTGATTATCTCGCCTTTCCTCCATACATGTTTAGGATATGCCATAATTCCTCCTTAATGCACAGCACTCTCGCCAACAATTGCAGAACCAACAACCGCAGGAAGAACATAACTAACTCGCCTTGCGTTTAATTTACAACTCATACTCATTCCGGTACTCGTATCAATCTGTGTGCTTGTTATTCTTACCAAGTTTTTCTCAATACTTCTGTTCTCTGTAAAAATAAGGTCGTCTGGATCTAGCGCAGGTTCGCCACGATAAGAAATGATGTAATCAATATCATTTGCAAAGTAGTCTGCAAGCCACTCCGCTTCGTTTTGCGCATCAGTTGCATTGTCAATAAGTACATTTGATGCTGTCTTGTCTGTGCCTATCTGCCTTACTTCCTGCGTTACTTCCTTTGTTGATACTACATATTCAATACCGGTTATATTTACTTCAGCTGCAATAGAAGAAGTAAATTCAACATAATATGCGCCACTGCTCACAATGGTTAACGTACCAGGTTGAACGCTCGCATAATTTAAAGAGTAGTTGTATGCAGGATTATTAAACGTAACTACGTTATTTCCTACAACAGCCATAGTAGAACTTATCTTTTTCTGCGAGCTTCCATAGCTGTATTCATAGTAAGTAACATTTACATTCTTTACCTTCTCTGCCACTGATGCAGTCGGAGAAGATGTCATATCAGAGTAATCAAGCACGTAATCCGTTATATCTCCAAAGGCAACGTGTGAAAGATGAATCCTCTGATAAGGGCTTGTTTTGTTGAAAACGATACGCATCCTGCTTATTCCAACAAAATCATCCTCAATAACAGTCAGATAATCTATCTCATCATATTCTTTACTGCTCACAAGCTCATTATAGTTATATGAATATATGGTGAAGCTACTTGGCTTTACATTGTAAAACGCTAAACTCATTCCAAAGAATGTCCAAGCTGTCTCCCACTCTATCGTTATCTCTGGATTCGTCGAAAAAGTACCATTAGCATTTGATACATGAGAAGAAATATAACCAGTAGCAGCATATATTCTCGAAGTCCTTGGCAAGAAATAATGAAGTCCATCCAAGCGAGAGAAATTTTTCTCAGAGGTTGCATAATCGCTGACCGTGATATCCTCTTTAAATACATTCTCAGCATTTGAATAGATGGTCTGCCCATTTGTCGTTACACTCACAATATCCGGTGTGAATGAACTCTTTATCTCTATTCCCCCATCTCTTGTCTCACGCATGATAGAGCGAGATGCATTTGCTATGAGCTGAAGAAGGTTCTTATGTTTCTCAACAGGCAATGGGTTTTTTGTATGCATTGTCTGAAGATAGTTATCAATTGTGTATTTCTCTATCCCTGCATCCTGACATACAGCAACAGCAAGGTCATACAATGAAATGCCATTAGGATAATATCTTCCTTTGTAGTATTTGCTCTCTGTGTAATCAAGAAAGCCTACTGCACTAAAACTTGCCTGCGTATCATCACTAGACCATGTTTTAAGTCTTAGCTTTCCTCCTGGAATCGTATATAGCGTTCCATCTTTTAGGTTTCGTCCATATTCAAACTCAACCTCCTGCTGCTCCTCAAGGAAAGCAAGGTATGAGTTAGGATCATCCGCTGCAAACTTCTTATTAGTATTATCAATAGCAAATGAAAATGCTTTCGTAGGCAACTCATTCGACACATGGGAACATTCAGATTTCCATGACGTTGATATGAGTGAGTTATTATCAAACATAAGTCCGATACCAAACAATATCGAGATGATTCTAAATCTCTTCTGCCCACCTACAATCGCATCTGGGGTTATGGTAATGTGGTCTGTGTCTCTGAATATATCCTCTGTAACCCATTCGCCAGGCTTATCATTTGTATATGGATATGTAAATGTACCATTTGATATAGTAAAACTCGTAGGATAATAATCGCCAAAATCAATAGTAAGCCCCTTGATATCAAGATGGGTGTACTTTCCAAAGGTAAATGTGACTGAATCGCACATCTCCTGAGTTACTAATCCTTGATATAATGCAAAAGAGTTCTTATTTCTTGGAAGAAAGTACTGTGTTCCATCTGCTCTAATAAAGTTCTCTTCTGGGATTGCATAATATCCTTCAAATGGCACTGTAGTATTAACAAGCTGTGGAGATGAATACAGCGCAAACGTACCATTTGCCTTAGCATGTGCCTGTGCCTCTTTTGATATAACGCCAAGATATACCCAGATATATCCTTCTTCTCTTAAATATTCTTTTTGCTCTGCTCTATATGCTGAACTTACTGCTTGCATCTATTAGCCCTCATCGTTCTATAAGTCCGCAATCAATGATATTCACCTTGCAGTCCATAAAGTTTCTCGGAGTGGTATGGTCTTCATCAAGCCAATAGACCTGTGCTGATCTATCACCCGGATACATCTTCAGTATCACGAAATCATTTTCCAGCGGACTCCATACCTTTGCAGTAACAAAGAAATTTGAAAAAAGATTACATATTAAACTCCATTCATCAGGCGTAAGCCATTTCCACATAAGGTTGTTGTATTTAAGGTTTGTCTTTCCTACCTTCTCTGCAATAACCTCCGCGTTAGCATTTCGACCTGAATTAACAGCATCACTTAAGATAATCTCAAGTCCTACACTTGGACAAGGTAATTCAATTCCGTTAACTTCAAGAAATGCCATCTCACACCTCCATCAAAATAGGCGGATGCCCTTTGACAGACATCCACCTTAAAATCAAGTTATTATATTCATTCCAAGCCTTCCCTGACCGCTTGTAGCCATTCTTGCTATATTCCTATCATCAATAACAACAGGCTCTTTATCAAGAAGTGCCTGAGATATCGCGACAAGTCTTGCAAGAAGTTCTGATTCCTGATTTCCGCTTGCAAGCACTGCTTCCCTGATTCCTGTGATCTCGTTATTATTTGCTACCGCAGTATTTCCGTGAATAGTACCTACAAGTTCCGGGCCAGCTTCATTCGCAAAGAATAACGAACCGGTTGATGGGAAACCTCCACTTGCAAATCTGTCAGCATGGAAAGAAACGCCACTAGGAACTTGCTTCATCTTTTCGATAAGTTCATCAATTTCATCCATAACACTATGAATAGCATCTTTCATGTTATCACAGGATGTATTGATTGCTTCTTCTGCCGCCTGAATATGTTCCTTTATCTTTTCCTCAATCTTAGTGAAAGTCTCATCAGCAACTTCAAGTATTTTCTCGTATTGCTCACTCCACTTTTCCTTTTTAAACCAAGGAACAACTTGGTCTTCCCACCATGCAAGAAGCGTTGTATCCCACCATGTGCTAAACAAATCAAAATGCTCATGGATGTTATCAGCTAGTGGTGTAAATATTTCTTCATCCCACTTTGCATTAGTGAACCAGAATACCATGCTATCATTCCACCAAACGTTCATTGATTCATCGAACCACGCTGTAAATATGGCAAAGAAGTTTGCAAACATTGGCATCAAAGTGCTTTGAAGCGTAGTACTTAATAAAACCACCTGATTTGCTATAGTTTGTGTTATATACAAGAAAATAGCATTAAGTGATTGATTTATAGCTTCTAAACCACTATTCATTCCTGCCGCAATGGAAGACGCTATGGTGTTACCTATAGGAATAAATTTCTCCGCACTAAGACTTGTTCTAAATAATCCTATAAATCTTTCTGCAAATGCCGTTACTGAATCGCTAATATTTGCACCCTGTAATGGCAAAACTAAACCTTCTATCCAGTAATCACCTATATCTTCTGCTTCTTTTGAAGGTGAACTTATTCCTAAAGCATCTTTAAATCCTTGAATAAATCCACCACAAAAACTTGCGACTCCATCTTTTAAATCATCCCATGCCTTATTAATACCATCCAATAATCCTTGGATTATATCAGTTCCTAGTTCAAAGAGCTTTTGAGGAATTTCTCTAAAAAAGCTCAAGAAACTTTCGACAATGAGTGGGATATTTGTTGTAATCCATGTGACTGCGTTGTTATACCATTCTGATAATTTTGCTATGATTTCTAAAAGATGTGTCCATATTTTTTCTGGTAATTGTTTGAACCAGTTTACGATATTTTCTATAAACTGAGACACATTCTCGGCAATCCATGCAATTACATTTGCCCCCCATTCAATAAGCTTTTGAATTGTAGCTGTAAGCCATTCCCATACTTTTCCAGGTAATTCCCTAAACCAAGTGATTATATTTTCTATAAAAATAGGAATATTAGTAATTGCCCAATTTACAATATCTATTCCCCATTTCACAATTGTTCCAAGCGCGTTGCCAAGTGCAAATCCAATTTTCGCAGGAAGCCCTTGGAAGAACTCACCTGCTTTAGTGACAAACTCCGATATTTTTTCACCTACGCTATTAAACCATTCTCCAATAGCGTTGATTTTATCAGCCGCCCAAGTCGTTATGTTGTTCCATATATTTGTAAGTAAATCTGCAATCTTTTCAGGAATCCCTTGTATAAATGGTAATGCTGTACCTTCCCACCATGCAGGAATAGTAGAAGTGAAAAAATTAGAAATCTCTTCCCAATGCTCATGAACTATAGTTGCAATGGTTGATAATGCTGCCACAACAGCAGCTACCACTATAACCCAAGGAGATGTTAAGCCTAAAATAAATGCTCCAAGTGCAACAAGAGCAATTCCTATATCCTTTATTACTTCACCAGCCACGCTCCAACCATCGTTCCACATGACAAAAAAAGCACCCAAAGCAGTGATTGCACCTGTTATCATCAGCCCAATTCCGGTAAACATCTTAATTCCTTTAAAGAGCCCTTCTATTGCTTTTGCTGTTCCAGCTAATTTTTTCGCTATTTGAGCAAGATGTATGGCATTGGAAAGCCCCACAATAAAGGATATAAATTGAGCTGCACCGCCTGTAACAAACGCGCCAAACTTAAAAAGTCCTATGGATATAGCAATTCCTTTTAAGATGCCAGCTATATCTTCACTTGAGGCGTTATCAAGCCACTTATCTATTGCTTCAAGGAATTTCATAAATGTCTCAGAATTTACAAATTTTACTATTGCATTTGCAATATCAAGAATCCCCTGTCCTAATCCAGTAAGAATCTTTTCAATATCCTCAGCGGAAATAAGATCCATAATATCTGCGATTCTCTGCATGAAATCAGTAAATTCCTGAGAATTTGTGAACTCAGCAACCTGTTTTCCAAGATTGCCCATAGTATTAGTAACGCCTGTATGAATATTTTCAAGCAATCTAGTGAAAGCTTGTTCTACAGGTACAAGATTTTCACGCACCTTGTCAAAATTAAATGCATCTAAAACATCTGCAATAGTATTATTTAGGTGTGGTATTCCTTCTTCAATCATCCATTCAATGTATTCAAGAACAACATTTTTCATTACGTCCTCAAATACGCCACCAATAAAATCAGCAAGTCTATAGAAAGAATGAAGAAGAGTAATTACACTATCAAGTAGTGGACTGAAATCAATTCCCTCTGACCATTCAACCATGTACTTTGTGACATTTCTTACATGCTCTATAAGAACCGCAAAAATATCTCGAATGCCTCTAAATATTTGAACGCCTCTTGTTGCACCATCAACTACCTCATCCCATGATTCTCTGAAATTCTTACAAAGATTTCCAATAACCATCATAAGATCAGCAATAATTCCAAATATATTTGCAATCATTTCGATAGTTTCAGGTTCATTCCATACCTGTATAAAAGCATCCCAAATAGATTTACCGAGTTTCATCACTTGGTCAAGCATGTATGTCCAGGCTTCTTTAACATAGTCTTTCATCTTGTCCCATGCTGCTTTAATTGGTTTCAAGAAGTCTGCCCACATTTTCTTAAGCGCATCTGCTAATTTTTTTATTCCGGATGGAATCTCAACGTTTTCCCATCCTGCAAGTGGATTATCGCCTGCTCCTGCGCCTCCGCCTTTGTTTTCTGACAAAATATTAAGTTCGTCAATACCCATTGTAAGAGTACTGACAGATTTAGCCGCTTTCCCTACAGCGGCTCCATAATTTGTAACATTCTTTTTTGCTTTGGTAAAAGACGCACTTCCACCAAGCGCAGCAAATAGCATCCCTATGTATGATAAAAGAGTTGCTATTTTTTCAACTATGGCATCGATGATAGGTGCAAGCATATCAATAAGAGGCGCAAACACGCTAACAATAGACCTTCCCAAATACTGAAAATCAGCCACAAGATTTGAAATGCTTTGATTAAACTGAGTTCCCATTGTGTTAGAGAACTGAGCCAAAGATTTTATGGCATTATTAACTTCAGAAAGAATTGCCGTGATCGCTTTACGAACAAGCATAAAAGTAAATGTTCGCATAGTTTTAGCCCAGAACTGAGATACCTTAGTCATGTTCGCTACGAAATGATTGCGAAAATCTGTGATTGTAGACTTGATTCCTTGAAATTTTTCTGCGTATTCTTTCCCAGCTAGTTTCAAAGGTACTAGCATACCTTTAAATACTGTTTTCCCTTTTTCTGCAAGTTCATTGAATTTTTGCGAAACTCTCTCTAGCGCTTTCTGCAATACAAGAAGACTTGGTAATATATCATTTGTAAAGGAGAATTTTGGCTTTTCTGACTCTTTTTCAACTCCTATTAATGACTTTTTATAATTTTCAAGTTCTTTTCTAGTGGTATCATAGCCTATTATTGCATCTTGATATATATTCGGATCAAAAGGACTTTCTTCACTTTCTATATCTGAAATAAGTTTTCTATAGTGTTTTAATGAAGAAATCAATAATCCAATTCTATCAACTACTGTATCAACGGCTTTTTCCGCCTTTTCTGCTGGAACATCTACCTGACTCGTCTTACCAAGCTCGTTATAATTTTTTACCAACTCTTTAATCTGGTCATTTTCTTTAATTATTGCAGGAAGAAGTTTTTCTGTTTTTTTGCCTATATCAGAAAAAGATCTTGAGTCGAAGTTTTGCCGAGTATCCATTTGAAATGCTTTGTCAATCATCTTGGAATAATCGCCAAATCCTTTAGAGACCTTGTCTACTACAGCAAGCAACTGCTTGGTGTTTTCTGTCGCTGCATTTGTTGCTTTTGAAACACCTTCCGCACTTTCAGTTGCTTTATCAAAGCCTGATGCCATGTTACCCATTCCATTGACATTTTTCGTAAGGTTTTCAATAGCACTTGACATAGCATTGATTGTATTTACAAATTTGGTACCTTCTTTTAAGCCAAGTTGTTTGTTTAATGATTTAAGAGAAGCGACAAGACCATTTATAGAATTTTTAGCATCTGTAGCACTAGATTTAATTTGTATGTTTAATGAATCTACATTCATAGTATTCATCCTCATAGAGAAAGGCAGCGACCTAAATCACTGCCCCTTCTTTTGCTGTTTTGCCAATTCAAAGTTTGCCTGTTTAACTCTGAGTCCTGCCATGAGAAGATCAAGCCTTCTTTGCTTTTCCTCTTCTGTTAATTCGCCATTGTTAGAATTAATTGCCTGTAATGCTGGCTTTTTTATTTCTTCAAAATAATTATTTGGCTTCTGGCCTTTCTTCTTTGTCATATTTCCTATAGCTATAGAAACCGCTTCAAAGATATAGCCACCCATAAGCCATTGATTTTCATCTATTATCTTTCGTTTAAGTTTATAACCTTCAAGTATTGGCTCTAATATCCTTGGATTCATATTCCAAAAATCCCAATATGAATAGCCCATAGACAATATTGAAGGCAAAAGTTCTTTCTCATATTCTTCGGTAAGAGTCTTATATTTTACTGAATTACCGCTTCTCCTACCGGTGTTGCTGTCTGAATCGGAACCGCCTGTCCCGGAATTTCCTGAATCGGAACTACTGGAATATCCTGAACTTCCTGCTCTGCTTCCGCCTTTTTGTTGAGTGCCTGAAAAAAACGTGATTCATTCATAGCCTCTGTAACTGCTTCAAAAATACCGTCAAGATTTCCACCATTTATAACATGTTCCTGAATCTCATTGTCAGCTGCATCCATATTTATTCCTGCACAAAATGCAAGGTAAGCTGCTGCAAGAGTCATAGGCTTATTCTGTACATCAGTAAGTGAAAGGCCATTGTTCTCAAGCTGTCTAACCGCTCCAAAAGTAAATTCTTTTGCTACATATCTCTTGTTATTAATCAAAAATGTTCTCATATATTCCTTTTCCTTTCCCCTAAATGCTTAAAGGGAAAGGGGCAGCCCGAAAGCCGCCCCATGTTCCGTTAAGCATTTTGCTGTGTCAAAAACTCTGTAATAATATCCGCTTTAAGTGTCTCGGTTATCGTATAACTTCTCGCTGTTGCAATAGTCTCAATTTCGCTTACTGTAAGTTCTTCAAGTTCTGCCTGAGTGAATGGATACTTAATTTCCTGTTCATCCAGGAAGTCGCTTATGATCTCTTCAGTAGTATCCGATTCTGCTCCTATTGTGTAACCTCTCGCTGTTGCAAGAGCAAGAATATCAGAATCAGACATCGCGCCAAGTGCTGTTGCATCAAGATAACCAGTGGTCTGACTAGTGTTACCGCCCTGGTTGCCACTTCCACCAGAGCTAGTTACCCCGCCGTTGGTTCAACCGCTGTAAGCTCTCCTTTGTAATCCTGAACAGCAAATCCAACTTCGATCGTCAGAAGTTCATTCTGTGAGAACTCCGGCATAGGAAGTCTCTGAGGAGGCTGTGCAACTACAAAGAATCCATTTGTTGCATTAGGAATCCAAACCTCAAACCATGTCTTAAGGTTAGATGCCTTTGCTGTGTTGTAAGCTGTAATCATTGTCTGAAGCTGTGTTGCTACTTCAGCCGTATAGTTGAATGTAATTGTCCATTCTCCACCTGAGTCCTGACGGCCGGCGATATACTTTGTGATATAATCTTCAAGAGCCGAAGCATCGATAGTCTCTGTAGACAATGCAATTCCTGCTATTGAGTTGCATCTTTCAAGCCATGTAAATGCTGTAGGCTTTGTATCTGCAACAGTTTCAACAGCGTACCCAAATTTGACCAATATGTTATCGTATAGCTTTTTATCTATACTTCTATATCATTACAATATAGTTCAGACTATCTTTTCACCACTAATGGTTGCCCGGTGTTGCGGTCTCGTGGATGGATTATATCTTTTTCACCATCTAGTCGTTGTCCCTGACTAAACTATGTCTAGCCTTCGGTTCGGATTGACGTTGCAAACGTTTTTTCCGCTTAATACCGCAATAATCATTTGCTATCTACTTGGCAACTTTCATAGCAAACGGCATAATAAGCAACTTCGCATTGAATACATTACTTATTTTTTACCCAGGGTACTGAGTCCTGCTTCCTGTACTGCCATATTTTCTCCTTTCTGCCAAAAAAGGCAACAAAAAAGAGATGTATAAAAACATCTCTTTTATCTTTGTTATCTATGAAAAGTTCTTGAAGAACTATTCATTTATATAATCTTCAATTGATTTGCCATATCTTTTTATTCCATTATATAAAGTTGAATAAGGAATATGGAAAATCTCTGCCCATTCCGCTATGGTATGTATTTCCCCCTTGTATTCAATTCTTTGGCAAATCCTTTTATTATTTTGCTGCTTTTTATTTGAAATCCAACAACAATTATCTGGACAATATGATTCATTAACATTCATTCTGTCCAGAGTGCATTCTCCATGTTTGGCATGAGCATTATATCCATGAGAAAAAGCCCATTCAGCAAACGTATCAAAGTTACTTTTCCATTCATCACACACTAAAATACCGCGTCCACCATAGTTATGATAAGACCTATTATTCTTATTGTAGCATCTATCTAACATAGCAAAGTAAACGCTTTGTAGCCGTTTGTTTGTACAATTGTATTTTCTATTAAGGTTCTTTATTATATCTTTATACTCTTGTTTTAAACAGCCACATGATGATGTATGCCCAGTATTTAATTTCACAGGATCTACTTGCGTAAAATTCCCGCAATCGCACTTACAAAGCCAACTTTTTCTACGACTTTCACGCTCATTGATTGGTATAAATCTTATTACTTCCAATCTGCCAAACTTTTTCCCGCTTAAATCTTGAAATCGGCTTCCTTTATTATTTCTTTTTTCACAACCACATGAAGTCGTATGTCCTTTTCTTAACTTCGCACTATCGACTTCAACAAGTTTGCCGCAGTCACATTGACATTTCCAAGTAGACTTAAATTGGTTTCCACTTGTATAGCGTCCATGACTCTTTTTTATAACTAAAAGTTTGCCGAATCTTTGATTAGTAAGATCAATATAATCTGCCATTCTACCGCCTTTCTAACATATCCATATTATACTCCTACGGTAGATTACATGCAAATTCATTCATCTTGCGGCACTAATTCTCTATCACCGCTTGCAATCACCCTGTTAAGCCTTGCGATTGCAATATACTTTTTATCCGATGTTCTTGGATCAGGAAACGTTTCGACATTGAAATGCAGTTTCTTCATTTGCTGAATGCCTGCGGTTATGATGTTGCGACATTCTTTTTCAGACTTGTCGGAATAAACGACAAGTTCAAAAGTACAATTAATGCCATT
>JAFYHY010000080.1 GCA_017538895.1 Aeriscardovia sp. | reverse complement strand
CCCTTCCAATGCCAAGTCTTTCTGTTATATCCTTCTCAGACAGTCCCTGGTCAATAAGCTCCTGCACCTTTTTGGCTTGCTCATCAAGCTTTTCAGGATGCGGCTTTCTTCCTGCAGGTTTGGTCATGGAAATAGTATCATTTATATTCTGATACTTCTTATTAAGGATGCTTATCCTTCCTTCAAGACTGCTGACTTTTCTTCTAAGTTCTTCTATGACATCTCGGTCTGACACCGGTACATCTGAATGATTCCGGTAACTAAAGAAGATATCGCCATTATAGTCCCTGTCCCATACATCAATGAAGGTGCGCCTTCCCTTTGCATCTGAATGCCTTACAAAGATCCTTGGGTAATCATGCCTCTTCTCCGGATCAGATTCTGGAAATATGGTTATGAGTGCAAGAGCTCCTTTTCCCGATGCACGTACAGTTTTTAGCTCATATACGTGATCCTCAGTTCCGTAGGGGATTATCTCTCCCTTTACAGATTCATATGCTTCGATTATCTGTTTTTCTTCGGCTTTCGTTATCCAGGATTTCTTCTTCATTTCTGATTCCTTTAATCATCTCAATAATATACTGATACTGTACTAATAATGGCATTCTCACGAAAGGGCACTTTGTAAACTGTCAAAATATCACGAAAAGGCGCTTTGTTGTCATGTATCACTAATATAATGATACCGCAAAATCAACTTTGTGTCAGCTTCACTTTGGATTAAAGATAATTTTATCTCCAATTTTTGATATCATTTTCATCTACATCTAAATCAAACGATAACTTTTAGACATAATCGCATTGATTTTTGTCTAAAAGTCATTTAAAATATGTTTTGTAGACAGAAACGCATAATGAGGAATACAGTATAATGAATAACATAATAGGACGTGAAAAAGAAATCCACCGCCTTAAGCGAGTGATGGAAGAAAAGGAAGCCCAGCTCGTTATTGTATATGGCAGAAGAAGAGTTGGAAAAACATATCTGGTAAATGAATTTTTTGACTATAGATTTGACTTTAAATTTACCGGTTCATATAACCATAAGAAATCAGAGCAGCTCCAGAATTATATACTGGAGTTTAACCGTTATACAAAAGAAGAACATGATACTCCTAAAGACTGGACTGGAGCCTTTTTTCTGTTAAGGGATTACCTTGAGCAGAAAGACCCTGAAGAAAAGCAGGTAGTCTTTTTTGACGAAATGCCCTGGATGGACAATCAGGGATCCGGCTTTCTTTCTGCATTTGAGTGGTTCTGGAATTCATGGGGCAGCACCAGAAAAAACCTCGTCTTTATAGTATGCGGTTCAGCCACATCCTGGCTTATAGACAAAATAGACAGAAACAAGGGAGGGCTCTTTAACCGGCGCACCTGCAGACTGTACATTGAGCCCTGGAATCTTTATGAAACGGAACAGTACCTTATCTCAAGGGACATATACTGGTCCCGATATGATATCACTATATGCTACATGATAATGGGAGGCATACCATATTACCTGAAGTTACTGGACAGAGAACTTACCCTGAATGAAAATATTGACCTGATGTTTTTCAGAAACAGATCAGAACTGTGGGATGAGTTCGACCAGCTGTACAGAACGCTGTTCAGTAACAGTGACAAATATATAAAAATAGTCGAAGCGTTGAGTAAAAAAAAGAAAGGGCTAAGTCGGGCTGAAATCTCAGCAGCAACAAAGATTCCTGAAAACGGGACCCTGACAAAAATGCTGACAAACCTCATTGATTCCGGCTTTGTCAGAGTTAATGATACTTTTGGATATAAAAGCTATGAAAAGACATTCCAGCTATCTGATTATTACACACTGTTTTATTTTCGCTTTATAAAAGACAACTATGGTAAAGACGAGCATATGTGGAGTAACACAAACGACAATCCTGCAAGGCAGGTATGGCAAGGTCTTACTTATGAACAGGTATGTAAGGATCATATTCCACAGATAAAGAAAAAGCTTGGGATATCCGGGATCATGTCCACAGTGTCATCCTGGTACAAAAAAGGCAGCGACACAGAAGACGGAGCACAGATAGATATGCTGATTGACCGCCGTGATCATGTCATAAGCCTGTGCGAAGACAAATTTTCAACACATGAATATGAGATTACTAAGGACTATGATGCTTCACTTAAGAATAAAGTTGCTGTATTTCGTGATTCGACAAGAACCAAGAAGACGATCCAGGTAGTCCTGATAACAACTTATGGTCTCAAAAAGAACAGTTACAGCAATTATGTCGGAAAAGTGATCCTGATGGATGATCTGTTCGAAAAAGATGATGACTAAGTCATAGAAAAGTTCGTAAAACTTATATATCGAGTTCGTATATAGTCTCATTCATATCAGAAGGCCAGTAAATGCGCAAAAATAAAGTACGTAAAAGTTTCCTTTTACGTACTTTCGCAATCAAACAGCTACTAATTCCTTTCCTTTTTTTAGTCTTTTCAGGAGATAATTCTAAGCAATAACACTAATTTAAAGCATAGATTTTAATCTACAGAGTTCAGAATGATAGGATGGGTCATGCAGAAATATTCATTATCATTAATTTCAATTTGTATGATAGGATCCAAAACCATATTATTTTCCTCAACATTCACTGATAATTCTACCCTATAAGCCCGAAGTCCCTTTAATTCTTCCTTGGATTTATCATTTTCATACAAAGCAATAATTTCATTTTCAACATCAAAATCTTCGGCGTAACTCTTAACAGAACAACACTCATTTCTTACCCGAAAGCTTGCTTCATCTTCCCTTAATGTCGGCAAACAAATATAGTAAGTCAGACAATATTCTTTGACATTGTTATTCAAAGCTTTTATTGGAGCTTCATAGCAAAATGCTATTTGGGGTTCACAATAATATCTTGGATGAACTCTTAAATTTCCACAATTGCCAATTTTTTGTTTATTATCGTTCTTATCCAAATACTTAACTGCACACACATCGAAAGGCTTTTCAAACGAATCAATGAATACAACATAGGTAAAATCATATGTTTCACTATCCTTATTTTCCACATTTAAAATTGATTTTTTTATGTCAAATTCCCCTTCAGACGTAGATAGCTGCATCATATAAAATTGATTTTCCACATATTCTTTTATTTCCGCATTCGTATACATATAGGCATTTTTTATCTCTCCCCAAAGATAAACCATCATCCATCCATCTAATATTACTTCTGGATTTTGATATCCAGCATGTTCATAAAATATAATTTGAGGTTCAATATTATTTGATGCTGCTTTTTTTTCATATATACCACAGCCAGGCAATAGTAAAACTATAATGATTGCTATTACTATTATCCTTTTTACCATAAGCTGACTCTTTGTAAATCCACATAACTATTTTTTGGACGACCTTTACAACTACCGCTTCCAACTTTTTTGTTTCCGTCCATCACGTCAAAAGAGGATGTCTGTTGTGAGAACCTCATAACAATTCGTCCTTTATAACCGTATGGAACAGGAAAAGTGTATGACTGTCCTGCGGTCATAGTAACACTTCCGGTTACAGTATATCCTACAGATGCGTTTACCACCTCCGCACTTACTCCTACAGTTGAAGTAACGCTTGCTCCAACTGTTATTCCTGCTGACTGGTTGCAACTAACAGTTGGGAGATTTGTTTTGCTTACTCTATTGGCAACATATTCAGTCAATGGTGAATAATCATTTAAAGTATATGTATTAGTTACTTTTATTGTATATCCCTTTGCCTTCATTACATTTCGACTATCTTTTTTTATTTCATTATTTATCTGCACTTTGGCACGATTACCATTTTGCCCTAAAAATTCCCCCTCCTGTGATGGCCTTATCTCATATATTTTTCCGATTTCTTCTACTCCACTTGTATCTGCTGCTAATGCCGTCAATGATACATTGGTCGCAAGTATTATTCCAAATAATAGAATGCCAATCTTTTTTATACTTTTCATAACTGTTCTCCAATCTTTAATTATCTATACTAATATTCACACTTCATTAAACAAGGCAATCAACTAAGGTCATCTAGTTTGTCTTTTCTTAAACTCTTCTGTCGCAAATTAATTACTGCATTTGGCTCTTTTGGCTGATAATTAATCCATAAACACGTAGTATTGGTATCAACCTTGGCCATAGCCATCCCCACTTTTAAAGCTACTTCCTTCATAGTTTCTGTAACCTTCATTGTAAATACCTCCCAAAGTTTTATTTATGCTCCAAATTATAAGATCTTTTTATTAAAAAAAATCCTAATTGTAATAATTAACGCTCTACTCGTAACTTTTGACATGAAAACCGAGTTTTCCTATATTATTTGCTAAAAAATCATTACATACCTGCACTTTCATACTTTGTAATTCCCTTATTGAATATATAAATCGCCATCAAAAAGAATAAACCTACCACCCCTAGAACTACTATAAAATATAAATCAGATATTCTATTAGTCATTATCATTGCTGGGACAATACCCATAAATGCATAAGGAATTACAAAACATAGTAATACTTGTATCACTACAGGGTATATTCTTAAAGGATATTTTGCATATTGTCCAACATTTGCAATCATATAGGGAATCGAAGTTTTTCCGCCGGAGTCAAACCAGAAAACAATGCTATTTGATATGATATAAACAGCCAAACATAGAACTGTTCCAGTTACAATATATATAAACGAAAGCATGATAGCCTTTGCATTTACTAACCCTAAATTAATGTGCAGATATATAAGTGTTGGTATTCCAAACAATAAGTCGCCAAGCCCATGTATCCCCACTCCATAACTTAATACTTGCAATAATGGATTCATTGGCCTAATCAAAAGGACATCAAGTTTGCCAGAAAAAACCATTTCAGGAATATTCCATACGCCTTCAAAGAACAAGCTATTAACGCCTTCGGCAATTATTATATATACCATTACCAAATAAATTTCATTTCTTCCCCAGCCAGCAATGTCTTTAGTCTTTTCAAATAATATAAATGGCACTCCTAACCCAACAAATTTAGTTACTATTCCGGCAAAAACTAGCAAATAAAAATTAGCCTTATATGCCATTTCGCTTTTTATGCATTGATTTTTTATCGACAAAAAAGCTCTAATCATATATTAACCTCCCGCAATCACAAGGTTTATACGTATTTTTCTGTATATTAAGCAATGTAAAATAATAAAAAACAAAATCCATAAGATTTGAACTGTATATGTTTTTATACCATCTGCAAAAGTATATTCTCCCAAGAAGAAGGAAATCGGCACTTGTATCATATACTTGAATGGAAGATATCCTGCAATGGATTTCAAAGTTACTGGAAAAAGTGTAATTGGAATCATTGCTCCAGAAAAGAAATTAGTAATAGCATTTTTTAACCATGCAATTCCCAGGTAACCAGTAACAAAAAAACATAATAAACTGAAGAAATCATTAATCATCAATCTTAAAATCATTCCCAATATTGCGCTTAATACAAATAAAAGCAGATTAGAAAATGATGGCACAAATAAATCTTTAGCTGCAATAAAAAAAATGACAATTACTAATAATGTATAAAAAAGACCTTGAATCAAAACACCACCAAACATATCCGCTATATTCTGCGAAAGAAATGTTGTTGGGCGTATCATTTTTGAAACTACAGTTCCATTCCTTATATCTTTTGACAAACTGTTTTCTGTTGACCAATTAAGAGAGTTATTAAGTACAAATGCTATTAATATATATGAGAACATTGCGTTTCTCGACATATCAGCAAAATCACTTGCATTATTTAGTTTGAATATCCCCTTCCATAAAAGAACTTGTCCGCATAGAACTATAATTGGGGAAATCATGTTTAATATAAAGCTTGTTCGATAATACAATTTGCTTTTTATTGATATCTTTAAATAAGTCCAAAAATTTTTCATATAGACACACCTTCTGTAAATATCCTGCTTACAACTTCATCTATATCTGGTTCTCGAACTTCAATGTCATCCACAGCATACATTCTGAACACTCCACTTATGACATCTTGTACCGAGTAACATGATTTATCCCATGATATTATGCTTTGGTTTTCTTTTTCTGTTAATTCGACACCAGGGAACAGCGACAAAATATTGCCAGTTTTCATTCCAGAAATTTTAATTATATGTTTATCCGCATAAACATTTTTTAATTCATCTAACTTTCCACTATATATTTGTTTACCTTTTGAGATAACGATTGCATCATCACAAATTTCATCTATATCATCCAAGTCATGACTTGTGAGGAATATACTTGTCTTCTCCTGCTGATTTAATTGTCTTAAAAACTTTCTTATTGTGTACTTTACATTTATATCTAGGCCTAGCGTTGGTTCATCCATGAATAGCAACTCAGGTCCATGCAAAAGCACAAGCCCAATATCCGCTCTCATACGCTGACCAAGTGACAGCCTCCTAGCAGGAACATCAATAATGTCTTTTAATTCTAGTAATTCCATGACCATTTCGTAATTTCTTTTAAAAGTGTCATTATCAACTTTGTATATTTGTTTTACGGCTTTATAACTTTCAATCACAGGAATGTCTATCCATAAATTAGTTTTTTGTCCAAATACAACTCCTACTTTCTGCATACAGTACTTCTTATTGCGACGTGGATCTTCACCAAATAATCTTACACTTCCAGATGTTGGTGAAAGTATACCTAATGCACATTTGATAAGTGTAGATTTCCCTGCACCATTTTCTCCAATACAGGCTAATGCCTGCCCTTCCTTCAAATCAATATTTATTCCATCTAAAGCTTTTTTCTCTTCTTTGCTTTTGGTGGTATGAAATATAGACCTTTTTTCTTTATTTCTGTAGCATTTCTCTAGTTCATCTATTTTTAACATATAAATACCTCGCGACTTCTTTTGCTTCATCAAAATCATATATAATTGAAAAAAGTAAAGCTTTTTTCGATGTGCTTAAAGCTTCCAGTACATATTTTTTATTATTTTCTAATGCCTCTTCTATAACGGAAATATTCTTCTTTAAAAAATCATCTTCTGTATCATCTTCTATTGTCATGTACTTAAAAAGTCTCAAATACCACTGGATAAGCGCAAATGCATTTACATCCTGTATTCCATTAGCATTCTCATTCAGCTTAATATACCTTCCATATGCCTGATTCCAACCATCAACAAATTTATTATGATCATATCTGTTTACAAGGCTACTATCCCAAAAATGATAACAATATAAGTTATATGGGCACAAAACAATTTTTTCTGCGTTATTAAAGATATCCGCCATAACACCCATATCCTCAAAATATGAGCATTCTGGAAAAGCAATACCGTCGAATACCTCCCTTTTAAATAGCTTGTCCCACATATAATTTCTTATTTTATTATCAAGAAGTAATTCTCTTAGTGCCTGGTCTCTGCTTATTGTGTTTACATTGTCACATATTGCATGTTCTGTAACTATATTGCCTTTCACATAACTGAATCCACATATGGCAATATCTGCCGATTCTCTTGTTATGAGATTATACATAGCCGCCAGAAAATCACTTAAGTAGTTGTCATCTCCATCAATAAAAGCTATATAATCGCCTTTTGTTCGCTTAATTCCATATTCCCTAGCCTTTGATGCCCCAATATTAGTATCTAAAGAATATATATTTATTCTTGAATCATTTTTTCTATATTCTTCACATATCTTTAAAGTATTATCATTAGAGCCATTATCTATGATTATTAATTCAAATTGTGAAAAACTCTGATTGATTACACTTTCTATACATTTCCGAATAGTAGTCTCGCAGTTATAAACAGGGAGAATCACACTAAGTATTTGTTCAGACATCCCCAGCAATTCCCCCTATTTCATTGTAAATCTGCGTTAATCTGCCAGAATACTTTTTGTATATGTCAGCATCAACAGTATCGTTGCAAAAAATATTAGTCTCATTTACAATTTCACGCACAAGCCACAATTCAAATTCTTCTTTACAATCAAAAAACAATTCCTTTGACTTAAGCAAATTGTAAACATACTCTAAAGATTGCGGAAAATCCTCTATTCTCCTATTAGCATCCGATGTCATTATTGATCCTGGGCGAGCACAGTAAACATATGTCTCTGCATTAGAAAGAATTATTTTTGAAGCCGCCAAAAAAGTATCTGCAGAAAACCTAACTTCCTCAAATATTTTTCCTTCAACAAATCTTACATTAGCTAAAAGCTCTCTTTTGAAGAGCTTTCCCCATGCTGGACGAGTATTATACTTACCAAGTAACAAAAGCCTTATCGCCTCTGTAGAATTAATCACCATATTTTGATAAGGAGTCTTTGATTTAATAAAGCAATCGTTTATCCGCTTCTCTCTACCAGCTATTGCTATGTCTGTCCCATAGGCATCTGCTAACTCCACTAGATTTTGCAAATAATTTGTATAAATAAAGTCATCACTATCTACAAATGAAATATATTCGCCAGTAGAAATATCCATTCCGGCATTTCTAGCAGCACCAACACCCCTATTTTCTTGATTTATTATCTTTACATTATCATGCTTACAATATCCTTCAGCTATTTCAAAAGATGAATCAGTAGAACCATCATCAACCAAAATCAATTCAAAATCTTGTAATGACTGATTCATAATGGATTCTATACACCTCTTTAAGTACTTCTCAGTATTGTAAAAAGGAACAATTATGCTTACTTTCATGTCTTTTTACTTTTATCTCTCCTTTTTCACTTTTTGAATGTTTAAAAAATAAGCTTTCATCCATTTGCCTGTGTATCATCGTATTATAATTCAAAATTCTCCATTAAAATCCTAATTGTAATAATTAACGCTCTACTCGTAACTTTTGACATAAAAACCGGTATCAGATGTCTTTTTGCATCCGATACCGGTACATTAATTCTTTTTCTTCTATGCTAAAGGAATCATTCCTTCTACTACAAAAAATTCTTCTGTAGCTTCTATATCTATATTTCCGTTCTGCTCTCTTATAAGATCTTGCACGCTCCTTAGACCTATACCATGACTATTAATGCTCCTTTTTCCATGGACACGACCGTTCTCAATCTTTATATTTCCTCCATATGTATTCTTTATCCGAAGAAACAGAACTCCTCCTGAAAACTGCATGGTAAATATTATCTTCTTTTCTTCAGACTTTGCCGCAGCATCTATTGCATTTTCCAGAAGATTTCCTACGATAACATTAAGCTTGCACTGTGACACATCTATATCTTCAGGAATCTTTATATCGCAGTCCACCTTTATTTTCTGACTCTTTGCACTGTCAATCAAATAATTGATAAGACTGTCTGTTTCATACTCTCCAGTATGTACCATTTGCTTTGAATCTGCAAAAGTACTGCGCATCTCTTCAATATAATCACATACTTTTTCATTTTTGCCTTGTTTTGCAAGTCCTTCTATTTCAAACAGGTGGTGCCTGAGATCATGCCTAAGATTCTCCTCTTTTCTATTTGATATACGCATAAGCTCCATCTCATGCCTGTATGCTTCTACTTCACGTTCGAGATACTCTTTTCTCATCCTGTCGCTAAGATTGATGGCCAGACTGTTGTATAAATTCACTGATAACAGTGACAGTCCTACAACACATATACATGCTACAAATCTGTATACACCTGAATCCATGGCCGTAACACAATACAGGATAATTGCCGCCAAAACCGGAAATCCTGAAAGTACCAACATCTCTTTTCCAACTATATCCCAGGTTTTCTCTTTACGGATAGTTACTCCTAAGATTCTCTCTAATATGATAAGAAATACAACCGTAAAAGTTACACTATAGAAAGAATCCTCTTCTTTCAAAAAAGGGGATGCTACCACATAAGCAAGCATATCGCATGTGGCACCTAAGACAGCTATTATAATACAGACTATAATCTTCTTTAATAAACTTCCCTCATAAACACTTGCTATAAGTAACATCAAAAGAATATTTACCACTAAGTTTATAACCGGTTTGTGGAAACATTCATTTACAACAAATGTCCCTGCAATCCAAATGCATGAAAATACCTTTACCTTATTTTTATTTTCAAAATCAAGCTGTAAGAAATCTCCCAAAAGCTGACATATTGCAAATACCAGGCAGATATTACATGTTATGTTTATCAGATAATAATCCATTTAATCCTCACAATTTATCTTCTTCCACCTTGAAAACATTTTTGTTTTAAAGGCTTCTGAGTATTTTCGGCTGATGTTGATCTGTTCATCATCGTTCATGATAACATAATCATTGCTGCTCATCTTTAGTGCGTTTAAGTTTATGATGTAGGAATTATGTATCTGAACAAAGTAATCCGGGAGTTTTTTTAGCTCATCTGACAACTTTCCATAATATTCCACCATCTCATCGCGACATACTATCCTTATAACCCGCTTATTACTTGAAAAATACAGAATTTCTTTACAGCTTATTGTTATGTTTTCTCTTCCTGCTTTGCATGTAAAAAAGTCCTCCGTTCTTCCTATTATCTCAAATCCCCGGTTTATTGCCCTGATAAGTGCCTCTGGTTTTACTGGCTTTACTAAAAAATCGAGAGGCTGCACCGAAAAAAGCTTCATTGCATAGGTTTCTTTTGAGGACACATATATGATCTGTGTATGGAAATTTCTATTTTCATCACGCAGATATTTTCCAACATCAATGCCTGTAGCTCTTGTTAGTTCTATATCCAGGATAAGAAAGTCATACGATGCTCCACACCTGATATGTTCAATAAGTGTTTCCCCTGTATAAAACACATCTACATCGAATGCTGCTTTCAAGACATCTGTATTCTCTATTATTATATTTTCAATCTCCTGACATGTTAGGAATTCATCATCACATATGGCTACTCTGTACACGGCTGTACCCCCCCCGATTTTGGGACTTTCTGCCTGTGGTGCAGTCCTTCCAGTAGCTGTAAAAGTTTCTTTTTCAAACAATCTGTTTTTCACACTCTCTCCTCTTTACACTAAAAATATTTACCACCTTCTGTACTGTCAGGTAAAAAGCCTCTATCGTTATTGTCAAAAATATGAGCATTTTTATAAAGTCGTTATCCTGGCTCATAAAGAAAATTACTGCCTCTAACACAGTAATAATGATGGATATGATCTTGTATCTTATCCTCTCTTCTTTAAAAAGTAGCTTGTTTGCAGTATCTACCGGTGCCAGCAGCATTATTATAAGAGCTCCTGCCAGAAATATCGCTGAGCATGTCCTTCCATTGATCCATGCTCCTTCAACACTGTTAAGAATAAATGCAATCACAATGATCAGCAGTGATGATGCTATTGCACACATCCATAAAGTTGGAAGATGCAGTCCTCCTGCAAAAATCCTAAGTGGTATAAAAAATAGTAGAAACAGGAATACTCCCTGGATATTTCCCATAAGAAGACCTATTATAGCTGCGACTATCATGGAGACAACAAACATTCCAAGGCGTTTTAATCCATATATAGCTATTTCTTTCTCTTCATCACTGTAGTTGCTCACTCTTGTATACCCCTTTACAATACAGAATTTCATTTGGATTATACTATTTAAATCTCAGATTGGACTCACAGATGTAATAATTAACGCTCTACTCGTAATAATTAACAATGTTCATTTCAAAATGCCTTCTAGCGGTCATGCTCAGGATAATTATAGGACTTGCCTATTTCTACAGATATTCCAAGCTCCTTCTTTCTTTCATTTTCTTTTTCAATATCTCTTTTATTTTTTTCCAGCATCCTATGTGTGCTACGATTTCCGTTATCATAAGCATTGAACTGTTTTTCTGCTTTTTCTATATCAGCATCACTGAAGTCTTTAACAAATTCCTGCTTAAGCTCTTCCTTAAGATCTGCCACATCTCTCGGATCAAGCGCTATCTGTGTTATATCCTTCTCAGTATCAAGCCTTGCATATACTTCATCAAAACTGGCCTGCTCTGCTTTGATCTTTTTGTCAAGGTCCTTGGAAGCTTTGGCCACCTTTGAAGTCTCAGCTACAAATTCATTATATTTTTCTAACGTTGCAAAGCCGTTTTTCTTAAGATATGCCTTACGGTTCTTTTTAGCTCCCTCAATATAAGCCTGTGCATGTGCTATCTTTTCCTCCAGGTCATGATACTTTATGAACATGATCTTGGGACACTGCTTTAACTCACTTTTGTAAAACTCTATATCTGTTGCCGAATCACTTATGGCATCTTTAAACTCAATGAGTCTGGGGCTTATCTTTTCAATCTTCTTTTCTCTTCTGTTTAACTCCTTATCTATGTCTGCCTTGGCATCCATATATTCAGTTATCCTGATCCTTGCTGCAATTCCCAGGCACTTGTCATGGGAATACTTATCCCTTTCCATCGATGCCGCATTACTTTCAAACCTTGCAAGCAGATCTTCCTTTCCTACTCCAAGATTGAATGTCTTGTTAAGGTTGGTGTCCCTGACTTTGTTTCCATCTTTGTCCATGAATGTCAGATGCTTATGTTTGTCCTGCCAGTCAACAGAGTATCCTTTTTCAGAAAGTAGTTTTACGAACTCCTCCTGTGACACTGCCCTGTTCATGGAATCCTTTACTACTTCCATTGTATTGTAGACATAGGATTTTACGGATCTTCCTTCCAGCATGTCCTTCATGAAGTGGTACTTTTCTTTTGTCCATGCTGTTATGCCGGTGCGCTCATGTCCATCAAATGTCTTATTCTTTTCACAGATGGATAAGCCATGCTCATGGCAGATCTCATCACTTTTATCCTTCATCTTCTGCAGGTCCTTTGATGACATCTGAAACTTTTTCCCATCCTCAAAACTTACTGAATTGATTATGAAATGGGTATGGACATGTTTCTTATCCTTATGTGTTGCTATAAGGACCTCATACCCTTTAAAGAGCTCGCAGCTTTCCGCAAACTCTTTTGCTATCTCATGAGCTTTCTCAGGAGTTATGTCTTCTCCCGGAGCAAATGACTGTACGAAATGTTTGTAGGTCCTTCCATCTGTCTTTCCATAGATCTCTTTTGTTGCCTGCATTTCTTCTTTTGCAGTTTCAGGATTGACACCTATTCCGGATAAAAGTCTTTCTTCTGTCTTTTCTCTTTTTTCAACATAATCGATTGCTGTTCCTATCGGTGCGTGGCTAGATACTGCTTTAATGACTGCCATGTTTCCTTTACCTCCTGTAAGGTCCCTGCTAAAACATTTCCATAATCAACATATCCGTTTTCATTAAGTTTCTTTGCTACCTGGTTAAGGTTAGTCCCCTGTTTTTTCATTTCCGGGATCAGTTCCTTAAGTGGGTCCATGTTAATTATCTGCATTTCAAGGGCAGCTCTCCTGAGATACTCCTGCTGCTTTTTTCCGGATGAAGAGATCTTCTCTTTTAAGATTTCCAGCTCTTCATCCGAAAGGCGGAACGTTACCTGATGCGGTCTTTTCTTATTCATGGTGGAGCCTTTCTGCAGCTGCGTTTTTGAAAAAAATGAAAGCAGCTGCGATCAAAATTTATGAGCGAAGTAAATAAATTTCTGATCATGCCGGCCACACAAATTTACAAAAAGTTATAACTGTGGCTGGCATAAATGTGAGGATCCAAGGGGAGCAAGGCTTCCCTGGCAAGCGCTAAAGTGGTATCACTTTAGGTAGCTTGCAAAATCTCCCACATGTATATTTTACCACTATTTTCCGGTCAGGCAAAGTGGGAGATTTCATGCTGCGACTGCATGAAAATGTCAGAAAGTCCCGGCTTAAGACTTGATGATTTTTTCATGTACGAGCAGCATGAACAGCATCGCATTTTGAAAATTTTCCATTTTGTCATGGCTGTGATTTTGCGATGCGGCTTCTCCAGGAACCGGCGAAAAGAAGTATTAAGATTTTTCATTTTTTAACCGATAATCATTTGAATGGATTTTTATGTTGAAATGGATTTCATGATCAGTGGAGGTTATGAAACATGCTTACGATTAGTAACTATAGTTCTTATTCATATAGTTATACAGGATATCTCAGATCTGTTAAATCCAACTCAATTCCCGCCCAAAATGATACTAATACCACTGTTACTGATGAACCGATATCACATCGAACCGATCTGGACACAGAGCAGCATCAGAAGCTGCTTGGTGGTTTTGTTTCCAGTCCGTTATTGAATATGGAGTCTATTGTTGACATGGGAATCAATGACTGGCAGAACGAGCAAATGATTGGTAGCAACTGGCTTTCAATAAACGGAAATGTTCATGGGATAAGTTCTTACATCAGCCCTAATTCATCAGATGAGAGTCCTGTTGTTGGTATTTATGTTGATTCATATGACGAAGAAGATGCCTGCTATGTAGAATACAGTATCAATGAGATAAATCCATCAAAAGCATCTGTTCTAGAAATGTATGCTTTGCTATCATACAAAGATCATATGGATGGTAATGAGGCTGGCGTACAGAACATGGCATCATGGAAATTGAACAGCTTTCGAGAGGCTTATGACTACAGAATAGTATCCACAAACTATGCAGATATAAAAGAATGTTTGAATGAAAAAAGTAATTGGATAGATCTAAATGATGCTGCAAAAGAAAGTCTGAAAGAGATTGATATGCTGGAACCAGATAAAGTTACCGAAACTCAGTGGCATGAAATATTTAATGAATATATAACCAAAATATATAATCGTATGAGAAACGAAAACTCTCAAATAATAGAAAAACTATTCGAAGTTTAGATAACACACACTTTTATATCGAAGTAGATGCCCCTCACCGATAAAATCGATGAGGGGCATCTACTTCTGAATTAATTATATGGCGACATATTGCAAGTAACATATCCACTTATCTTAGGCACCCATGTCCCCGCTCCATTATTACTCATCTTTCCATATAATGTTATTGTTCTATTTAAATTTACATTGCTACCAAATGAAACATATGTTGAAGTCCCCATTGAATAGGTTCTATTAATGTAAACTTGTTTATCAACAGATCCGCTTCCGCTTGCCAAATCATTAGAAATTGTTAAAGCTGATGCTGAAGAATTTGCTGGTAAATAGTTAGATAGATTTATTGAGGTCTTTTTATAGCTACTACCAAATAAATTACAAGCCGGTACTTGAAGATTTTTTATATTAAAAGAATATCTTTCTGCTCCAACATAAAAGAAATAATTTGATGATTGAACTCCTGAATTAGAGTATATTTTTATATAGTACGTAGCTCTTCGCGGACATATATAATAAAAATATTTTTCTGATTTCCCAGAAAATGAATTTTCTGTTGAATTAATCAAATTACCATTGGAATCATAAAGTTCTATGTTATAGTCTACATTTGTCCTTAAGTTTCTTATATCAACAAAAACTCGTCCACTATTAAGAGTTGTTTTATACCAATCAATGTCATCTACCCCTGATAAATATGCAGACTTAAATCCAACTGTAAACCTATCTCCCATTGTAGTTACAGTATTTGTTATTACCGGAATATTTTCATATTGATAAGCCCTTTGCATCGTATCATTATACTCATACAAGTCATCTTGAGCATTTACAATTACAGGGCTTTTAATATTAAAAATCATTAAAACAATAACTACTAAAAATAAAAATTTTCTTACTTTTAACATCTTCATCTGCCTCCCTTCATATACAGAAAACTATCGTTACAAAAACATATATAATATAACGCATCTAAATCAACATATAAATACGTTATTTTATAAACGCTTTATCGTCTTTTTATATATCTTGCATCTCTGAAGGTCCCGATCTTTTCAATCTTTTCATCTTTCAGCATTTTTCCAAGAACTAGTTCTATGGTCTTTACGCTGATATCAGGAAGCTTTTGTATTATGTCAGCTTTTGAAATTGGAACAACTGCTCCCAAAAGAATTGCTTCGACTCTCTCAGATTTTTTTGCTTTTTTTAGAGATATCTCCATGAAAGATTCATCAAGATCCTTAAAACACCTGTATAAGATCTGAAGGAAATTTATTATAAAAGGCATGTAATCATTTTTGTTTTCGTGCCATCCTAATGAAGACTTTTCAAGTGCAGCATAATAACTTTCCTTATATTTATTTATCTGATTCTCTACAGAGATATATCTTCCTATGTCATATCCAAAGATGTATAGCATCAGGACAGTAAGAAGTCTTGATACTCTTCCGTTACCGTCAATGAATGGATGTATGCATAAAAAATCCAGTATAAAACATGGTATGAGAAAAAGAACAGGTATCTCTTCATCCTGCCTTGCATCATAGAAAGCAAGGATGAGCTGCTCCATTGCCTCTTGTGTTTCTTTATATCTCACCGGAGTAAACCTTACTCTCCTGCTACCATCACTTAAGTATTCCATGATGAGATTATCCCTTGTTTTAAACCTTCCGGCTTCCAGAGGATTTACTGATTCTTCGATCATCCTGTGGAACATCAGGATCACGTCTTCTGATATATCAAGATTCTCATGTTCTGTATGGATGAGACTAAGAGCATCCTTATATCCGGAGATCTCTTTTTCATCATGGGTAAGGGGAGCAGCTCCTGCCACAAGATCTTTAATCCTTTCTTCTGTAGTAACGATACCCTCGATCTCGTTGCTGGCCCTTACTGATTCTATGACAGCCTTTTCCCTAAGCTTTTCAAAAGTCTTTTCATACTGGAGCCTTCTTACCTGATTCCTTGCATTAAGATCTGATATTATCCCTACTGTCCCTATAATGGTCCCGGGGATCTCCTTCTTTAAAAAAGAATAATCAAACTTTCTCATAACTACCTCTTAAGAAATTTACTACCTAAAATTTACCATTTATTAGGTAGTAAATCAACAACAATAATCCTCATCCAACCTCCCCGACCAAAACAGCATCCCTATGTCATTTTGGTCGTAATGTCCTTATATACCAGTGTCCATCAGCTCTGCTTGTACGACCAAGTCAGAAAAAAGTATGAATATAGATATACAAAGAACCAGGAGAGACCAACGGACCGCTCGCAGCCTGTTTTTGTTTTTTCCTCTGGCGGTTGAACCAAGGAAACGGCTGTGAGCTTCCCCCCGCAGACCTTATATTTAAAAAAGAATCTAAAAAAGCATAAAATCCACGGATTCTATGCTAAAGTTAAGGTCTGCGAAGGGAAGTGATAAGATTTCTTCTGGCGTATATCGCCTGAGGTATCCGTATGTATCACTTACCTGTATTACTACAGGTCCTGCTCCTGGCACACTGCCAACGATCAAGGTCTTCGGTTCAAACATCGTAAGAGATCATCTTTTGCAAGCCCCCCTAGCAATATGTTCTGATCCATGATCAGAGCCAGCTGCTTTCTCAAGGCATATGACCCATATCGCACGAAGCACGGTAAAACTCCATCTTTCAGTTTTGTATTCGCCGACGTATCGGTTGTCCAGATCTGTGACTGGACAGAAACAGGCGGTCAAGCCATGCCGTTCATCCCATGATCCCCGGCACGCTCTTACCGTGATTCCTCCGTAGACTGTATGGGGCTGATCAGTGCCCGTTCCTCATACGAAAAGGTTGTTTTCACACGGTTTTCCTCTCAACGTGACCATGTCTTCCTCTGGCAGGCGGCCAGACCTTTGTTTAGTTATTGGTGTTGGAAATAATGCGATTGGCTAGATCCTATTCCCAGCAAAACCTTTTTCATGTCCAGGAAATAAAAAAGCCTATGGGACACCATAGACCGAATAAACAATATTTTGTACTCAACATAGGAAAACTTTAGACTATATGGTGGTTGAAAAATCCACACATATTTCCTATAATTAATACATAGTTTATTGTTTATAAGGCTTTTCACCATCTGGTGGTTGTGCCTGTTCGGTACTGGTGGTACCTGAGCTATTCGGAAACGCCAATTTCCAAACAACTTCTTATAACTATTAAAAAAGTACCTCGCCAAAGGTGCTTTTTTTATTTCCTCATGTATTTATTCTACACAACCTTTTCCCAAAAATCAACACAAATTATCACTCAAAAGTTATAATCTATATCAAATCAACTTTGCTTTTATCTAAAAAAGTGATATCATAGTTGTAATAAAAAGGTAAAAAACTATTATAATACTTTTATTCTAATAGTTTTTTACTGTTATTAATCTAAATATCTATTATTTTGTTGGGAGGAAAAAAATTGGAAATTATTTCTGTAAACATCCAAAAAGGCGGATGCGGAAAGACAACCACCTGTCAGGTTCTTGCAGAAATCCTTGGAAAAGAATTTGACAAGAACGTCCTTTGTGTAGACATGGATCCCCAGTGTAATCTGACAGCAGCTGCCGGAGTAAACTTACTTGAATATCAGGAAAAGAATCTCTTAGGGCTACTCAAAGAAGAATATCCAATACAGGATTGTATAGCAGAATCGGAGTATTACGATATCATTCCTGGTTCCTTAAACCTTACCGATGCCGATACAATATTTAATAACGTCATTTCAAAAGAAACTCTTCTAAAAGATGCACTAGCTCCTGCAGCAAGTGCCTATGACATCATAATCATCGATACACCACCATCATTAAATGTCCTTGCAAGCATGGCGTTAACAGCATGTACCAAAGTAATTATTCCATGCCTTGCAGACTATTTTGCAATGATGGGTCTTAATCAGCTTTTTGGACGTATAAGTCAGATTAAGAAAAAACTTAATCCTGATCTTTCACTTGAGGGAATCCTACTTGTGAAATATGGTGGCAGAGCTAATCTTGATAAAGCAGTTGTTGATGGTCTTGATGATATGGCAAAGAGAATGGAAACAAAAGTGTTTAACACGAAAGTAAGAGAACGTGTAAAACTTAGAGAAGCTCAAAGCCAACAACAATCAGTAATTGACTATCCCGATACAAAAGATGTTGTTGCTGATTATAGAGAATTACTTAAAGAAATAGAGTTAAAATAATAGTTTTATACCATTATAAAACTATTATTTTACTACTATGGAAGGAGTTATATGGCCTCAAAAAGAAAACCAGTAACTATTGCTACGAATACAGGCGCATTATCAGAAGCAGCAGTACCAAAACTAGAAGAAGCTCCTGTAAAAGAAGGAAAACAAAAAGCAATAGCAAAGCATCCTGGGGGACGTCCCAAAAAGACTACTCCAAAAGCTGAGAATAGGACCATCAGCATGGATCCAATTTTATTTGAAAAATATCTGATCATAAGTGAGAGAACAAACAAGGTTTCTATATCAGAATTTCTTAGACATGCTGTTGAGTTTTATTGCCAGCAAAACTCCATCTCATTATATGATGATGAGCTTAACAAAGAAGCTACAGCAAACTACAAAGCAAGATTAGAAGAAAAAGAAAACAAAAAGAAATAATAATAGTTTTATACCATTATAAAACTATTATTTTACCACTAATAATCATTTATTATACCTTTATAAAAGGAGAACACGCATATGATGTCAGAAAAAATCCGTCTTGTATTAGCCAAAAAAGACAAAAGCAAAGCATGGCTTGCAGATCAGCTTGGTTGGAGCACAAGTAATCTTTACAATAAATTCAAACGTGACAATTTCAGCGAAAAAGAACTTGTAGAAATAGCAAAAGTATTAGACTGTAAATTTGAAGCTAATTTCGTATTAAATGACTCTGGTGAAAAATTTTAATATTCATCTTATTGAATATAATACTATTATAATAACTTTATTATAATAGTATTATAACGTTATAATACTATTATTAAACTAATATTACATGTTCTTCTAAAGCTTTTTCCTGCATTTCTGAAGTGATTCCTATATACTTCTGCGTTACAGCAACTGAACTATGCTGCAGAAGCTGCTGGACCAGGACGATGTTGTAACTGTTGTTTAAATAGATCTCAGTTGCAAAGAACTTCCTGAAGGAGTGTGTACCTATGTTCTCATATCCAAGATAATCACATACTTTCGCAAGATACTTCTGGACAGCCCTTTCTCCAATGGGAAAGAGCTGCCCTGTTTCTTCTATATTATTGTCTGCAGCATACACCCTCATGTAATTGTATATGGCAACAGGGACCGTGAAGGTCCTTTTCTTTGATGTCTTTTTCTCTGTGATGTTGAGCCTGTACCTGCCACCATCCATGATTATGTCAGACATTCTAAGTCTAAGGATATCCTCAATACGGAGTCCTAAATTTGCCTCCAGGACCAGGGCAGTAGCTACCTTTTCATTTGCCCTGAAAAAAGATCCGCCCGTTTTCATGGTCTCAATTATTTCCTGATACTGCTCTTTTGTAAGCGCAACAGTGGTCTTGTTAGCCATTTTCCTTTGGTCCTTTCCCGACAGTTCTCTTTTTCATCCTGTAAAAAGTAGCCCTTCCAATGCCAAGTCTTTCTGTTATATCCTTCTCAGACAGTCCCTGGTCAATAAGCTCCTGCACCTTTTTGGCTTGCTCATCAAGCTTTTCAGGATGCGGCTTTCTTCCTGCAGGTTTGGTCATGGAAATAGTATCAT
>JAFYHY010000079.1 GCA_017538895.1 Aeriscardovia sp. | reverse complement strand
AAAGTACCGTTCGGTTTTTGTTCGGGTGCTTGTCAACTCCCCCAACATCAAAACTACGCCCTGTCAAGCCCACGCGCACGAATATTACACCACGAAAAAAACAAAAGTCAAGAGTTGCAATGTAATGCGAAATGGATTATCATTAAATCATAAAGCAAACGCTTCTAGCACCTTCAACAAATCAGGATCGCGCAGTCTAGCAAAAATCATTTTTTCAGAATCAAAACTTTGGCCGAAACAAAAATCTTATATAACCTAAAACTACCTCCCGAACTGCGCAGCGATATATTATCGCGCCGGCTGTATTATGTTATCCATAAACTCCTATGTTTTATCACCTAGTACAGCCGACGGAGTAATATATATCCGGAGCTTATCGTTAACTACTCCGGCTCTGCTCCATAAATAATCAAATAAAAGCCAACAGCGAAAGGATTAAGCACTATGGCAAGAAAAACAGCTGAAGCTAAAGCTTCTAAATATTCAGGTCTAGATACTTGGAATAAAAAGGGCGAAATTAAAGAAGGCGATACGCTCGAAGGTTACTATATCGATCGCGAAGAATTTAATACTAAATTCGGCGATATGGTCGTATATATTATCGAGAAGAACGACGGTCAGCTTATCAAGGTAACTGGACAGGCCGATATTAAAGGTAAATTCGAGGATATTCCACGCGGTGCTCACGTCTGGATCGAGTTTAAAGGCCTTACCGAAACTAAAAACGGCGCTATGAAAACTTATCAAATCGATTACGACGACGAAGATATTAAAGCTGATGTCGTAGCCGAAGTAAAAGCAGAGGATATTCCATTCTAATTATGATTACTAACGAAGATATTTCACTATTGGTAGAACTTCTAAACGATCGTCTACGTGGCGACGTTAAAGACGAGCATATCGAGAAGCTCGCTAAGAAATTGGATATTATTAATAAGCTTAATAAAGCTCAAAAAGAAGCTAACGAATCTATGTCGAAGCTTCGTAAAGAACTTGACGAACTTAGTAAATAATATATAATCAAAATACCGGCAGGACGTAAGTTAAGCCGGTATTTTTTGTGTATAATAAATATATAAGCGTCGGCTTCGAACTTTAAAGGGGGTAATTCTATGGTATATGTGAATGTTACTATTCAAGGTCAAATCGACAGTAAATCGCTCTGGGAAGATGTTAAAGACTACGACGTCAACGTTACGGATATGATCCAATTTACAGCCGTTTACGGTAAAGTATCTATGTACGATTCTATGTTTATTATCGATATATGCCGTAAGTATGGTGATATTACTACGGAAGTTACTTCTATTTAATTTTAAGCGTCGGCTTGACAGTCGGCGCTATTTTTTGTATTTTTAAAGTGTCGCTGGTGATGCCCACCCTTACCAGCGATTTTTTTGTGCTTGTGCTATACTGAAAATATGAAGGAAATTATTAATAGTATTTCCAGCGTCATAATAACAGTATTTATTTACTTAGTCGGTGGTATTGACGTAGCTCTTACGTGCTTGTTAATCGCTATCGTACTAGATTATGCGTCCGGAATGATTAAAGCGTACGTAACTAAAGAATTATCGTCGAAAATCGGCGTTAAAGGTATTATTAAGAAGGTCAGTATTTTACTCGTCGTAATGCTGGCAGTTATCGTCGATCGCGCTACAGGCGAAACAGGCGCGATTCGAACACTAGTTATTTACTATTTCGTAGCTAACGAGGGTTTATCGATTATCGAGAATCTAGCGAAGGCTGGCGTTCCGATTCCGAAAAATCTTCGCGACGCGTTAAAAACTTTAAAGAAGGAGAATAAAAAATGAAATGGGCGAATCCTTCCGAATTTATTAATAGCACTAACGGAAAACAGTTCGACACCGATAACTACCCTAAAAACGGAAATAAATTCCAGTGTTGGGATTATGCCGACTATTTCTGGCGTAACGAAGTCGGCCGTAGCTTTATTACAAAAGCAGGCGGTAAAGGTTGTATTTTAGACTGTTGGAATATTTCGCGTAATATTAACGCTGGATCAGAATTTCAGCTTATTACGAATTTTAAAAATCTTAAAATCGGCGACTGGGCTGCGTTCGGCGGCTCAAAAACTGGCCATATCGGAATTGTAGCCGGAATTAAAAATAACGCTGTTGTATTACAAGCTCAGAATCAGGGAGCAGATAGAACTCACGTAACGCGTATGGATTTTACTTCGTTTAATTTTCTCGGCGCGTGGCGATTAAAGAAATGGAACGGCGACGATTCAAATTTTCTTCCTGCTCGCGGTTATTGGCGTAAAGGCGATCAAGATACGCGAATCGCGAAGCTCGACGAATTTTTATATGTAACATTTCCGGCTTACGGATCTAAAGAAGAATTATCTAAATTACGCGGAAATTACTTCGGTAATATGACGGATAAATGGATTCGAGAATTCCAGCGCCGTACGAATTTACAAATCGACGGCTGCGTCGGGCCGATTACTTACGCCGAATTAAAGAAATACGGATTTAATTATTAATGGCTGTAATAGTTCCTCATTCTACTTATACAGAATTTAAAAATGCTGTACTTGGTCGCGGTTTTGATATGGACGGCCATTACGGTTATCAGTGTTGGGACGGTGTAGAGCTTTTATATCAACAGCCAGATATTGGCCAGCATTTATATACAGCTTTTAATTTTGATCAAAGTTTAAGTAGCGGCGTTAAAACTTGCTGGTTGTACGCTCCGGCGAGAGCTGTTAACGGTAGCGGCCATTTTTCCGAAGTAACTAGAGTACAGGATATTAAACAGGGCGATATTATCGTACTTAATCAGTATTCAGGCTGGTACGGCTCTACAGGCCATATCGGATTCGCTGACGAAGATTATAACGGAACTGATTATATTAATATCCTTGGTCAAAATCAGGGCGCCGGCGATCCAGAACACGGCTCGCCGTTTAATATTATGCGTAGTTTTTTAGGAGCTGCGTTCTTAGGAGTATTTCGTTACGACGGTTGGGCTTCAACTCCGCCAACTCCGCCAACTCCTACTGAAAGAACTAAATTCCCTTGGGTACTATATGCTAGAAAATTACGTAGTAAATAAATTATTGCGTATATGTTAAAATTATGTTAGAAAGGAGAAATCGAAATATGAAGCTAACGAAAGAAGAATTTATCGAAAAATATCAGTCTAAATTCGACGGCGACGACGAAGCCAAAATCGAGTTTCTAGAAGATATTTCCGATACTCTCGAAGTAGCCGAAAGCGACGAGAAAAGTGAGAAAGAAGCCGAACTCGAAGCTGAAATCGAGCGTCTAAAGGGCGATAACGAAATGCTTAAAAAGCGTTATATCGATCGTTTCTTGGGCGGCGAAAAAATTTCCGAAGAAGTCGAAGAAAAAATCGACGAGCCGGAAGAAGAAGAAGTAATAGATATTAAGGAGATTTAATTATGAGCATTACAAGCGTTCTAAACGCTAAGAGTAACGCGGAACTCCTCTCCTATATGATTAACGAGGATCCAACTCTTGGCGAACTCGACTTGCCTGTACAGGGTCAGTCGATTGCTCCTATCGGCAAGCTTATTATGTCGACGGAGCGCTACAAAAACGCGTTTATTAATATGGTTAACAAAATCGGCCTAACGGTTATCGATCGTAACTACTGGGAAGATCCTTGGGAAACCTTTACCGAACGCGGTACTCTTAACTGGGGTCAGACTATCGAAGAAGTAGCCGTCGATATTGCGGACGTTTACGACTATAATACGTACGTTAATAGCGCTACTCACTTCCTCGAAAACGTTGTTCCTAACGTTCTTAGCTACTACCATCAGCTTAACTTCCAGAAGTTCTACAAAACTACGACTTCTGACGATCAAATGGCTATGGCCTTTACTCGTGAAGGTGGCTTGTTCGACTTGATCGAGCAAATTATCGGAAGCTTGCGCGAAGGCTACAAGTACGATAAGTATATCGTTAATAAATATATGCTCTGCCGCCGTATTCTTGACGGTACTGTTACGAGCGTCGAAATTGACAACTACAGCACCTTGACGGCTCGTCAGCGCGTTACTGCTATGAAGAACGTTTCTAATAAAATGACGTTCCGCAGTCCGAACTATAATCCGGCTGGCCTTCGTATCGCTACTCCATTCGAAGATCAGATTATGATTCTCGATACCTTCGCTGAAGCTGAGATTTCTACCGAAGTTCTAGCTACTAGCTTCTTCCGTAACGACGCCGAATTTAAGACTCGCTTGGCTCTTATCGACGGCTTTAATAGCCACGATACCGCCCGCTTGGCTGAAGTTCTCGGCGATCAGTACGTACCATTTACCGATAGCGAGCTAGCAGCTCTCGAAAATGTCGCAGGTATTATTATCGATCGCGAATGGTACCAAAATTATAACTACGCGTTTAATAACGAAGCTGGCGCTGACGGTACTCGCGCTACTGACTTCTTCAACTCCGAAACGTTGCGTAATAATCACTGGTTGCACGTCTGGAAGGCTCTCTCAACTTCGCCATTTAAACAAGCCGTGGTGTTCACTAAAGACATCACTCCGGCTGTTTCTAGCGTTGCTGTTACGCCTTCTACTGCTACTACTACGGCAGGTCAAACGCTCCAGCTTAACGCTACTGTCGAAACTACTGGCTTCGCAAATAAGGCCGTTTCTTGGAGCATTGATAAAGATTCCGAATCTAACGATTCGAAGAAGGCTACTATTGATGTAAACGGTAAGCTTACGATTCCTGCCACTCACGGCCACGGCGAAAGCGGTACTCAGGGTACCTACTACGTTAAAGTTTCTACTGCCTTGGCTACTGGCGAAGAACTAGTAATTAACGGTGTTACTTACAAGGCCGCTGCTGCTGACGATACAGCTGCTAAACAAGCTACTGCTATCGCTGCTCTGTTCGCAAGCGATCCGCAGTACACTGTTAGCGTAGGTACTTCGACGAACGCCGATCGCGTTTCCTTCGTCGAGAAGTCCGGCTGGTACGGTCTAGGTGCTCCAGAGGTCGACGATTCAGGCTTGACTACTGGCGAAGTTACCGAGTCCACCGGTACGGCTGGCGTTATGGCCAGCGGCGTCTGGGTTAAGGCTACGTCAGTTTACGACGAAAGCAAATCCGCGCTCGCTCGTATTACTATTGCTTAATAGTATTAAATAAAGACAGGCGGTCGCCAGAAACGGCCGCCTTATTTAAAGTTAATTAAAGGTACAAATGAAAACTAAGATTATTAATTCTCAGCTTAGTAACTTCAAGACGTACAGATCGTATTTTCGGCAAATGCTAACGCTTGCCGAAAACGTATTCGAGTTCGAAAATCTACCAGAATTTATCGACGTGGCGTATATGAATAAAAAACTTCTACGTCGCGGCAGTGTAGCATTTTCGAAAGACGAAGAATTAGGCGTTATAGCATTACCATATCGAAATATTGGTACACTGGACGTTTACGGACGCCCTGTAAAAATTGAGGTATTCGCAAATAATAACAATTACCACCGCGTTTTAAATCGCGACGAATTCGTTATTATGTACGATAATAACGGTCGCTATCCGCTATATTTAGATATTGCTCAAATGGCCGAACGTATCGCGCTATGCGTAAGAACTCAAGATATTAACGTTACTCAGCAGAAAACGCCGCGCGTATGGAAAGCGAACGACGATTCGCTTAATACGATTCGCGGACTGCTAAATAATATCGACGCTAACGCCGAAACTGTCGTCGCTCAAGAATCTGTCGAAATCGATGATCTCGAATGTGTACTCGATCCAGCGCCTTATGTTACAGATAAAATCGACTTACACTTGGATAAGCTCTGGGCGGAATTCTTTAGACTTATCGGAATCGCTAACTTACAAGAGCAGAAACGCGAGCGCGTTATTAAAGACGAAATGATCGCCAGTCAAGGCGGTACGATCGCTTCGCGTTATTCACGTTTCCAGCCTCGTAAAAATGCTATTGATCAAATTAACGAAAAATTCGGAACGAATATCTCTGTCAAATATTACGACGGCGTACCGGATATGAAAGGAGAAAGCGAAGATGTATCCAATGTTCTATCCAACATTTCCGCCAATGCTTCCGGACTTATTTAAACTCCGGAACGATTATCCAGAGCCACCGACTGTATATTCGATTCTAAATTCGTATGTTAATTTCGGTAAAGAAGAAAGCGAAAAAGTTAAAATTCCGAATCTCGCTAGAGCAGGCCGTGCAGTATTCTTCGATTTCGATTATCCGTTAACTACTCATATTTCGAAGGAAGATTTCGAAACTATGATTCTAAATAAATTCCTTATGCGCCGTATCGGTTACGATACAGTTACAGCGTTTAAGATTCAGCTTAACGTCAGGCTTAACGAAATTATGCCGACATATAATAAACTATTCGACGCGCTGGACGGCTGGAATCTATTTAACGACGGCGAAACGATTACGCGTACTCAGTCCACTAGTAGTACGACGGAAGCTTCTAATACTTCGACTGAAACTACTTCCGGAACGACTGGCGCGACTACTACTGAATCCGGTACTAACTCGAATACGGCCGATTTACGAGCGAGCGATACTCCGCAGAATCAGCTTAGCGACGTTCGCGACGGTAATTACGTCAGTCAGTATAACTATAATCAAAATAACGGTACGACTTCCGGAACTTCTACCACGTCCGGCACTGATTCCAGTACGACTAACGCCAGCGGCTCGAATGATTCAGAAAGTACAGGAAGTTTAAGCGAATCCATTACGCGAACTCCAGCGGATAAAATGGCGATTTATCGCGAATTTATCGAAGCTCGCACGTCGATTTATACTATGATATTCGACGATTTAAATCGCTTATTCTATAATATTTATAACTAAGGAGAATAAAGGTATGAAAAATTATAAACGCCTTACGCCTTTTAAACGGTGTGTTCTTCAGAACTTCCCGTTTATAGAAGCAGATTTCGACGCGCTGACGAATTACGGACTTCTATGTAAAATCGTAGAATATCTAAATAATGTTATAGCATCGCAAAACGAAGTACAAGAAAACGTCGAAGCTTTAAATAACGCTTTTATCGAGCTTAAATCTTACGTCGACAATTTCTTCGATAATCTCGATGTACAAGACGAAATTAATAATAAGCTCGACGAATTAGTAGAAGATGGCACTTTAGCTAATATTATCGCTAACTTTATTCAAAATAAGCTAAAAATCTTCGCTCCTGATTATGATCACGACGGCGACTTGGTAGTTTATGAGTTTAATAAAAACAATGATAAAAAATTACTTATCGTTGATTTCGGTCTATACGCAGCCGACTCATATACCAAGCTTAAAACTAAGTTAGTAGCGAAGGGCTATACTAAGTTCGACTATGCTATTATTAGCCACTACCATTACGATCACGTCGGTATGTTGCAATATATGCTAGCAGACTCTACTTTCGATTTCTCCGAGTGTGAATTCTATCTACCTGTAACTCCAGATTACTCTCAATTCGTCGGCTCTACTCGTTATGTTCCGGAAATGGAAAGTAATATTAAAGAATTGTTAAACAATAACGGAATTACTTATCATATCGCAAGTAATAGCACTGTATTAACAGTTCTTGACGATTTTACTATAAAGTTCTTTAACTCGGATCTAACAGATTTTACCGGATACTATAACGTAACTACTACTCATAGCGATACTGGTACTACTCCTGTTACGAATTATAATAACTTCTCAATGGTAAATCTTATCGAGTTCAACGGTAAGAGGGTGCTTACTACTGGCGATATTGAAGTCGCAGCAGAAGCTCACTTGACGCCAATTATTAAGGTTGTGCCAGATGTTCTTAAAGTAGAACATCACGCACGTACTTACTCGGTAGATCGGGATTATCTAGGCTCTATCTGTAAAGCTAAAGTTAATCTCATTATGCGCGAAGTCGCCGAAGTACAGCCGTACGTTCTTAATCAGAACGCCGAAATGTATCACACAGGTTACAGCGGTGATGTTGAAATTACCTTGAATCAGTATGATGTAACTGTTACTTCCGAAAATGGCGCAATGCCTAGCGACGCCGGTAAATTCAAACTAGATAATACTTGTAATGAAATTCCGGACAACGCCGATTTAAACGATTATGTATATCCTTGCGATATGGTTGTACGTAATGCTACTTCGGCTGCTACTATCTCTAATGCGCCTACGACAACTCACGGCTACCGCTTAATCACAGTAGCTAAAAACTACACTTATCGTGTGATTCAGTATGTGATTCAGAACGATAACGATATTGTTTATAGTCGTTATTGTAACTACACAACTTGGTCTGAATGGCGTGTGATTCAAGACGGCGGCACCAATGTGACTATTGCAGCCAACACGGACCTTAACGATTTGCCGACGGGCTGTTATTATATGGGTGCTAATACGGCCGGTGTTTTGCACATTCCGACTGAAGTTGCAACCAACCGCAATAAAATCACGGTTTCTAACTTCGGCAATGATGGTTCAAAAACTCAATTACTCGAAAGTCGTAAGATTATCAGCGATGTGTCTTATCCTCTAATGTATTGGCGTGTATTACATCAGGGTAAGACTTGGGGCGATTGGTTTAGGATTAGTAACTTCCCTGAAAATATAGCTGCTAACTCCGATCTAGATAATTTTCAAGTTGAAGGTAAGTATTGTTCGCCTGATCAAACTACTACAGCTTCTCTTTCGAACGTTCCTACCGGTGTTACTAAATCGTTCCACTTGGAAGTTATTAAAACATCACAGACACCTGATCGTACTATTCAGAAGCTTATTCCTTCTGATACGCCTTTTGGTGAATATATACGCATCAAAACTAGCTCTGGTTGGTCAAGCTGGTATAAATACGATTTAACGGAAGTTACCAGCCAATAGAAAAATAATCCCCTGAAATAAGGGGATTATTTTTTATCTCTGTTGTATTTCTGCGGTTCCAGTTACAGAAATTGATTAAGACACTTCTAGCGTAACCGTTTTTTTTCGCGTCAAGATACTATCGTATTAGATAAATCGTAATTACCGATATTCTCGTGATTATGCCAGACAGTAACGCCGGAACGGTAATCGTTATTAATACGATCCATAGCGTCAGACGGAGCAGAAATTCCGGTATTTTTCGGATAACCGATACACTCGCCAGCAGCGATCTGTACGTAATTCCAGTAAGTACGGCCGGTAAGATTCGGAAGCTTTAACTTATTCGTCGCGTAGCCGAAGCGCGTAAAGTACTGATCGATACGCTCGGCAAATTGTGAAGTAATCGACAAATGATAAAGAATATTATTATTCTCGCTAAATCCGGACATTACGTCGCCGCAGTTCGTATTACCCTGTACAGTTCGAGCTACTAGCGAATGTTGGTAAATTTCTGCCAGACGGTTAGCGATACTAAAACCAGTATCTACCACGCCACCTATTACACCGTTTACAGCTCCAACTGCTTGTGAAGATATATTTTTACCGCTCGCAGCTTCATATTTAGCAGCTCCGCCAGTAACTGATTTAACTAGTCCGATACCGTCAGAAATAACGCCAATACCAATATTAACAGCGTTCGACGTTAGCCAGTTAGTGAAGGCGTCGCCACTCCAGCTACAGGTCGGAAACTTACCGCCGACTAAACCTTCGTTTTTATTAGCTCCGATTCCCTTATAATTTAGCGGATAAATGAAGCTTGAGCCGCCGACTGTTGGAGTAGCCGCTGTACGGAATTGAATATCTGTAACGTCGCTAAAATATTCGTAAGCGTAACTGTTAACACTTCCGGAGTTATTCGTAAGGATAAACGACATAAAAGGCGCTGTAAGTAGTTTTTTATTAACTGGCGTATATCCGTTAAGTGAAGCTGGACGCGCCCACGAATTAGCAGAATTTTCTTTAAAGAATGGCTGGTCGCTGCCAGTAAATACATAATATACCCACGCGTCAGGATCTGTAGCTCCAGAAGGTGCTATATCGTTTTTATACTCTAGAGTATTAGGATCGAAGAAGTCCGGAGATAAACAGTAAACTTGAGAAACAGCGTCTAAATGCGAATCCTGCGCCATTTTAGTTAAAGCGTTGGCCAAATTCTGCCAGTATTTAAATACGAACAGACCTCCACCTAAAGCGATACCGCCAGCGTTAACGCCTATCCATTGATCGCCGTTCGGCGCGTAGCTTGAAATCATACAGTACCAGACGTGATTACGAAGTAGTACTGAGTTAAGCGGCAAACGCGCGCCGTTAATAACATATTCGCCTAATTCGAAATTTTCCGGAATTAAGTTATCGCCTGCGACGTCAGTATTAGCGTGTTCGCGAATAACGAAGCTCTTAGTTAAAGTCCAGTTATCAAACCAAGTAGCGTGATCGTCGACTGTATATCGAATTATAGTATTCGAATTACTGCGATATTCTACTTCGTCGATAAACGCGAAAAACCACTTATTAGAGTAGCTCGGATTCTGAAAGGCCATATAGTTAGCCTGTAGCGCCGTTCCGTACGGAATCTGTACTTCTATCGCGTTCTGATTACGAAGGAAGCTACAGGTCGATACGCTGGTAACTTTATGCGTATTACCATTAACTAGCGATAACATATCCGATTCGCTATAATTCAGCACGTTTTTATGCTGTCTATCAAGCCGGATTCCCTTCGCTAGTATTACTTGACTAGTTCTAGCCATAATAATTACTCCTTATTTTTTAATTGTAAAATCGATAACTTGCTTGAAATCTGTTCCGCACTGATCCGAAGCGTAAAATATTTTCGATTCTCTAAAGGTATTATATAATAGACGGTTAAGCTTTTCGTTTTTGAAGTCAGTATCATAAATATTACGCTGCCAAAAACCGCTAATACGAATCTGATCCGAAAATACTATCTGCCTATCTTTAATCTCGCCAGCGTACGGATAAATAAACCACGCTAAATCGTGCGTTTCTTCGTCTTGTAGTAATTCACCTATAAATTTAAAATCTTTATATAAAAATATAATTTTTAGCAGTGATTTATATTCGTTAACAGATTTAGGCAAATGCGGCTGAGGGTCAGACTGCCACGATCCGCCATTAATCATATCTTTAGCTTTACCGATTACGAAGGACGAAACGCCGGTAGATTTACAGTATTCTATCGCTAATTTAGCGTAAATCTCGCGGCCTTCCTCGTCTTGTGAGCCAGTGTCGATATGCTTAGTAATTATAGTACCCTGTTTTTGAGTAGAAATAATCTTTAATAAATCCCAGTCTTGAATATACGGACATACGCGCGAAACGGTATTACCAGCTAGCCATAATTTAACCTTATGGCGCTTGCGATCAATTGTAGAATACAAAAACATTAGCTTATTCGCTTCGTTCGAGATATACTCGTTTCTAGACATAAATTCTTCGAAAATAATATCTTCGACGTCTAGATACGAACAGCCGGAATAATTCTGCTCTTGCGATAAGGCCATTACATAGCCGATTTTTTCACCCCTTGTAGTTTTACAGTTTTCCGGATCATAATTCGAAAAGAAAATCGATTTTCTGTACGTCGTAATACAGTTATATTCGCCTTTAGTTAATTTAGATACGTCTACGTCAGCGAAATAATGTTCTACTTTTTCAGTAGTTACTTCGTCTTTCCAGCGGCGAAGTAAAATAAATCGTTTACCAGTTTCGAGATATTTTAAAATACCCCTTTTGTGCTTAACTTGGTACGATTTACCGTTACCCTTTTCACCCCAGATTAAATTAAAATCTGCGTCCTCGGCGACGATATTATCTATATTGTAATGAGTGATTTTCTTATTCGCCATTAATTGAATCTATCTCCGAATTAATAGCTTCTCGAACTTTTCTAATAGTGTCGGCCGAAGCTCTACCAGTCCAGACATTACCGCGGTTAACTCCGATTTTCTTACAAATAGCAGTAATACTAATTTTCGAATACTTCTTAATAAATTCTAGATCTTTTTCTTTAGACATTTTCTCTAAACTTCGCTCGATCGCTTGAGTTATCTGTTAATAAATCTGCGTACTCTAAGGATTTACCTAGAGTGTACGTCGCCGGCAATAAACAGCAGGCGCTTTTATCTTTCACTCTATATTTTAATCCTAAATAGTCTATTAAGTCAAATGGCGCTTGATCGTCGTTATACATTACGTTTTTCTTATTAGTAATATCGGCGTCGAATACTAAGTCGTCGCGGAATTCTTCGATTCTTTTAATACATTTCGAGCCTTTTTTCTTCGGAACGCCTGAAACAGTGATTTTAATTTCTCCGTTAATTTCTACCGCATATTTCTTCGCGCCTTGAGTTATAAATTTATCGTAAGTTACTTCGCGGCCTTTACCTGTTTCATTCTCGAAAATACCTAATAAGTGATGAATTCCCTTCGAATCCTTCGGCGCGTAGCTGTCAAATGGAATATCTAACAGCTGGCAGGTATTTTTTATTCGCTTAATTACAGATTCGTTATAATCTGTAAATATACAGCGATCGTATCCCTGTACTAGTTTTATCGAATCAGTATCGCAGTATACGACGTATTTATCCAGCTCGATCACGCGACGTAGCAGATTATCGCGCGCGTAAGCTGTTACCCATACACCCCACGCGAAGCTCAAGAAACCTTTATTCTTTTCTTTAACTAGCTTATCGAAAATATCGGTATTCGTGAGCGGAGTTTCATTCCAGCCTTTAACGTCGTCGTAGTCTACTTCGTCGCGAATCATATTCGTTACAGTCATACCGTAAATCGAATTAAACTTCCCCTTTTCGAGCGCGTATTCTACTTCTTTACCTTCGACGTCTTTATACTGAGTTTTATTAATATATTTCTGAAGCACGAATTTAATAAATTTCTTCGGTAAGTATTCGTATTTTGTGAAATACGATTCTAGTATTTCGTAAGATTCTACTTCGTACGTGTCGAGAATAAATTTAAAATCTACGTCTGTAAGCGTTATAGTTATTTCTCTGGCTGATTTTATACGGCCGTTATCAAGTTTAGCGCCAGAAAAATTTAAACATTTCGACGCGCTTATAAAATTGTTGTAATATTTACTATTAATATTCGTAAATCGTACTCGAATCAGATAAGCGAAATTTTCGATCATATCTTCACGAGCTGTGATTCTACATTCTTTAAATTTACCCATTGGAAATCTGTAAGAAACTAGAACGTACGGATAAGCTGACGTTTCGTCGTAAGAATCGACATTCTTTAATACTTCGTCAGTGTAGATATAGTTAGCGTGAGTATAACCGCCTGCGAACGCTTCGATTAACATATTATATACGGACGGCTTTATATTAATACAAGCTCCGATTTTCTTTCGCCATTTCGGATCTTTTAGAGTAATGGCCTGTAGCTCTTTACGGACTTTACCTGTCGCTGTCATTGGAATTTTATTAACTGTTTTGTACGTCTGAAGCTCGATTTTAATATATTCGTAAACTACTAAACAGTCGTATTCGCAGTACTTCATTTCTTTAGCTGTAAGCGGAGTTTTTGGCGTACGGATTTTATCGTAATCCAGATCTCCGACTTGCTTTTCGACTGGCAGATTAAACACTTCCGGAAGCTTCGCCAGCGCGCAGTTAGACATATAATAAGTACAGCGAAACGTAATATTAAAATCGTTAAGCTCTGCCGACATAACCTTACGCGACTTACGCGATAGTACTTTTTTAATCGAAAATACCGTTCGTAAGAATTGAAATTCGAACGATAAGTTATGGACAAAAACTATTTTTCTAAATTCTGAATTTTCTTCTAGACGTTCTAAGAATTTTCTAAATTCTTCCCACGTCCGGCCGTAATAAACGTTATCGTTAATAGAAAACTGCCAGATATACATTAATCCCTTCGGAATCGCTGCTTCGCGGTCAGCTTCGGATAATGATAAATAATCGCAAGCGTTAACCTGCTGGCCGTATAAATCAAGATATGAAGTAGATTCTATATCGAAGGTATAAATTGTATTATCTAGATTTCCTATTACGTCGAACTCGTGGCCGTAATATTCCGTCCAGTGATACATAATATTAGTCTTTTACGTATTTTTCGTATAAATTCTTCGCAGCATTTCGAGCTTCTTCTGAATTTAACGTCATATGCTTTTGTAATAGTTTACCTAACTCGAATTTACCGCCGTTACGCTTTTCAACTTCCTTGAGAATAATAAATGCTTCACTATCTTCGATTTTATCGGCGAAGTAGCGGAAATCTTCGTCATATACCAGCTCGAAGAACTTTTCTACGTCGGCGTCGTCGATTTCCATTCCCTTATTTTTACCGAGGTTAAAAGCTACCTGTTTACGAATCTCGGATCTAGTTTTTTCTACACCAATAGCTGACGACGTGCTGGCTTTATTAAATTTTTGTAGATCTTTTAGAATCAGCCGTTTTTCAGGAGTTTTTAATTCGAGCATATTTTTAACTCTGATTCGATTTTTAGATTTACGACTGTAGCGGATATTTTTAGAGTTAACGACGTTACGGAGCAGTCGCCGGCTGGCGTAAGTACCGTATTCGCGAGCGCGATCAAGATTTCGAAGATTCGCGTTCGCCTTTTTTACTTCTCGAAGTAGCCTTGACGTTACGGTTATTCCGCGCGCTCGGCCGCCGATTGATTTTTTTCGTGGCATTTTTTCTACTCCTTATTTCAGTTATTGTACTATCTATAGCTATTATAACGGTTAGCAGTAGTATTCCGGTTATTGTTAGAAGGATACAGCAGCCGGAGAGGATTAATAAAGTAATTATGAAGTTTTGAATCATTCTTCCACCTCTTTATACTTCCTAGTAAAATATTCGCTTTCTTCTAAGTCGTCTAATAGTTCATCTTCGCTACAATATATTTCACCATATTTAGTTTCAATATAATCTAAATCTTCTCTTATCTCACGACCACAGTAATCACAAACTAAATCGTCCATTATTTAACCTTTTCGATTAGTTGATCGAGAGAATCGTTATATTTCTTGATACCACGATTCCAGCTTTCCGGAGCGTTATCGTCATAGTCGCAGTAGCAGCGACGAAGCGCGAAACAGATTTCTTCGCGTTCTTCTTCGTTTAAAGCTACTGTTTTAAGATTTTTAAAACATTCGTTATCCATATTCGGAACTCCTATTTACTTTCTGATTATATTTTAATCCATTTCGCATTACATTGCAACTCTTGACTTTTGTTTTTTTCGTGGTGTAATATTCGTGCGCGTGGGCTTGACAGGGCGTAGTTTTGATGTTGGGGGAGTTGACAAGCACCCGAACAAAAACCGAACGGTACTTT
>JAFYHY010000078.1 GCA_017538895.1 Aeriscardovia sp. | reverse complement strand
GCGCGCGGAGCGAGGAACGAGCGAGCAGCGAGCAACGAGCGAACGAGCAACGAGCGAACACATTTACATCTGTAAAATTGTCCGCGTGGTGTTTCTGTGGGTGAGCCACCTTTGTGCCCTTTTGCGGCTCACTTGTTTTTTTCCTTTGAGCACGAAGCGGAGGGGGGCGGATTTCTTGCTGTGCGTACACATACGCGAGCGCGCACAGCAAAAAAAAGCCTTTCTATAAATAAAAAAAAACCTTTAAAAAAAAAGGCTTTTTTTTTGCGAGCACGTAGCGGAGGGGGGCGCACAGCAAGAAATCCGCACACATACGCGACCGCGCGCAAAAGGTAAAAACAAGTGAGCCGCAAAAGGGCACAAAGGGGGTGAAAGTCACAGAAACACCACGCGGACAATTTTACAGATGTAAATGTGTTCGCTCGTTGCTCGTTCGCTCGTTGCTCGCTGCTCGCTCGTTCCTCGCTCCGCGCGCTGCGCGCAGCGCGGCTCTCCCACAACGTTCGGGCAAACCAAACCACCTTTCACAGCACAACCGCGCACGACAGACGACCACACTTTGTTTGCAAAAAGTGTGTAAAATATTTGCATGGTATTTATAAAATGTGTATATTTGCACCGCGAATGTGACAAACCACTTCACACGCATTAATTGTAATATGAAAGCAGATAGTTATTTAATCAAACTTGAAAGGTTTGAGCAAGGGTTAACCCAAAAAGACCTCGCGGCAAAGGCTGGGGTAAGTTTATCATCAGTCATCAAGGCGGAAAGAGGGGGCAATATAACACCCCGTACACACAAGAAAATAAAGGACGCATTAGGATTATAGAGCATGGTATCAACAAGGATAAAAGGACATTATGACGATGATTGCGAGTTTATCGCATACATCACAGCAGACAGAATTATAGAAGTTAAGATGATTGCGCGCGGACTGCTCACCATGACGCATGTACGCGACATCGAAATACGCGACTTTTGGACACAAGAACTTATCGCATACTACAGCGATAAAACATTCATAGAATCATGAAAAAATATGTGACAATAATAGACTTTCGCGGCACTGCAAGTTATAAGAATATAGCCGCGCGGCTTGTCTATCTCCATGCAGCCTTGCATATGGAGTTGGAAAGTAGAAACTACACACATTCTCTACGTGCGATAGCGGCTGAACTTGGTTTGTCTGTACAGAATGTGCGTACAGCACTTAAGGTTTTGCAACAAGACAATCTAATAGAAGTTACGCAAGTAACACACACGCTAACACAGCGACTAACACGCATGTTAACACAGCCGTTAACACAGATACATGTAATGAATATCAGCGAGTTAGATGATATGGATAACACAGCGACTAACACAGCCGCTAACACAGCGACTAACACAGCCGCCAACACTTTTATTAATAATAATGTTAAGAATAATAATAATAATAAAAATAACTCTCTCTCACTCACGCGCGCGAGGGAAATCTGTTTTGATTCGAAAGAAATTTTAATGAAAGAATTGGAAATTGAAGAAAAGGATTGTGAAGAACTGATTGAAGCCTTTTTGCGGCGCGCGGGATTGAAAGAAAAAGACTGGGAAAGTGAAGGCGATTGTGTCGCGCACTTGCTGTCGTGGTGCGAAAAAAGAGTAACCGCGAAGAAAAAACAGCCGAAAGGGGCGAAAACACGCGCGCTGACGGACGAAAAGGCGCGGAGGGGGGAGCAGCAGCGAACAGCAGAAGAAATCGCGCGACAAAGCGAAATCGACAAGATGAAAGACAGAATTTTGCTCGCGAAAGAAGATTACACGCGCGCGCTTAAGGCAAAGGATGCGAACAGGGCGAAACGACTTAAAGAGTATGCCGCACATTTGATACAAGATTATAATAGGTTGCTCGCAGAGGGGGCGAAAACTGACATGGACGAAATGAGCGGTCAAACGTAATTACACATTATTAATATTTAGGCTCTCAAATTCAATGCTCATGTTCATGATGATGTAAATCATTACATTATATACAATCATCTAATATACTGAATGCGCAAGACCGAGCAAAATCCATATGGAGGTAAACGAAATTAGTTGGTCGAACTGCAAGATGAT
>JAFYHY010000011.1 GCA_017538895.1 Aeriscardovia sp. | reverse complement strand
ATGAGCACGGTCATTTCGGATGGTCTTGCTGCGAGAGAGGAATTTCAAGCACGATTTGCTTCCAAACTGGAAGGGATGCACTTAATAGAGTTAAACAGCTCCAACGCAGGAGAAGGCTTTCTGTATTATGTGCAGTGGACAGATGAAGTCACTCACTGTTATGTGCCGGTGTACGGATACTTTGCCGAGAGCGAAAAGACAATGGTCAAGCTGTTTCAAAAGCTGGCAGATACTGTCGTGAACGGAGGCGTGTGCGACTTTTCAATTCATTTATACAGCGGGGATACTGCATGCATAAGTGCGTTTCACATGATGCAGTTTGGAAATATGTCTGAGAAATGCGTGAAACTACTTGAAAGTAAAGATATTACCGGGGGAACGCTTGATATACGGGTTCTTGAGAAAGAGGAGATTGAGAGACACTGGAAGGAAATCTGGGATGCAACGGAAAACATTGTAAAGCATCTCCGGTGCAGTCCGGTCTTTTATCCGGGCAATGAATTCACGGAAGAAGTATATCATGATTATTATACGAGTGATTCGCTTGAATTGATTGCAGCTTATGATAACGGAAAGCTTGCTGGAATAATAGAATGGAATGCGGAAGACTGTGAAATGGTCGGCAAGGAAGGACAGTCGGCAAATGTGGGAGAGGCCTTTGTATATCCAGCGTATCGCGGAACAGGACTCGCTGAAAAACTTCTCGGGTTTGCTGAGTTGAGAGCCATATCTGAAGGATACCGATATATGTGGGTTGAACACGGCACTGCAAATCCCAATGCCAGGGGGTTTTGGAATAAATACTTCACGACTTACCAATATGAATTGGTTCGAAGAATTGGATGAATAACGAACTTCAGCTTGTCGATGCGATATGTTCCCCTGTACCGCAGGGGTAGATTTGTTCCCGTGTTGTGTTGACATTCACGGCATCGTCTCGACCCAGTTTGAGGAGAAAGAACTACTGGTATGACTACTTTCGATAAATACGATTTTTTATGCCCGGTAGTCTGACTACCGGATCGAAAAAATGAGAGGAAAAAAGTCAATGATTAGAGTGCTTTTTGTCTGCTGGGGCAATATATGCAGGAGCCCCATGGGAGAATTCATATTGAAGGATATGGTGCGTAAACTCGGACTGGAGGACCAGTTCTACATCGAGTCAGCTGCCACATCCACGGAGGAGATAGGTAACCCGGTTTATCCCCCCGCGAGAGCTGAGCTTGCCAGACATGGCATAGACTGTTCCGGGCATCATGCGAGACAGGTGAAGAGATCGGATTATGACAATTTCGATCTGATCATCGCGACAGAAGATGTTCACAGGCGTATCATGGAAGAAAGGTTCTTCGGAGGTGATCCCGATAACAAGATCGTGCTTTGCATGGATCTGGCGGGAAGACCCGGCGAGCAGATCGATGATCCCTGGTACACGGGAAGATTTGAGGAAGTGTACGGACAGCTGTATGATGCCTGTGAAGGGATCATTGAGAAATATTCAAATCAGTTTACATAACACGACACCAATAACACGATTGGGTTTACATAACTCAAACAATTCAGGAGGCTCAAATGGCAGCTTTGTCAGACTTACAACCCGCTAACGTATTCAAATATTTTCAGGAACTCTGCGCCATTCCGCACGGCTCTGGCAATATCCGCGCCATCAGCGAT
>JAFYHY010000077.1 GCA_017538895.1 Aeriscardovia sp. | reverse complement strand
TGAGATATGCATCTTCAGCTATCAGGCAGGGCGCTGCAGAAGTAATGGCATACGGAACAGCAGTTAAGTTCGTATAGTCAGTGACATTTATATTGATGCAAAAGGCCGGGGAGCGATGTGTTCCCCGGTTTTCTTATATCTCATGCTGTCCGTTATATGGGACTCGTGATTTGATACAATAGATATCATGAGGAACGTGTTCAAAGTAGGAGGGAAAGATGGTTGTTGAGAAGATTTTCTTTGATATGGATGGCGTGCTGGCGGACTTTGAGCGAGGAGTTGCCGAGATATGCGGCCTTCCCTGTCCCTTACAGGGCTTGAAACAACGTACACCCGCTGAAGATGATGATATGTGGGCCAGAATTAAGCTGGCTAAACATTTCTATGATTATCTGGAACCTATGCCCGGCGCCAAAGAACTGTTTGCTGCCGTATATGACAGATACGGCGATAGATGCCAGATCCTGACAGGAATCCCCAAACCCAAAAGGGGCATAGACAGCGCCGGAGAAGACAAGATCAGCTGGACCAGGAGGGAACTTTCGGAGACAGTTAAGATAAACATAGTTTTCCGTGAGGAAAAACCTCAGTTCTGTACGGGAAAAGAATGCATCCTTATTGATGATCTGGAAAAAAACATTGAAGAGTGGGAAGCCATGGGAGGAACGGGAATCCTCTTTACGGATGCAGAATCGACGATGCAGAAACTGAAAGAACTAAATGTGATTTAATACAAATCACTAAGGGGCTGTCGCACTAATCTAAAGCGACAGCCCCTTTTTGCGCTGAAAAGAAAACAGGGTATTGACCAAAAATTGGTTTAAGGTTATAGTTTGCTTGTTGCGGAAAACGTTTTCCTAAAGGAGAATTATAATGAACAGAAGTGCCATATATCACAGAATGTCAGAACAGTACTGCTATTGTCTAGATAATGACCACCTGATAATCAATATCAAAACAGGATATGATGTCGATAAAGTGTTTATCATATACGGCGACCCCTACGAGGCGGGGATTATGGGCGGAAACGAGCGCTGGAGCGGAAAAAGAGAAGAAATCTGCTTCAAGAAGAGATTAAAGGATCACATATGGTGGACCACAACTTTAGTGCCCCGGTACAAGAGATGCAAGTATTACTTCGAAATTCAGAGCGGCGATGAGTGCATGTACTTCTTTGAGGATGGTTTTTACACAGAAGAGGAGATGAACCAGGAGGGCAAGACTCTTTCATATTTTATAATGCCCTGGATGAACTCGGCGGACGTCTGCAGAACCCCTGCCTGGGTAAATGATACGGTGTGGTATCAGATCTTTCCCGAGAGATTCTGCAACGGGGATCACAGCATAGATCCTGAAGGCGTAATGGAATGGCAGACAGGAGAGGTTGGATTCCATGACTACTACGGCGGAGATATAAGGGGAATAAGAGATAAGATCCCTTATCTTAAGGAACTTGGCATTACCGGCATTTATCTCAATCCCATATTTGAGGCCCACAGTAACCACAAATACAACACCAGAGATTACAGGAAGGTGGATCCTCACTTTGGCACCAACGAGGACCTTAGGGCCCTGGTAGACGAGGCACATGCAGCCGGAATAAGAGTGATGCTGGATGCGGTTTTCAACCACACAGGCGCAGATCACACCATGTGGCTGGACATCCAGGAAAAGGGACAGGAATCTGAATACGCCGACTGGTACATGATAAACAAGTGGCCTGTTGAGCATGGACGCGATACAAGAGACGGCAGATACTATTCGTTTGCCTTTGTTGAGTACATGCCAAAGCTCAACACCAACAACCCTGCGGTTCAGAAGTACCTTCTTGATATCATCAGATTCTGGATCGAGACCTTTGACATTGACGGACTTCGCTTTGACGTGGGGAACGAAATTTCTCACTCATTCCTCAAGGCCATCAGATACATGACAAGCCATATGAAGGATGATTTCTATCTTCTGGGCGAGATCTGGCACGACTCCATTTCGTGGCTTCAGGGAGATGAGTATGACTCTGTCATGAACTATCCCCTGACAACTGCCATAGCGGATTTCTGGGTCTACAAAAACCGCGGCAGAGAGACCTTTGAATACGATATAAACAGGTGCTTCACCATGTACTACTCACAGGTTAACGACGTGCTCTTTAACCTCCTGGATTCTCACGACACCAACAGGCTTCTGGACAAGGCACAGCACAACATAGATGTTTTTTACCAGCAGCTGGCAGTTCTTTTTACAATGCCGGGAAGCCCCTGCATCTATTACGGAACCGAAGTTGCCATGGACGGGTCCTTTGACCCGGACTGCCGCAGATGCATGCCATGGGATGAGATTGATGCAGGTAAAAGAGCTGATGAACTCACTGAGATGAAGAACCTCATCGCAATGAGGCACAGGCTGCAGTCCTGCAAGAGCAGGAATTTCCATTTTCCCAACGACGTACCCGGGGACAGGGTGATTTCTTATCTCAAGATTGGGGAGAATGAGACAATCGGGGTTTACCTCAACTGTGAGGAAGAGGATGTAACAATAGAGTGCTCTGAGTTCTCGGAGGTTGTTTATTCCCGCAAGTGGAATAAGGGTGAAGATGGAAGCGGAGTGCTGGAAAAAGATGGTATTTTGATCGTGAGGAAATAACATTAGAGGGGCTGGTCTGTCTATGAAATAGTCAATAAAACAAAAACCGAGCTTCGAAAAGCCCGGCATTTGCTGTAAAATTTGTTTATGCTACTAAACAAAATCTTACAAGGAGATTATACTGTATCTTCCTTGTATCATCAAATCAAACTTCCGCTCGACATAGAGATTTCTATCTCATCCGATGATCCGGTACGCCTGGTTAGTGCATTTGTGGAGGAAATGAATCTTTCTGATCTATATGGGACTTATGACAGAACCAGAAAGAATCAGGCCACACCGCGTCAGATGCTTAAGATTGTCATCTATGCAGCAATGAACAGAATCTATTCAAGTCGTGATATTGAGTCTGCCTGCAAGAGAGACATCAATTTCATGTACCTTCTGGACGGAGCGCCTGCTCCT
>JAFYHY010000076.1 GCA_017538895.1 Aeriscardovia sp. | reverse complement strand
TTACGCGCCACGTGCTGCACCTCCATCTTCTCTGAATGACAGGTGACTGGTACTGGCACGACTGGCATTCAGATATGCTTCCTGGTTTTGCTCAATGTCCATGCGAAAACAGTATAGCATACCTGGAGAAAGATGGCAATGTGTAACGTGCTCTTCAAATCGTTCCGCACCATTGATATCATCATAGTAGGTGTAATCGCCTACTATAATATTTGGACGTGTGATTAAATTTTTTATGTAGCATATGCTTTTGATGTTGTCATTTGGATAAATGGAACTTGGATCTGGTCCATATTGCATATTAAACCTCCTCGCGCGTTGGCTTTCCGCTATCAACACTTTCCCAACTCAGATGCTATCAAGCTTGTTTCACAGACTTAATTAGCAGCATCATTGGGCGGCGCATTTCATCTGACATGCCCGGAATGTCCATCATATCGGCGCTTGGCATTGCTTCCTCAACAACGTCCAGCCGAAATCCGGCTTTTATAAGCCCCATTAGAATTTGCGTTAATGTATGATGTTGTTTCGTGACATCCAGTCCTAGGAAATGGGCAACTCGCTCTCCGGGATAAAAATAATCATCAACAGGCCAGTGCTGTGATCTGCCATTCGAATCATAAATCCAGTCCTGGTTTACACCCGCTGTAAAAACAGGATGTTCAATGTTAAGAAGGAAAACGCCATCAGCCTTTAGCGTCAAGTATATTTTCCTGAAAATCGTATCAATATCTGCAATATAATGAAGCACCAGATTAGAAACCACGCAATCATATGAATTGGCGGGATAATCATATTCCTCCAGCCCGCAAACCCGATAGGTAATTTTCGAGTCTGCGTTTTTTGCTTTTGCTTCATGTATCATTTTTTCACTCAGGTCAATACCCAATACCTGCTTTGCACCGCACTCAACCGCATATTTGCAATGCCAGCCATAACCGCATCCAAGATCGAGTACGCTTTTGTAGCTTAATTCAGGAAACAAGGCCTTGAACTGATGCCATTCACCTGCTCCGGATAAGCCTTGTTGACTGCGTGACATCTTCGAATACTGGTCAAAAAATTGTCTATTATCATAAATGTTGTTCATATTCTCACCTTCTTTGTGTAGTTAGAATCTTTCACCGGATATGTTCATCAGTCATTCAGAAAAATACCTTTCGCTTCGTTAATCAATTGCTTTAGCTGCACACAGGCATTTGCTCCATCTGTTCCGGCTGCCGCAAAAATTGAATTTATTTTATCTTTGTATCCAAGCGGGTGAATGTTAAAATGCTCTATCATGCCGACTGCCTTTTTTTCGTTCAGGCAGTACTCTTCATTTACTGCAAATAACACCTGGTTCAGCGCTGAAATCGCCCGTACAATATGAGCAGTAACATAATAAACATCGTTTTTCCTGGCATTGTTTTCCGCGAACATTAAAGAAAACTCTGCTTCAAACGTAAAGAAACCAATAATAGCTCTTTTCAATTTCGGCGGGTATTTTTTCGCGACTTGCTTCAAAGCTGAAATATTACCCTGTTTATCCCACAATACCTTGCATACTGCTAATTCTCCCATATACATCACATTCATGTAGGCATGGGGATGTCCAGTTTGATAATGTGCGGAAATAATCCCTTCCTGACATTCTGAAATTACATTTTCCACACGTTCTATATCCCGTAGTATAAAGTCAACATGGTATCCATCCATCATAAGCCAGCCACCGCCATTAACCCATTCTCCCCATGCACCAGGAGGAACGACCAAATTATCCCTGTGTTCATCATCCACAAGTTTGGCTGCCTTGTTCAAGGACACAAGGTCAAGTGTCTCCGTATTGTAATAAATACCGATATCAATATCTGAGTCAGGGGAATGCGTGCCCCTTGCGCGAGAGCCGCCAAGCACAACTGCTTGGATGCCTGACACATCTGCCAATGCTGATACAACTTCATCTAATACTGTTTTAATTTCATTCATGTATGCTCACCTCATTAAAGCGATCTTTTTAAAATAGCTTGTTAATGCCCACATCCAATCTGACCACACAACCTCAAAAACTTCTGAAAAAACATCTAACCTGACCACTCGCGAACGCTGACATCTAACCCGACCACTCACCGAGCTATGACATCTAACCTGACCACTTAACTATCAAAAACCGCTCTTATGGACTTATTCCCTCGAAGCGATATTTTCATGATTTTACTCAATGGGTTTTACACCCATATGTGCTGAAAGCCCTGATATATAAGGTTTTTTTACGCTCTCACTCTTTCACCCTTGTTATCAATACAACCGTCTCAACGTGGCTCGACACGTCGATTTGGATGTCAGCGGCCCCGTTCGTTCGCGGAAATAAATCCATATAGTTCCGTAAGAACAAATCCACCGGATTTCTTCGTTGTCTCTGGCCCTGTTCGTTATCGGGAACAATTCAACCGCTGCCCTTCTTCCTTATAATAGCCGGTAGGGAGGAGGTGCCATTGCCTCAACCCTGCTCCTGCGGCGAGTGCATGGGGATTTCCATTGTCTCGACCCTAATGGTTCGACAGTAGGCATCAGGAATCCTCCGCCATCAACTGCACAATCTCAAAAAGTCACTAAGAGCGTTGCCAGTGGTGAAAAGATTTTCCAAATTCCGCCCTGAAACATCATATTCTGTTCCATGAAGTCTACGCGACAAATGAAAAAACAACAACTCATCAATCTCTGTTTCCGGTTGTAAATCAGAGATGCCGATCTTCTCTGGATCATTGTCCAGACCAGCGCAGATGAGCCGGAGCCCATCCGGTGTCAGTATCCGGCCATGCAGCTTATCGGTC
>JAFYHY010000075.1 GCA_017538895.1 Aeriscardovia sp. | reverse complement strand
GGCAACGGGACGCTCGATTTTGACTTGCGTACAATCACGCGTGGGTTCCAGGAAGTAAAGCCGTCTTGCACCGTATCGGCAGCAGAAAACGGTTCCGTCGAATTGCAGAAAGATGGCTACACAGCTCGATTCACGCCCGACAAGAATTTCAAGGGACTTGCCTCGTTCAAGTACACCGTCAAAGGGAACGACAACACTGAATACTCAGGCCGCGTAGAAGTACTCGTCGAAAAGTCCGCGAGCGCTATCGATCCGCCGCAAGATTCCAGCGAAACTGCGCAAGATTCAACAACCGCAATTCAAGACGCATTCCGAGATGCGCGCGCAATCCGCAACGCACCTCAAACGCACAAGAATTCGTTCCATGACCTGAAAGGCCGCCGCTTCGAAAAACAAATTCCGTACAGGGTTTTATTTTAACTGTTCTCATCGATCCAAATAATCAAGCACCTCGGCAAACGTCGAGGTGCTTTTCATTGACAAAGTCAATTCTAAGCACTGCGCCTCGGTCATGGGCAAGCAAGCTTGCCCGCGACTCTCGGCTTGGGTGCTTTTTATTGGCAAAGCCAATTCTAAGATTTAATAGAAAGATGAATATTACTTTACCGTTACCGGATAGACAGAATTTCCAATGCGGAGAATGTAGCGACCAGCACGCGGCGCAGTCATCGAGAAATTGCCCGCTTTCGCCACGCCCACACGCAAAGTTTGTCCAAGAACATTGGAGAGCGAATAATGGCTTCCATTCTTAACGCCCGTCGCAACGATATTCAAGCCGTCAGTATTCACGCGAACAAAATTGCGAGCAGCCATTCTCGCCGTCGGGATACTTAAAACGTCCGGGATTTCCATAACCGTGTAATTGGACACATCTTCGACGCACTTGAGACTATCAATCCAGAGATAATCGCCAAACGCAACGTTGGTAACGCTAAAGCGGAGCGCCGTCGTCAACTTTGTAGAGAAAATTGTCGGTACATCAGCCTGCCAGCCATTATTGACCATCCAGCCAAAATCCACATAAGCGGTTGTCCATTCCGGAGAATAAGGCATGCCGACAAACGGATAATCCCAAAGTCCCTGACCGAGAATTTCGGTAGACGTATTCCAATCGCTATAGGCTACAAATTGATGGTTCGTACCTTTATAGCGGTAGCTGAACATTTTGCACTTGGAAATATCAAAATTGAAAGTAAAATCGGCATTCACATAAGGTGCATAGTCAAAAGCCGTGCCGACCGTATCAAGCTTGATTTTATCCATCTTGACCATTCCGTTTTCGGAGTTATCTTCGAAACTAGAATTACCGTGGTCACCCTGTTCATCGCTACCGCTCACATCCGTAATAAAGCTCCATTCTCCGGTAGCATCTGTCGATGTCGTCTTGAGAGCAAACGGGAGATCATCGTTAATTTGCGAAGCCCAATCAAGGTTCTTTGTGTAAGTCGTCTTTTGCGGAAGAACGTTCGCCTTGATATAGTTGTCGTCATCATTATCTTCAAGATACGGTTTTTCGACATCCCATTTGGCGGTAGAAAGTTTCTTTTCGTCAACCCATTTCAGGAACGCATCGGCATTCGCCTTGGTCTTGGCATCGTTGATATCTTTTTCGACCCAGCCCCATTCGGTCACGAAAACACTGAGACCCGCAGCAATAGCCTTGTTCGGGCTTGCATTCTGGCTAGTCGATGTCTCATTGATGTTATGCATATTGGCATAAAAATGATGCGTGTAAGCAACATTCTTGTCAACGACGGGATTTGCAACAGCATCGCCAGCCGCAGAAGACCACATCGGTGTCCCTACAACAATTAAGTTATCCGAATATTTACGAATTTCCTGAACAACTGTATCAGCATAAGCCTTGAGGTCATTCCAACTTTCACTCACAGGTTCATTGTAAATTTCAAAAATCACATGCGGGTATTTGCCATAACGCTGAGCCATGGTCCCAAAGAATTTCGCGGCATCACTTGCCGTAAAGCAAGCCTTATTATCGTTAAATTCGTACTTCGGTTTTACACCCTTGTGAATGCAATTATAATAGCCACCTTCACTGTGCCAGTCCACCAAAACATAAACATCGTTTCTGATAGCCGCCTGTACGACCGTGTCCATTTGTGCGGAATAATATTCAGGACGAGTCTTGTAATTCCCTTGTCCCCAATTTCCAACGGAACCCATTGCAGAGCGAACAAGTTCAACATTCCACTCGCCTACAAGCGAATCAATAAAGGAATTGCCGTAGAACGACATTCCGTTTGGCCAAAAGATACTCCAGGTAAGGCTCATTCCGCGCACCTGAACTTCGGCTCCATCTTTGACGCCTTGCACGCTTCCATAAATGCGGCCTTCGCCAGCGGAATTCTTGCCGGCTTGCAAAGCACCGTATTGACTTACGGGACCTACGCGCGTGGGCTGAATTGTTGCAAATGCGCTACCCACAAAGGCAAACGCACACAAGGCGACAATCGCCATTTTTGACTTTTTCATACTCTCTCCTATACGTGAAAAAGAATTTTAAAAACGCATCCCGAGACTCGGCCACATACTGGGCGAAATACCGTCAAAGCGGATATTGTCAAGGTAAATTTCGGTATCGTCAATAACGAGAATGTTGATTGCATTGACTGCAATAAGTTCTGTATCGAAATCATCTGCCGTAAACGTGAAATGTTCCCATTTTTCCGTAAGCGTCACAAAGTACGATTCGTGATATTCACGTTCGCCTTTATCACTGCGTTTGGCTATCTGCAACGAGATTTTTCCAGAACCTCTGGCATCAAACGAAATTGCAGTCGCCTTACGCAAATCATAGAACGCAAACATTTCTGCCTTATCAAAATCGTCACCAATCGTAAAACCGATAACTCCATAATGCCCCGGAGTTTCCTCATCTATATCAAATGAGACGTGCAAGCTTTTTCCACTTTTGGCGCTATCGCCAGAAACAAAAAGATTTTCACTATCGACACCCGCGCTTGCACGGCTTCCGCCACCCTGCAACGAGTCTGTGCAAATAAACCACCAGCCCTGTCCAAAACTTTTTCCGATTAATGTCTGTTTTTTCCAGTTTTCAAAATCTTCGACAACCGTAAAAATGCTATCTGCGAGATTAATGTTGTTCGTTGTCGCACCTTCATTCAATCCGGTTTCCATCTGGTACGAGAACTTTCCAAAATAGCCTTCGACAAAAGCATAATGCACGCCCGCAGGCAAATCATTAAATTCAAAGTTTCCGTTTACATCTGTAACGACGGACTTGTCCAAAATGGAAACAGTTGCACCTTCTACAGCAACACCGTTATTCGTTATCGAACCCTTAAGAGTCTCACTTGCCGCAATAGAAAGGGTTTGTTCGGGACTACGTTCGAGATTGACCCAGCGCATTGTAGATAACGAGTCGCCCGAACGCGTTTCCAAAAGCTGGACAGGCGCTTTTTCACCAAGAACAGTGGACCTAATTTCAAGAACACCATTGTTATCCAAAGAATCTTCATACGCCACATGCATGGAGTCTTCGTCCAAAATCCACACACGGGCAAGCGCATTCACCAAAGGTTTCCCATGATTTGTCGCCGTGATAATCCCTGCAATTTCAGTTTCACCAGCATTACTACCCGTGCCGTTTGCGATGTCAGAATTTCCGCTACAGCCAACAAGCGAAATACAAAGGATTGCGACAAAAGCCACAACACCCAAAGGGAATACCCAAGCCTGTTTTCGTAAAACATTACGGAGGTACATTACTTTACCTCCTTGACTTTGGCGCGGTTCACCAACTGAAACCCTACATGGCAAACACGGTCTGGATTTTTCTCTTCACGAGATAACGCAAGAATTTTTTCGCGAAGTTTCGCAATTTCTTCGCGGACTTTTTCAAAGCTTTCTTTAGACAAACTGCACGTAACACTCGTAACGCTGCGGTCATCACTAGTGAACAGATCATAAACTTCACTATTCACTTCAAGATTTTTTAGATGGTATTTGCGTAAAATCGTAGAACGCACGCGAGGCGGAGTTGAAACAATAGGCTGTTCCACACGATATACACCATTTTCATCTAACGTAACGAATCCCGATTCCATCAAATAGCGAATACCACTTTCCACCTGAGGAGCGCGAAGCACTGGCGTAAACATGCGTCCAATTTTTTCCGCCGGCATATTTGGCGGAAGCAGAGGGAGCAAGTCGCGCAACACGGGATAGTACCATTTCGAGAAAAACTTGAGCGAAGAATCCTGCAGAGCAAATTCCTGATTGTTCGCACGGACCGCAAGGAGCTTTCGCAACAATTCTTCGCGTACATCTACATTCTTTTCGTTACCGAAGCGCACCAAATCGAGAAAGTAATCCGATTCATCAACAGAAAGCCCCCAAGACTTGGCGATATTTTTCGCATTCGCAATGGACAGCGGGCGCGAGCCATCTAGGATTCGGCTGAAAAACGCAGAACCGGAAACACCCGCATTTTCTTGAATCGCTCGGAGCGAAAGGCCCTTTGACTGCATTGTTTCCAAAACAGCGCGAATATAATCGCGGTAATCAAAATACATAAATACACTAATTTTGGAAACATCTATCATATTTCCAAATATAAGCAATTATTATCAATTTTTCAATGTAAATTTTTATATATAATTTACAAAATACATAATTTTTGGAAACACATTTTAAGGCTTCAGTTGCTCGTACATGACCTCAATCCACTCGGGACTGCGGGCGATTGATTCCACCCAAATTTCATCGAGTGCGCCGTTCCAGGTTTCAGTCTCGATTTCATCGCCACCGATGCGGAAGGGGACGTTACGATTCAGCTCGTTCGGCACAAATTCCCCTGCAAATTCAGTTCCATCGGAACCCGCAATTGCTATAGGTTCGCCATTCACATACATGCTCACCTTGTGATTCTTGGAAACGAGCACAAGGAAAGCCCACTCCCCAACAGGCACGGAAGTCGAATCCCCGAAATACACCGCCTCGGGGCTGCCCGGCATACTTTTCATCACGGCAAACGTTCCGCTATTCACCTCGTAATGCCACTGGAATCGCGAAGTTGAATCGCTCCAATAATCACGCTGGCTAAACAGCACTTGGTGTTCACTATTGGGACCATTCCACTTCGTCCATAACGACAGCGTAAAGTCGCCACCTGTAGGGTCAAGCGTATCGAGGTCGATAAATTGTCCCGGTTCCAAAAGAACAGCTTCACCTCGAACCCCCTCTACGTAATTTATGTTATCCACTAAAGAGGAATCGTGATTTAGCACCTTGACATCACCATCCATGTGGAGAACTTTTTGAACTTCTGGATTGCCATATCCATTCGGGAGATAATAATAATCCGGAAGGTAATAATGGAAACCATAGTAACTCGCAATGACTGACATATCGCTGCTCGTAAGCATATCCCCGTTGACCGAAAGTTCAGGCAACTTAAGCGTATCCATCGAACCCAATGCCGTAAATTCGAACTCAGCGATTGCCGAATCATTCTGCATGTACACAAGGTCCATTCTATAACCCGACGGGATGGAATCGAACGCAAAGGAGCCGTCCTCGGCAATCGGCGAGCGCAAATGCGTTCCCGGAATGCGCATATAACCAGAAGTCGCCCCGGAGATTTTTCCGCTTACAGTCTTATGCGGACCAATACAAATCGTATCCTTCCTTACATAAGAAAGTCCATCGCCACGCAAGCCGGATTGTCCTTTGGATTCCGCATAAAAAAGCGGCATTTTTTTTAACTCCGAAAACCTTGTAATCGGGCCAAGCTTAAAGAATCCTGTAGAATCAGCGACCGTTTCAAGCGAATCCACAATTTCTTTTGAATTATCCAGATAAGCAACCACACGCGCAGCAGGCACGGCACGCCCCTGCAAGTCTTGCACCACGCCAAAATATCTCAGCGTATCAGGCTCCCTTGCAATAGAATTCCCGATATCGGTCACGCCACCGGCGACATCCTCGCTACTTGAGCACGCTAAGAACGTCAAAGAAAACGCAAGCGACATCACGCACGCAACGCAATTACGCGATAACTTTAGATAAACTTGTCTATTTTTCATTTTCCGCCTCCTTTCCTATTTTCTTGCTCATCGGG